>DATNID010000078.1:0-76724 GCA_035604615.1 Allostellaceae bacterium | reverse complement strand
TTGGCCCACGTGCCTTCGCCGGGGCGAAGAGAGGCGCCAGGACACTGCACGCGTCCGATCATCGCGATAAATTGCGTTGTGGAACGCGAACCATCGAAGAACCAATGTAAAGTTGTCACCGCGACGGGCGGCCAAAGGCTATGAAAGATCGACGGCGTCGTCGGCCTCCAGCAGGGATGAACGGGCCTAACCGCGGGTCAACAGCATCGCCGCTATTCATTAACGGCACCTTGAGATCGACAGGCCAGCCCTTCGAGGCGGGCAATTGTTACAGCTCAGGTGACCGAAGCGCTGCAAATGCGCGAAAATTTCGCAGACAAATTAAGCGATGACGTGAGCCAATCGTCGTCGAAATGGCGCTGCGCTCCCACCGGGGCCAGGACGGTCAGTTCGTGGTATTGACAGCGTTCGGCGCGGCCTCTGCGTTGGACGCGCCGATCCATGCGATTGCGAGGCCGGTCGCGGCCGTCTCGGCACTCAGCGGTATTGCCAGAACCCAATCGAGGATCGATCGAAGGCCCGGCACGTCTGAAGCCGGAGTTTTCGCGCCCATCCATCGAAGGAGTTCGCTCATATTGCACGGCGTCCATTCGCCCTGGCAGAGCCACAGGAGGATCTGGACGAGCGCGATGAAGAGGCTGAACATAATAAGACGTATTCCGAGCGTCATCAGGCTGCGGCCCGCCTTGAGATCGTGTTCGGCACGTTTTCCCATGATGTATGCCCGGTCGTAGTGAGCGGCGTTGCCGCCTGCGGCAAAAGAGAATCGCACGACCGCAAGCATCCCCGCCCCCGAGCCGAAGAATATTGGAAACTGGTGATTTGCCGCGTGAGTTGGATCACACCTCGCGCCTTTTCTGGTTCCTTCACGACCCAATTTGCACGGAATATCGAAACTCCCGAACGAATTGTCGGAAATGAACTCCCGCTTGAGCGTCGCGTCCCTTTTGAACGGATGCCGCGCGACAGGGCCGTCGACAAGATCATGCGACGAACGCGATTTTCGCCAGCGTCGAGCAATCAACGGATCGACGCAGCGATCCATAGGTTCTGCAAGCGGATACGCGCTATCGCAAAGTGACGGATTTCCGCGCCTGTGCGGGGACTTCGTTTTGGCATTTTTTTGGCATTCGCGAACGTCCGCATCCGGCACGAATGCGAAGTGCTGCGATGTCCGCTTTGCGGCCGCTTTCGAAGCATGTCAGACATATTGGGGGCATCGCGGGGCCGGTGCTATCGACCCCAATCCGACTTGCGGCTTGAGAGCGTCACTTACCTTCGCAAGTAGCGGCCCGAGCACCAGATCGACGGGATCGTCGCGCTAAACACGGTGCTGGCCCGCGCGCTCAAGCGCGGCCCGGGCAATCTGGCTTCGAATTTGCGAAGCGCGAAATCCGGCTCGGGCGCAAGCACACGCGCAGCGGTCTTTCTAGCCTCACCGACGCGTCCCACCCGGACATCCATCCTTGTAGCGTCCGAGCAAGAAATTTGCGATCACGATCGCCTGGTGGGAGCGAGTGCCCGATAGGCCAATCAGGCTCAAGCGAAGTGCGCGGTCGGCACGCTGAATGGCCAGTTCCGCTTTGCCGCCGCTGTCGGTGCATCATCGGACGTGACTCGGACATTGCGGGACGGGTGTTGCAGACCCATGTCGGATCTATCGCCCTCGCTCAGGTGGCCAAAACGGTCATCAGGTACCCGAGCCGCATTCGATCTTGTCGCCCTTTTGGCGTGCTCGCCCCACGCGGCAGGCTTCTCGGCCGGCAAACCCTCGAGCGACCCTTGAGCTAGATCAAGGCGGCCGAGCCCTCCTTACAGCATCCTAAACCACGTCTCTTGGAGACCCAGGTTGATGAACGACCAAGTCGGAACGAGGCCGCTGTTGCGGCAGCCGACGTCACCGATGTCTCAGGCGGTGCCGGCGCGGCATCGACTTTGGGGGCGGAGCCGTCGCCGCTGGCTGGCCTTGTCGCTGCTACTCCTCGTTGCGGCCTCGGCCGGGGCGGCATGGTGGATCGCTACCCGCACCGGTGCGGTGGACTACACGGCGACGCCGGTGACGCGCGGTACGGTTGCGCGAACCGTCACGGCGACTGGGACGATCAACCCGGTGCTGACGATCATCGTCGGCACCGCCGTATCCGGCATCATCCAGGAGCTGCAATGCGACTACAACACCAAAGTGACCAAGGGGCAAATCTGCGCCAAGATCGATCCGCGCTCCTTTCAGGCCGTGGTCGACCAGGCTAAGGCGAACCTGGCGGTCGCCCAGGCGCAGCTTGAAAAGGACAAGGCGAATCTCGAATACACCAAGGCTAATTCCGGACGCACCGCCTTGCTGGCGCGGCAAAAATCGATCGCCCAGGACACTGCCGACCAGTCGCTGAGCGTCTACCATCAGGGGGAGGCTCAGATCATCCTCGACCAGGCGACGATCCAGCAGTGGGAAGCCCAACTCGCGAGCGCGCAGGTCAACCTCGACTACACCAATATCATTTCGCCGGTGGACGGCACTGTGGTATCGCGCAATGTGACGCAGGGGCAGACGGTCGCGGCGAGCCTCCAGACGCCAACATTGTTCCTGATCGCCACCGATCTCACCAAGATGGAAGTCGACACGAATGTCAGCGAGAGCGACATCGGGAACGTCAAGGAAGGTAACCCCGCGAGCTTCACGGTCGAGGCCTATCCCGACCTTCCGTTCGAGGGCAGTGTCGTCCAGGCGCGGCAGGCGCCGCAAACGCTCCAGAATGTTGTCACCTATGATGTCGTGGTTGCCGTCGCCAACCCCGACCAGCGGCTCATGCCGGGGATGACGGCCACGACCAAGATCGTCACCGCCCAGCGCGACAACGTCATTCGGGTGCCCGATCAGGCGCTCCGCTACACGCCTGCCGATACGGCCACCGCCGCACCTTCGCAGACTGCGGGCGCGGCGACCCGACAGGGGCAGGTCTGGGTCCTGGCCAATGGCAAACCCGTCCGCGTTGCCGTGACGCTAGGGCTCGACGACGACAGCTTTACCGAGATCGTCAGCGGAGAGCTGAAGCCCGGCGATCAGGTCATCCTGTCCGAACAGCAGGGCGGCGCCGGCGGGAGCGGCCGGTCTTCCGTCCCGCTGCCGCGACTTTAGCGGGGCGGCACCGCAAATGCCCGATCCGGTCATCGCGATCGAAGGCGTCACGCGGACCTATCATGTCGGCGACATCGACGTTCACGCGCTCGGTGGCGTCAACTTCACCGTCGAGCGCGGCGAGTTCGTGGCCATCATGGGATCGTCAGGCTCCGGGAAGTCGACCCTGATGTCGATCCTCGGTTGCCTCGATCGCCCATCCTCCGGCCGCTATCTGCTTGACGGCATCGATGTCGCGAGGCTCCCAGAGCCCGAGCTCGCCCGCATCCGCAGCGAGCGGCTCGGCTTTGTCTTCCAGAGCTTCAACCTGCTGTCGCGCACGAGCGCTTTGGAAAACGTGGCCTTGCCGCTGCTCTATTCGGATGAGGGAAAGTCCGGTCGCCAGGCGCGTTTTGCCCGCGCGCAGGAGGCTTTGGGCCGCCTCGGGCTCGGCGATCGCGCAGAAAACACACCGAGCCAGCTCTCCGGAGGCCAGCAGCAGCGGGTCGCGATCGCGCGGGCCTTGATCAATTCGCCGAGCCTGCTCCTTGCCGACGAACCGACCGGCAATCTCGATACCCGCACCTCGCACGAGATCATGGACACGCTGACGCAACTCAATCGCGAGGAAGGTGTCACGATCGTCCTCGTGACGCACGAATCCGATATCGCCGCCTATGCCAACCGCACGGTGACGATGCGCGATGGCCGCATCCTCACCGACGAGCGCAAGACGTCCACGATCCCCAAGACACCGCCGCCGGCGGGGACGGATCTGTCGATCTTTCACCCGCATGCCCACGTGGAAATGAGGAACGGAGCGCCGCTGTCCTGGGCCTTCGGTCTGATGATCTTGGCCGCCGCCATGCAAGCGCTCGCGCGCAACATGATGCGGTCGGCGCTGACCATGCTCGGCGTCTTCATCGGCGTCGCCGCACTGATTGCGATGGTAGCCATCGGGCAAGGCGCCAACGATGCCGTGCGCAAGCAGCTCGAAAGCCTCGGCACCGACCTGCTCGTCGTCGTCCCGGGTGCGGTGACGAGCTTAGGCGCCCGCGGCGGCGCCGGCAGCGCCTCGACCCTGACCGTGAGCGATGCCCAGACGATCCGGCGCGAGGACCAGGCTGTCGGACAGGTCGCCTACCTGATCCGGCAGACGGGCCAGACCGAATACGCCAACCAGAACTGGACGACCGCCGTCCAGGGCGTCACCGCCAACTACCCGCCGATCACCAATTGGCAGATTGCCGCCGGCCGCGCGATCAGCCGCGAAGACCAGAGCAGCGCCGCGCTTGTCGTGGTGATCGGCCAGACCGTCCTCCACCAGCTCTTTGCGCCCTCCGACAATCCGCTCGGCGCCGTCATGCTGGTCAAGGGCGTGCCCCTGCGCGTCATCGGCACCCTCGTGGCCAAAGGCCAATCGACCTATGGCCAAGATCAGGACGACCTCGTCATGGTGCCGTTCAGCACGGCAGAGACCAAGGTGCTCGGCGTGGCGGCGCCGACGCAAACGGCATCGACAAGCGCGATTTTTCTGCCGCAGCCCAATCCCTATGGCATCCAGCCCCGCCTGACCGGCTTCGTCAACCAGATCTACATCCAGGCTAGGAGTCCGACCCAGGTTCAGTCGGCGATCGAGCAGGTAACCACCACACTGGTGCGCCGACACCGAATAAGGCCGGGCGACGTCAACGACTTCGCCGTGCGCAACCTCAGTCAGATCGCCAGCGCCGCGGAGGGCAGCAGCCAGGTCATGGCGCTGTTGCTCGCGGCCGTGGCGTCGATCTCGCTCCTCGTCGGCGGCATCGGCATCATGAACATCCTGCTGGTCTCGGTGACCGAGCGCACGCGCGAGATCGGCTTGCGCATGGCGATCGGCGCGCGCCGCCTGCACGTGCTGCTGCAGTTCCTCGCCGAAGCTGTGTTTCTGAGTCTCGTCGGGGGCGTGGCGGGCATCGTCTTCGGGATCGCAGTGTCGGAGGCGATCTCGGCCATTGCGGGATGGCCCACACCGATTTCGCCGACGGCCATCCTTGGCGGATTCGCCTTCTCGGCCGCGGTCGGAATCTTCTTCGGCTACTACCCGGCGCGCAAGGCGGCACGCCTCGACCCGATCGAGGCGCTGCGCTACGAGTGAGATGCGCGAGAGGAAGCCTCGGATTTCCCCTCATTGCACGAACGCGAAATGTCGAGGCAATCTTCGACGTCGTGTAGCCGGATGCAATGATCCGAGCTTGGTGCATATTTCTTGATTTATGCACCGGAACGCGCGACTGAGAAGGATCGAAACACGCTGCCCGGAGCCGCCGTTGATTAGGTTTTGACCCTAGAAGTCGGGACACCTCATCGGAACTGGGGCGCGACCTCCTTCATGAAGCGCGCCATCTCGTCCTTGACCTGGGCGTGCGGCTTGATGCCGACGTTGAAATAGAGGATCACCTCGTCGAAGCCCGCAGCCTGGACCTTGGCGAGCGTTTCGGCGATGCGTGATGCCGAGCCCAGCAGCACGGAATTGTCGGTCAAATCCTCGGGCCGCGCGTTCCTCAGACGCTCGACCATGCCGATGAAGTAGCGATAGCTCGGCGGCGCGCTGGCGGGATCGCCCGGGAAGGCGGGGATGACGCATTCCTTGTAGTAGCGGATCTGCCGCGCCCGCGCTGCCGCCTCCTGCGCCGCGTTGTCAGCAAAATGGGTGAAATAGCTGCACATGAGGCGGCCGGGCGTCTTGCCGTACTTGGCGCAGGTCTCGTGGTAGAGCGCTGCCACCTCCTTCAATCCGCCGAAGGTCATGGCGGCGGCGAATGGCGCCACGATCAGGCCGCAGCCGAGCCGCGCCGCCAGCTCGATGGACGGCTTGGAGAACGAGCCGATATAGGCCGGCAGCGGGCGCTGGATCGGCTTGGGCGTGATGCGAACATTCTCGAACTGGTAGTGGCGGCCCTGCCACGACATGGGCTCGTCCGCCTGCCACAGGCGCCGCACGATCTCCATGCCTTCCTCGAAGATCGGCTGGTTGTCGTCGAACGAGACCTTGAAGGGCTGGTATTCGCGCCGGTCGTAGCCGCGCCCGGCGGCGAAATCGACCCGCCCGCCGCTCAGGAGATCGAGCGTGGCCCATTGTTCGGCGACCCGGATCGGATGATGCAGCGGGAGCACCGTCACCGCCGGCGCGAGCCGGATGCGCTTGGTGCGCGCGGCGACGTAGGCGAGCACGATGTCGGGGCAGGACAGCACGCCCAGAGAGCTGAAATGATGCTCGCCGATCCAGGCGGAATGGAGCCCGACCTCCTCGGCATAAATCGCCTCGTCGAAAATGTCGGCGACGAAGGTATTGGCATCGCGCGTGTTGTTGTCGTAGTGGTTGTCGCTCAGCGTGAAATAGCCGAAGTCCATGGCGCAGCCTCCACTTCGATCCGGTTTTGCCGAAGTCTAACACTGCCGGCGCGCCGCGAGATAGAGCCGCGCCTTGATCGCGCAAGGCCGGCGCACCAAGATGCGCCGCCCTGGATCGACGCAGCGAGACCGCGATGAAGGCCATCGTCTTCCACGAGTTCGGCCCCCCCGACGTCCTCAAATACGAGGAGTTGCCTTTGCCCGTGCCGCGACGCGGCGAGGTCCGCATCCGCGTCCACGCAGCGACCGTCAACCGCGTGCTCGACGTCGCACTGCGCGCCGGCAAGCAGCCGCAGCGCCAAGCGAAGTTGCCGCTCATTCCAGGCGTCGATTGCGCCGGATTCGTCGATGCGCTGGGGGACGGCGTGACGCGCTTCAAGCCGGGCGAGCGCGTCGCCGCCGCCGGCACCATGCCGCTCGAGCCGTGCGACGAGAACGCAGCCAACTATGACGGCCCGCGCGGCATGATGGGGATCAGGCGCCCGGGCGGCTTCGCCGAGATGGTATGCGTTCCCGCCTGCGCCGTCGATCACCTGCCCGAGGGACTCGGCTTCCACGAGGCCGCGGTGGCGCTGCGCCATTGCCCCACCGCGTGGAACCTCTTGTGCAACGAGGCGCGGCTCCAGAAGGGCGAATGGGTGCTGGTGATGGGCGCCGGCGGCAATCTCGGCACGGTCGGCATCCAAATCGCCAAGAACGTGGTCGGCGCGCGCGTCATCTGCACCGCAGGATCCGACGAGCGCGTGCGGACGGGCGTGGCGCTCGGCGCCGACCACGGCATCAACTACAAGACGCATGATCTGCTGGACGAGGTGATGAAGATCACCGGTGGCAAGGGCGTCGACGTGCTCTACGACAATATCGCCAATCCCGAAGTGCTGCCCAAGGCGTTCCACGCGCTGGGATATAACGGGAGGCTGGTGACCGCGGGCGCCCATGGCGGGCCCAACGTCATGATCGACTTCTTCCACCTCTACGACCACCGCATCACCATCCGCGGCATGCCCGGCCACAAGGCGGAAGACGTGCCGAAATGCTACCGCGCCGTGGCCGAGGGCAAGATCAAGGTGCAGATCGCGCACGTTCTGCCGCTATCGCGCGCCGCCGACGCGCACCGCATGATCGAGGCCGACCCGGGCATGGGCAAGATCGTGCTCGACCCCACCATGGGGTAGAGGCGCCGCTCTGGGCCGTTGTCCCTCTGCCGGCGATGGACTACGCTGGAGGCCATCCGCATCTCGAGGTCCAAGAGAGGAGCCACGCCGATGCTTGCATGTCTTTCCCCCAACGGCATGAACCGCTTCGATGGCAAGAGCGCGCCCTCGCGCTTGCTGGTCGCCACCTCGAAGGGTGTCAGCGTGCTGGAGCGCAGTGCCCCGGGCGCGGAATGGCGCCCCGCCGGCACGACCTTGACCGAGACCCACGCCACCACGCTCACCACCGTGCCGGGCCAGGCCGGGGTCTTCGCAGGCACGCACGGCGACGGCGTCTTCTATAGTGCCGACGGCGGCGCGCATTGGGAGCAGCGCAATAACGGCCTTGCCATCAAGGACGTCTATTCGATCGCGGCCAACGCGCGCGACGGCGGCATCACGCTCTATGCCGGGACGCAGCCCGCCTCGCTGTTCCGCAGCCGCGACCTCGGCAAGAGCTGGGAGGAGATGCCGTCGATCCGGCAAGTGCCGGGGACGGAATTCTGGACCTTCCCAGCGCCGCCGCGCATCGCCCACACCAAGATGATCGTGGTCGATCCGCGCAATCCCGACTGGATCTACGCCGCGATCGAGCAGGGCGCGCTGCTGAAGACGCGCGACGGCGGCCGCACCTGGCGCGAGCTCGACAGCTATTCGCGGCCCGACGACCGGGCCTATCGCGACATCCACCAGGTGATGCTGGTGCCGTCGCGCCCCGAGACCGTGTTCATGACCACCGGCGTCGGCCTCTATCGCAGCGACGACGGCGGCGAAAAATGGGAGCGCCTCACCGGCGAGGAATTCCGCATCGCCTATCCGGACCACATGATGCTGTCGCCCGACGAGCGCACCCTCTTCATGTCGGGCGCGAAGTTCCATCCCGGCTTCTGGATGTCGACCCACGTCGCCGACACCGCAATCGCGCGCAGCCGCGACCTGGGCAAGACCTGGGACACGGTGCCGCGCGGCTTCGACGTGCCGCCGCGCGCCAATATCGAGGCGCTGACCATGGCGGTCCATCCCGGCGGCTATGCCCTCTTCGTCGGCGACACCGAAGGCCTGGTGCATTCGAGCGAGGATGGCGGCGACAGCTGGGTGCGCATCGCCGACGCGGTCGGTCCCGTCACCAAGGGCAACCACGCGGACGCGCTGCGCGGCGAGCGCAGGCCGAGGGCGGAAGCGCGGGCTTGAGCGCGCCATCCCACCCCGTCACGCGTTGGTGATCGCGATCAGGTCGATCTCTATGAGGAAGTCGGGGTTGGAGAGCCGGGTCACGCCGATCATGGTGCTGGTCGGCGGGTGCTCGCTGTTTTCCGGCCGCTTGGTGGTGGGATCGCGCAGCGCCTTCTGCAGCGCATCGACATCGAGCGTGAAGACGCGGCGCACCACGACGTCGTCCCAGGTCGCGCCGGCGGCTTTCAACTGGATGGTCAGGCCCTCGATCACGCGCTCGTACTGCTTCTTGTAGTCGCCCTTCGCCACCGGCTGGTAGTTGT
Organism: Allostellaceae bacterium; assembly: GCA_035604615.1. Lineage (GTDB taxonomy): Bacteria > Pseudomonadota > Alphaproteobacteria > ATCC43930 > CGMCC-115725 > DATJLY01. Next base: position 67,530 of record DATNID010000078.1, on the reverse strand, counting down.
CGTCGGACGGGGTCTGGCCGGCGATGAAGATGAACTTCGACGGACCCTTGATCGTGACGACGCGCGAATAGCTCGGATGCTTGTAGAGCTGCGGCGGGTTGATGAACTCTTTCTCCACGGCGTCCTCCCTCGCGAATTGATCGCTCCGAGACTAATATCAGGAAATCCTGAGGGAGGACCAGTGCCATGGCGAAAGCGCGCATTGCCCATCTTGCGGGCCCGTCCGCGACGATCCAGAACACGCCGCCGCTCGTCACCTCGAACAAGGCGCGCGCCCAGCACGGGCTGAAGCTCGTCGCCAATAAAGACGGCAGCCCGGCGCGCTTCGACGTGCTGCGCGCGCAGCGCCTGGCGGCGCCCGTCACCGTCTATGTCGAGCAGTTCAGCGCCCATCCGCTCGAGGCTGACGCGGCCGAACTCTATGGGCCGCCCGACGGCTATGTCGACCGCGAGGGGAGCTTCCACAAGGAGCGCCAGGGCCCGGGCGACAAGCCGGTCTATGCCATCGAACTCCGCCCCGAGGACGGTCTCTATCCGCTGCCCTACATGGCGCGGCAAGCGGACGGCTCGGCGTGGGAGGAGGAATGCGCCTTCCCGGGCGCGCCGCAGGACAAGGCGCGGCAAGGGTTCTTCCCCGACGGCTCGCGCTCGTTCGAGGAGATCGACCGGCTGCAAATCGGCGATAAGGGCTGGGGCAATCTCATCTCGTCGCATGCCGACGTCGAATTCTTCCGCATCATGCCGCCGGGCGGCTTCACCAAGGGGCTCGCGGCCGAGCGGCGCAAGGACCAGGGCGAAGGCGACATTGCGCCCGAACAGCGCGGCCGCAACTTCTTCCCCTACAAGCCCTATCACCTGAGCGCGGCGCCCTCGCGCGAGGCGCTGGCGCGCGCCACCAACGCGGTGCAGCGCATCCTTGCCTCGGGACGCTATGACGGCGCCATTTGGACCGAGGGCAGCCCCAACATCGAGGAGACGATCTACTGGCTCAATCTCCTCATCGACACCAAGGTGCCGATCTGCGGCAATGCGGCGCAGCGCCCCCAGGGCCAGATCAGCAATGACGGGCCAAAGAACATCGTCGATTCAGTTGCCTACATCGAATCGCGCGTGTGGGCCGACGAGGAAGGCCGCAACAAGGTCGGCGCGGTGTTGATCCAGGAGCAGCAGGTCTTCGCCGCGCGCGCGGTGATGAAGATCGATGCCCGCCCCGGCGGCTATCGCGCGACCGGCGGCCATGGCGGCATCGTCGGCGCCGCCGGGCATGACGGACCGCCGCTCCTCCATTACCTGCCGGCGCACCGCCACACTTGGTGCTCCGCGGTCAATCTCACGTCGCTGCCGCGCGAGGTCGCGTTTGTGCGCCGCGCCGGCCGCGCGCTCGAGACCGTGCGGGTCGCGGTCAAGGACGGCGACGGCAATCTCATCGAGAGCGCCATCCCCAAGGTCGCGATCGTCAAGGACGGCGCCTATGCCGCCGAGACCGATCTCATCGACAGCGAGCGCGAGACCGATCTCATCGCCATCACCGACCAGTTGCTGGCCGGCGGCGGAATGGGCGGCATCGTGTTCGAGGGCCTGACGCCCTACGGCGCGACCCAGGCGCAGGCGCGCAACCAGCTTCTTCAGCGCGCGCTGTTCTGCGGCATCCCGGTGGTGCGCGTCGCCCGCGGCAATGCCGAGGGCTTCGTGCCGGCGCGCGATCCGTGCATCGGCGGCTCGAACCTCACCGCCACCAAGGCGCGAATCCTGCTGATGGCGAGCCTCTTGAAGCTCGGCGGCCTGCCCGCGGCGGCGGATCCCGACCGCCCGACCACGCACGAGCGCGCCGCCTTGCGCCGCAAGGTCGCGGACTACCAGGCCATCTTCGACACGCACTGAACCCGAGAGGCCATCCATGCCCTATGCCGAGACCCAAGGAGGCAAGCTCTATTACGAGGAGACCGGGACCGGCTACCCGATCGTCTTCGCGCACGAGTTCGCCGCCGACCATCGCGCCTGGGAAACCCAGGTGCGGTGGTTCTCGCGCCAGTACCGCTGCATCGCGTACGACGCGCCCGGCTATCCGCCTTCGGACGAGCCGGCGGACGAGGCGTTCTACGACTATCGCCACCAGGTCGACGCCATTGCGGCGGTGCTGCGCCATCTCGCCATCGCCAAGGCGCATATCGTCGGCCTCAGCATGGGGGCCTATTCGGCGCTGCATTTCGGATTGAGGCATCCGCACGCGGCGAGCGCGCTGGTGGTCGCGGGCTGCGGCTCGGGCGCGCCGCGCGAGCATCGCGAGCGCTTCCGCACCGAATGCGAGGCCGCCGCCCAACGGCTCGAGCGCGAAGGCATGGAGCGGGTCGCGCGCGACATGGTGGTGGGGGCGACCCGGGTGCAGTTGCAGAACAAGGACCCGCGCGGCTTCGCCGAATTCGCCCAGCACCTGGCCGAGCATTCGGCCAAGGGCTCGGCCGCGACCTTGCGCCGTTTCCAGTCCGAGCGCCCGTCGCTGTGGGACTTCGAGCACGAGCTGAAGGCGATGGACGTGCCGGTGCTGCTCGTGATCGGCGACGAGGACGAGCCCTGCCTCGAGGCGAATCTTTTCCTCAAGCGCTCGATCCCGCGCGCGGGCTTGTGCGTCGTTCCCAACACGGGCCACGCCGTCAATCTCGAGGAGCCGGGTGCGTTCAACGCAGCGGTCGATGCGTTCCTCGCCGCCGCCGAGCGCGGACGCTGGCCCCGCCGCGATCCGCGCAGCCAGACCGGAACGGTGTTCTCGGTGGGGAAAGCGTAAGATTGCAATGATCGAGGCGGGAGGGACGCCATGACCGGTTACAATTCGCTTCGTGGCGACGAGGTTCGCGCCAAGCTCGACCATCCGGTGATCGACGCCGACGCGCATATCGTCGAATGCAACTTCGCGCTGATGGATTATCTGGCGCAGGTCGCGGGCAAGGAGTTCGCGGCGCGCGCGGCGACGATGTACCAGAACGCCGGCGCGCACGGCACCTCGGTCAAGGGGTTCTGGTGGGGTCTGTCGTCGGGCGAGCACACCAACGACCGCGCGCTCGCCATGCTGCCGCGCTATTTCCGCTCGCGCCTCGACGAGCTCGGCATCGACTTCGCGCATTGCTATACGACCTTGGGCCTGGCGCATCTCTATCTCGTCAACGACGAGCTGCGCCGGGCGACCTGCCGCGCGCTCAACACCATGTATGCCGACATGTTCAAGGGATGCGGCGACCGGCTGCGCCCGGTGGCGGTGATCCCGACATATTCGCCCAAGGAAGCGCTCGCCGAACTCGAATACGCGGTGGGCGAGTTAGGCTTCAAGGCGGTCCATATCGGCACCGAGCTGCGCGGGCCGAGCCAGGCGGCACCGGGCGCCGATCCGCTCGCCTTCCAGACACAGTCAAGCCGTTCCATCATCATGGATTCGCCCTACGACTACGATCCGTTCTGGCGCCGCTGCGTCGAGTTGAAGGTGGCGCCGGCGTGCCACACCTCGTCGCGCGGCGTCGGCTATCGCGCGTCGCCCAGCAACTATGTCTTCAACCATCTCGGCGATTTCGCGGAAGGGGCGAATTTCTTCTGCCGCTCGCTCATCTTCAGCGGCGTGACGCGGCGCTTTCCCGAGCTGAGCTTCGCCTTTCTCGAGGGCGGCGTGAGCTGGGCGCTGACGCTCCTTTCCGACATCATCGAGCATTGGGAGAAGCGCAACGCCGACGCGCTGGAGAAGAACCTCAACCCGGACCTGATCGATCTCGACCTGCTGGAGCGCCTGTTCCGCGAATTCGGCGACCAGCATTTGCGGCCCGAGCGCATCCGCGCCGACCCGCACGGCCGCTTCCAGATGAAGCGCCCGGCGCTGTTCGACGAGTTCGCCGCCTGCGCCCTGCGCGAGATCAAGGATCTGAAGGCGCTCTTCGTCGATCCGTTCTATTTCGGCTGCGAGGCCGAGGACCGCATGGTCGCGGTCGCGTTCGACCGCCGCCTGTCGCCGCTGGGATTGCCGCTCAAGGCGATGCTCGGCTCCGACATCGGCCATTGGGACGTGCTCGACGCCACCACCATCCTCGGCGAGGCTTGGCGCCTGGTGCAGGGCAAGCTTCTGACCCTCGACAACATGCGCGACTTCAGCTTCGTCAACCCGGCGATGATGCACCTGTCGATGAACCCGGACTACTTCGCCGGCACCGTCGTTGAAGACGACGCGAAGAAACTTCTGGCGGAGAAGTCCCGCCGCAAGGAGCGGGCGCCGCGCGTCAGCTCTTCTTGAGGTAGTACTCGCCTTCCTCGTTGCGGTCGAGGACGCCAGCGTCGCGCAGGCGCTCGATCTCGAGCACGATCTCGCGGCCGTCGCGGCTGCCCAGCACCGACATCAGCCGGGCGAAGTGCATCGGCCCGCCTTCGAGTGCCTGGGCCACGGTCTGGAACCGGGCCGGGCCGCCGATCTTGGGCGCCTCGGGCACGCGCATGGTGATCGACTTGGAGCGCGGATAGGGGAAGGTCAGGTCGAACCCGGCCTTGGCGCCGATGCCGCGCTTGGGCGCCGACAAATCCATCGGCATGCACTGCATGTTGCTCATCACGACGATGCCCTTGTCGGCCTGGAAGCGGCTCGCCATCGCCCATTCCACCTCGGCGCTGGAGCGCACGTCGATGTCGTCGTCGACGATATAGACATGCTTCAAGGTCACCATGCTGCCGAGCAGGATGGCGATCGCCGCGCGGGCATCGCCGTCGGTGCGCTTGCGGATCGAGACGCGCATGTGGGCGCCGACGCCGGGGCCGTCCGGGATCCAGATGTCGACCGGATCGAGTCCGCTGCGCGATAGAAGCTCCCACGCGCGCGCCTCGGCTTGGACATGACCCATCGGCGCGCCGTCGCACTCGGAGAGCTTCCTGCCGATGCCGTGCTTGATGCTCTGGTGCAGCACGTCGCGGCGCTGGGTGATGGCGGTGACGTGGAACACGGGATCGCCGTGCATCGGCCCGTAATAGCCCATGTACTCGCCATAAGGCCCCTCGGGGTCGATATAGCCGCGCTCGTCGACATAGCCCTCGAGCACGATCTCGGCGTCGGCCGGGACATAGAGGTCGTTGGTGAGGCATTTCACCACCGGCAGCGGCTCGCCGCGATAAGTCGCGAGCCGGTCGATCTCCTGGCCGGTGCCGCGCGAGGCCGCCGCCATGGTGTCGAGCGGATGGGCGCCGATGGTGAAGCTCGCCTGCAGCTTCTCGCCGCGGGCGACGCAGCCGAGATAGATCTGGCGCAAATCGGAGGGCGCGGTGAGGTTGAAGCCGGCCTTGTCCTTGCCGCGCAGCATGAGGCGGCGGCAGCCCACGTTGCTGCGCTTGGTCGCCGGATCGACCGTGAAGTCGATGCCGGACGAGATGTAGGGCGCGCCGTCATATTCGTGCTGCACGTGGAAAGGCAGCTTCGTCAAGTCGATCTGGTCGCCCGTGATCACCACCTGGTGCACCGGCGCGTCGCCCGACGGCACCTCGAAGGACTTGTGCGGGTTGGCCATGCGCCGCATGTATTCTTCGCGCATCTTCTCCTCAGGCACCTCGAACGCCGCGGCGAGGCGCTTGCGCGTCGCGGAGACGGCGGCGGCAACCTCGTGGCGTTCGGGACCGGCCTTGCGGAACAGGACCGCCTTGGTGGTGTTCTCGATGATCGGCGACAACTCGGAGAGTGCCACGGGCTCGTCGTGAACCTGAACCTCGTCCATGTCGGCGAGGCGGTCGACCAGCCGCCGCAGGCGGAACTTGTCGGCGTCCCACGACGCGCGGCTCTTCGTTGCTGTCTGTGGCATGGGTTTCCTCCTTGTCGCGGCAACGGTGCCGCATGCGCCCTGTCCTTGACGGGAGACTAGCCCCGGCCCCCCGCCCCGGCAATCTTTGCCGCGGCGCGGCCCAACGCTGCAACTCCTGCCGCCCGGGCCTGCGCAAAAGGCGCGGAACGCCGTGTGATTCGCCCTGGCATGATTGTTGCGGAGAGTCCCGCGAGACTGTTGCGGAGACCGTTATGAGCGTCGGCGGCGTATCGAACCAAGCCTCGCAGGCTGCAGCCCATCAGCGCTTGCAGAACGCGCCTTCGCCGATCTCGCACGGCCATCGCCGCCATCCCGACGCGAGCCAGGGCGTGAGCTGGACGCAGGCCCAGAACCAATCGCAGGGCCAGAACGTGGCCAAGCCCGGCGCCAACGGCATCCCGAACGCCGCGATCGAGCCGTCGACCGCGACCAAGGTCGGTCAAGTGATGGCAAATTCGGCGAGCGGCAAGATTTTCAACATCACGGTGTAGAGGCCGTCACGGCACCGGGAGCAGCGGCTCCTGGCCGGGCGGAAGCTGCATGTCGAAGGCGGCGAGCAGGATCGCGGTCGCCGCGTAATTCCCCATCAGCGACACGAGATCGACCAGATCGCGCGGGCCGAACTGCTTCAAGGCGCGGGCGAAGGTCGCGGACGAGAGCCGCTTGGTGCGGAACAGCTCGCGCCCGGCATCGATGACGATGGCATCGGCCTCGTCGAGGCCTTGCGTCGGCTTGCGGTGCTTGACGATGTCGACGAGGCGCGGCGAGACGCCTTCCTTGAGCGCCTCGGGCTCGTGCGCCGCCCATTCGAACTGGCTGTCGAATTCGCGCGCCGTCGTCAGGATGGCGAGCTCCCGCACATGCGTGCTCAAGCCGGCCTCGAACCGGAGATAGCGGTTGAGCGGCTGGGAGTGAACCGCGCAGAGCGGACTGTGAAGGCGAATGCCGCCGGGCCCGCGAATGCCGACGATGGTCCCGCCCTTGGGATCGTTCATGCGGTCGTAGAGCGCCTGCGCCTGGGGATCGAGCGCCGCGCGATCGGGCAGCTTCAGGCGGAAGCGGGAATCGGGGTCGACATCCGCGGGCAGCGCCATCGCGATCCTCCGTCTTAGAAGAACGCGAGGGTGCGGATTTCGATGCTCTCGCGCGGGCGCGCGTTGGGCGGCGAGGTCGGGTCCTCGAACGCCGTGTGCGCGGTCCAGCGCGCGCGCCCGTCCTTCAGCGAATCGTAGACCTTGAACACCAGCGCCTCGTCGCGCCGCATATGCGGGAACCAGTACCAGATGTGGTCCGGATTGTAGGTGATGGCGTAGGTCTGGCCGACGCGGTTGGGATAGCGGCGCTCCGACACCATCGTGTCCTTGGGCGAAAGCGTGCGCGCGTCGCAGATCGCCAGCGGGAAGGTCTCGACCGGAAGGCGAATGGGCCGCCACACCTGGATGATGGCGAAGCGGCGCTGCAGCAGCGCCTCGGCCTCGGCGCCCATCAGGTCGCGCACGCGCTGCGGCCCGGACCATTCGGTGTAGTCGTTGTGGGCGCGGCGCACCGGCTCGCGGATCTTGCGCTGCTCGCGGTCATCCTCGTCGGCGGTGCGGAGCGTGTGGTCGAACACCACGACGCGCGTCGCGCCGCTTTCCTTCTTGATGAGCGCTTCCATCTCCGGGTAGTAGACGCGGCGGATTTCGGCCTCGTCGAAGAAATCCACCATCCGGGTGGGGTGGTCGACGAAGCGGAAGCCGTCGCGCTCGAGCTGGAACCCGTCGCGCACCAGCCTGCCGTTATGAATGGTCACGCGATGCGCGTCCATGGTGCCGCCGCTGCGCACCTCGGTCGAGCCGGGCCCGCCGGTATAGGTGAAGGGCATGGCGCCGTCATTGGCGAGATAATTGATCTCGGCCTCGATGACCTGCGGTTCCGCATCCTGCAGGGCGGCTTGAGCCATTCGTGCCTCCTTCGCGCCTTCGGTCCCGGGCCGATGATAGGTTCGCGCGCGTCCCAGCACAACCGTCCCGCGCGGCTCAGTAGATCACCACGCTGCGGATCGACTCGCCCGCGTGCATGAGATCGAACGCTTTGTTGATGTCGTCGAGCTTCATGGTGTGGGTGATCAGTTCGTCGATGGCGATCTTGCCGCCCATGTACCAGTCGACGATCCTGGGCACGTCGGTACGGCCCTTGGCGCCGCCGAACGCGGTGCCCTGCCACACCCGGCCGGTGATGAGCTGGAACGGCCGTGTCCTGATCTCCTGGCCCGATCCGGCGACGCCGATAATGGTCGCGACGCCCCAGCCGCGATGGCAGCATTCGAGCGCCTGGCGCATCACCTCGACATTGCCGATGCACTCGAAGCTGTAATCGGCGCCGCCATCGGTGAGTGCGACGAGATGCGCGACGAGGTCGCCCTGGACCGCCTTCGGGTCGACGAAATCGGTGAGGCCGAACTTGCGCGCCAGCGCCTCGCGCCGCGGATTGAGGTCGACGCCGACGATGCGGTTGGCGCCCACCATGCGCGCGCCCTGGACCACGTTGAGGCCGATGCCGCCGAGGCCGAAGACGACGACGGTAGCGCCGGGCTCGACCTTGGCCGTGTTGATGACGGCGCCGATCCCGGTGGTGACGCCGCAGCCGATGTAGCACACCTTGTCGAAGGGCGCGGCCGGCGCGATCTTGGCCAGCGCGATCTCGGGCAACACCGTGTGGTTGGCGAAGGTCGAGCAGCCCATGTAGTGGTGGATCGCCTTGCCGCGCAGGCTGAACCGGCTGGTGCCGTCGGGCATCACGCCGCGCCCCTGGGTCGCGCGGATGGCGGTGCAGAGATTGGTCTTGCCGGAAAGACACGATTTGCACTGCCGGCATTCCGGCGTGTAGAGCGGGATGACGTGATCGCCCGGCTTCAGCGAGGCGACGCCGCGCCCGACCTCGACCACCACGCCCGCGCCCTCGTGGCCGAGGATGGAGGGGAACAGCCCTTCCGGATCGCCGCCCGAGAGCGTGAACGCGTCGGTGTGGCAGATGCCGGTCGCCTTGATCTCGACCAGTACCTCGCCGTCCTTCGGTCCCTCGAGATCGACGGTCTCGATTTCGAGTTTCCTGCCCGGCTCCCAGGCGATCGCGGCCTTGGTTTTCATTCTCTCTCCTCCTTGGCCGCCAGCGCGGCGTAGATGTCTTCATAGCGGCGCACCGAAGCCGCCATCGAATAACGCGCGATCACGCGCTCGCGCGCCTTTTGCCCCAGCGCTGCCCGCCCCTCCGCGCCCAGCGCCGCGAACTCCAGCATCGCCTGCGCGAGCGCGCGCGGATCGCGTGGCGGCACGACCAACCCGGCGTCGCCGATGATCGCGCCCGCGTCGCCCACATCGCTCGAAAGGCATGGAACCCCGCACGCCATCGCCTCGCCAATCACGTTGGGAAACCCCTCACCGAGCGACGCCAACGCCATGACATCGAGCGCAGGCAGCAGTTCCTCGACGGCGCCCAACTCGCCGAGCGCCTCGACCCGTCCGGCGAGCGCGGGCGGAATCGGAATATTTTGCGTTCCCGCGCCGACCAGCACGAAGCGCACATCCTCGCGCGCGGCCGCCACCGCTTCGGCGGCCGCGAGAAACGTCGCATGGTCCTTCATCGGATCGACCCGCGCCACCATGCCGATCGCGACCTGCGCCTCGGTGAGTCCAAGCCGGTCGCGCCCGTCGCGGCGGCGCTGCGGGTCGGGGCGAAAGCGCTCGACATTGAAGCCATTCGGCACCACCTCCCAGCGCCGCGGATGATAGCCGAGCGCTGCGTGGAAGCGCTTGCCCGCCTCGCTGTTGACCAGCACGGCCGCCGGCCGCCCGGAGGCCCAGGCCAGCACCCGCAGGATCGCCCTGAGCCGCAGCGTGTCGCCGCCCGCCATGGTGCTGCAGCGGATGTTCCAGGCGAGCGGGATGCGGCCCGCCGCGAAGAGCGCCAGCAGGTCGGCGTGATAGAGCCAGCTCTGGATCAGCGCGGGACGCTCGTCGCGCACGATGCGCCGCAGCCGCATCAAGCCCGCGAGCGACGGCAGGCCGCGCCGCATCCCCAGCCCCATCACCGGAATCCCCGCCTCCTCCAGCTCGGCAGCGTGGTATCCGCCATCGATCAGCGGCACCACCACCGCGCCGAAGCGCGCGCGGTCGAGATGGAGGACGAGGCGCGTCAGCATGGTCTGCGCGCCGCCGCGCTCGAGGCTGGTGATGAGGTGAAGGACCTTGTGCCCGGGCATGCGGCGGCGAGCATACAAGCAAGCGCCGCGTCCGCGCGACCGTGCGATCTTTCCTTCTCGGCAAGGAGCGCTAATCTGGCGCAGCCGCCGGAGGACGACATGGCCGAGCTTGTTCTCGGGATCGGGACGTCGCACGGATCGATGCTGTCGACGCCGCCGCAGGACTGGGACGGCCGCGGCGCCGCCGACCGCCGCAACACGGAGCTCGCCTTTCGCGGCGACACCTATTCCTTCGACACGCTCTGCGCGCTGCGCGGCACGCAAGATTTCGCCATCCGCAACACCAAGGCAGCGCGGCAGTCACATTACGACCGCTGCCAAAAGCAGCTCGACGCGCTGGCCCGGACCATCGCGGCCGCCCGGCCCGACGTCATGCTGATCGTCGGCGACGACCAGCGCGAATGGTTCGGCGCGTCGCTGCAGCCGACCTTCGGCATCTTCTGCGGCGAGCGGGTGATGAACCTGGCGCCGTCGCCCGAGGAGATGGAGCGGCATTGGCGCGAGGGACGCGGCCCCTCGATCAGCGGCAACCACCCGCCCGAGGACCAGGCCTATCCGGTCGCATCCAGCCTCGCCGCGCGCGTCATCGCGCAAGCCATGGCGGACGGGTTCGACCTCGCCGCCTCGATGGTGCAGCCCACGGGCGAGCACGGCATGGAGAATCTCGGCCATGCTTTCGGCTTCATCTATCGCCGGCTGCTCCGGGACAAGCCGGTGAAGCTGGTGCCGATCCTGGTCAACACGTTCTATCCGCCCAACCAGCCCTCGCCGCGCCGGTGCTACGATTTCGGCCGCTCGATCGCCCGCGCCATCGCGTCTTGGGACGAAGCGGCGCGGGTCGTGGCGGTGGGCTCGGGCGGGCTCAGCCATTTCGTCATCGACGAGGAATTCGACCAGCGCATGCTGCGTGCCTTCGCCGCCGGCGACGCGGCCGCGATCACCGGCGAGAGCGACGCGCTCTTCCGCTCGGGCACGTCGGAGACCAAGAACTGGATCGTCGCGTCGGGCATCGTCGCCGCGGCCGGATTCACGATGAAGCGGCTCGACTATGTGCCGTGCTACCGCACCGAGGCGGGCACCGGCAACGCGATGGGGTTCGCGACCTGGTCGTGACGGAAGCATTGGAGAGGACCATGGCAGCGAGCCCGCGCGTCGATGTGCATCACCATTTCTACCCGCCCGAATATTTCGAGCTGTTGCGCGGCGGCACCGGCGTGGCCGGCGCCAACCTCGCCGGCATCGGACAATGGACGCCGGCCGCGACGCTCGAGGAGATGGACCGCAACGGCGTTACGACGGCGATCCTGTCCCTGTCGCCGCCGGGCCCGCGCGGCGCCGATCCAGCGGCGGCCCGCCGGCTCGCGCGCATCTGCAACGAGTACGGCGCGCGCATGTGCCGCAACCATCCGGGCCGGTTCGGCCTGTTCGCGCCGGTGCCGATGCCGGATATCGACGGCACGCTGATCGAGATCGAATACGCGCTCGACGTACTCGGCGCGGACGGGATCGAGCTGACGACGAGCTATCGCGACACCTGGCTCGGCGATCCGCGTTTCGATCCGGTGATGGACGAGCTCAACCGACGCAAGGCCGCTGTGTTCGTCCATCCGCTGGCGCCCGATTGCTGCGCCGGCCTCATCGACTGGGTCCCGGCGTCGCTCATCGAGTTTCCGCACGATACCAGCCGTGCCATATTGAGCCTGATGTTCGGCGGCACGCTCGACCGCCTCCCCGACATCCGCTTCATCTTCTACCACGCCGGCGGGACGATCCCGATGCTAGCGGGCCGGATCAAGCAGTCGGGCGCCAACCGGCCTTTCCTCGCCAAGGTGCCGAAGGGCATCGATCACGAGCTGAAGAAGCTCCATTACGACATCGCGCTCGCCGCCTCGCGCCCGTCGCTGCTGGCGCTTTTCGACTATGTGCCGATGTCGCAGATCCTGCTCGGCAGCGATTATCCGTTCGCGTCGGTGGGCGCGTCGCTCGAAGGCCTCGAGGCGATGGGCCTTCCGCCGGAGCAAGTGCAGGCAATCCACGCCGGCAACGCGCGCCGCCTGCTGCCTCGGCTGTCGGGGTAGAGCGGGCCCCCGCCTATTTGAGCCGCGCCGCCGCCTCCTTCACCAGGCTCAGATCGGCGTATTTCTCGATCTCGGGCACCGTGGCAAGCAGGCCGAGCTTCTGCACGATCGCCATCACGCGCTGGATCGATTCGAGATCGGGGAGGCCGTTCGCGTCGCGGTACTCGTCGTCGTGGGTGAATATCCACGACTCGAAGCGGCTCAGCGGGACCTTGGTGAAATCTCCCAGCATGCGCACCACCGCCTGGTGGTTTGCGGGATCGGCGAACCAGCGCAGCGCGCGCAGATAATCCTCGAGGAAATCGACAAGTGCCGTGCGGTTCTTGGCGATGAACCCGGATCGCGCGAAAAAGGTGGATTCCTGCGATGGCCCGCCGATCGCGTCGCGCCGGCTGAACAGCACATGGGTCGTCGCCAGCAGGTCGGGATCATGCGTGGTGAGGCCGGCCGCGGCCATCAGCGCGACCTTGCCGTCGTTGAGCATCCCCTTCATGTTCTGCGGCGCGGCCTCGAGATCGGTGTAGTCGCGCTTTTCCACCAGGCCGTGCTTCAGCAGCATCACGCGGATGGCGATGTCGGCCGAGCTGGCGAGGCCGAGCGTCACCACCGCCCTGCCCTTCAGGTCCTCGATGGTCTTGACCGGGCCGCTGTTGAGGACCAGGAAACCGTTGGAATAATAACCGTCGACCCCGTCCTGGTACTCGTCGCAGATGGCGCGGATGTCGTCGAGCTTGGCGTTGACGATGGCGGTGCCGATGGTGAGCGGGTTGAGGCCAAGTACGTCGAGATCGCCGTTGGCGATGGCAACGAGCCCGGTCGCAGACGACTGGACGTGAACCGGCTCGAACGCGTAGGACTTGCCCTCGTGCCTGAGCACGTCCTTGGCCTGGAACAGGACCGGGATCACCTCGAACGGCACCACCACCCAGCCGACGCGGATCGGGACCGGCTCCGCCCGGGCCGGCGCGACGGCGAGCGACGCGGCAGCGAGGATCGCGGCGAGGACTGGCGTGACCCGGTTCATGTCGTTTCTCTCCCGCTCTCGAGCCGCTTCCAGGAACGGGGCCAATCGTGCCACGATAGGGCGCACGAAGCGACCTTGCAGAGGAAAGCGATGCAGTTCGGGCTCTTTTCCAACGGGCAAAGGCGAAACCAGCTCGCCAAGCTCAGCTATGAGGACGACCTGCAGGAGGTGATCCTCGCCGACCGGCTCGGCATCCAGGAAGCCTGGATCAGCGAGCACGGCACCTTCGTCAGCTTCCAGGCGCCCGACCAGCTCCCCTCGGCCGATCCCTTCATCTGCAAGGCGGCCGCGCTCACGAAACATATCCGCATGGGGCCCGGCATCCGCCCGCTCCCCTATTTCCATCCGCTCCAGGTCGCGACCGACGCGGCGGTGTGCGATCACCTGACCGACGGCCGCTACATGGCGGGGTTCGGGGCCGGCATCGGCGACGGCGGCGGACAGCGCGGCGTCCTGCCCGCGCCGCAGCGGGTGATGATGCGCGAGTCGGTCGAGCTCATCCTCAAGGCCTGGACCTCGCCCGAGCCGTTCGATTGGAACGGCCAGGTGTGGCAGGGCAAGAAGTGGCAGATCATCCCCAAACCGCTGACCAAGCCGCACCCGGACGTCGGCATTGCCTGCTCCCGCACCGACTCGACCTTGGAGCTGGCGGCGGAGAAAGGCTTCTTCCCGCTGCTGTCCTGGACCGGGACGGCGCAGCAGATCGCGCACATGATCGACACTTATGCGCGTGTGCCGGGCGGGGACGGCGCCGCGCCGAGCCGCGCCCGGGTGCGCGTAGCGCGTTTCGTCTATGTCTGCGATTCGGTGGCGCAGGCTAAGCGCGACCTAAGCAACGCGGATTTCGTGCCGATCCATTCCGGTAAGCGGCTCGACTGCTACATCCCGCCGGGCGGCACGCGCAGCGACGTGACGATGGACTATCTCATCGACAGCGGCGAGTTCTATTGCGGCGATCCCGACCGCGTCTTCCACCAGATCAGGAATTTCTACGACGCGGTCGGCGGATTCGGCGTGCTGCTGCTGGTCGCGGGCAAGGATTGGGGCAGCAAGGAAGGGCGCGCGGAATCGATGCGCCGCTTCATGCACGAAGTCGCCCCTCGCCTCGCTTCCCTGCCGGCGGCGGCGGCGGCCTAGCGCTTGGCGGCGCGCGCCGCCTGGAGCGCCTGCCACACGCGCTCGCCGGTCGCTGGCATCGCCACGTCGCCGACGCCCAAGGGCGCCAGCGCGTCGAGGATCGCGTTCATCACGGTCGGCGTCGCCGCTACCGTGCCGCCCTCGCCTACGCCCTTGACGCCCATCGGGTTCGACTTGCTCGGCACCGGGTTGAAGTCGACCGCGATGTTGGGGATGAGGTCGGCGCGCGGCACGCAATAGTCCATCTGCGTGCCGGTGAGGAGCTGCCCGGTCGCCTTGTCGTAAACGATGTCCTCGCACAGCGCCTGGCCCGCGCCCTGCGCGACGCCGCCGTGGATCTGGCCCTGGGCGAGCAGCGGATTCATCACGGTGCCAATATCGTCCACCACCGCATAGCGGTCGAGCGTCACCGCGCCGGTATCGGGATCGATTTCGACCTCGCAGATATGGCACCCGTTGGGGAAGCTCGGGATGTCGGCCGAGAACGCGCCCGCTCCCTGGAGGCCGACGCCCAGCTCGCGCGGGATGCCGACCGGGATGAACGACATCGCCGCGATCTGCAGCAGCGGCATCGCCTTGTCGGTGCCGGCGATCGCGAACTTGCCCTCGCTGAAGGTGATGTCGGCGGCATTCGCCTCCATGAAATGGGCGGCGAAGCGCTTGCCCTTCTCGATGATCTCGTCGGCCGCCGCGCGCAGCGCATTGCCGCCCACCATCATGCTGCGCGAGCCGTAGGTGCCACGGCCGATGGCGATCTCGTCGGTGTCGGCCTGGGCGAGACGAATCTTGTCGAACGGCACGCCGAGCCATTCCGATACCATCTGCGCATAAACCGTCTCGTGCCCCTGGCCGTGCGACAGCGTGCCGGCATGGACGGTGCAGATGCCGGTGGGATCGAAGCGGATCTCCATGCGGTCGTTGAAGATGCCGGTATTGTCGACGTAATAGACGACGCCGCGGCCGCGCCGGCGGCCGCCCGCCTCGCTCGCCTTGCGCCGCGCCTCGTAGCCCTGCCAGTCCGACAGCTCCTGGCACTTGGCGAAGCCCACCGCATAATTGCCGGTGTCGTAGGTCCAGCCGGTCTTGGTCGCATAGGGCATGGCGGCGGGCGCGATGAAGTTGCGGCGCCTGATCTCGGCGCGGTCGATCTTCATCTCGTGCGCCGCCTTGTCGACGAGGCGCTCCATGATATAGACGGCCTCGGGCCGCCCGGCGCCGCGATAGGGCACGGTCGGCGCGGTGTTGGTGAAGACGCAGCTGTTGAACACGGCGACCGCCGGGATGTCGTAGACCGTGGGCGCCAGCTTCAGCGCGAACAGCACCGGCACGACCCCCGCGCCCTCGATATAGGCGCCGATATTGGCGAGCGACTTCCAGCGCAGCGCCAGGAACTTGCCGTCGGCGGCGAGCGCCAGCTCCGCAGTCACGGTCTGGTCGCGGCCATGGCTGTCGCCCATCAGCGATTCCGAGCGCGTCGCCACCCACTTCACCGGGCGGCCGACCTTGCGCGCGGCCCACACGGCGACCGCCTCTTCCGAATAGAGCGCGCCCTTCATGCCGAAGCCGCCGCCGACGTCGCGTGCGATGACGTGGATCTGGCTCTCGGGCACGTGCAGGATCTGGTGGCTCAGCCCGTGGCGGATGCCGTGCACGTTCTGGGTGCTGGTATAGAGCGTGTAGCGCTCGGTGCCGGCATCCCAGTCGGCGACGCAGCCGCGCGGCTCCATGGTGAAGGCGTTGAGCCGGTTGTTGAAGAGCTCGAGCTTGGTGACGTGCGCCGCCTTGGCGAAGGCGGGCTCGACCGCGTCGACATTGCCCATGCGCAGGGTGAAGGAGGTGTTGTTGGCGGCGCCCTCGTAGATTTGCGGCGCGCCGGGCGCCACCGCGTCGACCGCGCGGATCGTCGCCGGCAGCACCTGGTAATCGATCGCGATCAGCTCCGCCGCGTCGTGCCCCTGATCCTCGGTCAGCGCAATCACGACCGCGACACGCTCGCCGACATAGCGCACACGCTCCACCGCCAGCGGGTGGCGATGGGTGCGATAGCCCTTGGGGCCGCCCATGTCCTCGGGCATGGCTTCGGGATCGATGGTGCCGAGCCCGTCCGCGACCCAGTCCTTGCCGGTGAGGACTGCGACCACGCCCGGCGCCGTCGCGGCCGCTTTGGTGTCGATCGACTTGATCGCGGCATGCGCATGCGGCGAGTAGACGAACACCGCGTAAGTCTGGTGCGCCAGGTCGATGTCGTGGACATAGCGGCCGCGCCCGGTCAGGAACCGCGGATCCTCCTTGCGGGTAACCGGTTGTCCGATGCCGAAATTCATGTCTCGTCCCTCCCTGCCGCGCGTTGCCAGACGCGTTGGCTACCCATCATCCGTCCTGGTGCCGCCAAGCTCAAGGCTCTCCTAGAACCGCACCGCGGCGTCGACCAGGAGCTTGGTCGCCTTCTGTCCGTTATCGCTGCCCGGCACCGCCTTCAGCGTGCGCGAGACCTCGAAATCGGCGGTGATCGCATGGTTCAGGAAAAAGCGGATGCCGGCCCCGGTCGACGCCACGGCCTGCCCGCCAGCCTGGTTGGGATGGAAATTCCACACCTTGCCGGTGTCGTAATAGGCATAAGGCTCGACCGTTTCGAGCGCGAGCACGGGCAGGTGCTGGTCCCAGCGGAATTCGAGCGAGCCGCCCGCGCCCTCGTCGCCGGTGACGGCGCCGGGATCGTAGCCGCGACCGATCTGGGTTCCGCCGAAGGTGATCTGCTCGCCCGCGACCAGCGGCGCGAAGGCATATTGCCCCTGGCCGGAGAGCACGACGCTCAAGCCTCCGAACAAGGGATGGACATGGCGAAACGTGCCGGTGAGCTTGGTGAACTGGGTCGCGGCGCCGAGATGGGACAGATTCGGCGAGCCGTCCGGCGTGGCGCCGAAGATGCCAAGCCCCTCCGCTGCGTCGAAGCTTGCCGACCAGTTGCCGCCGAGCGCCGAGCGCGAATAGCTCACGCCGATGTCGAGCACGCGCCATTGATCGTGCGAGAACGGCGCGCTCAGCGCCTGCACCCGCGCGTCCTGCACCGTGAAGCCGCCATCGAGCGTCAGGCTCTCGGCCCGGGTGCGAATGAGCGGATAGGAGAGCCGTGGTCCGACCGCGAGACTGTCAGTCACGACATTGAAGGGTTGCAGGCTCGAGCCGGGCTCGCCGTGCGTGATGGTGAGGACGAAGCTCGCCACCATGCCGTCGGCGCCGACCGGCCGGCGATAGCGCATCTGGGTCGTGGTCTTCTCGAGCGCGTTGGGCGACGAGGCGTAGGCCGCATAGAGCTGGTCGCCCGCGCCAAAGAGACCGTTGACCGACGCGTCCCCACCCAAGGTCCACACGCCGGAGAACTGCGAGCCGCGATTGTCGAGCGCGAGGCCACCATCGAGCAGCTTCTCGGCCAGGGTCACCGCCAGTTCGGACGCGCCGGGTACGCTGGGCGAGGGGCGCAGCACGCCCGAGGCGGTCACGCCGGCGAGATCGTTCGCCAGCAGCAGCGCCCGCTCCAGCACCGCGAGCGACAAGGGCCGCGCCTCGAGCACGGGCTGCAAGTAGGATTTGACCAGCGCCTGCGTGCGCGCGTCGCCGCCCTCGACCGAGACCGCGGCGACATAGCCCTCCGCCACGATGATGGTGAAGACGCCATTGCTCACGTGCTGCGGCGGGACGTAGGCGTGGGTCAAGACATAGCCCTGGCGCCGATACTCGGCCTCGATCGCCTCCGCCAGGTCGAGGACCTTCGAGATCGTCACGTCCTGGCCGACGAGATCCTGGAACAGCGGCCGGAACCGTTCCGGCGGGATCGTCTTCGCGCCCTCGATGGTGATGTCGTTGAGGACGAAATGCAGTTCCTCGACGGCGCGCGGCACTTGCGAGCGTTGCGGCGCCTCGATGGTGAAGTCGAAGCTCGGCTGGGCCGGCACCTCGAGCGGCGCGCGGTCGCGTCCCGGCTCGACCGCGCCGGGCAGTTCGCGCGGCGGTGCGACTTGCGCCGATGCTTGCCGCCCCATGCCTCCCGTCAGCCCCGCGCACGCGATGGCGAACCCGACCAGCGCCTGTTTTTGTCTTGGCACCGCGTTCATTTCTCGGTGAGAACGATCTCGCTCCCGCTCTCGCCTCGCGACAGGCGCTCGAGATGGAGGGCGACGCACTGATCGTCCGGCGCTTCGCGGTGGAGCGCGGCGAATGCGTTGCGCGCGTTTGGCGCCATGGCCTTGAGCATGGCGAAGGCGGCATCGTAGCGGGCGAGGAATTCGCCGCGCTCGTCGTCGTCGTGCAAAGGCTCATACACCGCGATGCCGCGAGTCTTGCCCTTTACGACGACCGCGCCGAGCGGCCGGAAGTCGATGCCGTGGCACAACTCGCGCGTCGCGTCGCTGACGCAGATGCGCGTCCCGAACTGCTTGTTGACGCCCTCGAGCCGCGCGGCGGTATTGACGCTGTCGCCGATGGCGCTGTAGTCGAACCGCGCCCACGAGCCGAAATTACCCACCACCGCCGGGCCGGTATGGACGCCGATGCGGGTGTGCCCGAACGGCATGCCGAGCGCCTTCTTCTCGGCGCTGAAGCGGGTGGCGAAGCGGTCCATGTCGAGGGCGCAGCGCACGGCGCGCTCGGCGTGATCGGGCTGATCGACCGGCGCGTTGAAGATCACGAACACGGCGTCGCCTTCGTACTTGCAGATCGTGCCGTCGTATTTGAGCACGATCTCGGTCATGCCGTTGAAATAGCCGTTGAGCGTCTTGGCCAGCTCGCGCGATTCGAGGCTCTCGGACAAGGTCGTGAAATTGGCGAGATCGGTGAAGAGATAGGACATGACGCGGCGCTCGCCCTCGAGCGACATCCGGCTTGGATCGCGAATCAGCGCCTGAACCACCTTGGGCGAGACATAGCGGCTGAAGGCCCCGGTGATGAACTCGCGCTGGCGCCGCGCATCGCGCCCGCTCAGCGCTTCCATCGCCCAGTGCGCCATGGCAAGCGCAAGCGTCGGCGCCAGCAGCCCGATCATCACGCCATGGTAATGGTAGAGCGCGCCGCCGCCGAGCCACAGCGCGACCAGGAACGCGCAGCCCGCGCCGATCCTCAGCACCATGGTGCCGCCGAACGTCGGCAGCGCCGCGCCGACCAGGGCGCAGGCCACCACGATCAGCAAATTGCCGACCCATCCGATCGCCGGCGGGCTGCGCCCCTCGAGGAACTGGGCGAGGCCGTGCGCGTGAACGATGATCCCCGGCATCATGCCCATGTCGCCTTCGTACACGGTCGCGAACGGCGTGCGGTGACGATCGGTCAAGGTCAGATCGGTGCCGATGAGGACGATCTTGCCCTTGAACCAATCCGCCGGCAGCGCCGGCACCAGTTCCGCCCCGTACTCGCGAAAAGCCGGCACGTCGGGCGAGGGACGGCCGTGCCACGCGACGTCGACCATCTTGGCCGGGGTTTCGATGCCGACATCGGCGGCGAGCGCGCGCGCAAATCCTGCGACATAGCGCCCGTCCGCGAGGGTGCGGCCGGGATAGACCCAGCGCACCGTGTCGAACTGATCGGTGGCAAGGTCGGCCAGCGCGCGCAAGCGCGGCGGATTGAATTCGTCGAGATAGGCGCGCTGGTCGGGGGACAGCACTCCGACGTTGTCGGTATAGCTGACCACCATCGGCACGTTCAGGTCGCGCAAGGTCTGACGCAGGCGCTGGTCCTTGTCCGGCTCGGTCGGCTGATCGAACAGCACGTCGAGACCGATGGCGCGGGGCGCGCGCGCGGCGAGGGTCTTGAGCAGCTGGTTCAGGAAATCGCGATCGATCGGCGAGCGGTAGGGAAACTGCTTGAGCGTATCCTCGGTGATCGCCACGACGACGATGTCGGGGTTCTGAGGCTCGGATGCCGTGAGCGCGGCGGTCTCCCAGTCGCCGAGGAAGCGGTCGGCAAAGGTGAGGAACGCGAGATGGCCCACCGCCACCGTGGCGATGAGTGTCGCACCCAGCGCGACGACGAGCGGCGTCAGCCCTTGCGCCAGCGACCGAAGCCGCAGGCGCAACGCCGGTCCGCGAGGGGCTATGGCGTCGGCGGTCATGGGCGCGGGCGCAGCAACGCCTCCGCTTGCGCCTCGCAGCCCCGGTTGGCGAGCCACGCCGCGCGCATCGGCGTTCCCGGCAAGTCGGAAGGCACGCGGTTGATCGTGACCGCGGCTTCCTCGCCGTGGTCGAACGACACGAAATAGATCGCGTCGCCATGGACCGCCCAGGTGTCGGACACGATGAGCCGGTTCGAGCCTTTGGGCCACACCGCCTGCGCCTTCCAGCTGCGGTCGGCGGACATCACCACCATGGTCGCGGCAGCGGCGGCGGTCGGACGCCAGAACACAGGCTGTTGTTTGTCCAGCAGGCAGACATTGCCGGTGCGGCTGACATCGAGCACCCACGGCTCGGGCAAGGTCGCGACCTCTCCTCCGGCCCGGGTCGCTCCGACCTCGGTGGTGCGCGCCTCCTGCTGCGTCGCCAGCGCATTGAGCGCCGTGGTCAGATCGCTGCCGCCGCCCGCCGCCGCCGGCGGCTTGTCATAGGGCCCGTCGAGCTTGAGCGTGACGCCGTTGACCGCGATCAAGGTGACGTGTTGGCCCTCGCCGAGCACCAGCGGCTTGGCGGAGTCCACCCGCTCGCCCGGATGCAGGCCGATGCCGCGCGCCGCGACCACGACCATGTCCTCGGCCGAGGCGGGCAACGCCGGCCACAGCAATGCCAACGCCGCCAGCGCCGCACAACTCCGTGTTGCGAGGATCATGTCCGCCCCCTTGACGGTTGCGCCGGCGCTGGGGGAAGCGGCGCTGTCGCGGTCCGCGCGGCGCCGCCGCCGTCGCCGATGATGGCGAAGGCTGCCCAATGATAGGGATGCGCCGTCGCGGGATCGGCGATCAGCGCAAGCTGCGACTGGCGCAGCGCCTGCGCGAGTCCGGTGCCGGCGCGGACCTGGAACAGTCCGGTCATCAGCTTGACGGTCGAGAGCGACGGCACTTCCCAGTGGCTCGCCAGCACGGCGCGCGCGCCGGCGGCGAAGAACGCGTCGGCGAGCCCCGTGAGCGCCTCGCCGCCGAAGCGCCGTCCGGTCGCCGCCGTGTTGCAGGCGGACAGCACCACGAGATCGGCATCGAGCTTCAAGCCGGCGATCTCGCTCGCCTCGAGTAGCCCGTCCTCGTCGGTGGAACGCGCCGGCGTCGCGGGCGGGGACAGAACGAGGCTCGGCTCGGCCTGGCAATGCAGCTCGCCCGGCAGCAGCCCGTGGGTCGCGAAATAGAGCACGCGATAATCGGCGAGCGGCTGGGCGCGCAGATTGCGCTCGGTGGCGTTGGCGCCGAGCAGCACCGCGTCGCCGCTGCCGCCGAGAAGGCGCGCCACGGTGCGCACCTCGTCGCCGGTTTCCTTGAGCGGCGGCAGCGCGCGGATGACATCGGCGGGGATCGGGCCGTTCTCGCGGCAGCGCCCCGCCAGCACGCCGAGCGGCGTCTTGCCGGAGCCGTCCTGCGCCGCCGCGGCGCCGGCGAAGCTCGGATCGCCGATCGCGAGGATCGGCTTCGGCGCCGGCGCGTGATGCTGCTCGGCCGCGCGCAGCGACAGGAAGGCGCGCGCCGAGGGCACCTGGCTCACCGCCATCCGGCGCACCAGCCAGGCGGCATCGCTCAAGGAGCGGCCCGGGGGCGCGGTGACCAGCAGCGCGAGCGGCAGGCTCGCGAGCGCACCGGTAGGCGCCACCACAAGATGATCGATGCCGTGCAGCCGGTCCTCGAGCGGGCCAAGCACGCGGCGATAAAGCGCGTAGGACGCGGCGACATCGAACGGCGGGAGCTGGCCCAGGCGCGGCACGAAGGCGGTGCGCAGATCGCCGACATCGCCGGCGAGCGATGCTTGCGTCACGGCGATGCGCTGCACCGTGAGCCCGTCCGACGTGGCCAGCAGCGCATAGGAATCCTTGGCGCCGATGACGAAGGACAGGAATGCTTCGCCCACCCCCAATTGCGCCTGAAGCTCGCCCAGCTCGGCCGGGCCGGGATCGGCGAGCTTGGTGTAGTCGGGAAACTCGCTCCGGATGCGCGCAGCGAGCTGATCGCTTTGCGCGGCGGCTGCCTGGAGATCCGCGACCAGCCGGCGCTCGCGATTGCCGTCGCGGCGATCGTCGGGCTTGGCGGTCTCGGCAGCCAGCTCGATGCGCAGCCCGTCGCGCCTGCGCTGCGCGTCCTGCGCGTCGCGCACCAGCCCGGCAAGCGCCGGATCGGCGGCGGCGATACGGGCGGCGGCGCGCGCGATGGTCTGGCCGGCGACGTCGGAGCCGACGAGCTGGCTGGCGCGGAACGCATCGGCCTCGAGCGAGGCACGCGCATCCGGCTTGCGCGTGGCAAGCGCCGAGGCGGCGCCGAGGAACGGCACGATCTGATCGGGCGCCATCGTGGCGCGCGCGACCTCGTCGCGGCCGAGAATGGCGAGCGCCGGCCGGAACGCGTCGACGGATGCCTGATAGACCTGCTGATCGGCGTAGAACTGCCCCAGCCGCAGCTCGCCGAAGGCGGTGGGAGCGGTGTCGCCGAAGAGCTTCTGCTCCATCGCGACCGCCTCGCGGAACTCGCGCTCGGCCGGAACGACCTTTTCGCGCCGCGCGTCGATCTCTCCCATCATGGTGACGACGTCGGGCCGCCACCACAGCGGCAGGCTGGGCTCGTCGCTGACGATGCGCATGACCTCGGTCGCCGCCGCCAGCGCGGTCGAGAGATCGCCCAAGCGCAGCGCCATTGCCGCCTCGATGCGCAGGCTGTGCGCCAGCTCGCCGCGGCTCCAGGCGGGCGAGGATGTGGCGTTGGCATCGCCCGGGTTCGCGGCCGCGAGCTCGGCCCGGCGCATTTGGGTCGCGGCGCGGGCGAACTTCAAGGCGTCGCCGAAATGGCGCTGGTTCGCGGCGTCGAGCGCGCGGTACGAGGCGAGCCGCGCGCGCGCCGCGATGTTGGTCGAGGCGTCGATGATCGGCTCGGCGCGCCGGAACAGGTCCGCCGCCTCGTCGAACCGTTCCTGGTTGCTGACCTGGAGCGCCAACTCGAGCAGGCTTTCGCCGACCGCGAGACCGGTGGCCCCGAAGAGGCGGGTCTCGATCTCGAGCGCGCGGCGATAGGCCGCTTCGGCGCCGGCGTAGTTGCGCGCCGCGCCGTCGAGACCGCCAAGCTCGACGAGCGCCTTGTAGGTCGCCATGTCGGCGCCGCCGGCGCGGCCGATCTCGGCCGGGAATTTCGCCTCGACCAGGCGGATCGCGGCCTCGGTCTCCTCAGCCGACAAGGCGCGGCCAGAGCTTGCGGCGAGCGCCGCCTGCAGCACCGGCAGCATCGCCGGCAGCCCCTCGGCCTCGACCACGCCCGAATCCGCCGCCGTCACCAGCACGAGGCGCGGCCAACCAACGCTGTCGAGGACGCAGAAGAACAGGAGCGTGTCGCCGTCCGGCGTCAGCTTGCGTCCGTCTTCGCACTCCGACGCTGCGGTGCGGCCGAGCTCACCCGGGGCGGACTTGGCGGCGGCGACGATGGCGGCCTCGCGTGCGGCGGGCTCGTCGGGCAGGCGCTGCGCCAGCGGCACGACCCACAGCATCCCGGCGGGGGCGGTGTCCGCGCCGCACTGGATCGTGCGGCCGCCGCCTGCTCCCGGCGCGGCATTGCTCCAGCGGCAGCTTTCTCCGGCAAGGTTCTTGCCGAGCGGCGCCGGCTCGTCAGCCCGCGCGAGGCCAAAGCCGGCGAGCATCATGGCAACGGCGCAGACGAAGAAGCGATGGCGCCGCAGGCTCATTGCCACAGCGCCTCGTTGCCCCAGCTCGAGTACATCGACTCCACCGCTGGGGCCGCTTGCGGCGTGGCGCGCGCGTCGGACGAAGCAGGGACTTCGCACAGCAGGCCGTTGCCGCCGCCGTTCGCGGTGGCGTTGGGCGTCGTCATGGTCGCCTGGCCGGCAGCGACGGCAAGCCCGGTCTGCTGCGCCAAAGCCGGGGGTGCCGTCAACGAGCCCGCGAGCCAGATCGCCGTCAGGGCCGCGAGGCGCGGTCCCGGCATGAGCGGCGCGCGCATGCCTGCGGAACGGGTCCGACGCCATTCGGGCCCGCCTTCCGCGCCGACAGCTCGACGCGCACCCGCGTGCGAAACTCGGCTCATGCTCCCTCATCAGCCCGGCGGCGCCTAGTAATCGCGAAGTCCCGCCCGGCCCAGCCATGGTACAGGGATGCAACGCCCTGACAAACAGGATTCTTGGCGGGCCTAGGGCGGCGCTAGAACCACTGGCGCAGCTCGATGTGATAGCCGTTGGGGTCGGTAATTTCCGCGCGCGCGGCATGCTCGCGCACCATCGGCCCCCACACGACCTCGACGCCCTTGGTCTTGAGATAGGCGATGGCTTTCTGCATGTCGTCGACTTCGAGGGCGATCAGGTTGTAGCCGAGATGGATCCCGGTCGGCGCCGGGCCGATTTTCCCGCCGTCATAGGTGATGAGCTCGACCGTGGTGCCGCCCAAATCCAGATAGACGAGATCGATCGGCACGCCGGCGCCGGAACGCTCGACCCGGTCGCGGGACTTGATCTTGAAGCCGAGAACCTTGGTATAGAATTCGATCGTGCGGTCCGGCTGGTCGGTGACGAGCTCGACGTGATCGATGCGCTTGAACATGGCACTGGCTCCGAATGCGGTGGTTCGGAAAGGCTCGGACGCAACGGTATCACTTTACGAGCGGCTTGGAAGCCGTCCGGCGCCATTCGGGGGTTGGCGCTTGCAGGCGCCGCCGTTTATGCTGGCGCCGCATAAGAACGGGCGCAGCGACGCCCCAGGAGGAAACGCCATGAAGAAAACGCTCGACCGCCGTACGCTACTGCTGGGATCGGCCGCCGCGGCCGGCGCGTCGGCGCTGCCGTTGCGCGCGGCATTCTCCCAGGGCGCGCCCTTGAAGCTCGGCCTCATGACCATCAAGACCGGATCGCTCGCCGAAGGCGGCATCCAGATGGAACAGGGGCTCACCGCCTTCCTCAAGGACCGCAACGACACGCTGGCCGGCCGCAAGGTCGAGCTCATCGTCGCCGACACCGGCGGCAGCCCGGCCGGCGCCAAGAACAAGGTCCAGGAGCTGGTCGAGCGCGACGGTGTCGACGTCATCACCGGGCCGCTCGCCGCCTTCGAGCTGCTCGCCATCACCGACTACATCGCGCAGCACAAGGTGCCGACCCTGAGCCTCGCCGCCGCCGAGGACATGACGCAGCGCAAGCCCAACCCCTATTTCCTGCGCGCGTCGGCGACATCCGCGCAGGCGATGCAGCCCCTGGCCGACTTCGCCGCCAAGGACCTCAAATTGAAGCGTGTAATCTGCATCGCCGAGGATTTCGCCTTCGGTTACGAACAGATGGGCGGCTTCCAGCGTGTGTTCGAGGACAATGGCGGCAAGGTGCTGAAGAAGCTATGGGCGCCGCTCGGCACTGCCGATCTCACGCCCTACATCGCCCAGATCGCCGACTGTGACGCGGTGATCCAGGGCTTCGCCGGCTCGGCGCCGGTGAAGTTCATCAAGCAATACGCCGATGCCGGCATGAAGTACCCGGTGCTGGGCGGCGAGACCGCGGCCGACGACGCGCTGATGAAGAGCTTCAGCGACGAGGCGATCGGCATGATCACGGCGGTGCCCTACACCGCCGATCTCGCCAACGACGCCAACAAGCACTTCCTGGCGGCGATGGCCAAGGAATACAACGCCATCGCCGGCCAGTACGCCGCGCTCTTGTGGCTCAACGGCCAGATCATCGAGGCCGCACTGGCGAAGACCGGCGGCAAGTCCGACGACAAGGACGCGTTCATCGCCGCGCTGCGCGCGGTGACGCTCGCGGATTCGCTCAGGGGGCCGGTGAAGTTCGACCATTTCGGCAACGTCATCGGCAACATCTACGTAAGGCGGATGGAGAAGAAGGACGGCAAGCTGGTCAACACCACGATCAAGACCTATCACGACGTGAGCCAGTTCTGGACCTATGACGAGAAGACGTTCCTGTCGCAGCCGGTCTATTCGCGCGACTACCCGCCGATCAAGTCGTAGATCGAGGGGCGCATCGTCCGGGACGGGATCGACGGGAGCGCGCCCCGGCTTCGCCGCGCACGAAAGCGCCTCCGCTCGGGGTCAGGGCCGCCATGAATCTCTACCTTCTGCTGGGGGTGAACAGCGTCGCGCTCGGCGGACTCCTGTTCCTGCTGTCGTCGGGCTTCTCGCTGATCTTCGGGCTGATGCGGATTCCGAACCTGACGCACGGCTCGCTGTTCATGCTAGGGGCTTATTTCGGCTCCAGCATCTTCATCTGGGGGAAGCTCGATTTCTGGCTCGCGGCGCTCCTTGCGGCGCTCCTCGTCGCGCTCATCGGCGGCGCGATCGAGCGGTTCCTGCTGCGGCGTCTCGCCGGCAACGAGCTGGCGCAGGTGCTGGTGACGCTCGGCATCTCGTTCATGGTCGCCGATCTCTGCCTTATGGAATGGACCGGCGATCCGATCTCGGTGCCGACGCCCGAGGCGCTGCGCGGCGTGGTGCGCTTTCTCGGCATCGCCTTTCCGATCTACCGCCTCGCCGTCATCGTCATCGCGGTCGTGGTGGCGGTGGCGCTCTGGCTTCTGCTCGAGCGCACGCGGCTCGGCGCCATGATCCGCGCCGGGGTTGACGATCCCGACATGGCGCGCGTCGTCGGCATCCGCGTGTCGCGGCTCTTCACCCTGGTGTTCTGCCTCGGCGCCGGGCTCGCGGGGTTTGGCGGCATGATCGCGGGGCCGATCCTCTCGGTCTATCCCGGGCTTGACGGCGAGATGCTGCCCTTGGCGCTGGTCGTCGTCATCCTCGGCGGCACCGGCAGCCTGATGGGGTCGCTGCTCGGCAGCTTCGTCGTCGCGTTCCTCTACAATTACGGCCAGGCGCTGCTGCCGGAACTGGCCTATTTCGTGCTGTTCCTGCCGATGGTGCTGATGCTGGTGCTGCGTCCGCGCGGCTTCTTCGGCCGGCAGGCGCTATGAGCGCGCGCCTTCTCGCCATCACCTTCGCACTCGCGGCGCTGGCGAGCCTGCCGCTGTGGGTTTCCGGCACCTACTACGTCAATGTCGCGAGCCAGATCCTGCTCTATGCCGTGTTCGCCTTGGGCCTCAACGTGCTGGTGGGCTATGCGGGCCTGGTGTCGCTGGGCCATGCCGGCCTGTTCGGGATCGCGGCCTACGCGGCGGCGATCCTGCTCAATATGGGCGCCGGGCATGGGGCGGCGATCTTGGGAGCATTCGCGGCGACGCTCGTCGGCGCCGCGATCTTCGCCGCCTTGTGCCTGCGCGCGACCGGCATCGGCTTCGTCATGATTACGCTCGCCTTGGGCCAGATCGTTTGGGGCCTCGCTTATCGCTGGCTCAGCGTCACCAACGGCGACAACGGCATTACCGTCGCGTCGCGTCCGGCGCCGTTCGGCCTGTCGCTCGACGGGGCGCCGTCCTTCTACTACGCGACGCTCACGGTCTTCCTCTTCGCGTGCGTCGCGGTGGCGGTGTTCGTGCGTTCGCCCTTCGGCGCCAGCCTCAAAGGGACGCGCGACCAGCCGCGGCGCATGACCGCGTTGGGATATCACGTGTGGCTCATCCGCTTCTTTGCCTGCCTCTTCTCGGGGTTCCTGAGCGGCGTCGCGGGGCTCATGTTCCTCTACTACAACGAGTTCATCAGCCCGCACGCGATCCAGCTCTCGGCCTCGGCGGAAGCGCTGCTGATGGTGATCTCGGGCGGCTCGGGCACGCTCATGGGGCCGATCGCGGGCGCGGTGCTCGTCGTCCTGATGAAGAACGTGGCAAGCGCCTATATCGAGCGCTGGAACTTGGTGCTGGGCGCGATCTTCGTCGCCATCGTCATCTTCATGCCCGAGGGCTTCGTGCCGGGCTCGGTCAGGCTCGCGCGCTGGGCCGTGCGCGCGTTCCGGCCGCGCGCGGCGGGGGAGGCGCGGCCATGACCGCGCTCGAGATAAGCGGGCTCGAGAAATCGTTCGGAGGCTTGCGTGTCACCGCCCAGCTCGACCTCGTCGTGGAGCCGGGCGAGCGGCGGCTCGTCATCGGCCCCAACGGCGCCGGCAAGACCACGCTCTTCAACCTCATCGCCGGCGAGCTGCGCCCCGATGCCGGCTCGATCTCCCTCTTCGGCCGCGAGATCGTGCATCTCCCGAGCCACCGGCGCGCCCATCTCGGGCTTGCGCGCACCTACCAGATCGTGACCTTGTTCGGGCGCGACACGCTGCTGCACAACGTCATGCTGTCGCTGCTCGGCATCAGCCGCTCGCGCTGGAATCCGGTGGCAGCGCTGTCGCGCCAGTCCGCGCTCGCCACGCGCGCGGAGGACGCGCTCGACCGCGTCGGATTGAAGCATCTGAGCCAACGCCCGCTGTCCGAGACCTCTTATGGCGAGCGGCGCCGCGTCGAGATTGCCATGGCGCTGGCGCAGGAGCCGAAGGTGCTGCTGCTCGACGAGCCGTTCGCCGGGCTCTCGATCGACGAGAGGCGCGACGTGCTGAAGCTGCTGCTCGACATCCCGCGCGCGGTCACGGTGGTGATGATCGAGCACGACATGGACGTGGCGCTCGATTTCGCCGAGCGCATTACCGTCATGCATTTCGGCGAGGTGGTGGTCGAGGGCGCGCGCGCCGAGGTGGTCGCCGATCCGCGCGTGGCGGAGATCTATCTTGGCGCCTGACGCGCTCGCGCTCGACGGCATCGACGCCTTCTACGGCGACAGCCACGTGCTGCATGGCGTCTCGCTCGCCCTTGCGCAGGGACGGCTCCTCGGCCTCCTCGGCCGCAACGGCGCCGGCAAGTCGACTTGCATCAACGTCGCGGTCGGGCTCTTGAAGCCGCGCAGCGGCGCGGTCTCGGTGTTCGGCGAGCGCGTCACCGGGCGTAACCCGGAACAGATCGCGGCGGCGGGCGTGGCGCTGGTGCCGCAGGGCCGGCGCATCTTCAAGAGCCTCACCGTGCGCGAGAATTTGATCGTGGCCGCGCGCCCGCCCAAGGCAACGCCGGCCGCACGCGTGGCGTGGACGTTCGAGCGCGTGGCCCAGACCTTTCCGCGGCTCGGCGAGCGCCACCAGCAGGTCGCGGGCTATCTCTCGGGCGGCGAGCAGCAGATGCTGGCGATCGGCCGTGCGCTGATGTCGAACCCGCGCGTCCTGTTGATGGACGAGCCGTCGGAGGGATTGGCGCCGCAGATCGTCGCCGAGGTGATGGCGACCATCCGCCGGCTCAAGGAGGAGGGATTGTCGATCCTACTCGTGGAACAGAACGTCAAGCTCGCCTTCGCCGTCGCCGACGATGTGGCGGTACTGAACAACGGGCGGGTGGTCGCCCATGGCGCCGCCGCCGCGATCAGGGACCGCGCCGACCTGCACCAGCATCTCGGGATCTATTGAGGCTTCTTGCGCCGCGCCGGGGCCGCCGGCTTGGGAGCGGCCGCGTCGGCGGCTTCCTTGGCGAGCCGAAGCTCGCGCAGGCGCGCGGTCTTCTCGGCGTCCGCCCGGCGCTCCTTCTCGCGCATCGACAAGCGCTCCACGGAATCCTTCTTGTCGCGTGCGAACAGGTCCTGCGCCTTGCCGCGGGATGCATCAATCAATTGATCGAGCTTGCTCATACACTGCTCCGGTTGCGCGATCTCTCCGACCGGGGATCGCTCAGTAGCCTTCCCGCTCCATCCGCTTGCGCAGCATCTTGCGCTGGCGCCGAATGCCGTCGGCCTTTTCCCGCGCCCTGCGCTCCGACGGCTTCTCGTAGGCGCGCCGCAGCTTCATCTCGCGGAACACGCCTTCCCGCTGCATCTTCTTCTTCAGAACACGCATCGCGGCATTGACGTCGTTGTCCCGGACGAATACCTGCATGCCTTACTCCCGAAGCGCTCCCGCTGAACGCGTCGAACCGGCGGCCTTGCGGCCACCGGTCCGACCTAGAGCGTCCTTGTGGTCAGTCGGCGAGGGAGAGCTGATCGGCGGCCTGCTTGCCGCGATCGCTGATCACCTCGTAGCGCACCTTCTGCCCCTCGTTAAGATTCGAGATGCCGGCGCGCTCGACTGCGGAGATGTGGACGAACACGTCCTTGCCGCCGTCAGTCGGCTGGATGAAGCCGAAACCCTTCTGGGCGTTGAACCATTTGACGATACCTAGAGCCATTAATGGCCTCCTACGTGCGTTGGAACACCCCGCGCGCCTCGCGCGGAGCGATGCAGTGTCGGCCTCATGGGATCTTGTTGAATCGCTTTGTAGAGCGGTACGGCAAGCGCCGAAGCGGAGACTGATGCCATCAAGATGGGGCTTCCCGGGACCAAAAGCAAGCGCGCGGGGGGCCTCTTAACCATGACGGGCTATTTCGCGGCTCGAATCGAAGCCAGTTCCGCCCGGTAGGCCGCCAGAACCTTGGCCCCGTCGGGCGTCGCCATGATCCAGTCGTCGGTCACCGGCGCGATCAGCGCCTTCCAGCGCGCTTCCTCGTCGGGCGCGAGCTGCGCGATGGTCTGGCCGGCCATTGCCTTGGTCTGCTCGATCCCGACCTTCTGCATCGTGTCGGTGGCGTGGTTGAGCCGCGCGACATAGGCCTCGCCGGACAAGCGGTCGATCGCCTCCTTGCCCTTGGGCGGCAGGCGGGAATAGGAGTCCTTGTTCATGAAGACGTAGCCGATATTGACGCCGAGCGGGACCTCGAGGTGGTAGGTGGTGACCTCGTCGAGATGGAACGCCGGCACGCTGGGCCAGCCCTGCGCCACCGCCTGGACCAGGCCGTGCTGCAGGCTGGGATAAAGCTCGCCCGGCTGCAGCGAGATCGGCACCGCGCCGAGCCGCGGCATCGCCGTGCCAAGGACGCGGCCCTCGACGCTGACCTTGAGCCCCTTCATGTCCGCCAGCGCATGAATGGGCTTGCGCGAGTGAATCACCAGCGGCGGGAAGGCCAGCAGCGCGAGCGGGTGGACCTTGGTGAACTCGTCGGCGATCACGCCCTTGGCATAGAGCCGCCACAGCGCGAGCGCGGCCTCCGCCTGGTTCTTCGCTTCGAACGGCAGGGTCGCGACGTTGGTCTTGGGGAATTGCGACGACAGCGGACCAAGCACGCCCAGCGCGATGTCGGTGACGCCGTCGAGGGTGCGGTCGTAGAGATTGGAATTGTCGCCCAGCACCCCGCCGGGATAGACCTTGATCTCTATCGCTCCGGCGGCTTCCTTGTTCACGTCATCGACCCAGCCCTGAGCGCCTTCGGTGAAGAGCGCGTTGTTGGGCGCCGAGGGATAGCCGAATCTGAGCTGCACCGGATCGGCCGGCGCGTGCGCCGCCCAGCCGACGATCACGCAAGCGGCCAGCGCCGCCGCGGGAACGCGCCGTTCCATCCCTACCCCCTTCTTTTCTTTGCGATCATGCGGGACCGCTTCTTGCCTGGATCGTGCGCCACACGGTCTCGGGCGTGAGCGGCATCTCGATATGCTTGACGCCCAGGGGTTTCAGCGCGTCGAGCGCCGCGCTCATGATCGCCGGCAGCCCGCCGACCGTTCCTGCCTCCCCCGCGCCCTTGGCGCCCAAGGGGTTGGTCTTGGTCGGCACCGCGTTGTCCTCGAGCTCGAACGCGCACACGCTATCGGCGCGCGGCATGCCGTAATCCATGAACGAGCCGGACACGAGCTGACCCGATTTCGGATCGTAGACGATCGCCTCGCTGAGCGCCTGGCCGATGCCCTGCACCACGCCGCCGTGGATCTGGCCGTGCAAGGTCAGCGCGTTGATGACGGTGCCGACATCGTCGACCGCGAGATAGCGCAGCACCTCGATGCCGCCCGTCTCCCGGTCGATCTCGATCTCGCAGGCATGGCAGCCGTTGGGGAAGGTCATCGCCGAAGGATCGAACACGCCGGTCTCGAACAGGCCGGGCTCCATCGAGGGCGGCAGGCGGCCGGGCTGGAACGCGGCGCGCGCCACCTCCTTGAGCGAGAGTTTGCGGTCGGTGCCGGAGACGACGAAGGCGCCGTCCGCGAATTCGATGTCGCCCTCGGCCGCCTCGAGGACATGCGCCGCGATCTTGCGGCCCTTGTCGATGATCTTCTCGGCGCCGCGCCACACCGCCGAGCCGCCGATCACGGCCGAGCGCGAGCCGAACGTGCCGGTGCCCCACACCACCTTGTCGGTGTCGCCCTGGATCACCACCACGTCGTCGAACTCGAGGCCGAGCTTTTCCGACATCAGGATCTTGTACATGGTCTCGTGGCTCTGGCCCTGCGCGGTGGTGCCGACCACCAGGGTCGCGCTGCCGGTCGGGTTGAAGCGGATCTCGGCGGTCTCGGCGCCCGGCGGCGTCGCCGCGCGCTCGATCGTGTTGGCGATACCGAAGCCGCGCAGCTTGCCGCGCTTCGCCGCCTCGGCGCGGCGCTCCTCGAAGCGTGCGTAGTCCGCGGTCGCCAGCGCCGCGTCCATGTTCTTCTCGAACTCGCCGCTGTCGTAGGTGTAGACGAGGCCGGTCTTGAACGGCATGGCGGCGGGCGGGATCATGTTGCGGCGCCGCAGCTCGCCCCGGTCGATGCCGAGCGCCGAAGCGGCGTGATCGATCATCGATTCGATGACGTAGCAGGCCTCCGGCCGCCCGGCGCCGCGATAGGGCGCGGTCGCGGTGGTGTTGGTGAAGACGCCGAGCACGCTCACGTGAATCGCCGGCGTCTTGTAGACCCCCGCCAAGGTGCCGAGATTGACGAAGGTCGGCAGCAGATTGGTGTCGGCCGAGAGATAGGCCCCGAGATTGCACAGCGTCTTCACGCGCAGTGCGAGGAAATGCCCGTCCTTGTCGAGCGCCAGCTCCGCGTCGCTCACATTGTCGCGGCAATGGTCGTCGGAGAGGAAGCATTCGCTGCGCTCGGCGATCCATTTCACCGGGCGGCCGAGCTTGCGCGAGGCATAGAGCGCCAGCGTGTTCTCCGGCGCGGTGTTGCCCTTGGAGCCGAACGCGCCGCCGATGTCGCCGCTCACCACGCGGAAGCGGTTCTCCGGCACCTTGAAGATGTCCTCGGCAAAGATGCGGCGCACCGAATGGATCGAGCCGATGCAGCCATAGAGCGTGAAGCGGCCGTGCCGCGCATCATAGTCGCCGATGCAGCCGCGCGGCTCGATCGCGTTGTGCATGATGCGGCTGATGACGAAGTGCTGCTTCACCACATGCTCGGCCTTGGCGAAGGCAGCGGCCACCGCGGCCTTGTCGCCGAGCTCGAACACGTTCGAGATATTGTCGGGGCATTCGTCCCACACCGCGGGCGCGCCCGGAGCGACCGCATCGGCGGTGCGGACCACGTGGGGCAGCGGTTCGTATGACACCGCGACCGCTTCCGCTGCGTCCTTGGCCTGGTTGAGCGTTTCCGCCACGACATAGGCGACCGGATCGCCGACGTAATGCGTGCGCCCGCGCGCGAGGCCGGGATGCGGGCTCTGCATCATGGGCGAGCCGTCGGGGCGCTTCCTCGGCATGCGGCAGCGCGAAGTGCCGATCCCGTCGGCCTGGAGATCGTCGGCGGTGTAGACGCCGAGCACGCCCGGCATCGCCTTGGCCGCGCGCGTGTCGATCGCGACGATGCGAGCTTGCGCGTGGGGCGAGCGGACGACGGAACCGTAAGCCATCCGCGGCAGCACGAGATCGGCAATGAATTCGCCCTCGCCGCGCAGCAGCCGGGGGTCTTCCTCGCGCCGCACCGCCTGCCCCATGCCGAACTGACCCATGGCCCTCTCCCTTAGCCCGCGGCCACGGTCTGGCGCCGCACCGCGCGGCGCAGGCCCGCCTGCTCGAGACGCGGCATCACGTCCTTGTGCCACCGCCGCAGCCCGTCCCAGTAATCGACCCAGCGAACCAGGACGCCGTCGATGCCGATCTGCGACAGCTTCAAAAGCGCAGCCACGATGTCGTCCGCGGTGCCGGTCAGCGGATAGCCGCCCCAGCCGAGCTTCGCCGCGAAGCGGAGCCGGTCGGCGCTTTCCGGCAGCATCTTGTGCATCTCGACGTTCTGGATGCGCAGGAGATTGTCGACCGCCACGTCGTCGCCCTTCTCGACCACGTAGTAATGCACGAACTCCTGCGCCTCCTTCAGCGTGTCGCGCTGTGTCACGGGCGCGCCGCACCAGATCTGGATCTCGCGGCCATGCTCTTCGCGCGCGAGGCGGCGATAGGCCTCGACCACGCCGCGCGTGCGCTCGAGATCGTTCGCGTCGATATGGATGAAGGCCATGTCGGCGTACTTGGCGGCGAATTGCTGACCCCGTCCCGAGGCGCCGGCGTTCATCAGCGGTGGAAACGGCCGCTGCAGCGGCTTCGGCATTGCAAAGCCCTTCTTGATGCGCAGGAACTTGCCCTCGTAATCGAACTCCTCCTGGCGCGTCCACAGCATCTTGACGATGTCGATCCATTCGGCGGCGTATTCGTAGCGCATATCGTGTTCCATCAGCGGCGCGCCGAACATCTCGAGCTCGGGCCGGAACCAGCCGCACACGACGTTGAGCGCGAAGCGGCCGTTGCTGATGTGGTCGACCGTGGTCGCCTGCTTCGCCGCCATGATCGGATGCACGGTCGGCACATGCGATGTCGTGAGCACGGCGATGTTCTTCGTCGCCTGCGCGAGGCCCGCCGCCCAGGTGTAAGTCTCGAAATTGGTGCCGTTGAAGTTCGACTTGCCGCCGAAGCCCTTCCAGCGCGCCACCGGCACCAGCGCCTCGTAGCCGTGGCGGTCGGCGATCTCGGCGATGCTCAGCGTGTTGGGCCAGTTGAGCTCGTAGGCCTCCTCGGCCGTGGTGATGGCGCAGCCGCTGCTGACGTTGGTTGCGAAGATGCCGAGCTTCAGCCGGTTGTCGCTGAAGAGCGGATTGGTCTCGCCGCGCTCCACGTCGCCCCCTCCCGTTGCTTTGTCGCGAGGCTACCCGCGCGGGCGCGAACATTCAATCGAGCGCGGACCGCGCTTACCAGTTCTGCGGCAGGGCGGCGCGCAGGAAGTTGACGAGCTCGGCGATATCCTTGCCGCCCTCGCCAGCGTGGACCGCGGCCGACATGCTGGCGGCGGCGGCCGCGGCGGCGGGCGCCGGCACGCCCCTCAAAGCGGCGGTCGCCACTACCGACAGGATGTCCTTGCGCAACGTCCGGATATCGAGCGTCACGTCGTCCTTGCCGCCGAGGAAGATCGGCTTCTTGGCGTGGAACCAAGGCGTGGCGGTGATGGAGGCGCCGATCACGTCGATCATGCGCTCGAGGGAAAGCCCCTCGCGCTCGCCCATGAGCAGGCTCTCGGCCAGGATCTGCAGGTAGCAGCCCATCATGTTGTTGACGACGAGCTTCATCGCCGCGCCGGCGCCAATGGGGCCGACATGCTCGATCCGCGCCGTGAGATGCCCGAGCGCCGGGCGCGCCCGCGCCAAATCCGCCTCGGCGCCGCCGACCAGCGCCACCAGCTTGCCCTGCCGCGCGGTCGGAATGGAGCCCAGCACCGGGCTATCGATGAAGTAGGCACCCCTTCCGGCGGCGTGGGCGGCGAGCGCGCGCACCGTCGCCGGCTGCAAGGTGCTCATCTCGATGAAAAGACGCCCGGCGATGTCGGCCTCGAGGAACCCGTCCTTCGCCTCCCACAGAGCGCGGGCGCCGGTGTCCTCGGTGATGATGGAGAGCACCACGCGCGCGCCCTCGGCGACCTCGCACGGCCCCCGCGCCGCCGTCACGCCGCGCCCGGCCGCTTCGCGCAGCCGGCCCTCGTCGCGGTCCCAGGCGATGACGCTTTCGCCGGTCTCGCCGAGCCGCGCGGCGATCGCCGTCCCCATCTTGCCCAGCCCGATCAGTCCGATCATCGCCCCCTCCCCGGAATGCCCGCGAAGCGTAGCACAGGGCCGCCCGCGCCTTCCCCCCGCCATGCCAGGTGCAAAACGGCGAGAAATGCCGCATCATGGCAGGCAATCGGGGCATGGATCGTGGAGGATAGGCATCATGGAGGAGCAGTTCGTCGCCAAACTCTCCGAGTTCAAGGAGGGCGACCGCCGCATCGTGTTCCTGAAGAACCTGGAGATCGGCGTGTTCCGCCAGGACGGGCAATTCTACGCCTATAGCAATAGCTGCCTGCACCAGGGCGGGCCCGCCTGCGAGGGGCTGATCATCGCCAAGGTCGAGGAGCGCATTCTCGCCGACCAGACCTCGCGCGGCCTCTATTTCTCGGACAAGATCCTCAACTTCGTGTGCCCGTGGCACGGCTACGAATACGACATGCGGACCGGCGAGTGCGTCGCCAATCGCAGGCTGAAGCTCAAGAAATACGACGTCGTCCAGAAGGGCGACGACGTCTTCGTCGTCGGCTAATTCGAGACACAGGAGAGACAGGTCATGGACCTCATCGCCGATCGCGGCCGCCGGGTGCCGGTCGAAGAACTCAACACCACGCAACTTCTCGCCCATGCGGCGCAGCAAGCGCGGCAGCGCAAGTACGACGACATGGTGATCGTCGACGTCGACGCCCATCACTACGAGACCGAGCATTACAGCGAAATCCTGCCGTTCATGGAAAACGAGGTGCTGAAGCAGCTCGCGACGGGCGGCGGCGGCGTCGGACGGCGCGGGGTCGTGCCGCAGAGCGTGGGCTATCAGGACATGGGCGGCCGGGTCACCCGGTATCCGTTGCGCGGCTCGGAGAAGACCGGGCCTGGCGCGCACCGCGACGTGCAGCTGGGTTACCGCTGGATGGACGCGATGGGGGTCGATTATTCGTGCCTCTTCCCGACCGGCATGCTCAGCATCGGTCTCCATCCGCAGTCGGAGATGGAGGTCGAGCTCTGCTGGGCCTACAACCGCTGGGTCACCGAGAAGGTGCTGCCGGAAGGGAACGGCCGGTTCTATTCCATGCTGACCCTGCCGTTCTCGGACGCCGACGCCTGCCTGCGCCAGGTCGAGACCTTCGGCGACCGCAAGGGCGTCACCGGCTTCATGGTGACGACGGTGCGCAATACCCCGGTGCACGACAATGCCTACATGAAGGTCTACCGCGCCATCGAGGAGCGCGGCCTGGCGCTGGCGTTCCACGCCGGTCCAAACTGGGGCGAGCCGATCTTCAAGACCTGCAACCGCTTCCTCGCGGTCCACGCGCTGGGCTTCAGCTGGTACAACATTCTACATCTCACCAACTGGGTGGTGAACGGGCTGGGCGAGCGCTTTCCCAAGCTGCCGGTGATCTGGATCGAGTCCGGGCTCGCCTGGATACCGTTCCTGATGCAGCGGCTCGACCACGAATACATGTTGCGCACGTCGGAATGCCCGACGCTGAAGAAGAAGCCGTCCGATTATATGCGTGACATGTACTATTCGTCGCAGCCGATGGAAGTGCAGGACATGGGCGCTCTCGAGACCACGTTCCGCATGATCAACGCGGAAACGCAGCTCTTGTACTCGTCGGACTATCCGCACTGGGACTTCGACCTGCCGAGCGCGATCTACGACCTGCCCTTCGTCTCCGAGAAGGCCAAGCACAACATCCTCGGCGGCACGGCATCGCGGCTCTTCAAGCTGCCGCCGCGCAACGAGCGGCAGAAGGCCAACCTGGTCAAGTTCGGCAACCTCGCCGCGTGAGGCTCACCGCACCTCGAAGATGAGCTTGCCCTGCAGGTGGCGCGACTCGCTGACGCGATGCGCGTCGCCCGCGGCGGCGAGCTTGTAGCGGACGATATTGGGCGGCCACACCGCGC
The DNA here is from genome assembly GCA_035604615.1 of Allostellaceae bacterium. Classification (GTDB taxonomy): domain Bacteria; phylum Pseudomonadota; class Alphaproteobacteria; order ATCC43930; family CGMCC-115725; genus DATJLY01. Next base: position 29,460 of record DATNID010000078.1, on the reverse strand, counting down.
CGGCCTCGAGCAGCGCCAGCATGCGCTCCAGATGGGCGCGGTCGCGCGTCACCGCCGGGCGCAAGGTCTGGACGTCCTTGCGCGGCGGCTCGAAGCCCTCGGGCGTGGGCGAGATGAACACGAGCCGCCCGCCCGGCTTCAGCACTTCGTAGGACGGGGCGCGCACGTTGCCGCCCACCGTGTCGAACACCACGTCGCAGCCCGAAACCGCCTTGGTGAAATCCTGCGCGGTGTAGTCGATCACCCGGTCGGCGCCAAGCTTCATCACATAGTCGTGGTTCTTGGCGCTTGCCGTGGTGATGACATGGGCGCCGATATGCTTCGAAAGCTGGATCGCGAATCCCGCGACGCCGCCGGCGCCGCCTTGGATCAGGATGGTCTCGCCCTTCTTGAGCTTGGCGGTGTCCTCGATCGCCCAGAGAGCGGTGAGGCTGGTCAATGCCATGGCGGCGGCTTCGGCATGGCTCAGGCGCGCCGGCTTCTTGGCGACGATGGCGGCCTTGATGGCGATCTTCTCGGCATAGGCGCCTTCGTCGCGCTGGTCGGTGACGCCGAAGACGGCGTCGCCCACGGCGAGATCGGTGACGCCGGTGCCGACCGCGCTGACCACGCCCGAGAAGTCGCGGCCCAATATGTGCGGGAAATGGATGTTGGTGTAAGGGCCGCCGCCCAAGCGCACCTTGTAGTCGGCCGCGTTGACGCTGGCGGCGTGGATGTCGACCACCACCTGGCCAGGCCCGGCGACCGGGTCCGGCGCGTCGCCGTAACGCAGCATTTCCGGCCCGCCATGGGCCGTCAGCAGCACCGCCTTCATTGCCCCTCCTCCTCTTGCGCTGGTCGCGCGGCTTCGTACCGCCGGACCCGGTGTGATACAATCCGCCAGATCGGACCGGGGCGGGGGCATCTCACATGACGGCGAAAACTTTGGAACGTCCGGCGCGCAACAGCGTGAGCGCGGCGGAATGGGAAGCGCGGGAGGAGCTCGCGGCGGCCTTTCGCGCGGCCTACCGGCTCGGCTGGAACCGCACCATCTCGAACCACATGACCGCGCGGCTGCCCGACAATCCCGCGCATTTCCTGATGAACCCGCGCGGCCTCGGCTGGCACGAGATCACCGCGGCGAACCTCATCAAGCTCGACCTCGACGGCAACGTCTTGAGCGAGACCGAGCTGCTGCCCGGCCCTGCCGGCCTCAACTTCCACAGCGCCATCCTGCGCGCCAAGCCCGAGATCGCCTGCACCCTGCATCTTCACACCATGGAGGGGGTCATCGTCTCGGCGCTCGAGGAAGGCCTGCGCTTCTATGACCAGGACAGCTGCACCATCTATGGCCAGGTCAGCTATCATCAGTTCGAGGGGCTGGCGGAGGAAGCGGACGAGGCGCCGCGCATCATCGCCGACCTCGGCGACAAGTTCGCCATGATCATGCTGAACCACGGCCTCCTCACCGTCGGGCGCACCGTCGGCGAGGCGTTCACCACCATGGACAAGCTGATCCACGCCTGCGAGACCCAGCTCCGCATCATGTCGACGGGCGGAACAGCGCGCCAGATTCCGCGCGAGGTGGCCGAGCACACCTTCCGTCAGATGGAAGCGCGGCGCGGCAACAAGCCGGCGGGCGATCTCGAATGGAAGATGTACCGGCGCATGGGCGAGAGCCTCGATCCGTCCGCCGCATGACCAGGGAGCGTGACCGTCTGGCGGCGGTCCTTATTTCGTCCAGGACAGCCGGTTGAACAGGAAGCCTTCCGGCTTGGTGTGGCGGGTGTCGACCACCAGATCCTTGCTCTGCACCAGCACCGCCGGCAGCTCCACGAGCGGCATGCCGTAGCGCTCGTCGGTCACCTTGTCGAAGAGCTTGGTGTAGATCGCGGCGCGTTTTTCCGTGTCGGGCTCGTGCTCGCCGTCGATCGTCCATTGGGTGAGCTCGGCATCGTTGGTGTAGTTGCGCGAGCCGGGGAGATAGAAGAACGTCGTCGTGGTGTCGATGTCGGGCGCGCCGCCGCCATTGTCCCACAAGGTCACCATGGTCTGCGCCTTGCCGTCGCCGCGCAGCTTCTGGAACACGTTGACGGTGGCGGCGTTGACGGTGGCGCGCACGCCGACCTTGCGCAGGTCGCCGGCGACCATCTCGGCGATGACGCGCGCCTGGCCCCAGGTCAGAAGCTCGAGATCGAAGCCGCCGGACAGGCCCGCCTCGGCGAGGAGCGCCTTGGCGGCGGCGGGATCGTAGCTTGGCGGCTTCTTCGACCACGCGCAGGCGATGTGGGCCGGATGGCACATCGCATCCATCGGCGGCTGGCTGGCGAATTCGGGCGGCAGCAGCGCCTTGCGCATCGCGTCGCGGTCGATGGCGCGGAGCATCGCCTCGCGCACCCGCTTGTCCTTGAAGACGTGGATGCCGGACCGGTCGGCGGCGTCGAAGAAGATGTAGGCGAACGAGATGGTCGGCGCGGCAAAGACCTTGTAGTTCGGATTGGCCGCGACCGCGCCCTGCGCCTGCTCGTAATCGATGTGGAAGATGAGGTCGAGCTCGTTCACCAGCACCTTGGCGATCTGCGTTTGGGCATCGGGGATGAAGGAGATCTCGATCCGCCCGATCTTCGCCGCCGGCTCGAACCCGCCCCAAGTGTAGTACGGGTTTTTCTCCAGCACGATGCCGGCGGAGGGGTCGAACGAGACCACCTTGTAGGGTCCCGTGCCGATCGGCTTGCGGCCGAACTCGGCCTTGTCCGCGAGCTGCGAATGGATGTGCGCGGGCAGGATCGGCGGTCCACCCCACAGCTTCGCCAGGATGATCGCGGTCGGCTCCTTGGAATGGATGCGAACCGTGTATTTGTCGATTTTCTCCGCCTTCTCGAACCAGCCGAAGCGCGAATCCTTGAACAGGAAATTGACGTTGGGATCGGTCGCGTAGGCGAAGGAATAGATCACGTCGTCGGCGTCGAGCTCGGAGCCGTCGTGGAACTTGACGCCGCGGCGCAGCTTGATGTCCAGCGTCGTGGCATCGACCTGGGTCCAGGATTCGGCGAGCTGGCCCTTGTAGGTGTGGGTCTCGACGTCATAGGCGATGAGCGTATCCATCACCGCCCGGTCGATCAGGTTCGCCTCCGGGTTGGGATTGTGCAGTGCGTCGATGAGGCGGATCGGCTGATCGACCGCGACGCGCAGCGTGTCCTTGGCCTTCTGTGCCTCGGCGCCGCCGCCGAGAGCGAACCAAGCGACCAACGCCGCGAGCGCGATCCGTGTCACCATTCGCGTCATGCGATCCTCCTCCAAGCCGTCAGAGCATTTAGCCCTCTCCGCCCGCTTGCGGGGGGAGAGGGTTGGGAGAGGTGGGTGCCGATTACAGGTGCGATCGCGCGCCGGCGAAACACCTCGCCCTCCCCGTCGCTATCGCGACGGGTCCCTTCCCTCTCCCCGGTTTGGGCGGAGAGGGACAGAATATCGCCGCACGTCTCGGCCGCTTGGCCGTTCATTTCGCCCATTCGTAGTCGCACACCTGGTTGTCGATGGGGCTCAGGGCGTTGTCGCGCACGCGGACGTCCTTGGTGTGCACGAACACCATTGGCAGGTCCGCCACCGGCAGGATGTAGTTCATCGTGTTGACCTGATCGATGCCCTTCTGGTAGATCGAGGTGCGCTTCTCGTCGTCATATTCAACCGCGCCGGCGCGCTCGGCCTCTTTGACGATCGGGTCCTGCCAATAGTCGCGGTTGCCCTCGAAGAAGAAATCGAAGATGTTGTCCATGTCGGGCTGGGCGTTGGTCGGATAGAAGCCGAGGAAGGCGGTGAACTTGCCCTCGCCGCGCAAGCGCACGTAGAGCGCGAGCGGCAAGGGGCGCAGGCTCGCCCGGATGCCGACCTTGCGCACCATGCCCGCGATCGCCTCGCCGATCTCCTTGATCGGCTCGTGCACGTCGAACTCGAGATCGAAGCCGTCGGGATAACCGGCCTCGGCGAGGAGCTTCTTCGAGTCCACCGGATCGTAGGCGGGCGGCTTGGTGGTGGAGGCGCAGCCGATATTGCCTACGACGCAGATGCCGTCCAGGATGTCGGCGATCTCGCCGCCGGGAATGACCGTTTTCGCCAGTTCCTTGCGGTCGATCGCCTCCATGAACGCCTTGCGCACGCGCTGGTCCTTCATCGCCTTGTTGTCCGAACGGCCCAGCGCATCGAGCGTAACGTACATCAGCATGCCGTTGTGGCGCGCGGTGATCTTCGTGCCGGGAATGGAGGCCAGATCGCGCGCCGCGTCCGCCGTGGGGTTGCGGATGAGATCGATGTTGCCGGTCATGAACTGCGCGATCTGCGTCTGCCGGTCCGGCATCGGCGTGACGATGACGCGCTTCATATGCGCCTGGATCGGGCCGGTCTTGTCGTAGTAATCGTCGAACCGCTCCAGCACCATCTTCGTCTGGTCGAGCGAGATGACCTTGTAGGGGCCCGTGCCCACCGGCGAGACGCGGCCGTAATCGGCCTTGTCGTCGAGCCGCGCGAGGAGTTTCCCGTCGAACATGGTGAAGCGGTAGGCGAAGGTTTGCAGCGACGTGGCGATGGCGGTCCTCCCGGTGATCCGGATCTGGTAGGGGCCGAGCTTCTCGACCTTCTCGACCCAGTTGTACCGGTCCTTGAAGCGCAGCCGCACGTTGGGATCGATGAGGTAGTTGATGGTCGCGACCACGTCATCGGCGCTGAAGGCGTCGCCGTTGTGGAATTTCACGTCGTCGCGCAGCTCGAACTCGTACGTGCGGTCGTCGATCCGCTTCCATGCCTTGGCGAGCCGCGGGACGAATTTGTGCGCCCGCTCGTCATAACCGATCAAGGACTGGTAGACGGTCTTGTAGAAGACCGCGGCCTCATCCTGCGGGAACTGGTAGGGATCGAGCGTGCTCCACCAGTCCGTGACGGCGATCCTGAGCGTGTCATCGGCCCGCCCGGCAATGCCGGGCGCCGGGGCGATCAGGATGGCGGCCAGCAGGCCGACCGCGCCTCCGAGGCGATTCCACACCGCAGCCTCCCTTATGGCTTGTTATGGGGGACGAGTTTTGGCCAGAACCGGGCGCGCCGCAAGAACATGATTTCAACGCCACAACGCCGGTGCTAGGCTCGGTCTGCCTCCTTGCGCCGTGCGGTGCGACGCTTTTGGGATCGCTGACATGGTTCGTTTCCTGGCCCACCGGGCGATCATCGCGGTGCTCGTGGCGATCACGGTTTCAATCATCGGCTTCACGCTGCTGCGTCTGTCGGGCGATCTGGCGGCGGCGCTCGCGGGCGACACGGCGAAGCCCGAGCAGATCGCGCAGACCGCGCATATGTACGGGCTCGACCGTCCCCTTTACGCGCAGTATCTCGATTGGGCGGGCAAGGCGCTCAGCGGCGATCTCGGGCGCTCGCTGTTCTCGAACGAGCCGGTCACGTTCCTCATCGCCACCCGCATCGGCGTGACCATCCAATTGTCGTTCATGGCGCTCGTCTTCGCGCTGGTGATCTCGATCCCGCTGGGCGTGCTGGCGGCGACGCGGCCCAATAGCTGGATCGACCGGATGGCGCTGGGCCTCGCCGTGTTCGGCCAGGCGATTCCCAATTTCTGGTTTGGTCTAATCCTCATCATCGTCTTCGGCGTGAGCCTGCGCTGGCTGCCGATCTCGGGCTCGGACAGCTTCAGCCACTTCATCATGCCGATGGTGACGCTCGGCGTCTCGATCATGCCGGCCTTCATGCGGTTGACGCGCACCGGCATGCTGGACGCGCTCGAATCCGACTATATCCGCACCGCGCGGGCGAAGGGCCTGTCGGCGCCGTCAATCCTGTTCAAGCACGCGCTGCGCAACGCGATCCTCCCCGTGGTGTCGCTGACCGCGGTGTCCTTGGGCTTCCTCCTGGGCGGGTCGGTCATCGTCGAGTCGGTGTTCGCGCTCAACGGCATCGGCTTCCTGGCCTTCCAGTCGATCCTGCGCACCGACTTCCCGGTGGTGCAGTCGATCGTCGTGTTCGTCTCTTTCGCGTACATTTTCCTGACGTTCCTGTCCGACGTCGTGAACGCCTATCTCGATCCGCGCATCCGGCTGGGATAGGGAAATGACCTCGATCGAGACCATCCGCCTCGACGCCGCATTGGGCCGCGACAGCGCGGTCGCCGAGCTGCAATCGCCGTCGCCGCGGATCGTGATGCGGCGGCGCGCGCTTACCCATCCGGGGTTCCTGTTCGGCTGCGCGATTCTGCTTCTGACGATCCTGGTGGCGATCTTCGCGCCGCTGCTCACGTCATACGATCCCTTCGGGCAGGACCTGCCGCACCGCCTGACGCCGCCGGTATGGAGCCCCAAGGGCAGTTGGGCACATATCCTCGGCACCGATGGGTTGGGCCGGGACTATCTCACGCGGCTGATGTACGGCTCGCGCATCTCGTTGACGGTGGGGTTCGGCGCCGCCGCGATCGCAGGCTTCATCGGCACCAGCCTGGGCCTGATCGGCGGCTATTTCGGCGGCCGGATAGACGCCATCGTCATGTACTTCGTCAATGTCAAGCTCGCGCTCCCGGGCATATTGGTGGCGCTGTCGCTCATCTCGGTATTCGGCGGCTCGGTCGCGGTGGTGGTCGTGGTCCTGGGCGTTCTGTTCTGGGACCGCTTCGTCGTGGTGACGCGGACCGTGACGCAGCAGGTTCGCGTCAACGATTACGTGACCGCGGCCGAGGCGGTCGGCGCGTCGCGGCTGCGCATCATCCTGGGCGAGATCCTGCCCAACGTCCTCAACCAGATCATCGTCATCGCGTCGCTCGAGATGGCGGTCGCGATCCTGGTCGAGGCGGCGCTGTCCTTCCTCGGCCTCGGCATAAGGCCGCCGACGCCGTCCTGGGGACTGATGATCTCCGAGGGGCGGAACTTCATGTTCTTCCAGCCCTATCTCGTCACCATTCCGGGCGTGGCCATCCTGGTGCTGGTGATCGCCATCAACATGCTGGGCGACGGCATCCGCGACATCACCGCGCCGGAAGGCCGTAATTGACCCGCATGACGCGCGCGGAGCGAGGCGGACCGGTGCTCCAGGTCGAGGGCCTGACCGTCGAGATCGACGTGCCTGCAGGGATTCTCCACGCCGTCAGCGATGTCGACCTTCACGTCGACCAGGGCGAGACTTTGTGCATCGTCGGGGAATCCGGCTGCGGCAAGACCATGACCGCGCTCGCCCTCATGGGCCTGCTGCCGCGCCGCGCGCGGATGCGGGCCGAACGGCTCGAGCTCGAGGGCCGCGACCTGGTCGCGGCGGGACGGCAGCAGCTCGCCGCGCTCCGCGGCGACCGCATCGCGATGATCTTCCAGGACCCGATGACGTCGCTCAATCCGGTCTACACGATCGGCAACCAGATGGAGGAAATTTATCTCCGGCACGGCAAGGGCAGCCGCAAGGAAGCGCGCGAGCGCGCCGAATACCTGCTGGCGAAAGTCGGCATCGCCGCCCCCAGGAGCCGGCGCGAGCAATATCCGCACCAGCTTTCGGGCGGCTTGCGACAGCGCGTCATGATCGCGATGACGCTGATGTGCGAGCCCATCGTCATCATCGCCGACGAGCCGACGACCGCGCTCGATGTCACCATCCAGGCGCAGGTGCTGCATCTTCTTTCCGATCTGCAGAAGGAATACAGGATGGCGCTCGTCCTCATCACCCACGATCTCGGCGTGGTCGCGCGCATGGCGGACCGGGTGATGGTGATGTATGCGGGACAAGTGGTGGAGACCGGCGCGGTCGAGGACGTCTTCGCCGCACCGATGCACCCCTACACCAAGGGTCTTCTCGACTGCATCCCCGTGCCCGGCAAGACGCAGCCCGGGGCCAAGCTGGGCGCGATCCCGGGCATGGTGCCGTCCCTCGTCGGCGCGCTTGAGGGCTGTCAATTTCGCGGCCGTTGCGCCTATGCGCTTCCCGCCTGCGCCGCTTCACCCGTTCCCTTGCGTGAGCGGGGACCCGGCCGCGCCTCGCGCTGCCTTCTCGACAGCATCCCGAACGCGCCGGCCACCGGCCCGTTCTTCGCCGGAGTGGCACGGTGAGCGGCGAGACCATCCTCGAATGCCGCGGCGTCGGCCGCGTCTTCGCGGTGCGCAGCGGGATGTTCACGGCGAACCGGCGGCTCAGGGCCGTCGACGATGTCGATCTCGCGCTCGAGCGCGGCGAGGTGCTGGCGATCGTCGGCGAGTCGGGGTGCGGCAAGACCACGCTGGCGCGAATGATGCTCGGCCTCTTGCCGCCGACCAGCGGCACAATCCTGGTCATGGGCCGGCCCATCGTCGAGATCGACCGCGCCGAGATCGCGCGTGCGGTGCAGCCGGTGTTCCAGGACCCCTATTCCTCGCTCAACCCGCGCAAGACGCTCGCCTCGATCATCGCGCTGCCGCTCGATGTTCATGGCATCGGCACCGGCGCGGAGCGTCGTCGCCGCGTCGAGGAGCTGATGGAGCTGGTGGGGCTTCCGTCGCGGCTGCTCTACGTCTATCCGAGCCAGCTCTCGGGCGGGCAGCGCCAGCGCGTCGCCATCGCGCGGGCGCTGGCGATGAAGCCGCGCATCGTCATCTGTGACGAGCCGACGTCGGCGCTCGACGTGTCGGTGCAGGCGCAGATCCTCAACCTGCTACAGGATTTGCGCCGCGAGCTTGACCTCACCCTGGTGATCGTGAGCCACAATCTCGCCGTGGTAGAGCACATGGCGGATCGGGTCGCGGTGATGTATCTCGGACGCATCATCGAGGCCGGCGCCACTGCATCGGTGTTCGCCCGGCCGCGCCATCCCTACACGCAGACCCTGCTCGAGGCGGTGCTCACTCCCGACACGAGCCGCGGCCTGCCCGAGTTCGTACTTGGGCCGGGCTTCCCGAACCCGCTCGATCCGCCGCCGGGCTGCACCTTCCATCCTCGCTGCCCCAGGGCCATGCCGGCATGTTCGAGCGCGCGTCCGGCAACGTTGCGCGAGGGCGGCTCACTCGTCGAATGTCACCTCTACGACGGCGCCGCGGCAATGAAAGCTGGCTGAGCATCATTTCCAGCGTATGTCGCTCACCTCATAGCCGAGCGGCGTGAAGCGGTCCGACGGGGCGACCGCCAGCTCCTTGGTGTGGACCAGCACGGTCGGGAACGGCGCGATCGGGTAGAAATAGACCTTCTCGGTCGCGCGATCGAACATGCTGCGGCCGATCGCCGTGCGCGCATCGGGATCCATCGCCGAATCGCTCTCCTTGGCGAGCTGATGCAGGATCGCGTCGCCGGAATAATCGGCCGGGCCGGCGGCGAAGAAGGCGTCCACTGTTCCCGAGACGTCCGGGATGTTGCCGGCGGGCCAGGCCGTGACCATGATCTGGATCTGCCCGTCCTGCTGCTTCTTGCGATAGGAGCCGACGGTGAGGCGGTCGATCTTCGCCCTCACGCCGATCGCGTGCCACTGCCCCGCGACGGCTTCCGCAATCTCGCTGGGCGGGCCGGTGAAAGTTGTGATCTCGACGTCGAAACCGTCCGGATAGCCTGCCTCTGCGAGCAGCTTGCGCGCGGCCGCAGGATCATAGGGCGGCAATGGCATGGAATAATCGCAGCCGGCCTGGGTGCGCCAGCACATCGCCTCTGGCTGGTCGAGCTTCGCATCCCCAGCGAGCAATTCGACCAGCGCCGGCTTGTCGACCGCCATCGCCAGCGCGCGGCGGACCCGCTCGTCCGTCACCGGCTTGGCGCCGCTGCGGCCCTGCGCGTCATAGGCGACATACATGAACGAGCTGCCTTGCACGATGGTCATCGCGAAGCGCGGGTCGGCCGCAAGAGAACTGGCCTGTTCGTAGGACGCCTGGATCATGTCGAGATTGCCGGCGAGAAGCTGGGCGATGCGGGTTCCTTCTTCCGGGATCGGCTGGATCACGATGCGGCCGACCGCGCTGCCGGGCTTGGCCGGGTTGCCGTGCCGGAAGCCCTCGTTGCGCTCGAGCACGATCCCCTTGATGTCGTCGATCTGCGCCGCCCGATAGGGGCCGGTGCCGATGGGTTTGTGGCCTTTCTCCTGCGGCGTGCCCGGCTGGTGCTCGGGCAGGATCGTCGTGACATAGGCAAAGCGGATGAGATCGAACGGCGTCGGCTGCTTCGCAGTGATCCGCGCGCGGTAGGGACCGAGCTGCTCGACCCCGCCGATCCACGCCCAGTTCTGCTTGAAGCGCAGCATCGTCACCGGATCGATGAGCCAGCGCAGCGTGTAGATCACGTCGGCGGCGGTAAATGGCTTGCCGTCCTGCCACTGGATGTCGTCGCGCAGCTCGAATTCGAGCGTCGTCGGATCGATCCGCTGCCACGACTTGGCGAGCAGCGTCTCGAGCTTGCCCTGCTGCAGATTGTACGAGACGAGCCCGTCATAGACCGCATTCGATTCGAACACCGTGTCGGGCGTCGGATCGAGATAATAGCTCAGGGTCTGGATCGGCTGCGCCGCGGCGAGCCGCAGCGTGTTGGCCGATTTTTGCGCAACCGCCGGCGTCGCCGCCACAAGTGCCGCAGGCACGAGCATCCATCGCCACATTCTTTCGACTTTCATGGCGTGGTGGACGGTGCGCGCCGATGGTGCGTCGCCTGCTCGTAGGCGAAGGCGTAGCCGATCATGCTTGCATCGTCGTAAGGCCGGCCGAGGAAGGTGATCCCGGCCGGCAAGCCGTCGCGCGTGAACCCCGCCGGCACCACCACCGAGGGCACGGTTTGCAGGAAGGTGTTGATGTGCGGCGCGCCCCGCTGCTCGGCGTAAGGCGGATTGACGCCCTCGCTGATGAGGGTCGGCTGATGCTCGACCGCCTTGTGCACGATGGCGTCGAGCCGATGGTCGGCCATGACCTTGAGCATGTTGGTCATCAGGGTGTCACGCGCCTTGAGCGACGGATAGTATTTCTCCTCCGGCGCCGAGCGCAGCCAGCGCTCGCGCGTCGGCTTCATCAAGCGCTCGAACAGCGGCGAATCCTGGACCTCCGCGCGCGAGGCGAAGGGCGGGTTGGCGCTTCCCCCGAAATAGACCTTGAAGGCCGCATCCCGCTCCGCGGTGCTGAAGGCGCGCTGCGCCAGCAGCGATTTGAGGTCGGGAATGACGATGGGATCGACGATTTCCGCACCCGCAGCCCGCAATTCGGCGACTGCGCGGTCGAAGACCTCGGTGATCTTGGCGAAGTCGTCGGTGTCGGGCTGCGAATTCAAGCCCATCGGCTCGCGCAGGATGCCGAGGCGCGCGCCCTTCAGCGCGTTGCGATCGAGTGCTCGCGTGAAACTCGTTGGGGCGCGGCCGACGCCGTGCGCAGTGGCCGGATCGTCTGCGTCATAGCCGACCATTACGTCCAGCAGCTTCGTCATGTCCGTAACCGTGCGCGCCATCGGACCGAGCGAGCCGTTCATCGCCGGCCAGCCCTCATAGACGCCGGTCCGGCTGACCAGACCGACGCTTGGGCGCATGCCGGCGATGCCGCACCAGATCGCGGGGCGGCGGATCGACGCTAATCCTTCCTGGCCGATTGCGACCACCGTGAAATTGGCCGTGACGCTTGCCGCCGACCCGCCCGAGGAGCCGCCGACGGTGCGCGCCAGGTCGTAGGGATTGCGCGTCGAGCCGAACAGCGAGCCGTGCGTGTCGCCCGCGCCGAGCTCGCCCAGTGCCGCCTTGCCGAGCAGGATCGCGCCGGCGCTCCGCACTCTCGCCGCGACGAAACAATCGCGGCCGGGCATGTGTTCCTTGAACAGCACCGAGCCCAGAGTGGTCGGCATTTCCTTGACGTCGGCCTGGTCCTTGATCACCACCGGAATGCCGTGCAGGGGGCCGGAGAGACCAGACGATTTGAGCACGGCATCAAGGCGGTCGGCCTCGTCCAATGTACGCGGATTGAGCGAAATCAGCGCGTTGATTTTGGGGCCGTTCTGGTCGTAGGCGGCGATGCGGTCGAGATAGGCTTGCACCAGGCCCCGCGCCGTCAGCGTCCCGGTGAGATAGGCGGCGTGGATTTCGGCGATCGTAGTCTCGACGATGTCGAAGGGTTCGGCCGCAGACATGGTGTCGCCTCCATCGGAGCCCGTGCCGATGGTGTTCTCGACCGCAGCCTCGGTCAACCCGCTCTAGAACGCGCCTTCCCAGCTCCGCGACAGGCGCATGGCGGCCTGGATCAGGCCGACCATCGAATAGGTCTGGGGAAAATTGCCCCACAGCTCGCCGCTCGCTACGTCGAGGTCCTCGCCGAGGAGCCCCACATGGTTGCGCCGCGCGAGCAAGGTCTCGAACAGTTCGCGCGCTTCCTCGCGCCGGCCGCACGCCGCCAGCGCGTCGACATACCAGAAGCTGCACACGATGAAGGCGGTTGCCGGCGGCCCCAGATCGTCGGCGTCGGCGTAGCGATAGAGGTAGGGACCGCGCCGCAATTCGCGCTCGATCCGCGCCATGGTGGCGAGGAAGCGCGGATCCTGCGCCGCGACGATGCCAAGGCCCGGCAGCAGCAGCAGGCTCGCATCGACGCCGTCGCCGTCGAGGACGGCCGCGAGGCTGTCGCGGCGTTCGTTCCACGCCCGCGCCAGGATTGCCTCGCGCATCTGGTCGGCGCGCTGGCGCCACTGCCGTTTGCGCTCGTCGAGGCCGAGCGCGCCGGCGATCAACGCGAGCCGGTCGCACGCGGCCCAGCACAACGCGGCCGAATGGGTGTGGATCGCGGCGCGGCCGCGATACTCCCAGATGCCCGCGTCCGGCTGGTCCCAGCGCCGCACCGCCTGTTCGCCCAAGGGCTCGAGCCGCCAGAACAGCGCCTCGTCGCCGGGCCGGTCGAGGCGGCGGTCGAAATAGCTCTGGGCGCAGGCGAGGATGACGCTGCCATAGCTGTCGTTCTGAACCTGGGCGCAGGCGCCGTTGCCGACGCGGACCGGCCCCATCGCGCGATAGCCCGGCAGGGTCGCGATCTCGCGCTCGGCGAGGTCGCTCTCGTGGAGGAGGCCGTAGACCGGACGGAGATAGCCGTCGGCGGCGGTCGAGACCACGTTCACGATATAGTCGAGATAGCCCTCCAAGGTGCGCGTGGCGCTCAGCCGGTTGAGCGCGTTGACCACGAAATACGCGTCGCGCAGCCAGCAGTAGCGATAGTCCCAGTTGCGGCCGGAATCGGCCGCTTCGGGGATCGAGGTGGTCAGCGCGGCGATCACCGCGCCGGTATCCTCGAAGCTCATCAGCTTCAAGGTGATCGCGGCGCGGATCACCGCGTCCTGCCATTCGAACGGCAGCGACAGGCTGCGGCACCAATCCCGCCAATAGGCGTCGGTGCGCTCGGCGAACTCGCGCGCGGTGTCGCTCAGCGCGTTGGCGATGGTCTCGTCCGCGCCGAACACGAACTCGACCGGTCCGGCGAGCACGAACGGCACCTCCTCGAGCACGCACGACACCGGCGCATCGGTGGTGAGGCGAAAAGTGCGGTCGGGCATGACGAAGCGGAGATGGTTGCTGCCGCGCGTCACCTCGGGCACGCCGGCGCCGAAGTCATAACGCGGCCGCACGCGCACGCGCACGCGCGGCGAGCCGGCGAGCGGACGGACGCGGCGGATCAGCATGATCGGCCTGAAGGCGCGGCCATACTGCTTGAACCGCGGCGCGAGATCGACAATCGCGATGGAACCGCCGGCGCGGTCAAAGAGCCGCGTTTCGAGCACGGCCGAGTTGCGCCAATAGAACTGCTCGGCGCGGACGAGATCGACGAGCTCGATCTCGAACATGCCGCCGGCGGCGCCGTCGCCGCCAAGCAGCGCGCAAAAGGTCGGGTCGCGGTCGAATTGCGGCAGGCAGCACCACACCACGCGGCCGCGCCGGTCGATCAAGGCGCCATAGTTGCAGTTGCCGATCACCGCGAGATCGAGCGTGCTCATCGCGCGAGGCTTTGCGCGAGCCAGGCCCGCACCTGCGCAACCGAACCGAGGCGATGGCGCGCCGAGCTGACGCCGTCGCCGACATGGACCGAGGTCCCGCCCAACCGGTCGATTACGACGAAGCCTTCCTCGTCGGCGCTGTCGTCGCCGATGAAGATCGGCACGCGGCCGATGAACGGCGGCTCGGCGAGAAGCGCGGCGATGGCGCCGCCCTTGCCGCTGCCCTCCGGCACCAGCTCGACCACCATCTTGCCGTCGATCGCTTCCAGCGCGCCGCCGCTCGCGTCGGCCAGCCGCCTGACCAATTCGATGCATTCGGCCGCAAACCGCGGCGCGAGGCGGAAGTGCAGCGCCAGCGTCACGCCTTTGTCCTCGAGCTCCACGCCTTTATGCGTTTGGGCGAACTTGGCGAGGACCGCGCGGATGGGTTTGAGGGCAGGCTCCGCGGACCAACGGACGACCCGTCCATCGGTGCGGCGGCGCTCGAGACCGTGCTGTCCGACCAGCACGCCCGGGAAACGCGCGAGCAGGCGGGAAAGCTCATCGACGGGCCGGCCGCTCACGATTGCCGCGGCGCCATCGAGCAGCGACGCGACCTGGCCGAGGAGACGGCGCAATTCCGGCGACACGCGGACCAGACCGGGCCGCGCCGCGATCTCGACGAGCGTGCCGTCGAAATCGAGGAACAGCGCGTGCGACCGCTGCAGCGCCGGCGGCGGTATCTCGGCGGGGGCCGTGTCATGCTGGCTGACCATTCAATTCAAGACAGGGCTTTCGACCGGCAGGCGACGGGCCGATACCGCGGCTGGTGGGTCATGTTGCAGGGCGTCGAGATAGGACTGGCACCAGGCGTGAACGTCGTGCCGCTCGATCCGCGCGAGCAGCGCGGCGTGACGCTCGCGGCGCTCTTCGACCGGCATGGCAATCGCACGGTCGAGCGCGTTCGCCACCTGGTCGACATCGAACGGATTGACGATCAGCGCGGCGTCGAGCTCGCAAGCCGCGCCGGCGAAGCGGGACAATACCAGCACGCCCGGATCGTCCTGCGCCTGGCTCGCGACGAATTCCTTGGCCACCAGGTTCATGCCGTCGCGCAGCGGCGTCACCATCGCCACGCGGCTCGCGCGATAAAAGCCGAACAGCGTCTCCTGCCGGAAATGGCGGTTCAGATAGCGCACGGGCAGCAGGTCGGGCTCGCCGAAGCGGCCGTTGATCCGGCCCATGCAGGCATCGAGCTCGGCGCGAATCTGCTGATATTCGGGAATCGCCTCGCGGGTCGCCGGCGCGATCTGCAGAACGACGATGGCGCGGCGATGCTCCGGGTGCGTCTCTAGCAGCCGCTCGACCGCCGCGAAGCGCCGCGTCAGGCCCTTGGAATAGTCGAGCCGATCGACGCCGATCACCAGCTTGCGGCCCGACAGGCTGTCGCGCAGGCGCGCCGCCTGGCCGGTGCGCGAGGCGCGGGCAGCCTGAAGGGCGACGGCCCGCGTGTCGATACTGATCGGGAAGCTCTTGGCGCGGACCCGCGCACCGTAGGCATGCGCCACGCCGTCGCCGAACATCCGCCCGTCGGCCTCGCGCTCGACATAGTCGGCGAAGGCCTGCAGATCCTTGTCCGTCTGGAAGCCGACGAGGTCGTAGGCGAAGAGCGCGCGCACCAGCGCGTCATGCACCGGCAGGGTGGTGAGCAGCTCGGGTCCCGGGAACGGGATGTGCAGGAAGAACCCGATCCGGTTCCTGACTCCGATGCGGCGCAGCGCGGCCGCGAACGGGATAAGGTGGTAGTCATGCACCCACACGACGTCGTCCGGCGCCAGCGCCGCGGCGAGACGGGTCGCGAGCAGCGCGTTGACGCGGCCATAGGCGGCCCATGACTCGGGATCGTACTCGGCGAGGTTGATGCGGTAGTGGAACAGCGGCCACAGCGCGCGATTGGAGAAGCCCAGGTAATAGCCCTCGTAATCGCGGCGCTCGAGGTCGACCAGCATGCGCGTGACGCGGCCGTCGCGCCGCACGTGCGTTTCGCCCGGCGGCTCGTCCGTCACGGTGCCGCTCCAGCCGAACCAGACCGCGTCGCGCTGGCCGAGCGCCGCCACCATGGCGGTGGCGAGTCCGCCCGCGTTGGGCTCGATCGACGAGCCGACGCGGTTCGATACGATCACCAATCTTGCCACGGGTCCCTCCCGCGAAATGTTTGTGGTGGGCGGGCGGCCGTTCGCTTGGCGACGATCACGGCAGGATGCGCCAGGTCATCGCGTTGCGATCGCCGCACGCGGCCGCCGAGCGGTAGCCGTCGAGTTGGTCGACCACCGATCCCTCGATGCGCTGCGCCACGCTCCGGGCCTCGAGACAGGTCGTTCTGCCGAGACCGCGATAGGTGACGTCGACCTCGCCCGGAAAGCGCGACGGATCGATGTCGGCGGCGCGCATCGGCAGATCGCGACGCAGCGCGGCGCGCACCTCAGCACCGCTCGCCGTCGCGGGCAGCGTGCCCGTCGTCGCCGCGGCGTCGATCAGGGTTTGCCTGATGGCGAGCGTCCGCGGCTGCCTCGCGAGATCGAGCTGGTGCGCGAGGACGAGCGCAAAGATGGCAAGGCCCAACGCTGCTTCCCGATAGACCGGGCGCGACAGCGACAGCCGGCCCGGTGTCGCGCGGCCCCACTGCCGAACGGTGTCCATGGCGGAGCGCTCGAACGCCCATCGCTCAGCAGGCGTCCGGCTCGCACCACTGTGCCAGGCGCGACGATCGGAGGCGGGCCTTGGCGACCTCGGCCAGCAGGGCGAAGGTCGCCGCGAGGATCGAGAACTTGTCCATGGCTTCGCGTCCTTTCTCGCTGGTGAGAGAGGGTCGGCGATCGCGGGTCGATCACGAGGCAGGACCGGACCGCGGAGGCGATCCGCGGTCCATGTCCCCAGCCTCCCGGACGTTATTGATCCCAGACCGGCTTGCCGAGATCGACCGCGGACGGGCTGGTCACCGCGCCTACGGTCGCGCCCGCGCCCGCGCCGATCGCCGCGCCGACCAGCGGAGCGCCGACCATCGCGCCGACCACGGCACCGGTCGCCGCGCCGATCCCAGCGCCGGAGAGGCCGCGGTCGCCGACCGACGTGCCGCAACCGGCGAGCGTCACGCCGGCGAGAGCAAGGGCGATGATGGAACGTGTCATGTCGTCCTCCTGTCTTCTTCTGTTGGACCAGGGCTGACGGCCGCATCGCACGAGGTCGCGACCAATTCCGGCTTCCGTCCGAATTGTCGGGTAAGGTCCGCCGTGCCGAAGCCATTGGCAGTGGCGCCGAGGCGGCATTTTCGGCGGACCACCAGGATAAGCCCGGGGACCGTGAAGTCTAGATCAAAAAAGTCCTGTCCAAATAATGCCACAGCCGGTCAAATGTTCGCAATTCTTGGGGCGAACATTGTCCTATTGGATCATTACACCGGTCAGTGGTAATTTATAGTTGCGAACCGGTTCGGTTCATTGCCAATGGCCCTCGACCCATACCCAGCCGTTCGGCGCCGATTGCCACTGGCCGACCACCCAAGCGGTCCGGCCGGGCGGCCGCTCGACATAGTGCCCGCTGACCCAGAGCCACTGGTCGCCGGCCCAGCGCCAATGGCCGGGCTGCCAGGTGGAGGCGATGCTGTCCGGCGGCGGCGGCGGGACGAGTTCCTGCGGCGACGGCGGGGGCGGCTGAGGCGACACCACCGAAGCGACCGGCGGAAGCCGCGGCAGCGGAGGCGGCGGCACCGCTTCCGCGCGCGGCGGCGGCGGCGGCGGCGGCGAGGACCCGCAACCGGTCACGGCCACGAGCACGGGCAGGACAAGCGCGATCGCATGATGACGATGCATGGCGGTCTCCTGGTCTGGCGCGGCGCGGCGCGGTGGCGGCCGATCGCGCGCCGCGCCTGGTGTCTATCTCTCGGCCACGCGCCAACGGCCGTCGACCCAGAGCCAGCCGTTCGACTGCTCGACCCAGTGGCCGGGCTCCCACACCGCCTGCGCCGACGGGCGCTCGGCATAATGACCGGCGACCCAAACCCAGTCGTTGCCGCTCCAGCTCCAATAGCCCGGCTCCCACACGACGGTGGTGGGGCTCGGCGGCGGCGGCACCTCCTCGTGGCGCGGCGGCGGCGGCGCCGACGGCGCGAACATCTGCACCGTCGCCTGCGCCATCTGCACCACAGGAGCCGGCGTGTCGGCGAAGGCCGCGGCGGCCGCCATGATCATGGGCAGCGCCAGGCCATAGGCGTAAGGACGATTCATGGTCGCTCTCCTCCGAAGCCAAGACGTGAACTCCCGTCTCAACGCCGGGGCCCGTCGGAGGTTCCAACGGCGGAACCCCGGCGCCGGTCGGGGCGTTGAATCCGAAATTGCCGTCGATGGAGGTCCCCATGAAGCGCGTTGCCTTGCTGATCGCGGCCGTCGGATTGGCCATTCCGCTGGCCGCGCTCGCGAACGACACCAAGCCCACGCGGGCCGCGCAGGACGCGGCGGAGCATCGCGAAACCGAGGCGCTCAATCGCCTGCAGGCCGCCGGCTACCACGATTTCGGCGCTGTCACGCCAGCCGGCACGGATTATCGCACCACCGTGACGAAGAACGGGCAGCAGGCCTCGGTGCTGGTCGATCCCGAGAAGGGGGTCATCACGCCAGCGCGCTGAAGGACATGTGCATGCGTGCGCTGCGTCTCGCCGCCGGCGCCGTCCTCGTGCTGGCGCTGGCGGCGGTGCCGTTCCAGCGCGCCCGGGCCGGCGGCGACGCCGCCGCCTTGATCACGCGGCTCGGCGACCAGACGCTCGCGCTGCTGCAGGCGAAAGACCGGCCCGAAGCCGATCGGCAAAAGAAATTCGCGGCTCTGGTCGACCAGGCCTTCGACGTCCCGAAGATCGCCCGGTTCGTCCTCGGCCGCTATTGGAGCACCGCCAGCGACGACCAGCGCCAGCAGTTCACGGCCGCGTTCGAGCGCTACATGGTCGAGGTTTATTGGCGGCGCTTCAGCGACTATAGCGGCGAGACCTTCAAGGTGACGGGCCAGCGCGCCGACGACAACGGCACCAGCGTCGTCATGACCGAAGTCGCGCGCGCGAACGGGCAGCCCGCGGCCAAGGTCGAGTGGTCGGTGTCGCAAGAGGATGGCGGGACCAAGATCCGCGACGTCAGTATCGAGGGGGCGAGCCAGGCCCTCACCTATCGCCAGGAATTCGCCGCCATCATCGAGCGCAACGGCGGCCGCGTCGTCGCACTCATCGACGAGCTGCGCCAGAAGACCAACGGCTGACGCGGCCCCTGTGACAATTTCGTGAGCCGGGGCGAACCGCGAGCGCCGCCGCATATCACTGCGAGAAGGAGACGCCAATGTCGCTGAACCTGAAGTCGAAGCCGGCGCTGGGCTTGGCCCTGCTCGCCCTGATGGCTGCGCCGCTCGCTCTCGCTGCCGCGCCCGCCTCGGCGCGCGTCGATGTCGGGGTCAATCTCGGCTTTCCCGTGGTCGTGGCGCCGCCGCCCGCGGTCTATGCCGCGCCCCCTGTGGTCGTGGCGCCGCCGCCGCCGGTGATCTATGCGCCGGCGCCGGTCGCGGTCGCCGGTGGCGGCTATTGGTGGTACGACCGGCACGGGCACCGCCACTGGCGCCGGCATGACCGACGCCGCTGACCTGACGCGGCCGTCAGAACATGCCCGGCACCGGCATGCCGAGCGCGTGGGCGCCGGCGCCGATGTAATTGCCGTCGACGTTCCACGCGACATGGTTGGCGGCGGCGTGCATGTCGCGCCAGAAGCGCTGGATCGGGTTCGAATCGGCGATGCCGCGCGCGCCCGCGACCTCGAACAGGCGATCGACCGCGCGCAGCGCGAGGCGCGACGCCAAGGTGAAGTTGCGGCGTAGCGCCATGGTCCGCGGCAGCCCCAGCGGCATGCTCGTTCGCAGCTGCTCGTCGATATCCTTCGCCAGCAGATAGGCGGCGTCGATCTCGCTCGCGGCCTCGCCGATGGCGCGCTGCACGCCGTGCAGCGCGGAGGCCGGGTCGCGGCCCATGCTGGGCGGCCGGTTGCGCGCGAACTCGACGAAGCAGTCATAGGCGCCGCGCGCGATCCCCATCAGCGGGCAGAAGATGCCGAAGGGAAAGGCGATGAAGCCCGGCTCGCGGAACATCACGCCGTGATTGACCTTGGTGCCGGGCGCCGCGCCCGAGGCGAAATCCTCCGCGCGGAGCGTATGCTCCTCGCGCACCAGGACGTCGTTGGCGACGATGTTGTTGGAGCCGGAGCCGCGCAATCCCACTGCGTTCCAGGTATCGCGCACCGTGAACTGGTCGCGGCTGAGGAGGAAGAACCGGATGTCGGGCGGCCCGCTGCCCTCGGCCGGCAGGATCGGCGCGCCTACGATCGCCCAGTCGCAATGATCGATGCCCGAGGCGAAGCTCCATTCGCCGGTGAGACGGAAGCCGCCTGGCGCGCGCGTCGTCTTGCCGACCGGCATGAATGACGTGCCGATCTTCGGGCGCGGATCGGCCTTGTAGACCATGTCCTGCGCCTCGGGCGGATACATTCCGAACACCCAGTGATGCTGGATCAGCAGGTCGAAGCACCAGCCGCTCGAGCCGCACGCGCGGCCCACCTCGGCGACCACGTCGGCGACAATCATCCAGCTGTCGATACCATAGCCGCCGCGCTCTTTCGGGATGATGAGGCCGACGAGATCGGAATCCATCATCGCCTTGACGTTCTCGGGCGGCATGCGCCGCAGCTTCTCCGCGGCGGCCGCATTGGCGGCGGCGACCTCCGCCACCTTCTTGGCGCGGGCGATCGCTTCGGCGTGGGTTATCGTCGGCATGGGCGCTCCGTCTCGACTGATGTTCGAAGGGTGGACCAGATCGACCCTGCGGACAAGCCGGTTCCCGCGCGCTTCGAACGCGGCGGTCGATCGCTGGCAGCCCAGGCAATACAGCCGAACGTTAGGGACGTCATCGACGGGCTTTGATGCGGGTCAATTCCGGCGGCTTTTCCCCGGTGACGGCGGGCAATCCCGCCGTCATGAACGCATGGTTCGGGCGAGCAGCGGCCGGAGCTGGTCGAGCGTTCTGGTGTTGAGGACATCGCCCTTCTCGAGCCAACCGCGCCGGCCCTGGCCCACGCCGAAGCGCAGGTAGGAGAGTTCCTCGGCGCGGTGGGCGTCGGTCGCGATGCTGACGAGCACGCCGGCCTCCTTGGCCATGCGGCAATGCAGGTCGGTGAGGTCGAGACGCTCAGGATGGGCGTTCAGCTCGATGAAGCAGCCGCGGTCCTTCGCGGCGGCGATGATCCTGGACATGTCGACGTCATAGGGCTCGCGCTCGCCGATGAGGCGGCCGGTCGGATGGGCCAGGATGGTGAAATGCGGCCGCTCCATAGCGCGCAGGATGCGCTCCGTCTGCTGTTGGCGCGACAGGTTGAAGCTGCTGTGGACGGCGGCGACGACCAGATCGAGCTCGCCCAGGACATCGTCCGGGAGATCGAGCGTCCCGTCCGCGAGGATATCGACCTCGATGCCCTTGAGCAGCGTGATCACCCCGATGGCGGCATTGAGCCGGTCGATCTGCTGCATCTCCTGCCGCAGCCGCCGCGGATCGAGTCCGTGGGTCATCGCCAGGCGGCGCGAATGGTCGGTGATCGCAAGATACCGATGACCGCGCTCCTTGGCGGCCTGCGCCAGCTCCTGGAGCGTGTTGTGGCCGTCGGTGGCGTTGGTGTGAGCATGGAGATCGCCGCGCAGGTCCGAGAGCTCGACCAGCTTGGGCAGCTTTCCCTTCGCCGCGGCTTCGATCTCGCCGCGGTCCTCGCGCAGCTCGGGCGGGATGTAGCCGAGCCCCACCGCGCCGAAGACCTGCTCCTCGGTCTCCCCGCCGATCCGCTTGGCGCCGCGGAAGACGCCGTATTCGTTGATCTTGAGGTGGCGCCGTACGCCGAGCCTTCGCACTGCGATCGTGTGCGCCTTGCTGCCGGTGAAGTAATGGAGCGCCGCGCCATAGTTCTCCGGCGCCACCACGCGCAGATCGACCTGAAGGCCCGAGCGCAGCACCACCGTCGCACGCGTCGCGCCCGACGCGGCTACGCTCGCGACCTCGTCATAGGATGTGAAGCGGTCGATGACGGGGCCGCCGCGCTTGGCCGTGGCGAGAATGTCGATGTCGCCGATGGTCTCTTGGCAGCGGCGGTAGCTCCCCGCGACCACCACCCGGTCGAGACCCGGCGCGCCGCGGAGATAGGCCAGCAGCGGCTCGACATAGGCTTCGGCGAGAGCGAGCTTCAACCGCGCCGGCGGGGCCTTGGCATGCGCCTCCAACGCCGCGCGAAGCTTGGATTCGAGTCCCGGCCCGAAGCCCGGAAGGGTGCGCACGCGCCCGTCGATTACGGCGCGGTGAAGCTGCTCGAGCGTGCGAAGCTCGAGCTCTTCGCACAGCGCCCTCACCCGCTTCGGTCCCAAACCAGGAAGCTTGAGCAGCTCCTGTGCGATCGGCGGCGTCTTCTTCCGCAGCTGATCGAGGAGCGGCAGACGGCCGGTGGTGGCGAGAGTGCGGATCTTGTCGGCGAGATCGACGCCGATCCCCGGCAATTTGCGCGCGTTCTCGCCCTTGCCCAGGACCTCCGACGCCTCCTTGCCGAGGCTGCGCACGACCCGTGCCGCGTTACGATAGGCGCGGACCCGGAACGGATTGGCGCTGTCGAGCTCGAGGAGATCGGCGATGTCCTCGAGCGACTGCGCGATCTCCGGATTGTGCGCGCGCCCGGTTTTCGCTGCCATCGTCTTCGGACGGCCTGCGGCCGCGTTCAACTCGGCTGCAGATGCGCGAGCCCTGGTGCGGGCTCGACCGCGACGATGCGGAAGGCGTGCTCGGCGCCGCCGGACTCGCGCACGGCAAGATATTCGCCCGCGCGAAAAACATGATCGGACAGGTGCGGCACAGGCTCGTCGTCCTCGCGGCCGGCGTGATAGGAGAATGCCCAGCGTCCTTGGCCGGTGCGGACCACCTGGCCCACCGAATCGCCCTCGCCCTCCCAGAAGCGATGCAGCGTGCACAGCTGGGGCGCCTTGTGCCGGGCGGCCTCGTCGATCCGTCCCGCCCCATCGAGCGGGAGCACCAGGACATAGCCGTGCCGCGTGCTGCCCTCGGGATAATCGTGGCTGCGCGCGAGTTCGAGCCGGACGCGGCTCCAGATCGCCGGTTTCGTCGCCATCGGTCTCTCCTCAGTGCGCCATCAGGACCGGCAAGAGGCTCGCGCCCACCACCTGGCGCGTGGCGCCGCCGAATAGGAGCTCGCGCCACGGCCGGTGGCCATAGCCGCCCATCAGCAGCACATCCGCGCCCCCATCGCGCGCCTCAGCGAGGAGCTGCTCGCCCGGGCCCACGCCGGCGACCGGCCTGACCTGGCGATGCTTGGCCTTGATCTCGTGCCGGGCGAGGTAGTCGAGGAGCGCGGCCAGCTCGTCCGTCGCCTCCTCGGCGACAGTGATCACACTGACCGCGCGGGCCTTCGCCAGGAGCGGCAGCGAGGCGGCGATCACGTGCACCGATTCGGGTGTGCCGTTCCAGCCGACCGCGACCGTCTCGCCGATGACGGCAGGCGGCTTCGACGGCGCCAGCAGGACGGGCCGGCCGGAATGCATGAGCGTCTCTTCGATCGCGTCGGTGTGCGGCCGCTCGACCACGCGCTCGGAGCGGCCCAGCACCGCCAGGTCGAAGAAGCGCGCGCGGCGCGCGACCAGGATCGGCGCATAGCCCGTCTCTTCGCGCCAGGACGACGCGGCGCCAAGCCCGTGCCGCGCCGCAGTGGCGGCGAAGCCGGCCTTGGTCTTTTGCGCGAGCTCGGCCGAATCGGCGATGAAGCGGTCGATCCAGTCGCCCGAGACCGGCATGTTGAAGCCGTCGCCGCCGGCCAGCATGATGAGCGCCGCGGGATCGGTGAGCGCGTGGAAGCCCTCGAGATGCGCCTCGAGCCGGTGCGCCAGCCGGCACGCCAACTCGATGGCACCGTCGCTTGAGCTGCCGCCGCTCGCCGCGACCAGGATCGTCTTTACGGGCATGGTTTCCTCTCCATCGTTGCAAGCCTTCTATCGCCAGGCACGGACGCTCGCCATGACCCAGATCAATCGTCGGTTTCGGCGTGGGTATGCGGGGCGGCGGACTCTGCGTGACGCCGGTGGCCGGTCTGCCCATGGGTGAAGCTGAAGATCTCGTTGAACCCGAAGAGCAGCAGCAGGATGCCGCATACGATCTCGAGCCCGGTCACCAGTCGCACCAGGTTGCTCGCAGGCGAGATGTCGCCATAGCCGACCGTGCTCAGCGTGGTCAGCGAGAAATAGAGGCTTTCGGGAAAGGTGAGCGCGCGCGCGACCCCTTCGATGCGAAAATTGGGCTGGCCGGAAAGATGGTCCGCGATCGAATAGAACGACGCGAACAGGATGACGAGCAGGGAGTAGAAGGTGAGAAAGGCGAAGGCGGGCACGACCAGGCGCGCAATGCGCCCGAAGAACGCCTCGAACAGCAGCCCCGTGTCGAGCAGGAACACGGCGACGTCGTGGCTGACGACGAAGACGACGGCCGAAATCGCCAGCATGCCGCCGAACAATCCCGCCGTCTGGGCGCCGGCGGCGTCCGGCCCGTGCGGCAGCAGGAAGGTCAGGGCGCCGACCCCGAATACCGGCACCAGCCACATCAGGATCTGGGCGAAGCGCCGCTCTTCCCGCATGCGTCCGGAGAGGATGACCCGGTGGATGTCCGCCCGCCGGCGCAGCGATCCGACCAGGAAGGCGAAGAGCGGCATGAGGAACCCGGCCGACAGGCCTGCGACGCCGACCTCGTTGAAATTGCTTTCGACGAAGAACAGAAAGATGCAGGCATAGATGCCGATGAGGTTGGCGAGCGCGAACCCGAACGCGCGGCTGCTGCGGAGGAGATAGTGGAAGGCGGCGACGAGGACGACGACGGACGCGATCACGACCGCGGCCAGATATCCATCCGCCACGCCGAGCAGCAGGGCGATGATACCGAGCAGGCCGATCGTCGCCGCGACGGCCCACGAGGAATGGCGTCGCCCCGAACCTGTCGGGGGAGCGATCGATGACGCGGCCTTGTGCACCGGCTTCGCGGCGTCTTGCATGCTGCTGGGACCATAGCGGCGGCCGATTGCCCGCCCAATACGCAATTTTGCCTACGACGCCCGGTCCATCGACAACCCGGCTTGCAACGCCATCCGCACCAACGCGGAGAGGCTGGGCGCCTGCATCTTCTCCATGACGCGCGCGCGGTGGATCTCGACCGTCCGGGGGCTGATCGAAAGATGATGGGCGATCACCTTGTTGGGATGGCCGGCGACGAGTTCGTGCAGCACCTCGCGCTCGCGGGCGGTGAGGCTCGCGGCGCGCGCGAGGATTTCGCCCACCGCCGCCTGCTCGTGCCGCGACTCCTCCCCGCGCTCGAGCGCGCGCGCGATGCTGCCGAGGATCGTCTCGTCGCTGAACGGCTTCTCGATGAAATCCGTGACGCCCGCCTTCATGGCGCGGACCGCGAGCGGCACGTCGCCGTGCCCGGTGATGACGACGACCGGAAGCGCGACGTTGCGGCGCCGCAGCTCCTGGTGAACCTCGAGGCCGCCGATGTCGGGCATGCGCACGTCCATCACGACGCAGCCCTCGGCCGCCTGCCGTACCGTTTCGAGGAACGAAAAGCCGGTGGAAAACGCCGCGACCACGAAACCCGCAGCCTCGAGCAGCAGCGTGAGCGATTCGCGAACAGCGTCATCGTCGTCGACGACGAAGACCGTAGCAGTAACAACCATCGCCAGACCCCACCGGAGGGTCCGCAGTCTGTCCGAGATCGCTCGCCGACGCAATGCGCCGGGATATCTGCGGCGTCAATGCCGCGCCGAATGGGCGGTCGCGTCGGCGCCGCCGGCCCACGTCCGGGGCTTGCGTTCGACCGGGCGGCGCGAAACCCAGGCAAGCGTTGCCATGAACACCAGGAAGCCCGACACGATCAGCGTCAGATAGGCGAGTTCGCCGGTCGACATGATCCATCTCCACGATTGCCTCGCAACGGATGCGAGAGGAAAATCACCCTAAAGGGACGGGCCTGCCGGCGCCTTGACCTGGGTCAAGGCGGCCCCGGCGGAACCCTGGAAGTTTCAACGAACGATCCGGCATTTCGTTCCGACAGGAGGCTCGCCCATGTCGTTCAAGGACATTCTCGTGATCTTCACCGACGAACATCATCCGGCGCCGAGGCTGAAGCTGGCGGTCGACATCGCGCAGCGCGAGGGCGCGCACCTGGTCGGGCTGTATCCGATCTCGCCGATCACGCTGCTCAGCGGCGGACTGCCCTACACCGGCAGCGTGACCGAGGTGCAGGCCCTCGAACTGGTCCAGGCCAGCAAGCGCAGCGCCGCCCAGGCCGAGGCCGGCCGGGTCGAGGCGTCCTTCCAGGACGCGGCGTCGCGCGCCGGGCTGTCTTCGGAATGGCGCTGCGTCGAGGCCCACCTCGCCGAAGCCGCGACCCTGCATGCACGCTATTGCGACCTCACAGTGCTGGGTCAGAGCGACCCGGACCACCCGGTTTCAGGCGGCTCTGACTTGGTGGAGAGCGTGCTTCTCGGCTCCGGGCGGCCGATGCTGGTGGTCCCCTATGCAGGACGGTTCGACCAGGTCGGGCGGAATGTCCTGGTCGCATGGAACGGCACCCGCGAGGCCGCGCGCGCCTTGAACGACGCGTTGCCGATGATGACACGAGCCGAGAAGGTCACGGTCCTTTCCGTCAATCCCAGCGACGGAATCGGCAAGGAGACGGTGTGGCCCGGCGCCGACATCGCGCATCACCTCGCGCGCCACAGCATCATCGCGGAAGCCTCATCGACGGTGAGCACCGAGATCGACGTCGGAAACGCGATCCTGTCGCGCGCGGCCGATTTGGGCTCGGACCTCATCGTCATGGGCGGGTACGGGCATTCGCGCGCCCGCGAGCTGATCCTCGGCGGTGTCACCCGCACCCTCCTGCAGCACATGACCGTGCCGGTGCTGCTGTCGCACTGAGCGCGCGGGACGCGCTCGCCGCCTTGATTCGAATCGGGCCGCGGTTAGAATCCCCCGTTCTATGAGCGAAGATTCCGATTCGCGGCGCTCGCCGCACGACCCCCTGGCGGCCAGGCATTTCGCGTCGATCGTCGAATCCTCGGATGACGCCATCATCGGCAAGTCCCTCGACGGCATCGTCACGAGCTGGAACCGGGCCGCCGAGCGTATCTTCGGCTATCGCGCCGACGAAATCGTCGGCCAGCCGATCTCGCTGCTGGCGGTTCCGAGCCGGGGCGACGAGATGCCGCGCATCCTGGAGCGGGTCAAGGCCGGCGAGCGGATCGAGCATTACGAGACCGAGCGGCGGCGGAAGGATGGCCGTGTCGTTGCGGTCTCGCTCACGGTTTCGCCCATTCGCGACGAGGCGGGGCGGATCGTCGGAGTCTCGAAGATCGCCCGCGACATCAGCGTGGCGAAGCGCGAGGAGGCGGAGCGGCACCGGCGCGAAGCCCATCTGCAATCGATCCTCGACACCGTCCCGGACGCCATGATCGTCATCGATGAGCGCGGCATCGTCCAATCGTTCAGCGTGGCCGCCGAGCGATTGTTCGGCTTTGCTGCCGCGGAAATCTGCGGCCGGAATATCAGCCTGTTGATGCCCACTCCGTACCGCGAGGGCCATGACGGCTATCTCAACCGCTATCTCGTCACCGGCGAACGGCGCATCATCGGCATCGGCCGGGTCGTGGTCGGGCAGCGCAAGGACGGCAGCGCCTTTCCCATGGAGCTGTCGGTGGGCGAAGTGCGCGGCCGGGAGCATCGGCTGTTCACCGGCTTCGTGCGCGACCTCACCGAGCGGCAGCAAACCGAGCGGCGGGTTCAGGAGCTGCAGCAGGAGCTTTCCCACATCGCGCGCGTCAACGAGATGGGCCAGATGGCGTCCGGGCTGGCGCACGAACTGAATCAGCCGCTGACCGCGGCGACCAACTACATGCAGGCGGCGCGGCGGCTGTTGGAGCGGGAAGACGAAGCTTCCTTCGTGCGGGCCAAAGGCGCGATGGAGAGCGCCGTCGCCCAGGTGACCCGAGCCGGGCAGATCATCCGCCGTCTGCACGATTTCGTGAAGAAGGCGGACACGTTGCAGGAATCTGTCGACGTCATCAAGCTGGTCGAGGAGGCGAGCGCGCTCGCGCTCATCGGCGCCAGGGAGCGCGGCGTGACGGTGTTCATCCGCACCGCGCCGGAGCTACCCGAAGTGATGGTCGACAAGATCCAGATTCAGCAGGTCCTGATCAACCTGGTGCGCAATGCGGTCGACGCGATGGAGAGCGGCACGCGGCGCGAACTGACGATCGAGACGGAACTTGCAGAGACAGGGCTGGTCCATGTCGGCGTCATCGACACGGGACCCGGAATCGCGCCGGAGATCGCGGACCGTCTGTTCCAGCCCTTCGTCACAACCAAGGCGCAGGGCATGGGCGTTGGCCTGTCGATCTGCCGCTCGATCATCGAAGCTCACAGCGGCCGGCTCTGGGCCGAGCCCAATCCCGCCGGCGGAACGATTTTCCGCTTCACCCTGCCCGTGGCCCGCTAGGACCGGCCGGCCGCTCAGGCGGCATTCGTAGGCATGTCGATCACCATGCCCGATACGGGCTCGACCCAGATCAGGTGATCGACGACCGTCTTGACGCCCGGAACATTCTCGGCCGCCACGCGCAGCGCCTCGCGCTCGCGCTCGTCGCCGATGACGCCGCGCAGCTCGACCTTGCCGTTGCTGACTATGGCGTCGATGCAGCCCGGCGGCGCCCAGCGCCCCTGGTCGATTTCCGCCAGTACGCGCTTGCGGATATCGGCGTCCGACGGCGTGGTCGGCGGCGCCATCGGAGACAGATGGGCGAGCAGGCTCAGCAGGTTGGCGCGGCTGACGATGCCGGCCAGCTTGCCGTGATCGAGGACGGGAAGGCGCTTGATGCGATGTTTCTCCATCAACCCGACCACCTGCTCGAGCGGCGTGTCCGGCGTGACCGTGATCACCTTGGTGGTCATGACCTCTTCGATCTTGCGGCCGTGCGTGTGGACATATTCGCCGGCGAGGCGTCCCGGACCGAGGAGGAATTCGAGCCAGCTCGGCCGGTGCCGCTCCGTCCCGGTCTCGGCCCGGCGCAACAGATCGCCTTCCGTGACCATGCCGACGAGCGCGCCCGTGGCACTGACCACCGGCAGGCCGCTGATCCCGTGGTGAAGCATCAGCTTCGCCGCCTCGGCGATGGTCGCTTCCGGGCCGACCGTGACGACCCGATGCTTCATGACATCCGCTGCTTTCATGGAATTTCTCCCAAGCCGTGTTGGAATGGAAACCACATCGCCGCCAGAAAACCGGGTTTGTCGGATTGCGTCAGGCCACGTCGGCGAGGTCGGCGAGCGTGTTGCGGTCGCGGATGACGAGCTCGTGGCTGCCGGCGAGCGCGATGACGCCGTCCTTCCTGAGCTGCGACAGCGCGCGGCTCACCGTCTCCATGGTGAGGC
>DATNID010000077.1:0-62406 GCA_035604615.1 Allostellaceae bacterium | reverse complement strand
CCGGTTCACAGGTGATTGCGGTGGCGATCTTCGACCAATGGGTGAACGGGCAGGGCGGCAAGCTGGCGGCGTTCGGCCTGATCTGGACCGTGCTGATGACGATGGTCGCCGGCCTGTTCTTCGCGCAGATGCGACGCGGCGGCAGCGACGTATTCGGCAATTGATGCGATGCTGACGATACGAGCGCTCAGCAAGATCTACGCCAACCGGTATGATGCGCATGCCGGCGGGGTGCGCGACATCACATTCAGTCTGCCGTCCGGCACGTTCTTCACCCTGCTCGGTCCTTCTGGATGCGGAAAGACGACGACATTGCGCTGCGTCGCCGGCCTGGAGCGGCCGGATGCCGGTTGCGTGGCGCTCGGCGAGCGCGTGCTGTTCGACAGCGAACGCGGCATCGCGGTGCCGATGAATCAGCGTGGTATCGGCATGGTGTTCCAGTCCTACGCGATCTGGCCGCACATGACGGTATTCGAGAACGTGGCCTTTCCACTGCGCCACAAGCGCCCGCGCCTTGCGCGCGCCGAAATCCGCGAGCGGGTGGCGAAGGCGCTCCAGCTCGTGCATCTGGACGGGCTCGAGGACCGGCCGGCGCCCTATCTCTCCGGCGGCCAGCAGCAGCGCCTGGCGCTCGCCCGCGCGCTGGTGGGCGAGCCGCGCGTGCTGCTGCTCGACGAGCCGCTGTCCAACCTCGACGCCAAGCTGCGCGAGGAGATGCGGTTCGAGATCCGCCAGGTGGTTGACCGCCTCGGCGTCACCACGCTGTTCGTGACGCACGAGCAGATCGAGGCGCTCACCATGTCGGACGTGATGGCGGTGATGAAGGACGGCGTCATCATTCAAGAGGGTGCGCCCGCCGAGATCTACACCCGCCCCGCCGCGGAGTTCGTGGCCGACTTCATCGGCCGCACCAATTTCCTCAGGGGCACGGTCGCGTCGGTCGGGGGCGACGGCGATATGCCGGTCGCTTCGATCGAGACGCCGATCGGCGTGCTCGCCTGCCGGGTCGACGCGGCGACACGCGCCGGCGATGCGGTCACCGTCGCGGTCCGGCCCGAAAACGTCGCGATCGCGCTCGACGAGGGCGGCGGCGGCGGCGAGAACAGCTTCGCCGGCACGGTCGAGTCCGTGGTCTATGTCGGCAACATGCTCGACTGCCTCGTCGCGGTGGCGGGCGAGCGCATCCGGCTGCAGCTCCATCCCTCGGCATCGCTCGCGCGCGGCACTAATGTCCGCCTCGACCTCCCGGTCGAGCATTGCCTCGCAATGCAGCGGTAACAATGCGGCGCGCCGTCCCACGCCCTTGAAATAGGCACCACCCCAGGATATTGAGCGCGGCATATCCTTTGGGGAGCGACGCCTGTGCCGCTTGATGCATCTTCCGGACTGAGGCTCGCCGCCGATATCGGCGGCACATTCACCGACATCGCCGTGTTCGACGAGCGGACCGGCCGGCTCACCTTCGGCAAGGCGCTGTCGACACCCGACAATCTCGTCGCGGGCATCAACGCTGGCGTCGCCAAGGCCGAGACCGAATACGGATCGGTTGGCCTCTTCTTGCACGGCTCCACCATCGCCATCAACACCATCCTCGAGCGCACCGGCGCCAAGACCGCGCTCCTCATCACCGAGGGCTTCCGCGACATCTACGAAATTGGCCGCATCAACCGCCCGGACTCCTACAACCTTTTCTTTCAGAAGCACGTGCCGCTGGTCGAGCGGGCGCTGCGCTTCGAGGTGAAGGAGCGCGTGCTCGCCGACGGCGAGGTCGAGCGTCCGCTCGACGAGGCCGAGATCGCGCGCCACGGCGAGCATTTGGCGAAGCTGGGCATCGAGGCGACCGCCATCCTCTTCCTGCACTGCTACCGCAATCCCGACCACGAGGCGCGCGCCAAGGCGATCCTCGAGCGCAACCACCCCGCCATGTTCGTGTCGGCCTCGCACGAGCTGTCGCAGGAATATCGCGAGTTCGAGCGCTGCTCGACCGTGGTCGCCAACGCCTATATCGGCCCCAAGGTGCGCTCCTATATCGGCGGCATCGAGGACCATCTGAGGAAGTCCGGCTTCCACGGCTCGTTCCTGGTGGTGCAGTCCACGGGCGGCC
This sequence comes from Allostellaceae bacterium, assembly GCA_035604615.1. Classification (GTDB taxonomy): domain Bacteria; phylum Pseudomonadota; class Alphaproteobacteria; order ATCC43930; family CGMCC-115725; genus DATJLY01. The sequence goes on along the minus strand of DATNID010000077.1, from coordinate 60,302 downwards.
TCTACGAGGCGGACCAGGCGCAGATCTATTGCGTGCGCATGCTGGAATCGGGACCTGCCGCGGGCGTCATCGGCACGCGCATGCTGTGCCGTACATTGGGGCTCGAGAACGCGATTGCCTTCGACATGGGCGGCACCACGGCGAAGGCGGGCGTCATCTACAAGGGCGAGCCGCTCACCACCGGCTCGGCCTTGCTCGGCGGCTACGAGAAGGCGCTCCCCATCCAGATTGCGATGATGGACATCTTCGAGGTCGGCACCGGCGGCGGCTCGATCGCACGGGTCGAGGACGACATGCTGCGCGTCGGCCCTCAAAGCTCCGGCGCCCAGCCGGGTCCGGCCTGCTATGGGCTGGGCGGCACCGAGCCCACCGTCACCGATGCCAATCTCGTCCTGGGCCGGCTCAGCGCCGACCGTTTCCTCGGCGGCGAGATGCATCTCGACCGCGGCGCCGCCGAGCGCGCGCTCGAGCGCCGTGTCGCCGAGCCGTTGGGCATGACCGCGACCGAGGCGGCCGACGGCATCCTGCGCGTCGCCGCCACCGCCATGTCCTACGCGGTAAAGGGCGTCACCACCGAGCGCGGTCTCGATGTCGGCGATTTCGTGCTCGTCGCCTATGGCGGCGCGGGGCCGCTCCACGCCGTCTCGGTCGCGGGCGAGCTCGGCATGCGCAAGGTCATCATCCCGCCGGCGCCGGGCGTGTTCTCGGCCTTCGGCATGCTGTTCTCCGATTTGCGCTACGATTTCGTGCGCACTTGGTTCACCCGCCTCGACGACGCGGACTTCGCCGAGCTGGAGCGCATCTACACCGAGCTCGAGGAGCAAGGCCGCCGCAACATCGCCTCGACCTCGGTGCAGCCGGACGCCATCACCATCAAGCGCGCCTGCGACATGCGCTATGTCGGACAGGAGCACGCCGTCACCGTCGATCTGCCGATGGACGTGTTCGAGCGCAAGGACCGCGAGGCGATCAAGCGCCACTTCGACGCGCAGCACGAGTTCCGCTATGGCACCTGCGCGCCCGAGGAGCGTGCCGAGGTGGTGAGCCTGCGCACTACCGTGACGGGCGTGATGCAGAAGCCGCCGCAGGAGAAAATCGAAAAGGGCGGGCGGGCGCCGCGCAAGACCGCTTTCACCGGCAAGCGCCAGGTCTATTTCGGCGAGGAGGGCGGGTTCCTCGACACGCCCACATATGCCCGCGCCGGGCTCCTCGCCGGCAACCGCATCAGCGGTCCCGCCCTCGTCGAAGAGCACGCCTCGACCACGGTCGTCCATCCCGGCGACAAGCTCGTGGTCGACGAATGGGGCAATCTGGTGATCGCGGTGGCGGGAAGGCGGTAGGGACCATGGCGACGCTCGAAGCCACCGAGGCGAGGACCCGCAAGGCGGATCCCGTCGTCACCGAGATCGTGCGCAACGGCGTCATCGCCGTGACCGAGGAGATGAAGACCAATCTCATGCGCACCGCCTACAACATGATCATCTACGAGGCGCTCGACTTCACCACCGGCCTCTTCACCGCGACGGGCGAGACCGTGTCGATCGGCATCGGTCTGCCCATGTTCATCCGCGGCATGGCCGAGACCATCAAGGCCGAGCTCCGGCATTTCGGCACCGACATCCATCCCGGCGACATCCTCATCACCAACGACGCCTACACGACCGGAAGCCATCTCTATCACGTCACGCTCACCATGCCGATCTTCCACAAGGGCGTGCTGGCGGGTTTCGCTTGCTGCATGGCGCACTGGATCGACATCGGCGGCACGCTCGGCGGCATGACCACCGACATCTTTTCCGAGGGGCTGCAGATCCCGTTCCTCAAGCTCTACAAGGCCGGCAAGATCAACCAGGACCTGGTCGACATCATCCGCATGAACGTGCGCATCCCGACGCGCGCGATGGGCGATCTGCGCGCGCAGGTGACCGCGGTGAAGACCGGCGAGCGCCGCTTCCTCCAGCTTCTCGACCGTTACGGGCGCGAGCCTGTGCTGACGGCAATCGCCTCGATCATGGATCATTGCGAAGTGAAGGCGCGGGAGCGCACGCTCAGCATCCCCGATGGTACCTACGAGGCCGAATCCTACATGGACGATGACGGGATCGAGGTCGGCAAGCGCATCCCGATCCGCGTCCGCGTCATCGTCGCCGGCGACGAGATGACGGTCGATCTCTCCGACGTGTCGCAGCAGGTGAGGGGATTCTACAATTCCGGCATCACCACGGGCTATGCCTGCACCCAGGTTGCCCACAAATGCATCGTGTCGCCGACCGACTATCCGATCAACGACGGCTCGTTCCGCAGCCTCAAGGCAATCGTGCCGCCTGGCAAGATCGTGAGCGCGGTGCGGCCGGCGCCGATGCGCTGGTGGATGACCTTCCCGATGACCATCGTTGACACGATCTTCAAGGCGCTCGAGCCCGCCATCCCGGACCGCGTCATCGCCGGCCACCACGCCGATCTCCTGGCGGCGTCCTTCTACGGCATCAATCCCAAGGGCAACGAGCTGTTCATCGGCAATTTCGGCCCCTTGGGCGGCGGCTGGGGCGCCAAGCGCAACGAGGACGGGGTCTCCGGCGTCGTCTGTATCAATGACGGCGACACCCACAACAGCCCCAACGAGCAGGTCGAGACCAAGTTCCCGGTCGTGGTCGAGTGCTATTCGCTCATTCCCGATTCGGGCGGTGCCGGCAAGCATCGCGGCGGGCTCGGGCTCGAGCGGGTGACGCGGGCGCGTGCGCCGATGACCTTCGGCAGCCAAATCGAGCGCGCCCATTGCAAGCCGTGGGGCCTGGCCGGCGGGGGCGAGGCCACCGGCAACGAGGTCGCCCTCAAGATCAACGGCCAATGGAAAGAGGATTTCCCCAACGCGAAGGTGCTGATCGCGCCGATCAAGCCGGGCGAGTCCTTCCGCCTGCGCTCGGGCGGCGGCGGCGGCTACGGCCCGGCCTGGGAGCGCGACCTCGCGGCGGTGCAAAACGACGTGAAGCAGGGCTACGTGTCGGTGGCGGCGGCGGCCGAGCTTTATGGCGTGGTGGTCGATCCGGTCACGTTCGCGGTCGATCGGACCGCGAGCGATGCTCGGCGCGCGGCGCTGCGCACCGAAGCGGCGAAAGAGCGCGTCAGTCCTTCAGCTTGACGCTCAGCGACAAGCCGCCCGAGCCGCAGCACGGGCATTGCAGCGCCACCAGAACCTGCTGCTTCTGCTCCTCGGTGAGGTCGGCGCGGTCGAGCATGTCGCGAATCTGCTGCTCGAGGACGGCATGCAGCGGCTGGTCCGAGAAGGTCAACCCGTCCTCTTCGCGCGCTTGATCCTGGTCCGCCATTTCGCTGCCGCCATCCCGTCCGTCTCACGCTAACATAGGCTTATCGGCCGAACTTCCAAGGCCCATGAGGGAAGCGCCATGATCGTCGACACTTACTGCCATGTCCTGCCGCGCAAGCTGGTCGCGGCGATGGAATCGAAAGGTCCGAAATTCGGGCTCATCAAGCGGCTGATGCAGGTGCAGGAATTGCACGATCTCGACAAGCGGTTCCGCACCATGGACGCGATCGGCGACTACCGGCAGATCGTCTCGCTGCCCAACCCGCCGCTCGAGGCGATCGCCAACCCGGAGGAAGCGCTCGAGCTCGCGCGCGCCGCCAATGACGGCATGGCCGACCTGGTGAAGCGCCATCCCGACCGTTTCCCGGGCTTCGTCGCGGCGCTGCCGATGCACGATCCCGACAAGAACATGGCGGAGCTGAAACGCGCCATCGAGGAGCTCGACGCTTGGGGCATCCAGATCTTCACCAACATCAACGGCCGCCCGCTCGACGACAAGGAGTTCCAGCCGATCTTCGACGTCATGGCGAGTTATGACCGGCCCATTTGGCTCCATCCGGCGCGCACCGCGGACACGCCCGACTATCCGACCGAGGCATTCTCGCGCTTCGAGCTGTGGTGGCTGTTCGGCTGGCCCTACGAGACCTCGGTCGCGATGGCGCGGCTGGTGCTCTCGGGCCTGTTCGACCGCCATCCCGGCATCAAGATCATCACCCATCACATGGGCGGCATGATCCCGTTCTTCGACACGCGCATCGCCGACGGCATGGCGGTGCTGGGGAGCCGCACCAAGGAGGAGAGCTATACCGGCCTCCTCGCATCCCTGAAGCGGCCGTTCATCGATTATTTCCGCATGTTCTATGCCGACACGGCGCTGTTCGGCGTCGCCAACGGGCTGCAGTGCGGGCTCGATTTCTTCGGCAACGGCAACGTGCTGTTCGCGTCCGACGCGCCCTTCGGCCCGATCGCCGCGACGCGCGACGGCATCGACGGGCTCGCGATCGGGACCGGCAACCGCAACGCCATTTATCGCGGCAATCTCGAGCGCGTCATGGGCCGCGCCATCGCGTGAGGGAGGAAGAGGCGGCTACTGCGCCGCCGCCTGCTTCGCCGCACGCGCCTGGACCTTCCAGTCGGACCACACCGGCTCGATGTTGAAGAAGCGCTGCGCGTTGCCGCCGAGGATGTTGCGCTTCTGGTGATCGTTGAGGAACGGCAGGTCGTAGATCGTGCTCGGCAGGTCCATGTCCCAGTGCGGATAGTCCGACGCGTAGCACAGCTGCGTCTCCGCGTTCATCATCCTGAACGTGTCCTCGAGCGTGGTGCGGTTGCCGACCATCTCCATCGGCTGCGACGTGAAGTACATCTGCCGCATGTAGTCGGACGGCTTCATTTTGAGCGACGGGCATTCCGAGCTGCGCATCATGTACTCGTTGTCGAAGCGCTGCATCATGAACGGGATCCAGGCGAGCCCGCTCTCTATCCACATCACCTTGAGCTTGGGAAAGCGCTCCGGCAGCCCGTTCACGATCCAGTTGGCGAGGTTCACCATGTTGAACACGGTGAAGCCCAGCGCGTGCACGGTGATGAAGCGGTTGGCGTTGCCGACCAGCCGGTCGTCCCAGCTATAGGCGGCATGGAACGAGAGCGGCAGCCCCATTTCCTCCAAGAGCGCGTAGGTCTTCATGTAGGCGTTGTCGTAGACCGGCTTGTAGCGCGCCGACGTCACCATGAACCCGACCACGCCTTTGCGCGCGCCGAAATCCTTGACCACCTTGTAGGTCGCCTCGGGGTCGTTGAACGGCAGGTAGAGCATCGATTTGAGGCGCGGCTCCGCGTCGAGGATGGTGTCGCACAGCCAGCGGTTATAGGCGCGCGCGATCGCCACCTCGGCCTCGACTTGCGGATGGAGGCCGAGATTGAGCATCGGCGTCGGAAAGAGGCAGATGACGTCGATGCCGATCGCGTCCATCCAGCGCTTGGTCAGCGTGATGTCGCGGTGCGGCGAGGGCGGCGACTTCTCGAGCCGGCGCAGCGTGTAGCGCGTGACGCGCCCGGCCACGTCCTGGAAGCCCACCTGCGAGTTCATCAAGGTTGGGCGCCCGGCGCTCATGCCCTTCTTCGCGGCCGCCGTCTGGCGGATCACCGGGTCCTCGATGAACTGGGCGATCTGGTCGAACGATTCGTTCTCGTAGTGGTGCGCGTCGACATCGCAGATGAAGATGTCCTCGTAATGGCGCTGACGCGCCTGGCGCTCGGCGTTCTTGAGCAGTGTCCGGGAATCGAATTCCTGCTGGGCCGGGTCGCGGTACTTGATGTCGAGCGTGTCCATGTCTCGGTTCCTCGGTTTGTGCCCGCGCGCAATCTTAGAGGGCGATGAAGACGCCGCCTTCGCGCTCGATGACGGCGATGCGCTGCAGCCTGATCCGCCGGTCGGTCGCGCATTCGCCGGTCTCGAGCTTGTATTCGTAGCCATGCCACGGACACACGATATGCATCTCGCTCTCGTCGAAGCGCTGGCCCTGGTGGGTGCGGTCGGGGGCGATCACGTCCTCGACCTTGGGCAGCATCACGCCCTCGCAGGCGGGCCCGCCCTGGTGCGGGCACACGTTGCGGTAGGCGAGATAGCGCCCGCCATGGCGATAGACCCCGACATCGGCATCGTTGGCGGTGACGATGCGGACCTCGCCGTCCTTCAACTCGCCGGCCTTGCAGACAAATACGTCGACCATGCGCAACCCCTTGGCAGCGATCGAGCATCGGCCGGCGCTGCCGGGCGGTCAAGCGCCGACATGGCGAGCCGAAACAGTCCGAGAACATGATTGACGGCCTGACCGGTGGGACCTACCCTTTCGCCAGTCAAGCGCAGAAACGATCAGGTACGCGAAAGGATTGGGAGAATCATGGCCGAAGTCTTGGTGTGCCGGGAAGGCGAGATCGCCGACGGGGGCGTTCGGGTGGTGCGTTCGGGCGAAGTCGAAGTCGGCGTCATTCGTCACGCCGGCAAGTATTACGCCTATCGCAACACGTGCCCGCATCAGGGCGGCCCCGCCTGCGAGGGCGTGCGCATGCCGCAGGTGGTCGACGTGATCGGCAAGGACGGCATGTTCATGGGCCAGAAGTTCGACGAGGCCGACATGCACATCGTGTGCCCCTGGCACGGCTACGAATACCATCTTTCGGACGGGACCCACGTCTGCAACCCGCGCGTCCGGCTGCAGAAATTCAACGTGGTCGAGCGCAACGGTGAAGTTTATGTCGCCATCTGACGGCGGCCGGGGCGCGCGCGTCTCGGAACTCGCGAGCGAGCTTGCCGGTTTGATGGCCGAGGCCGTGGACGAGAACCGGCTCGCCGACGTTCCGGACGAAGCGCTTGGCTCGGTGCTGGCGGCGTGTATCCGGACATACGGCGCCAAGGCGCAGGAGGGCGACCTGGCCTCGCCCTTCGCCGGCAACATGGGCGTCACCGTCACCGACGTGATGATCGGCTGCACCGCGATGCTCGAGGCCGTCAACTCGCTCGTCTTCGAGCTCGGCCTGTGGCAGTCCTGGACCAGCCTCGGCAAGCGCAAGCGCCACGTCGACACCGACACCGAAGTCGCCTCCTGAGCATTCAAGGAGCCAAGGGACATGGATACCGTTAGTCTTCGCGACACCAAGCTCGAGGAGTTCGACACGCCGACCCTTCTCGCGCACGCAAGCGAGCAGGCCGCGAAGCGCCGCTACGAGGATTTCTGCATCGTCGACGTGGATTCGCATCACTACGAGACCGACAGCTACACTCAGATCCTCGACTACGTCGAGGATCCGGTGATGCGTAACGACGCGCGCCACATGGGCATGCGCGACGGCGGCATCACCTCATCGCGCGGCTCGTACCAGGAGATGGCCGGGCGCGTGACGCGCTACAAGGGCCGCGCCAAGGAGAAGACGCCGGCGGGCGTCCATCGCGACATCACGCTCACCAAGCGCTGGATGGATGCGTTCGGCGTCGACCTCACCTGCATGTTCCCGACGCCGATGCTGTCGCTCGGCTTGACGCCCCGCGTCGAGGTCGAAGTCGCGCTTGCCCGCGCCTATAACCGCTGGCTCATCGATCACGTCACCTCGGTCGAGCCGCGCATCAAGGCGAGCCTCTATCTCCCCTTCAACGCGCCCACGGAATGCGAGCGCATGATCGAGGAGCTGGGCGAGAAGCCGGGCGTCGTCGGGTTCTGCGTCACGGCGCCGCGCTACAAGGGCGTGTGGGACAATTGCTATGCCCGGACATACGCCATGCTCGAGGAGCGCAAGCTGCCGCTCGCCTTCCATTCGGGCTTCATGTGGGGCGGCGACCGCACGATGGAATTGTGCAACCGCTTCATCGCGGTCCACGCGCTGGGCTTCACTTGGTACAACGTCGTCCACCTGACCAACTGGGTGGTGAACGGCATGCCGGAGCGCTATCCGAAGCTCAAGGTGCTGTGGATCGAGAGCGGCCTCGCCTGGCTCCCGTTCCTGATGCAGCGTCTCGACAACGAATACATGATGCGCAGCTCCGAGGTGCCGCTCTTGAAGAAGAAGCCGTCGGACTACATCCGCGACATGTATTTCACGACCCAGCCCATGGAGATGGTCGACAACCGCAAGGCGCTCGAATTGACGTTCGAGCTGCTGAAGGCGGACACGCAGCTCCTCTACTCGTCGGACTATCCGCACTGGGACATGGATCTGCCGAGTACCATCTACGACTTGCCGTTCCTCAGCGAGCAGCAGAAACGCGCCATCCTCGGCGGCAACGCGATGAAGCTCTTCAACCTCGAGCCGCACATATCCGAGGCGAAGCAGGCGCGCAAGGCGATGCGGACCGCCGCGCAATAAGGGCGACGCGATCCCACAATCGAAAGCCCCCTCCGAGGAGGGGGCTTTTGTATCAGGGTACGACGGTGGCGGTGCTGTCCGCGAACTCGGGCATGATCTCCGCGGCGAAGATGCGCAGCGCCTCGAGCGAGGGCCGCGGATCGACCAGCAAGATGTGCTCCACCCCGCCAGCCTCAAGCCGCTTCAGGCGCGCGACGATCTCCCTGGGCGTGCCGAGGAGCGGTGCGTCGTCGACCTCGATGGGCGGACCGGATTCATGGCTCAGGTTGGAATATCGCGCGGCGCCGGGCCCGCGCGCGAGACCGCCGATATTCTTCAGCACGCCATAGCGCACCGCGAGCGCCGCCTCGCGCTCCCGATCGTTGCGCACGATCTGGAGGCCGCGGGAGGTGCCGACCATCGCAGGGTCGTAAGCGCGGCCGGCCTTCGCACATTCCTCGCGGAAGGCGGCGACGCGCGCGATGGTGAGGTCGGTCGAGCCGATCTGGTCGAGCAACAGATTGTAGCCCTCGCGCGCGCCGCGCCGGATCGAGTCCTCGCTGCCGGCGCCGAGCCAGAAGGGCGGGTGCGGCTGCTGCACCGGCGCGGGCTCGACCACCACGTTCTCGAAATGCCAGCGCTTGCCGTGGTGCGAGAACCGCCCCTTGGCGGTCCACGCCTTGCGGATCACGTCCATCGCCTCGTCGAACCGCTCGGTCGCCTCGTCGATCGGCACGCAGAATCCCGCGAACTCATAGTCGCGGTAGCCCTTGCCGACGCCGAAATCGAGCCGTCCGTTGGACAGGAGATCGAGCGTCGCCGCCTGCTCGGCCACCAGCACCGGATTGTGCCACGGCAGCACCACCACCGCGGTGCCCAGCCGGATGCGCTCGGTCTTGGCCGCGAGATAGCTGAGCAGGTTCAGCGAGGCCGAGATCTGGCCGAAGCCGGTAAAATGATGCTCGACGATGAAGACGCTCGAGAGGCCCAGCCGCTCGGCCTCGAGCACATAGGCGATATAGTCGCGGTAGCCGGTGCTGTCGCCCTGGGGTCCGCCGCCCCGCGAGCGCCCACCGCCGAATAGACCGAACCGCATCGTGCCTCCCCGCCCGCGATCTTGAGCGTCAGTCTAGCCGCCTGCGCGCCCGAAGGAAATCGCCCTTCCCGCGCCTGGGGCGACCGGCGACTCGTCTCATCGCCCATGCTATGCTCCAAATGGGCAGGCAGCGCCGGCGGCCGGGAGCAAAAGGTTAATGGCGACGACGACCCACGAGACGGGCACCGTACGCTCTGGCGACGTGACACTTTTCTACCGCCGCTTCGGCACGCCGGGCGGCCTGCCGGTGCTGATCGCGCACGGCGCCAACTATTATGACTCGCACGATTGGATCGAGGTCGCGTCGGCGCTCGCGGGAGGCCGCGAGATCGTCGCCTACGACATGCGCGGCTTCGGCGAATCGAGCTGGAGCGCAAGCAAGGATTATTCGCACGACGCGCAGCTCGCCGATGTCGCCGCGCTCATCGACCATCTCGGCTGGAGCAAGACCGTCTTCATGGGCCATTCGCGCGGCGGTGGCGTCGCGCTGCTGGCGGCCGCGCGGCTCGAGGGGCGCGCCGCGGCGCTCGTGCTGGTCGATTACAGCCCGGCGGGCGGCGGCCATGCACCGGCGCCGGCCGGCGCCAAGGCGACCATCTTCCCGTCGGCCGCTTCCGCGCTCGACGCGATGAGCCGCGACAAGGCCGCGACCACGCCGGCGCGGCTCGACATGATCCTGAAGCCGGTCCCGGGCGGCTTCGTGTTCCGCAGCCGCGACCCGGATTTCGCCAACGCGGTGCCGACCACGCCGGGCTGGAGCGCCAAGATCGCCGCGCCCGAAATGTGGGCGGAGCTCGCGCGCGTGGGCCCGCCGACGCTGATCGTGCGCGCCTTGAGGGGCGCCAATTACACGCATGAAATTCTCGCGCGCGTGCGCAGCGAGTTTCCGCGCGTCGTCGTCAACGAGCTCGAGGCGGGGCACGACGTCGCCGGCGGCGCGCCCCGGGCGCTCATCGCCAGCGTCCACCACTTCCTCGCGACCCGCGTCGAGCGGTGAGGCAACTTAGCGAACCCGTGCCCGCCGCCGCGGCGTGATGGGATCGAAGATCGTCTCGCTCGCGCCGATATCCTTATCGAGCGGCGAAATCCGCGCACCGCGCGCGACCTTGCGCAGGCCCAGAAACGGCGAATGACGATCGAGGCCGACCGCTTCGAGCCAGGTCGCGCCCGGCAGGCTGTCCCGCGCGCGCGTCAGGCTCGCACGTGCCTTGTCCACGCTCATGCCGTCGAACGCCACGAGATGGAGCGCATCCCTCGGACCGATGTCGACGAGCGCGTCGATTCTATCGGGCGCGGCATAAAGATCGCGCGACCAGTCGGCGATGAGCGGCGTCCACTCGGCGAAGCCCCATTGCGCCCGGTACTCCGGGGTCGTGAAGGCGTCCGGCGACCGCACCAGCCACAGCGCCAGGTACTTGCGCCGCGTATCGAGCGAAGCGGCGGCGAAGCGCTGCATCGTGAGGAACAGCGGCAGCTCCAGCATCTGCGCGGTCTTCGGTCCGTCGTACCAGGCGTGCCACGCCGCCTCGCGCGCGGGCTCGCCGGTGAAGTTGCAGCGCACGGCGTAGAGGCAGAGGCTCACAGGATGAAGCTCACCGCGCCGAGCGCGCCCAGCTCCTCGGCATCGAGGATGGCGCGCCGCTCGGCGATCTTGAGCGCGCCGCCCTCGCGCCGCAGCTTGTAGCGGTAGTGGCCGACGAAGACGCGCACGTCCTCGCCGCGGCGGAAGCGGTGGACGATGAAGTTGGCGTGGGCCTCGATCGTGTCGCCCGACCGCGAAGCGATGCGCACGTTGGCGATGTGGCGGCGCGTGCGCGAGGGCGGGTTCTCGGCGTGGCAGTTGGGATCGCTGATCCGCTTCACGCGCTCTTTCAAGCGCGCGTTGTTGTCGGCGATGGTGAAGAGGGTGGTGCGGTGGTCGGCGTCGGGCTTGTCGTTGGGCGGGATGTAATATCCCGCGTCGTCGGTCAGCAGCTCCATCCACTCCTCGAGCCGCCAGTTGTCGAGCAGCTCGGCCTCGCGGTAGAACAGGTCCTCGATCTCGGCGCGCGTTGGATCGCTCACGGCGCGCCCTCCATCAGCTCGCTCCAGCGCCGCCAGAACACGCGCACATGGCCCTCGTCGGTGTTGAGCTGGTCGGAAGCGTCCTTGCCCATGCCGCGCGACAGGTCGTTCCAGCGCACTTCGCGCCAGGTGCGGTAGCCCTGCTGCAACAGCTCGAGCGCGGCCACGTCGTCGGGCGTGGCGAAGCCGCCGGGTCCATAGAAGGTCAGGAACGCATCGAGCCGGCGGGCGCGCTGCGCCTCCGTCTCCTCGACCGGCCCCAGCGCCCAGGCGGTGACGTGCATGTGGTCAGGCGCGGTGGGAAAGAAGGTGCGCACCGTCACCGACGAGCCGTCATTGACGACGAGGTTCGGGAACACGACGAGATTGCGGTTGGTGTCGGCGACCCGCGCCGCCCGCGCCTCGCCCAGGCGCCGGACCAGCTCCGCGCGGATGGCGGCGATGTCGGCCTTCGCCTCCTCGCCGTAGATCGAAATCCAGGCCGCGACCGGACGTCCGCGGAAATTGACGTTGTCGGTGGTGAGGTGGCCGTTGCCCAAATCCTTGCCCATGCCGCGCGTCGGCAGCAGCAGCCCCGCCTCGCGCCCCGGGCGCGTGATGACGCCGGCCGAGCGCATGTAGTTGAGCCAGGTCGAATGGGTCGAGGGCAGGTGATAATCGTCGACGCTGTTTTCGACCAGCAGCTTCCAGTTGGCGCGGATGTCGTATTCCTGAGTTCCGGAAATCACCTGGAGCCGGCCCGAGGGCGACTGGTCGACCACCAGGTCGATATACTCCTTGGCGCCGGCGAGGTCGTCGGCGAGGCCGCGCGCACCGATATCGAAATTCAGGAAATAGAAGTCGCGATAGGCTTCGAGCCGCGGCGGCGCCACCAGCCCCATCGCGTTCTTGGCGAAATGGGGGCCATAGGCGTCCTCGCCCGGCACGGTCAGGAGCCCGCCGCCGCCGTCGTAGGTCCAGCCGTGATAGGGGCAGGAGAAACTGTTCTGATTGCCCTCGCGCGCGACGCAGACGATGGCGCCGCGATGGCGGCAGGAATTGAGGAGGCAGCGCACCTGGCCGCCCTTGTCGCGGGTGAAGATCACCGGCCGGCCGGCGACGGAGCGGGTCTTGAACGCGCCGGGCTCCGCGACTTCCGAGCCATGGCCCACGTAGATCCAGCTTCGGTCGAAGATGGCGCGGCGCTCCCGTTCGAGCAGCTCGGGCGAGACCAGCGTCTCGCGATCGACCGAGAAGGTGAGCTTCTCGCGGTCCTCGACGACGTACTTGCCGCTCATGGGCGCGATCTCCCTGTCGCAACGCCCACTCTGTCGCGCGTCCCCGCGCGGTGCAAGACCCGGCCCGTGCGATTGACGGCGCGCGCGACGCCTGCTTCAATCGTGCGAGAGACGTCCAGGAGGTGCGGCATGAGCGAAACGACGACGTTGCGGCGGCCGGCGATGAAGCTCGCATTGGCAAGCACGAAGGAAGCGCGCTTCGTCCCGGGGCGGCGGTCCTTCTTCAAGTACCGCGATCTTGGCGTCACCGACGCGACCGGCGGCAAGATGCGGGCGCAGGTGACCACGGCAATCTCGGCCATGGAGCGCGAGACCGGCTGGCACTACCACACCTGCGACATGCAGTTCGTCTACATGCTGCGCGGCTGGGTCGATCTCGAGTTCCCGGAAGGCAAGAAGGTGCGGCTCGAGGCCGGCGACAGCGTGATGATCCCGGGCGGGATGCCGCACCAGGAAGTCCGCACCTCCGACGATTTCGAGATCCTCGAAGTCTCGCTCCCGGCGGAGATGGGTACCGAGCCCTGCGACAATCCGGGGTGAACCACCTGGACTGGCCGCTCGCGGCGGCGCTGGTCGCGCGCGATCCCGACGATCCCGCCTACCGCGTCTTCGTCCGCGATCTCGTGCTCGCGGTCAGCATCGGCATCCACGCGCACGAGAAGCGGCAGCGCGCGCGCATCCGCATCAATGCCGACATCCTGGTGGATTTGCGCCTCCCGGAGCGCGACGATTTCGGCGAGGCGCTCGATTACGAGACCATCGTCGCCGGCATCAAGGCGCTGGCCGACGGCAAGCATATCAACCTGGTCGAGACGCTGGCCGACCGCGTGGCCGCTTTGTGCCTCGCCGATCCCCGCGCGCGCGCGGTCCGCGTCACGGTCGAGAAGCTCGACATCTATCCCGAGGCGCAAAGCGTCGGCGTGATGGTCGAGCGCTGCCGCCCAGGTTCGTGACCAGCTTCGACTGATCAGCCGCCGGCTGCGATCGCGCGCGCGAACGCCATCGCCTGGCGCGTCGCCGCCACGTCGTGGACGCGCACGATCTGCACCCCTTGGCCCAGGGCATGGAGCGCGCCTGCGAGCGAGCCGGGCAGGCGCTCGCCGACCGCGGCGCCGGTGAGCCGTCCGATCAGCGACTTGCGCGACACGCCGACCATCACGCCCACGCCGAGCGCATGGAACAGCGCCAACCGCGCCAGGATCTCGAGATTGTGGCGCTCGGACTTGCCGAAGCCGATGCCGGGATCGACCACGATGCGCGCGCGAGCGATGCCGGCCGCCTCGCAAGCCGCGATCCGCGCCGCCAGGTATTCGAGCACGTCGAGCGACGCGAGCCCATAGCGCGGCGCGCGTTGCATCGTCGCCGGCTCGCCCTGCATGTGCATCAGCACCACGGCCGCGCCGCTCCGCGCGACGGTGCCGAGGCTCGCCGGGTCGCCGGCGAGTGCGGTCACGTCGTTGACGATGCGCGCGCCGGCCGCGAGCGCCATCGCCATCGCCGCAGCGTGGCGCGTGTCGACCGAGACGACGGCGCCCGCGCTGGCGAGCGCACTCAGCACCGGGCCGATGCGCCTTAATTCCTCGTCGGGCGCGACCGGGGCGGCGCCGGGGCGGGTGGACTCGCCGCCGATATCGACGATGTCGGCGCCCTCCGCGATGAGCGCGTGGCCGTGGGCGATGGCGGCGTCGGGCACGCGGAAGCCGCCGCCGTCGGAGAAGCTGTCGGGCGTCACGTTGACGACGCCCATCACCAGCGGCCGGTCGAGCGCCAGTCCGGCCCAGGCCGGGCGCCCGGTGCTCAGTGCCTCGAGCTGCCCGGCGATCCGCGCCCCGGCCGCCCCGGCACGCGCCCGCGCCCAGTCGCGCGCTCGTGCCAAAGGAGCATAGGACGCGACGATCCCCGCGCCGCGCCGCGCCAGCAATTCGACCGCCCCGAACGCGGTTGGCCCTGCCGCGAGCGGCAGGGCAAGCCCGCGTTCCAGCGCGGCGGCTGCGGCGGCGCCGGTCAGCAGCCCGACCGGGCGCAGCCACGCCGTCTCGGCTTCGTCGCCCAGTTGGGCGAAATCGCAAGGCGTGACGACGGTTTCGTCCATGGCAGCCAGTCTGCCACGGCCGCGCGCGCGGTTCACGTGCCTGGGTCGTCTGCGCCCGGCGCAATGCCGGTATGTTCCGGTGGCGGCATCACAGGCCGGGCTGGTCTGCCTATATATCGGTCGAACGCCGATTCGGCGTTTCCTCCCTGAACTTGGGCCGCGCATGACGCGGCCCTTTTTTTTGCGAAAATGCGCAGGAATTCCCAGGCGGAAACGGGCGCTAACCGTTCCTTGAGCGGTGCCGGCGCATGACTGTGCGGCCATGGGAATGTCTGCCCTCGCCTCGGTCGCGCTCTCGGCCTATGTCCTGCCGCTCATCCTGGCGGCGCTCACCGACATGAGCAGCCTGCGCATCCCCAACCCGGTCGTGCTCGCGCTCGCCGCGTCCTATCCGTTGGCCGCGTTCGCTCTCGGGCACGCGGGCGACATACTCTGGCATGCAATCGCCGGCGGCGCCGTGTTTGCCGCGGGGGCGGCCTTGTTCGCGTCAAGGACGCTAGGCGGGGGCGACGTTAAGCTTCTCGCCGCCGCCGCACTGTGGATCGGTCCGGGCGGCGTGCCGATCTTCCTCTCGCTTACCGCTGTCCTCGGCGGCGTGTTCGCGCTGTTCGTGCTCGCGAAAATCCGCTTACGCGGCTCGGCGCAAGCGCCGATTCCTTACGGCGTGCCGATCATGCTCGCCGGCCTCGCCATGGCGCCGGCGCTGTTCCTGACCGCCTGATCCACAAGCTAACCCTCCGGTCCGACGAGAAAACCCGCCGGTTTTCGCAGTTGCGAAAGGGCTTGCCATGCCCGGCCGGGCTGGTTAGGGTTAACAGGACGGATGGCTTCCGGACCAGGGTTGGGCCGGGAGTGCGCGTGGGGAGCGACCAAGGGTCGCCGCGTCGGACCGGGGCAGGGAGACCCAGGCCGCTTCGTTAAAGTCCTCCGCAACGGAGGGCTTGGAGCCGTGACGACGCGCCGGCGGGACCGTTCCTGGTCGCGGCGGCGGTGGGGTAACGACGGACGCGGGGGGACATGGTCACACGATGGCTGGCGCTGGCGCAGCGCTATTTTCCTGAGAGGCAGTTCCTGCTTCGCAGCGGAGACAAGGTTCGGTATCTCTCGCTGCCCGGCTGGGTCCAGGCGACTGCCTTGGTCAGCGGGCTGGCGGTATTCGCCGGGGTCGGCGGCCTGGCGGGCGCCTACCACAATCTCCACAAGGCCATCCATCGCAAGGAAGCCGCGATCAGCGAGGTGTCGAACCGGGCCGCCGCGCTCGCGAGCCTGCAGACCGCGATCGCCAGCACCGACGAGCAATACGCCCGCATGTCCGAGCAGTTCGACGAAGTGACGCAGCAGCTCGACGCCGCCGCCGCTTCCAACGAGACCCTGCGCACCGCGATTGCCGCAGCCGAGGCGCGCGTCGCCGCGCTCGACCGGACGCGGCTGGCGCTGGAGCGCCGGCTGCACGGCGCCGAGCAGACGCTCGCCAGCAAGTCCGGCAACTTGACGCAGCTTTCCAAGCAGCTCGCCGACAGCCGCACCGAGCTGCGCGACGCCGAGAAGGCGCGCGCCGGCCTGCAGACGAAGCTGACCCAGCTTCTCGCCGATTCCGACACCGCCAGCAACCGCACCGGCAAGCTCAAGGAATCGCTCGCCATACGCGAGCAGGCGCTGAAGCAGATCGCGACCGAGCGCGATCGGCTCCGCACCCAGTTCGACCAACAGAGCGAGGTGGCGAAGGACGCGCCGCGCGGCTATGGCAGCCAGCTCGAGCAACTCATCGCGTCGACCGGCGTCGATCTCGGCCGCATCCTCGGCAGCGCGCCCGCGGGACAAGGCGGGCCCTATGTCGCGCTCGACCCGCATCGCGCCACCCTGCCGCAGGAGCGCGAGCGCGAGGCCGCGCTGCACAATCTGGCGCAGTCGCTGCCGCTCGCCGCGCCGCTCGATCACTACCAGGTCGAGAGCCCGTTCGGTCAGCGCGTCGATCCCATCAACCATCACTCAAGCTTCCATTCCGGACTCGATCTCAGTGCCCCTTATCGCTCGCCCGTGTTGAGCACGGCGCCCGGCGTCGTCACCTTCACCGGCAACAAGGACGAGTATGGCCGTGTCGTCGAGATCACCCACGCGCACGGGATCGTCACGCGCTACGCCCATCTCCACCGCATCCTGGTGGCGCTGGGACAGAAGGTGAGGGCGCACCAGATGGTCGCCGAGCTCGGCAGCACCGGCCGCAGCACCGGCCCGCACGTCCATTACGAGGTGCTGGTCGACGGGGTCCAGCTCGATCCGGCGAAATTCATGGAAGCCGGCCGGGGCGTCACGCAGATCGGCGCCAAGGACTGACGCTTCAGCCGCGCGCCAGCGCGGCGGCGAACCTGTCGCGGTCGACATTCCCGCCGGAGAGCACTACCGCCACGGTGCGCCCGGCTGCATCGAGCCGCCCTTCGAGCACTGCCGCCAGCGCCGCGGCGCCGCTCGGCTCCGCCACCAGTTTCACTTCCGCGAAAGCATCCGCCATCGCGCGCTCGACCTCCTCGTCGCTGACGACGAGGCTGTCGACCAGGAAGCGCCGCGCCAACGCGAAGGTGAGCACGCCCGGAATCGCCGCCATCAGAGCGTCGCAGATGGTGCGGTTGTCGGGATCGTTGGCGACGCGCTCGCCGCGCGCCAGCGACCGGCGCATGTCGTCGAGCCCCTTGGGCTCGGCGGCATAAACCGACGTGCCGGGACTGGCGCTGGCGAGCGCGAGCGCGATCCCGCTCACCAGCCCGCCGCCGCTGCACGGCGCGATCACGCCGTCGAGCGTCAGATTCAGCGCGCGCGCCTGCGCCGCCAGCTCCAACCCGATCGTGCCCTGGCCCGCGATGATGCGCGCATCGTCGTAGGGCGGCAGCAATTCGGCGCCGCGCTCGGCGGCGATGCGCTGGGCGATCGCCTCGCGCTGGTCGCGATAGCGGTCGTAGAACACGATCTCGGCGCCGTGGCTCCGCGTGTTCTCGACCTTGATCCGCGGCGCGTCCGCCGGCATGACGATCGTCGCCGGCATGCCCAGCACCTTCGCTGCCGCGGCCACGCCCTGCGCGTGGTTGCCGGACGAGTACGCCACCACGCCCCGGGGCCGCGCCGCTTGATCGAGCTGCGCCAGCGCGTTGTAGGCGCCGCGGAACTTGAACGACCCGGTGCGTTGCAGGCACTCGGCCTTGACCATGACGCGCCCGCCGACGCGCGCGCCGAGCGCCGGCGCCTCGAGCAGCGGCGTCGTCACCGCGAACCCCGCGAGGCGCGCAGCCGCCGCCTCGATGTCGGCGATGTCGGGGAGGCGCTGCTCGGGCGCGTTCACTCGATCACCTCGTCGGCGCGAATGAGGAGCGTCTGCGGAACAGCAATGCCGAGCGCCTTCGCGGCCTTCTGGTTGATGACCATCTCCAGCTTGGTGGGGAGCTCGACCGGAAGGTCGCCTGGCTTGGTGCCCTTGAGAATCCGGTCAACGAACCACGCCGCGCGATGGTAGTTCTCGCGCGTGCTCACGCCATAGCTGACGACGCCGCCCGCCTCGGCCAATTCGCGATTGCCGTCCATGAACGGCAATCGGGCCGCTGCCGCGAGCGCCGCGATCCGCCGCCTCTGGGTGTACAGCATCTGATCCTGACCCACCATGACGATGCCGACGCGCTCTGCCGCGAAGGTTTGAAATGCAGCATCGATATCTTCGGGCGAGCCGACGTCCGCGCGCACAAGTTTCACTTTCAGTCGAGCGGCTGCGGCCTCGACCTCCGGCCGCTGAAAATTCATGCCGGGGTTGGCGGCATTGAACAGGAAGCCGATCTTGGTCGCGCCCGGCACGACCTCGGCGGCGATTTCGAGCTGCTTTCCCGGTAGGCCATCAAGGTTGACGTATATGCCGGTCACGTTGCCGCCCGGTCGGGCGTCGTCGGCGATCAGACCCAAGCGCACCGGGTCCGCCATGGTCGCGATAACAATCGGAGTGTTCGGGGCAGCCCGCTTCGCCACCAAGGCAACCGAAGAGACCGGGACAAGCATGATGTCGGGCTTCAGACCAGCCAACTGCTCGGCGAGAGCGGGCAACCGTTCCGGGCGGGCGGGATCGGACCGCTCCACCAAGTCGATGTTCTGCCGTTCGACATAGCCGAGTTCGCTCAGGCCTTGCCGGAATGCGTCAAGCTGAACCCCGGGGAGCACTGCGAGCAAAGCGAGCAGCGGCCGCTGGTCCGGAACCTGTGCGAACGCCACCCTTGGACCCATTGCGCAAGACGCCGCGAGGCTGGCTAGGACGGCGCGTCTCCTCACTCGATAACCTCGTCGGCACGCGCCAGCAGCGTCGGCGGGATGGTGAGGCCCAGGGTCTTCGCCGTCTTGACGTCGATCACCAGTTGGAACTTGCTCGGCTCTTGCACCGGGAGATCGCCGGGGCTGGTGCCGGACAGGATGCGGTCGATGTATTTCGCCGCCTGCCGCATCTGGTCGGCGAGATCGACGCCATACGACACCAAGCCGCCGTTGGTGGCGAAGACGCGGAAGGCGTAGATCGCCGGCAGCCGGTGCTTCGCCGCCAGGTCGATCACGGCTTGCGAATGGGTGAGGGTGAAGGCGTCGGACGGCACCATGAGCCCGCCATGCCCGGTGCGCTGGAGCGCGTCCATGGCGCGGTCCACCTCGCCTTCGTCATGCACCGGCGTGGCCTCGATCTTGACCCCGGCGGCCGATGGCGCGCCTTGAAGAGCGCGCAGGAACCACTCGGTATAGGGCGCCGTGGCCGGGTTGTAGAGCACCGCGACGCGGGCGACGAAGGGCTCGATCTCGCGCAAGAGCGCCAGCCATCTCCCCGCCATCTCGGGCGCGAAATTGGTGAAGCCAGTGATGTTGCCGCCAGGATGGGCGAGCGTCTGCACGAAGCCCTGCGCCACCGCGTCCGAGGCCGAGATGAACACGATCGGGATGGTGGTGGTGGCGCGCTGCAAGGGCGCCACCACCGGCGCCCCGCCGGCCAGGATCGCGTCGGGCGCGTCGGCGACCATCTGCTGCGCCAAGGTCGCGATGCGGCGCGCGTCGCCGGCGCCCCAGCGGTAATCGACGCGCAGATTGCGCCCGCCGGTCCAGCCCAGATCCTGCATCGCGCGCCGGAACACGGCGCCCAGATCCGAGGTCTCGGGATCGCTTTCCGCGGTCGGCATGAGCACGCCGATCCGCCGCAGCCGATCGGATTGCTGCGCGAGCGCGACATGCGCGCCGCCCAGCATCGCGCCCCCAAGCATGGTGATGAGATCGCGCCGCCTCATGTTGCACGCCCCCCTGCGAGTATTGCCGTCATTCTAGCATGGCGTGTCACAGGAGTGTCAGAGAGCGCTGCTATGCTCGCGGCCGCGCACGAGCCTATGCACCTTGTGCGCTCCCCCTCGGCCCTGCGGTCGTCCCCAAGCAGGGCCGCTTTTTTCTAGCGCCGCAGATCGCTCGAGAGCGAGAAGGCGAGGCGGCTGTCGCCGAGGCGGAAGCGATAGACCTGGAGATTCTCCAGGACGCGCTGCACGTAGTTGCGCGTCTCGGCGATCGGAATCGATTCGATCCAATCGATCGCGTCGACATTCTTGGTGCGCGGGTCGCCGAAATTGCTGATCCATTCGCGCACCCGCGCGGGGCCGGCATTGTAGGCGGCGACGCTCAGGACATAAGACCCCGAGAAGCCGTCGATCAGGCCGCTCAGATACTCGCGCCCGAGCGTCAGGTTGTAGTTCGAATCGCCGGTCAGGCGGCTCGCCGAGAACTTGATCCCCAGCGACTTCGCGACCAGCTTCGCGGTCGCCGGCATGAGTTGCATCAGGCCGCGCGCGCCGGCGCTGCTCACGGCGCCGGTGTCGAAGGCGCTCTCCTGCCGCGTCATCGCGAGCACCAGCGGCCGCTCGACCGAACCGCCCGGCGGCAAGGATTCGATGGGATAGCCCTCGGCCAGCAGGGTCACGCCGGCATAGCTCGCGCGCTTGGCGGCGGCGACGGCGAGGTCGGGCCGCTCGATCTCGGTGGCGAGGCGCGCGATCAGCGCGTATTCGGGCGGCGTCGAGGCATGGTCGCTCATGTGGCGCAGGAACGGCCGCACATATTCGTCGGCGTCGATCTGGGCCAGTGCGCGCGCCACCTTGACCAGGTCGCGCGCCTCGAAGGCGGCGCTCTCGGTCTTGGTCGGCTGCGGCTCGGCCATGCGCGATGCGCCGGGCGCGCCGATCTGCGCCGCCGCGAGCTGGCCGTAATAGGTGGTGATCTGCTCCGCCGCGGTGCCATACCACGCGACCGCGAGCTGGCGATAGCCCATGCCCTCGGCGGCGCGGGCCGACCAATAGGCGCCGCGCGCGCGGCTGATTGGGAGCTGCACCTGGTCATAGAGCCGCACGAAATGGTCGTAGGCCATGTCGGGCTGATGGAGAAAGCGCAGCGCGATCCAGCCGGACAGGAACTCAAGCTCGGCGAAATGTGCGCCCTCGGTGAGCCCGTGCTGGGCGGCGATGCGAAAGGCCACCTGCGGCTTGCCGTCGGAGAGCGCATAGCGCGCCAGGATCTCACGCTCGACCGCCCAGGCCTCGGGATGGCTCATGTCCTTGGGCGCGGTCTCGAGCAGCGGGATGGCGTCGTCGTAATGTCCTTTGCGCCGGCGCCAGTGGACGCGCTCGTAAGTGAGCGCCTCGTCGCGCTGCATCGCCGCCGGCACGCGCTCGATGAGCCGCTCCGCGCCCGGATCGAGTGCCGCGAGCGCGAGGCGCGCCTCGCCCTCGGCTTGCATCTCGGCCGGGACGCGGGGCAGCATGCGCCGCGCGTCCTCGTGGTTGAAGTCCCATACCAGACGGTCGAACCGGCGCACGTGATCGGCGGTGCGCAGAAATTCGTGGTAGCGCTGCAGGAACGACTTCTCGTCATACTGGTTGAAGTCGCCGTTGATCCAAACGTCGCGGATGAGCGCCGTGCCGGCATCCGCCTTGCCGTGATCGAGCCACAGCTCGGCCTGGCGCAGCTTGCCCGCCAGCGTGACCGGCGGATGCTCGGCGAACCAGGCGAGCGCCGCGCTGTCGGAGACGGAGCCGATCTGCTCCTCGGCGCGCCGCTGAAGCTGGGTCTGGTTGGGCCAGTCGGGATGGGCGGCGATGAAGGCGGCGATGTCGGAGACGCTGCCGCCGCCGCGCAGATTCACGATCCACCGGAGCGCGGCCGCGAGATCGGCGCCGCGAAGCTGGCCGGCGTCGCGCTGGGCCGCGTCCCATTGCCCGGCTTTGGCGGCGGCATAGCCGTCGCGGAAGAGCCGCGCCTCGCTGTCGGAAAGCTGCGCCGCGGACGAGGTCGCGCCGACCGCGAGAAGCAGCAGAAGCCCGGCCAGGAAGCGACGCGACCGATTCGACAAGATAAGGACCCCCACGCGTCGGGTTCGCCAGCGAGCGTACGTCCGCCATTCTAAACGCGCTGCCGCACGCGAGACAATAATTGCCGCACGGTTTACGTGTCGTTAACCGCGCCGCGCCGCGCCCGCGGCACGGGTTGGCGTGGTTTACCGGCCGGCGCCTGTTGCCGCGGCCGGACACAAGCGTTAAGGTCGCATCGTCCCGCCAAGGCGTTCGCGCCGGAGGATTGGCCATGTTCAAGGGCTCGCTGGTCGCGCTCATAACGCCGTTCACGAACCGCGCCGTCGACGAAAAGCGGTTCCAGGCCTTCGTCGATTGGCAGATCAAGGAGGGCACGCATGGCGTCGTGCCGTGCGGGACCACCGGCGAATCGCCGACCTTGAGCCATGCCGAGCACAAGCGCGTCGTCGAATTGTGCGTCGAGGTCGCGAAGGGCCGGGTCCCGGTCATCGCCGGCACCGGCTCGAACTCGACCGAGGAGGCGATCGACTTCACTCGTCACGCCAAGGAAGCGGGCGCAGACGCGGCGCTCGTCGTGACGCCCTATTACAACAAGCCGACTCAGGAAGGCCTCTACCAGCACTACAAGGCGATCCACGACGCGGTCGATCTGCCGATCATCATCTACAACATCCCGGCGCGCTGCGTCGTCGACATGAGCGTCGCCACCATGGCGCGCCTTGCCAAGCTCAAGAACATCGTCGGCGTCAAGGATGCGACCAACGACCTCGCGCGCCCGTTGCGGACGCGCGCTGCGATCGGGCCCGATTTCGCCATGCTGTCGGGCGAGGACGTGACCACCATGGCGTTCCTGGCGCAAGGCGGCGACGGCTGCATATCGGTCACCGCCAACGTCGCGCCGCGCGCCTGCGCCGACATGCACGAGGCATGGCAGAAAGGCGACACGGCGCGCGCGATGGGCATCAACGAGCGGCTCGGCCCCTTGCACGACGCGCTCTTCTGCGAGACCAGCCCGGCGCCGGTGAAGTACGGGGCATCGCTCCTCGAAAAATCCAGCCCCGACGTCCGCCTGCCGCTGGTGGCGGCGAGCCCGGAGGCGCAGGAGAAGGTGCGCAGCGCGATGCGCCTCGCCGGCGTCCTCAACTGACGCGTTGATGGCGCTTCGCGGCGACGAGCGCAAGGTCGCGCAGAATCGGCGCGCGCGGCGCGACTATGAGATCGAGGACACGGTCGAGGCGGGGATCCAGCTCGTCGGCACCGAGGTCAAGGTGCTGCGGCAAGGGCTCGCCAGCATCGCCGAGTCCTACGCGGCCGAGCGCAGCGGCGAGATCTATCTCCTCAACGCGAATTTCCCCACTTATCCCTCGGCGCGCTTCAACCACGAGCCGCGCCGGGCGCGGAAGCTCCTGCTGCGCCGGCGCGAGATCAACCGGCTCATGGGCCTGGTCAAGCGCGACGGCATGACCCTGGTGCCGCTCTCGATCTATTTCACCCCGCGCGGCATGGCGAAGCTCGAATTGGGCCTCGCCAAGAGCCGGCGCAAGGAAGACAAGCGCGAGGTCGTGAAGGCGCGCGACTGGCAGCGCGACCGCGCCCGGGTGATGCGCGAGCGGAAGTAGCGGAGCGGCGATGCGTCGCGCGTTCACACTGTCGCTGGCACTGGTACTGTGCGTCGGGGTGGCTGCGGCCGCGGAGCCCGGCGACACGCGGCCGCTCGCTGGCGACGAGGAGGCGGCGTTCCTGCCGCTCCTGTGCCAGAAACCAGTCGCGCAGAAGGGTGGAGAGCACGCCTGCGCGGGCTTCGTCGGCTATCCCGGCGGCGCCCAACATGGCGCGAGCCTGTCGCTCACCGCCATCGCCGTTGGTCCCTTCTCGGCGCAAAACGCCGACGAGGCCTATATCACGTACTTTTCGATGGTCGAGCCGCACGCGAACAATTTCGGCGGCGGCGTCCTGCTTCGGCGGGCGAAGGGGGCATGGCGCCTGGTGCGGTGGTACCCGGGCGGACAGATGGGCGACTGCATCGCGCTTCCTGGCGACGGGCCACGGCGCATGCTGTGCCGCGACGGCTACACCGGCATGGGCGAGATCGATAGCTCGGTGTGGATCAAGCGGCTCCCGTTCGACCACGACCAGGCGGTCCTGAAGGCGCAGGATCAGCGCGGCGCCGGGGTTCCCTGCCCAAGCGGACGGGGACAAGCGTTGCTGCTGTCGATCGACAAACTGAAACGGTCCGATGCGCCCGATGAGGTGGCCGTGGCCGAGATCACCTATCTCGCGCCGCAAGATTTCGCTCGGGCCTGCGGCCGCGGTGATTTCTCGGGCGTCGCGGAGACCAAGGGCGAGGTGAAATTCGCGCTCAGGAACGGCCGCGTGACCGCGATCGCGCCGTTGAAATTCGCGCCGACCGACTACTGAGCGGCGTCACGACCCGGTCGCGGCAGGCGCGGGGGCAGTGGCGGCGACATGGTCCTCGCCGCTCGCCATGATGCCTCGCGGCACCAGGAACATGGCCGCGCCGCCCAGCACCAGGAACGCGCCCATCGACAGCATCGACGCCGAGAAGGTGCCAGTCATGTCCTTCATCGTGCCCATGATGAGCGGCGTCACCGCCGTGCCCGCGATGCCCACGACGTTGAGGAAAGCGATCCCCGCCGCATGCGCCTTGGGCGGCAGCACCATCGACGGGAGCGTGAAGAACACCGGCCAGGACGAGACGCAGCACATGCTCGCCAGCACCAGCCCCGCGAGCTGAGCCGCAGGGTTTGCGAGCCACGCCGCCGCGCACCAGCCGAGGCAGCCGACGAACATCGGCAGGACGCAGTGCCAGAAACGCTCGTTGGTGCGGTCGGCGTGCCGGGTCCAGATCGGCATCGCGATCAAGGCGCCGATGGACGGGATGGCGGTGAGGAGGCCGGTCATCCAGTACGGCATGCTGGCGCTGTTCATGCCGCGGATGATCTGCGGCATCCAGGTCCCCAGCGCGCTGTTGTTGCCGATGAGGCAGCCATAGGCGAAGCATATGAGCAGGAAATCGCGGCTCAGGATGACGCGCGTGACCGAGCGCACCAGTCCTGCCGGCGCTCGCCGGTCGCGCTCGTCGGCGTCGCGCCTGAGGCAGGCGATGAGCGTCGTCTTCTCGCTCGGCGTGAGCCACTTGGCGTCGGCCGGCCGGTCGGTGAGGTAGAAAAACGCGATGATGCCGAGCACGATCGACGGCAATCCCTCGATCAGGAACAGCCAGCGCCAGCCGGACAGGCCCCACACGCCGTCGAGGCCGATGAGCACGCCCGACATGGTCGCGCCGAGCGCCAGCGCGATCGGCTGGGCCAGCATGAACTTGGTGTGGGCGCGGGCGCGGTGGTATTGCGGGAACCAATAGGTCATGTAGAGGACGGCGCCGGGCGCGAACCCGGCTTCGGCGATGCCGACCAGGACGCGCAGGCCGATGAGGCTCTTGACCCCGACGATGAGCATGCAGGCGGTGGACGCGATGCCCCAGGTCACGGCGATGCGCGAGAGCCAGATGCGCGCCCCCACCCGCTCGAGGATGAGGTTGCTCGGGATCTCGCACAGGAAATAGGCCACCGCGAAGCACGTCAGCGACAGCGCGAACATCGAGGCCGAGATGCCGAGCTCCTTGTTCATGGTCAGCGCCGCGAATCCGACATTGGTGCGGTCGATGAAATTGACCATGAACAGCAGAAGGATGAACCACAGGAACCGCCACGACACCTTGCGCAGGATGCGCGTTTCCTCGGCGCTGAAGTTCGTTATTGCCACGGCGATCTCCCGGGTTCGCTGCCACTCTGCCTATCACAAAAAGCCCGACCCCGCCAAGTCAGGCGTCAAGCGTCCCACGCACGGTGGCGAAGACGGTTTCGAACATCGACGCCGTCAGCCGCCCCGTGTTGGTGTTGTAGCGCGAGCAGTGATAGCTGTCGGCGAGCTCGAGGCCGCTCGCGAGGCGGTGGCGCGCGCCATGCGTGAAGGGAAAGGCCGCGCGCTTCTCCCCCAGCGCCGCCAGCGCGGCATTGTGCGCGATGGCGCCGAGCGCCACCATGACGCGCAGCTTCGACATCGAAGCGATCTCGGCCTCGAGATAGCCACGGCACTGCGCGATCTCCGCCGGTTCGGGCTTGTTCGCGGGCGGAACGCAGCGCACCGCGTTGGTAATGCGGCAATCGACAAGCGCTAACCCGTCATCGGCCCGCGCCGCATAGTCGCCGCGCGCGAAACCGAACTTGCCGAGCGTCTGGTACAAGAGGTCGCCGGCATAGTCGCCGGTGAAGGGGCGCCCGGTACGGTTGGCGCCCTTCAAGCCGGGCGCGAGCCCAACGACGAGGAGCCGCGCCTCGGCGTCGCCGAAGGACGGCACGGGCGCATTGTGCCAATCGGGAAAGCGCGCGCGCTGCTCGGCGCGGAAGGCGCAAAGGCGCGGACAGAGCGGGCAGTCGCGCGGTGGTCCATCGCGCGCCGGCGCGCCCGGCGCCGCGCTCACGTTGCGGCGGCTTGCGGCTCGCGGTGGTGGGCGCGCATGATCTGCGGCGCCAGGTCCTGCAGCTCGAGGAAGGTGTCGGCCTGGCGGCGCAACTCGTCGGCGATCATGGGCGGCTGCGAGCGGATGGTCGAGACCACGGTCACGCGCACGCCCTTGCGCTGCACCGCCTCGACCAGGCGGCGGAAGTCCCCGTCGCCCGAGAACAGCACGATGTGGTCGAGATATTGCGCCATCTCCATCACGTCGATGGCGAGCTCGACATCCATGTTGCCCTTGATCTTGCGCCGGCCCATCGCGTCGGTGA
The DNA here is from genome assembly GCA_035604615.1 of Allostellaceae bacterium. GTDB lineage: Bacteria > Pseudomonadota > Alphaproteobacteria > ATCC43930 > CGMCC-115725 > DATJLY01. Next base: position 33,455 of record DATNID010000077.1, on the reverse strand, counting down.
ATTCCTTGGTCGGCTTCGTCACCATGGTGAAGCCGTTATAGTCGAGCCAATCCACGAGCGGGCGGATCGGCGAGTATTCCTGGTCGTCGAACATCGCCGTGTAGTAGAAGGCGCGAATGAGGCGGCCCTTGGCCCCGAACAGCTCGAGCAGCCGCTTGTAGTCGATGTCGAACTGAAGCGCGCGCGCCGCTGAATAAAGGTTGGCGCCGTCGATGAAAAGGGCAAGGCGTTCGGCCGGATAGAACATGATGAATGACGCTCCATGATGCGAATGAGGACATTGGTCTTAATGGGCGGGCATTTGGCGACAACCCCTCGCCGCCGTCAAGCGCGCGGGCATGCGCGATGATCCTCATCGGGCTCGGCGCGAATTTGCCGAGCGCGGCCGGCCCGCCGCGTGCGACGATCGAGGCCGCGCTCGCCGCGCTTGCGGAGGAAGGGGTCCGCGTTTTGGCGCGCTCGCGCTTTTACCGCACGGCGCCGGTGCCGCGCTCGGACCAGCCCGATTACGTCAACGCGGCATCACGCATCGAATCGCGCCTCGACCCCGCTGCGCTGCTCGCGCTTCTCCACCGCATCGAGGCGCGGTTCGGGCGGGTGCGCGGCGCGCCCAACGCCGCGCGCGCGCTCGATCTCGATCTCCTGGCCTTTCACGATCTTGTGATGGAGGACCCGGGCGGCCCGATCGTGCCGCATCCGCGGCTCCACTTGCGGGCCTTCGTGCTCCTGCCGCTGGCGGAAATTGCGCCCGATTGGCGCCATCCGATGCTGCGGCGGACCGTGGCCGAGCTGATCGCCGCGCTGTCGCCGGGCCAGGACGCCACACCGATGTGATTTTCCCCGCGCGCGCGGGCGCCATAGGATCGGGCGTCAAGACAGACGGGAGACCCCATGGACCGCTCCATCCGCGACCGCATCGACCACCGCGTCGTCGCGCTCTATGACGATTTCACCCATCGCCACCTCGACCGGCGGCTGTTCATGGAGCGCCTCACGGCGCTGGTGGGCGCGACCGCGGCGGTGTCGATGATGGCGCTGCTGCGCTCGAACTACGCGCTGGCCGAGACGGTCAAGGCGGACGATCCGCGGCTCGCGATCTCGCGCGTCACCTATCCCGGCTCGAGCGGGGAGGTGAAGGCCTATCTCGCCCGGCCCAAGGGCGATGCGCGCCTGCCGGCGGTTATCGTCATCCATCAGAATCGCGGCCTCAATCCGCATATCGAGGACGTGGCGCGGCGCCTGGCGCTGGCGGGCTATGTCGCGCTGGCCATCGATTTCCTGTCGCCCTTCGGCGGCACGCCCGCGGACGAGGACCAGGCGATGAAGGATTTCGCCAAGGTGCAGAAGCCGGTCGCGGTCGCCGACGCGGTCAAGGCGGTGGCCTATCTGCGCGGGCGTCCCGACGTGACGGGGAAGGTTGGCGTCGTCGGCTTCTGCTGGGGCGGCGGCATCGTGAACGATCTCGCGACCGCCTCGCCCGATCTGACGGCGGGCGTCGCGTACTATGGCGTGGCGCCGGACTTGGACAAGGTTGCGAACATCAAGGCGGCGCTGCTCCTGCATTACGGCGCGCTCGACGATCGCGTCAACGCGACGCGGCCTGCCTACGAAGAAGCCTTGAAGAAGGCGGGCACGAGCTACACCGCCTACGCCTACGAGGGCGCCTATCACGGCTTCAACGACGACACCGGCGCGCGCTACGACGCGGCGGCGGCGGCGCTCGCCTGGCAGCGCACGCTCGACTTCCTCAATGCGAAGCTGAAGGCGTGAGCGGCAGCGCGTAGCGCATGTCGATGAGCTGATCGCCGGTCCGGTCGCCCTTTAGCATGTTCTGCGACTTGTACCACGCGACCTGGCGCGCGATGTCGGCCACGTCGATGCGCGCGTCGCGGTCGATGTAGCCGATGCTGCCGTCGATCTCGGCGATCGGCCGGCCGGTGTATTTGGCCATGATGGCGAGGATCGCGGGCGCGGTGGGCCCGTCATGCCGCGTGCCGTCGGGCGCGACGAAGGCCTCGTGATAATCCGCCGTCGCCCTGCGGAAGGCGCGCAGGAAGCGCTTGACGGTTTCCGGCCGCTCGTTCGCCGTCTTGGTCGAGGTGAAACAGGCGACGAGCTGCCACGGCGTCTCGTCGCCGAGTTAGCCCAAGAGCTTCGCGTCGCCCCGCTCGATCGCGGGCAGGAGTTGGGTGACGAGGCTGATCGCCGCATCGACCGTTCCGCCGGTCACCGCCGCGACCGAGTTGGGGTTCGTCTGCAGCGGCATGATGCGGATGGTCTTGAGGTCGAAGTGGTATTTGTCCGCGAGCAGCGCCAGATCGTAATGGAACGCCGAGCCGATCTGCGTCACCGCGACGGAATGTCCTGGCAGGTCCTTGAGCGTCTTGAGGCCCGCATCCCAGGCGCGGTTCGAGGCCGCGACCGTATTGGCGCGGAAGCCCGGCGCCTCGCGCGTCTGGCCGGCGATGATGGTGAGCGCGCCCTGCTCGCCGAGCGCGAAGAGCCCGCCCGTCAAGCCGGCGATGCCGAAATCGATATCGCCTGACACCGCCGCCACCGCGACCGGCTGCCCGGCCTCGAAATAAACCAGCTCGGGCTCGAGCCCCTCGGCCGCGAAATAGCCGCGCTCGACGGCGATGTAGAGCGGCGTCGTCGTTTTCTGCCCGCCGATCTTGATGGGCTCGGCGCTGGCCGCGCCGGCGGCGAAGCAGACGGCGAGCGCAGTGGCGATCGCGCGAGATACTGCGAATGGCATGGCGTCGTCTCCTCGAACCGGCGCTCGGACCATAGCACTCTCGCGGAGCCTCGCTCGGAGCATGTATGATGCGCCGCATAGGAGGGACCCGCGCATGGGCATGAACATCGCCGAGAAAATTCTCGCCAAAGCCGCCGGCAAGCCGCGCGTCGTGCCCGGCGAGATCGCGGTTGTCGAAGTGGGGACCGCGGTCCTCACCGACATGAACTTCCTGCCCGCGAGCTGGCGCCAGATCCTGAAGATGCACGACCCGCGCAAGGTCGTCGTCGTGCTCGACCATCTCGTGCCGGCGAACGAGCCGCTCTCCGCCGCCGCGCACACCGCGGCGCGGGCGTTCGTCAAGCGCTTCGGCATCGAGCGCTTCCACGATGTCGGCCGCGACCAGGGCATCAGCCATGTCGTCGTCGCCGACAACGCCTACGCGCTGCCCGGCACGGTGATGGTCAATCCGGATTCGCATACTTGCGGCGGCGGCGCGTTCAATTGCGCGGCGCGCGGCGTCGGCCTGCCGGAAACCATCTTTGCCGTCACCACCGGCAAGAGCTGGTTCCGGATCGGCGAGTGCATCCGCTACGAGCTCCAGGGCAAGCCGCGGCCCGGCGTCTCGGCCAAGGACGTGTTCCTCCACATTGCCGGGAAATGGGGCGCGCACGTCAACCAGAACGTGGAGTATGGCGGCCCCGGCCTCGCCAATCTCTCCCTTAACGCGCGCCGCACGCTGGCCATCATGGGCACCGAATTGTCCGCCGAGTTCGTCATCTTCGAGCCGGACGAGGCGATGCTCGCTTACGTCCGCGCTCGCAACCCGGCCCCGTTCGAGCCGGCCGCGCCCGATCCCGACGCCGTCTACAAGGAGCGCCGCCCCCTTGCGCTCGACACGATCGAGCCGCTGGTGGCGCTGCCCGACACGATCGTGAACAACTCGGTCAGGGTCGCCGAAGTGGCGGGCCAGAAGATCGACCAGGCCTTCATCGGCTCCTGCGCCAACGGCACGCTCGACGATTTCGCGGTCGCGGCCAAGGTGGTGGCGGGACGCCGCGTCGCCCCCGGCGTGCGCCTCATCGTCACGCCCGGCTCGCAGGCGATCTATCGCGACGCGCTGGCGGCGGGCTATGTCGCGATCCTGGCCGAGGCCGGGGCGGTGGTCACCTCGGCCACCTGCGGCGCTTGCGTCGGCGGGCACATGGGCGTGCTCGGCCCCGGCGAGGTCTGCATCACCGCCAGCACGCGCAACTTCAAGGGCCGCATGGGCGATCCCTCGGCCCGCATCTACATGGCCTCGCCGGCGACGGTCGCGGCCTCGGCCTTGGCCGGCCGCATCGCCAGCGCGGCCGAGTTCTTCGCGGGAGACCTGGCATGATCTCGGGCAAGGTGTGGAAGTTCGGCGATGACATCAATACCGACCTGATGCTGCCGGGCGCGGTCATGTCCAAGACCGAGGCGGAGCAGGCGCGCGCCGTTTTCGCCGCCAACCGGCCGGGCTGGATCGACCAGATGAAGCCGGGCGACGTGCTGGTCGCGGGACGCAATTTCGGTATGGGCTCGAACCGGCCGGCGTCGCGCTCGCTCAGGAATATCGGGATCGGTTTCCTGCTCGCCGAATCGATCAATGGCCTGTTCTTCCGCAACAGCGTCAATTTCGGCTTCGTCGCAGTCGAGTGTCCGGGCTGCTTCGCCGCCTTCGAGGAGGGCGACACGGCCGAACTCGATCTCGACCGCTGGAAAGTGGTCAACCCGCGCACCGGCGCCACCTTGGCGCCGCCCCCGGTGCCGGATCAGCTCATGTCGTTGATGCGCGGCGGCGGCGTCTACCCGATGCTTGAGCGCCAGGGCCTGATCGCCCCGCGCGCCTAGCCCCCGGCCCGGGCCGCCCCCCAACTGGGGAAACCCCTGTTGCATCAGGGCGCTGAGCCCCATATATTGAACCACTCAAACGACTTCGCCTCGGAGTGCCCATGGCGCGCGTCACCGTTGAAGATTGTGTCATCAAGATCCCCAACCGGTTCGAGCTCGTGCTGATTGCGGCGCAGCGCGCACGCGACATGGTAGCGGGCGCCCAGCCGACTCTCGATCGCGACAACGACAAGAACCCGGTGGTCGCGCTGCGCGAGATCGCCGCCGAGTCGGTGCCGTTCGACGGCCTGCGCAACGCCCTGATCAAGGGCATGCAGAAGCAGGTCGAGATCGACGAGCCGGAAGAGGATCAGGACATCGAGATCGGCGCCCAGTCCGCCTGGCCGGTGGATCTCGGCCCGGCCATGGAGATCGACGAGGACGGCGTCGACGAAGAGGTCGAGGACGAGGAGGAGCCGCCGCTCGACGACGAGCTTCCCGAGGACATGCTGCTCGCCGACGAAGAAGCGGCCGAGCTCGGCGACGATGCCCTGCCGGAGGGCGGCGACGAAGGACCCACTCCCGGCGCTCCGAAGGGGTGACCATGGCGGCGGCCGATGCGTCTCCAGCGCCGGTCGCCCACGCCTCCGCCGCCGCGGGGGTGCCGCCTCGCATCATGCGCCAGTTCGAGCTGGTGGAGCGGGTCAAAGCCTATGACCCGTCGGCGGACGAAGATGCGCTGAACCGCGCCTACGTGTTCTCGATGAAGGCGCACGGCGCCCAGATGCGGGCCTCGGGCGACCCGTATTTCTCTCACCCGGTCGAGGTCGCCGGCATTCTCGCCAACATGAAGCTCGACGCCTCGTCGATCGTCACCGCCCTCCTGCACGACACGGTCGAGGACACGGTCGCAACGCTCGAGGACATCGAGCGCGTATTCGGCCCCGACATCGCGCGCCTCGTCGACGGCGTCACCAAGCTGTCGCGCATCGAGCTGCAGTCGGACCAAACCAAGCAGGCCGAGAATTTCCGCAAGCTCGTCTTGGCGATGTCCGAGGACATCCGCGTGCTGCTGGTGAAGCTCGCCGATCGGCTGCACAACATGCGGACCCTTCGCTTCATCGCCGATCCCGAGAAGCGCCGCCGCACCGCGCGCGAGACAATGGAGATCTATGCCCCGCTCGCCGAGCGCATGGGCATGCACGAGCTGCAGGACGAGATCGAGGATTTGTCTTTCGCCGAGCTCTATCCCGATGCGCGCGAGAGCATCATCACGCGGCTCGCCTTCCTGCGCGAGCAAGGGGAGGGCCTGCCGCGCCGCATCATCGCCGAGCTGTCGGAGACCTTGCGCCAGGGCGGCATCGAGGCGCAGCTCTCGGGGCGCGAGAAATCGCCCTACTCGATCTGGCGCAAGATGCAGCGCAAGAATGTCGGCTTCGAGCAGCTCGCCGACATCATGGCGTTCCGCATCGTCGTCGACTCGGTGGAGCAGTGCTATCACGCGCTGGGCGTGCTGCACAGCCGCTATCCCGTCGTGCCGGGACGCTTCCGCGACTACATCTCGACGCCCAAGCCCAACAACTACCGCTCGCTCCACACCGGCATCATCGGCCCGGAGCGCCAGCGCATCGAGGTGCAGATCCGCACCCGCGACATGCACGAGGTCGCCGAGCTGGGCGTCGCCGCGCACTGGGTCTACAAGCAGGCCGCGCCCAACACCGAGGCGCGCCAGTACCGCTGGCTGCGCGAGCTGCTCGACATCCTCGAGCATGCGCCCGACCCGCAGGAGTTCCTCGAGCACACCAAGCTCGAGATGTTCCGCGAGCAGGTGTTCTGCTTCACGCCCAAGGGCGACCTGATCGAGCTGCCGCGCGGCTCGACGCCGGTCGATTTCGCCTACGCCGTCCATTCGCAGATCGGCGACACCTGCGTCGGCTCCAAGATCAACGGCCGCCTGGTGCCGCTCAGGACCCAGCTCGGCAACGGCGACCAGGTCGAGATCATCACCTCCAAGGCGCAGACGCCGTCGCCCACCTGGGAGCGCTTCGTCGTCACCGGCAAGGCGCGCGCCCGCATCCGCCGCTTCATCCGCACCCAGCAGCGCCAGCAATATCTCGATCTCGGCAAGGCGATCCTGCAGAAGGCATTCCGTCAAGAGGGCCACGACTACAGCGAGAAGGCGCTCGACGATGTCCTGAAGCAGTTCAACGAGGACAGCGTCGAAGATCTGTGCGCCGCAGTCGGCGCCGGCAACCATACCGGGCGCGAGATCGTGCACGCGGTCTTCCCGCCCAAGCCGGACGCGCGCGCCGCCAAGGTCGTCCCGCTGGCGCCGCCGCGCGCCCGGAAATCGTCGGACAACGCGGTGCCGATCCGGGGCCTCATTCCCGGCATGGCGGTGCATTACGCCGGCTGCTGCCATCCGCTGCCGGGCGACCGCATCGTCGGCATCGTCACCACCGGCAAGGGCGTGACCATCCATACCATCGACTGCGACACGCTCGACAGCTTCGCCGAAATGCCGGAGCGCTGGCTCGACGTGGCGTGGAACCAGGGCGAGGGCGAGCACGCCCATGTCGGCCGCATCGGCGTCACCATCGGCAACGAGCCCGGCAGCCTCGGCACCTTGACCACGGTGATCGGCAAGCATTCCGGCAACATCATCAACCTCAAGATCACCAACCGCTCGCAGGACTTCTTCGAGATCCTGGTCGACATCGAGGTCCAGGACGTGCGCCACCTCACCAACATCATCGCGGCCTTGCGCGCGAGCCCGCTCATCAACTCGGTCGAGCGGGCGCGCGGCTGACGCCATGGCGGCACGGACCTTGCGCCTCGGGGTCAACATCGACCACGTCGCCACCATCCGCAACGCGCGGGGCGGGCACCATCCCGACCCGGTGCGCGCCGCCCGCGCGGCCGCCGCGGCGGGCGCCGACGGCATCACCGCGCATCTGCGCGAGGACCGCCGCCACATCTCGGATGACGACATCGCCCGGCTCGCGCGCGACATCGACCTGCCGCTCAATCTCGAGATGGCGGCGAGCGAGGAGATGCTCGCGGTCGCTCTCAGCCATCGCCCGCATGCCGCTTGCATCGTGCCGGAGAAGCGTGCGGAACTGACCACCGAAGGCGGGCTAGACGCCGCCGGCGCGATGGCGCATCTCGCCCGCTTCGTTGGCAAGCTCGGGCAGGCCGGGATCCGCGTCTCGCTGTTCATCGATCCCGAGGAGCGGCAGCTCGAGGCGGCGCGGCGCCTGGGCGCGCCGGTCGTCGAGCTGCACACTGGCGCCTATTGCGAGGCGGCGGGCGCCGCGCGCGCGCGGGAGCTGGACCGGCTGGTCGCCGCTGCCGTTGCCGCCGAGGCGTTCGGCCTCGAATGCCACGCCGGCCACGGGCTCGGTTTCGACACGGTTGGCCCGGTCGCAGCGATTGCCACCATCGTCGAACTCAATATCGGCCATTTCCTCATTGGCGAAGCGATCTTCGTCGGGCTCGACGCCGCAGTGAAGCGCATGCGTGCGCTGATGCAGGAGGCGCGGGGCCGCGCGCTCAGCGCCTGATGATCATCGGCATCGGCAGCGACCTCATTGACATCACCCGCATCGAGCGCACGCTGGCGCGCTTCGGCGACCGGTTCATCGAGCGCGTCTTCACCGCGACCGAGCGCGCCCGCTCCGAGCGCCGCGCCGACCGCGCCGCCAGCTACGCCAAGCGCTTCGCCGCCAAGGAGGCGTGCTCCAAGGCGCTCGGTACCGGCTTTCGCCACGGCGTCTTCTGGCGCGACCTCGGCGTGGCCAATCTCGCCTCGGGCCAGCCGACCCTGGTGCTGACCGGCGGCGCGCTCCGGCGGCTCGAACGCATCACGCCGCCGGGGACGCGCGCGGTCATCTCGCTGACCCTCACCGACGAGCCGCCGCTGGCGCACGCCCTCGTCATCATCGAGGCCGAACCGAGCCCGTGACGGAAGGCGCGAGTCGCTGCGCCGCCCTCATGCGAGTCGTGGCCGGCACGGCATTTTTCGACCCCGGCGCGCTTGACTTCGCCCGCCGGGCTTGGCTTGATCGGTGCTGCACCGCCTCCCCCGACATTTCCCGAAAATCCGATTTCACAAGGACTTAGCGGACTTTCTTGATGGCTAGGACGGCTAGCAAGACGACGAGCGGTTTGGTCGAACTGGTGAAGACGCTGGTCTACGCCATCGTCATCGCCCTGTTCATCCGCTCGTTCTTCTACGAGCCGTTCAGCATCCCGTCGGCGTCGATGGTGCCAACCTTGCTGGTCGGCGATTATCTGTTCGTGTCGAAATTCTCTTACGGCTACAGCCGCTACTCGCTGCCTTACGGCTATCTCAGCCCGCCCTTGACCGGCGGCTCGGGCCGCGTCTTCTATCGCGCGCCTCGCCGCGGCGACGTGGTGGTGTTCAAGCTGCCGTGCGATTATTCGCGGCTCGAGAAGTCGAACCCGAGCGAGGCCGACTATCTGATGCAGTCGTGCAGCCGGTCGACCGATTTCATCAAGCGCATCATCGGCACGCCCGGCGATCGCATCCAGATGAAGAAAGGCGTGCTCTACATCAACGACGCGCCGGTGCAGGAGAAGCCCAAAGGCAACGGCTATTATTATCCCGACTGCATGCGCGCCGGCTTCTATCCCGAGTTCGAGGAGACGCTGACCGGCGAGGTCAAGACCGGCGACCGCGTCGAGCCCTTTCAGATGACGCACAACATCCTCAAGAACTGCCGGCCGCCGCAGCTCGACGACACGCCGGAATTCGCGGTCCCCGCCAACAGCTACTTCATGATGGGCGACAACCGCGACGATTCCGCCGACAGCCGCGACCCCACCAGCGGCGTCGGCTTCGTCCCGGCCGAGAATCTCGTCGGCCCGGCCCAGTTCATCTTCTTCTCGACCAATGCCTCGCTGTGGGAGCCGTGGAACTGGCTGTTCGGCATCCGCTTCGAGCGGCTCTTTATGGGCATCCACTGACATGGACGACACGGCAAAGCCGCCGCAGCCGCTGCCGTTCGCCCAGATCCTCGGCCACGACTTCAAGCACGAGGAACTGCTCACCGAGGCGCTCACCCACCCGAGCGCGATCGCGCGCCGCGGCGGCAAGCGGCGCCATTACGAGCGGCTGGAATTTCTCGGCGACCGCGTCTTGGGTCTGGTGGTCGCCGATCTGCTGTGGCGCCGTTTCGCCGACGAGGCGGAGGGCGAGCTGACCCGCCGCCATGCCCATCTCGTGCGCCGCGAGGCCCTGGCCGAGGTGGCGCACACGCTTGGGCTCGGGCGCTATCTCATCGTCTCGCCGAGCGAGGACGCGGCCGGCGTGCGCGACAATCCGCGCGTGCTGGCAGACGTGTGCGAGGCAGTGATCGCGGCGCTGTTCCTCGATGGCGGGCTCGAGGTCGCGACCCGCTTCGTCGCGCGCTGGTGGGAGGCGCGGCTCGCAGCATTGGGCGCGCCGCCGCGCGACCCGAAGACCGCATTGCAGGAATGGGCGCAGGGACGCGGGCTGCCGCTGCCGGTCTATCGCACCGTGCCGGGCGACGGCCCGGCGCATCGCCGCATCTTTACCGTGACGGTGCGGGTCGAGGGCCTGCCGCCGGCCAGCGCGACCGGCTCATCGAAGCGCGCCGCCGAGACCGCGGCGGCGGCGGCGGCGCTCGCCGCGCTCGACGCCAAGGCATGAGCGACGCGCGGCGCTGCGCCACCATCGCGATCCTCGGCGCCCCCAACGCCGGCAAGTCCACGCTGCTCAACCGCCTCGTCGGCAGCAAGGTCTCGATCGTCACGCCCAAGGTCCAGACCACGCGCGCCCGCATCCTCGGCATCGCGCGGCGCGGCGAGACGCAGCTTATCTTCGTCGACACGCCCGGCATCTTCGCGCCCAAGCGCCGGCTCGAGCGCGCCATGGTCGCGGCCGCCTGGGCCGGGGCGCAGGACGCCGACGCGGTTGTCGTGCTGGTCGATGCCGCGCGCGGCCTCGATGCTGATACGGCGCGCATCCTCGACGGGCTCGAGCGCGCCGGACGCCGCGCCATCCTCGCGCTCAACAAGATCGACCGCGTCCCGCGCGAGACCCTGCTGCCGCTCGCCGACCAGCTCGCCAGGCGCGGCCTCTTCGAGCGCATCTTCATGATATCGAGCCTCACCGGCGACGGCGTCGAGGATTTGGCCGATCATCTGGCATCGCTCGCGCCGGAGGGTCCGTTCCTCTTTCCCGAGGACGACATTTCCGACGTGCCGCTGCGCTTCTTGGCATCCGAGCTGGTGCGCGAGCAGGTCTTCATCCAGCTCCACCAGGAACTGCCCTACGCCATCACGGTCGAGACCGACGCGTGGGAGGAGCACAAGGACGGCAGCGTCAAGATCACCTGCACGATCCACGTCGCGCGCGAGGCGCACAAGCCGATCGTGCTCGGCAAGGGCGGCGCGCAGATCAAGAAAATTGGCGCCGCCGCCCGCCTCGAGCTCGAGCGCGCGCTCGAGCGCCGCGTCCATCTCTTCCTCCATGTCCGCGTCAGCGAGGACTGGAGCGAGGACCGCGCGCGCTACGAGGCGATGCGGCTGGCGTTCGAGAAATGAGCCGGGAGCGCGATGCGCTGGAGCGATGAGGCTGTGGTGCTCTCGACCCGCCGCCACGGCGAGAGCAGCCTACTGGTTCATCTCCTCACGCGCGATCATGGACGCCACGCCGGCCTGGTGCGCGGCGGGCAGCGGCCGAAGGCGCGGGTCGCCTATCAGATCGGCAACCGGCTGCTGGTCACCTGGTCGGCGCGGCTCGCGGAACATCTGGGCACGCTCCAATGCGAGTTGGCGCAGGGCTACGCCGCTTCCCTGATCGACGCGCCGGCGCGGCTCGCCTGCCTCGCCTCGGCCGCCTCGCTCGCCGATGCCGCGCTCCCCGAGCGCGAGCCCCATCTGCGCATGTTCGAGGGGTTGGTCGCGCTCTACGAGTCGCTGGCGAAGGACGAGGGTTGGATGCCCGCCGTGGTCGAATGGGAGCTGGCGCTCCTGGCGGAATTGGGCTTCGGCCTCGACCTCGAGCGCTGCGCCGCGACCGGAGCCACCACCGATCTCGTCTATGTCTCGCCCAATTCCGGCCGCGCCGTGTCGGCGGAGGCGGGCGAACCCTACCGCGAGCGACTCCTGAAACTGCCGCCGTTCCTGCGCCTCGAAGGCAGCAGGGCGGCGCCCACGCCTGCCGACGTGCTCGACGGGCTCGCGCTCACCGGCACCTTCCTCGAGCGCCGCGTCTTCGCGCCGCACCAGCGCGGCCTGCCGCCGGCGCGCGCGCGCTTCGTTGAGTTGTTGCGCCATTTCGTTACACTGGAACGCGCGTGATCTTTCCCTTGGAGCAGCAATGAGCAAGTCGGCCGCCGCCGGCGACATCCGCGACCTCCCGATCGCCGACGCGCTGGGCGAGCGCTATCTCTCTTACGCGCTCTCGACCATCATCTCGCGATCGCTGCCGGATGTGCGCGACGGGCTGAAACCGGTGCACCGGCGCATCCTCCATGCCATGCGCGAGCTGAAGCTCGATCCCGCGTCGGGCTACAAGAAATGCGCGCGGGTCGTCGGCGACGTGATCGGCAAATTCCATCCCCATGGCGAGCTTGCGGTCTACGACGCCTTGGTGCGGCTGGCGCAGGATTTCGCGCAGCGCTATCCGCTGGTCGATGGGCAAGGCAATTTCGGCAACATCGACGGCGATAACGCGGCGGCGATGCGATACACCGAAAGCCGCCTCACCGCGGTTGCCGACGCGCTGATGCAGGGGATCGACGAGGACGCGGTCGATTTCCGCCCCACCTACGACGGCGAGAACAGCGAACCGGTGGTGCTGCCGGCGCGCTTCCCCAATCTTCTCGCCAACGGCTCGAGCGGCATCGCCGTCGGCATGGCGACGAGCGTGCCACCGCACAACATCCTCGAGCTGTGCGACGCGCTGGCGCATCTCGTGCGCAAGCCGCGCGCCACGCCGGCCGAGATCGTGGAACTGCTGCCGGGTCCCGATTTCCCTACGGGCGGCGTGCTGGTCGAGGCCAAGGACGCGATCGAGAAGGCATACGAGACCGGCCGAGGCAGCTTCCGCCTGCGCGCGCGCTGGGAGCCCGAGAAGCTCAGTCACGGCGTCTACCAGGTGGTGGTGACCGAAATCCCCTACCAAGTGCAGAAGTCGCGCCTCATCGAACGCATCGCCGCGCTGCTCGAGGAGAAGAAGCTGCCGCTCCTCGCCGACGTGAGGGACGAATCGACCGAGGCCGTGCGCCTTGTGCTCGAGCCCAAGACGCGCAACGTGGTTCCCGAAGTGCTGATGGAATCGCTGTTCCGCGCGACCGAGCTCGAGGTGCGCGTGCCGTTGAACCTCAACGTGCTCGACGCCCAGGGCGTGCCGCGGGTGATGACGATCGTCGAGGCGCTGCAGGCCTTCCTCGACCATCGCCGCGAGGTACTGCAGCGCCGCTCGCGCTTTCGCGTCGACGCGATCGCGCGCCGCACCGAAATTCTGCGCGGCCAGCTCGTCGTCTATCTCAATCTCGACGAGGTCATCCGCATCATCCGCGAGGAGGACGATCCCAAGGCGCGCATGATCAAGCGGTGGAAGCTCACCGACGTCCAGGTCGAGGCCATCCTCAACATGCGCTTGCGCGCGTTGCGCCGCCTCGAGGAGATCGCGATCAAGAAGGAGCTGGGCGAGCTTTCCGCCGAGCTGAAGGAGCTGGAGGCTCTGCTCGCCGACCCCAAGAAGCAATGGAAGGCGATCGGCGCCGAGATCACCGAGCTCAAGCGCGAGTTCGCGCATGCGCCGCTCGGCAAGCGCCGCACCGAGATCGGCGCGCCGCCGCCCGAAGTGATGGTCCCGGTCGAGGCGCTGGTCGAGCGCGAGCCGGTCACGGTGCTGTGCTCGGCCAAGGGCTGGATTCGCGCGGCGCGCGGCCACAACCTCGCGCTCGCCGACATCAAGTACAAGGAAGGCGACGAACATCGCTTCGCGGTCGCAGCGGAGACCACCGACCGCCTGCTGCTGTTCGCCACTGACGGACGGTTCTACACGCTCGCCGCCGACAAGCTGCCGGGCGGACGCGGCGCGGGCGAGCCGCTGCGTCTGATGATGGACCTCGCCAACGATCATGACCTGGTGGCGATGCTGCGCTACGTGCCGGGGCAGAAGCTGCTGGTGGTGGCGGGCGACGGGCGCGGCTTCGTCGTGCCGGCCGACGAGGTGCTGGCGCAAACGCGCAACGGCAAGCAGGTGATGGTGCCGGGCGACGGCGCGCAGGCGCGCGTCTGCGTGCCCGTCGAGGGCGACACGGTGGCGATCGTCGGCGACAACCACAAGCTGCTGCTGTTCCCGCTCGCCGAGGTGCCGGAGATGGCGCGCGGCCGCGGCGTGATCATGCAGCGCTATCACGAGGGCGGGCTCGGCGACGCCAAGACCATCACGCTCGCCGAGGGCTTGAGCTGGCGCCAGGGCGAGCGCACGCGCACCGAAACCGATCTCACCAATTGGCTGGGCCAGCGCGCCGGCGCCGGTCGGGTCGCGCCGCGCGGCTTCCCGCGCGACCACCGCTTCGGCTGAGCCATGGCGGCGACGGGCGAACCGCTGCTGCTCGACACCAAGGGCATGAAATGCCCGCTGCCCGTGCTGAAGGCGCGCAAGGCGATGAAGGACGTGGCGCCGGGCGGCATCCTGCGCGTGCTCGCGACCGACCCCGGCGCGGTCAAGGATTTCGAGCATTTCTGCCAAACCACCGGCGCGCGCCTCGTCGAATGGAGCGAGCGCGACGGCGTCCTGACGTTCACCATCGAGAAGCGCGCATGAGCGCGGCGGGCGGCCGGTTCGCACGTGCGTCGCCGCGATGTTGCTGCTGATCCTACTGTCCGGTGCGGCCGCGCCGCTCGCTTCGTGCGAGCTCGTCGCCTGGCTTTTGCGTCTGCGGCACCGCTGGCGCGTCTATCGCGTGCCGTTCGGGATCGGCCTTGTCGTTGCCGTAATTCTCGTCACGGCCGAGACGCGGCTCGACCCTTCGCTCATGGCGATCGGCGGCACGCCGCAGCGCGCGCTGGCGCTCGCGTTCCTGTTGGGCGCGCTGCCCGAGGAATTGCTGAAATTGCTGGGGTTCCTGGTTTGGCTCTGGGCCGGGGGCGGCGGCGACCCGCGCCATCGGCTGGTCGGCGCCGTTGCCGTTGCCATGGGCTTCGATATGATAGAGACGTGGCTGCAATTGTGGCAGTGGGCGGACCGTCCCGAGTTGTGGCTCGCGATGCTGGCGCAGCGGGCATTGCTGGCGGCGCCGATGTCGGCCGTCGGCGGTTTCGTGGTCGGCGTGTGGAGCGCGGCGACGCCGGAGGCGCGCGGCGGCACGTTCGCGCGGAACCTCGGGATCGGCTGGCTTGCCGCGGTGCTGGCGCATGGCGTCTGGGACGGCTCGGTCTTCGTCGCGTTGGGAAGGCTTGGCGCTCAGGACGCGGCGGGCGCGGCGGCGGCGGCGGTGCCCGGCTTGCTGGGCGCAGCGGCGATCGGCGGGAGCGCGATCGTGGTCGGACTGCGCCGCGCCGGCGGCATGAGGCGATTGCGCGAGGGGGAAACCGATGACCGATCTTGACCGTCCACCCATGAAGCGCCGCGACCTTCTCGCCCTCATCGGCGCGGCGGCGGGCGGGTCGGTGATGTACCAGGCGATGACCAGCCTCGGCCACGCGGCGGAGTCCAACTATCGACCGCTGGCGCTCGACGGCAACGCGAAGGGCGCGTCGGTGCTGGTCCTCGGCGCCGGCCTCGCCGGATTGGTCGCGGCCTACGAGCTGCGCAAAGCCGGCTACAAGGTGCAGGTGCTCGAATACGGCGAGCGCGCCGGCGGGCGCTGTTGGAGCCTGCGCGGCGGCGACCGCTACACCGAGCTGGGCGGCTTCGCGCAGACCTGCGCCTTCGATGCGGGGCACTATCTCAATCCCGGCCCGTGGCGCATTCCGTTCCACCACCACGCCATCCTCGATTACTGCAAGCGCCTCAAGGTCGCACTCGAGCCGTTCATCCAGGTCAACTACAACGCGTATCTTCACGCCAAGGGCGCGTTCGGCGGCAAGCCGCAGCGCTTGCGCCACGTCAACGCCGACTTCAGCGGCGGCGTCGCCGAGCTCCTCGGCAAGGCCGCGCACCAAGGCAAGCTCGACGACGCGGTGAGCAAGGAGGACCAGGAGATACTGCTCGAGGCGCTCCGGGCCTGGGGCGGGCTCGACCGCAACTTCGCCTACACGGCGGGCGAGGCGGCGAGCGCGCGGCGCGGCTACGACGTCGATCCCGGCGGCGGGCTTAACGGCGCGCCGACGCCGTCCACGCCGGTGGGCTTGAGCGACATCCTCAAGTCGCGGCTGTGGCAGGGCATCGCCCAGGGCGCGCAGTACGAGTTCCAGACCACCATGTTCCAGCCCAAGGGCGGCATGGACATGATCGCCAAGGCCTTCGTGCGCGAGGTCGGCACGCTCATCCGCTACGACGCCAAGGTCACCGCCATACGCCAGGACGACAAGCGCGTCACCGTCACCTATGTCGACGCCAAGAAAGGCGGCGCCAAGCGGCAGGCCTCGGCCGACTGGTGCGTCTGCACCATTCCGCTGTCGATCCTGGGCCAGATCGAGATGACGGTGGGCGCCAAAATGGCGGCCGCCATCACCGCCGTGCCCTACGTGCCCGCGGTCAAGATCGGGCTGCAGTTCAAGCGCCGCTTCTGGGAGGAGGACGAGGCGATCTACGGCGGTATCACCACCACCGACCTGCCGATCCGCAACATCGGCTATCCGTGCGCCGATTACGGCAGTCCCGGCAAGGGCGTGCTGCTCGGCTGCTACGCCATCTTCAACACCTTCGCCTTCGAGTTCGGCGCGCTGCCGCCCGCCGAGCGCGTGGCCAAGGCGGTCGATTGGGGCGCCATGATCCATCCCCAATACCGCGACGAATTCGACAGCGGCGTCGCGGTCGCGTGGCAGCGCAATCCCGCGTCGCTCGGCTGCTTCGCGAATTGGAGCGAGGAGGCGCGCAAGACGCACTACGCCGATCTGTGCCAGATCGACGGCCGAATCGCGCTCGCGGGCGAGCACGCCTCATATCTCCCCGCGTGGCAGGAAGGCGCGATCCTGTCTTCGCTCGACGCGGTGGCGCGGCTGCATCGCCGCGTCGTCGCGGGCTGAAGGAGGGACACCATGCATCGTGCGCTCGTCCTCGCCATCGCGCTCTTCGCCACCGGCGCGCGCGCGCAATCGGGCGATGGCAATTTCGCCGATCCCGCGCATTTCCGCCAGCAGGACGGCGCCGCGCTCTATCGCGGCATCTGCCAGGGCTGCCACATGCCGGAGGGGCAGGGCGCGGTCGGCGCGGGCGCCTATCCCGCGCTGGCGCACAACCGGAAGCTCGCCGCCGCGGGCTATCCGGTGCTGGTCGTGCTGCAGGGCAGCAAGGGCATGCCGGGCTTCGCGGCGATGCTCAACGACGCGCAGATCGCCGGGGTGGTCAGCTATGTCCGCAGCCATTTCGGCAACGACTACGCCGACCCGGTGATGGCGGCAGACGTGGCGTCCGCGCGTCATTGAACAGGACGGGCGCGATGGCGAAGCCCGCCTCGTCCGGGGGTCTCGGACGTTACCGTGATCGGGTCCGGCCTTGCCGTCGATCTGGCCGCGTTTCTGCTGGATATTTTCTCCTGAAGAGACGTTTTTTCAAATGCTTGGCGCTTTATAGTTATCTGGAATCTGAGCTAGGAACCTGCGGCTTGCCTTAACGCGCCGGCGGCAGCTCCATGCCGAGCTCGGCGTAGTAGCGCGCGGCGCCGGGATGGAGCGGCACCGATGCGTCGGAAAGGGCGGTGGCGATGCGGATGCGCCGCCCGGCCGGATGAGAGAAGTCCAGGAGCCGCCGGGTCGTATCCTGCCACAGCGCGCGGGTGATGGCATAGACGAGATCGTCGGCGACGCCGGCGCCGACGACCCACAGCGCGGTGACGCTGACACTCGGCACCGGCGCGTCGATGCCGGGATAAGTGCCGCCCGCGATCGTGTTGGCGCGGTAGAAGGGCGGGCGGCCCATCAGCTTGTTGAGCACCGCGCCGTCGATCGGGATGAGCCGTACCGGCACCAGCGAGGCGATTTCCGCAATCGCCGGCACCGGGACGCCGGCGACGATGACCAGGGCGTCGAGATCGCCCGACGTGAGCGCCTCGGCGGCCCGGGCGAGCCGCATATACTGCGGCTTCACGTCGCATTCGCCGATCCCCGCGGCCTCGAGCACGAGTCGCGCATCGGCGATCGTGCCGGAGCCGGGCTCGCCGAGGCCGATGCGCTTGCCCTTGAGGTCCTTGAGGCTTTGG
This sequence comes from Allostellaceae bacterium, assembly GCA_035604615.1. GTDB lineage: Bacteria > Pseudomonadota > Alphaproteobacteria > ATCC43930 > CGMCC-115725 > DATJLY01. The sequence continues at coordinate 15,497 of DATNID010000077.1, read as the reverse complement.
ATGTCGCTCTCCGCCCGCACCACGATCTGAAAATCCTCGGGGAACAGTGCGGCAATCATGCGCAAGTTTGGCATCGGCCCCCGGCTCTTGAGGAGCTGCAGGCCGGCGTCATGCCCCGGCGCGTTCGCCTGAGGCGCACGGCAATGCGAGGACGGAGCCGGGCCGTCGCCGGCATAGGCCCAATGCGCAATGTCGGATTGGGCGAAGCCGGACTCGAGCTGGCCCGCGTCGATCGCCAGCAGGTTCTCGATCGAGCCCTGCGTCGCCTGCGCCACCGCCACCAGGCCGGCGACGCCGCAACCGCCGCCATGGTCGCAATCGCGCGTGCCGGGCGGCTTGGAGATGGCTGAGGCAAGAACGCCGCCGATCTGGAAATAGGTGCCGGTCGTGGCGGCCGTGCCGATGCGGAAGAAGCGTATGTCCTCGACCGCCAGCGCCAGCGGCACCGCCAGCGCCACCACCGCCGCGAGCGCGAGCGCCGGCCGCAGCGCGCGGCGCAACAGCGAGGCGATGAATGCAATCTGGCGCATAGCGCGGCCGATCAGGGGTGGGAACCCGCGTTCATCCTAGCCCCCGGCTTCGCATGCATGGAAGCGTCGCCTTGCCAAACCCGCGGCCGCGCCCTATTTAGGGCGCCAACCCTCACGCGGGGATGCGTCCATCCGTTGGATGGTCGCTCCGGTGTCGATGCGATCGATGACCCCCGCGGCGGCTTAACCGGAGAAGGAACAAGTTCATGGCGATGCCCTCTTTCACCATGCGCCAGCTGCTCGAAGCCGGCGTGCATTTCGGCCACCACACGCGACGCTGGAACCCGCAAATGTCGCCCTACATTTTCGGGGTGCGCAATGGCGTCCACATCATCGATCTGGAACAGACGGTGCCGCTTCTCCACCGCGCGCTCGAGGAGGTGCGCAACGTGGCGGCGAGCGGCGGCCGCGTCCTGTTCGTCGGCACCAAGCGCCAGGCGCAGGAGCCGGTCGCCGAGGCGGCCAAGCGCTGCGGCCAGTATTTCGTCAATCACCGCTGGCTCGGCGGCATGCTGACCAACTTCAAGACCATATCGCAGTCGATCAAGCGCCTGCGCGAGCTCGACGAGCGCGTCGCCGCGCCGCCCGCCGGGATCACCAAGCGCGAGACGCTCGAGCTGACGCGCGACCTCGACAAGCTGCAGCGCGCCTTGGGCGGGATCAAGGACATGGGCGGTCTCCCGGATATCCTCTTCATCATCGACACCAACAAGGAAGCGATCGCGGTCCAGGAGGCGAACAAGCTCAAGATCCCGGTGGTCGCGGTCCTCGACAGCAATTCGTCGCCCGACGGCATCGCCTATCCGGTTCCCGGCAATGACGACGCCATGCGCGCCATCCATCTTTATTGCGACCTCGCCTCGGGCGCGGTGCTGGACGGGCTTCAGGCGGAGCTGGCCGCCTCGGGGGCCGATCTCGGCGCCCGCGTGCAGCCGCCCCGCGAGCCCGATCTGGCGCCGGCCGACGAGGTGCCCGCCGAGGCCGAAGGTCGCGCAACCGTTTGAGCAGGAGGCCACCATGGCCGAGATCACCGCGGTGCTGGTCAAGGAGCTGCGCGACAAGACCGGCGCCGGCATGATGGATTGCAAGCGCGCACTGAGCGAGACCGCGGGCGACGTCGAGGGCGCGGTCGACTGGCTGCGCAAGAAGGGGCTCGCGGCCGCGGCCAAGAAGGCCGGGCGCGTCGCCGCGGAGGGTTTGGTCGGTACGCATGTTTCCGGCGCGATCGGTGCAGTGGTCGAGGTCAATGCCGAGACCGATTTCATCGCCCGCAACGAGACCTTCCAGGGCTTCGTCCGCACCGTTGCCGAGTTGGTACGCGCCAAGGGCGACGATCTCGAAGCGTTGAAGGCCGCGCCCTTTCCGGGAAGCGGCCGCAGCGTCGCCGACGAGCTGACCCACATGATCGCCACCATCGGCGAGAACATGGCGCTGCGCCGCGCCCGCCGGCTCGAGGTCAAGAACGGCGTCGTCTCCGCCTACGTGCATAACGCGCTGGCCTCGAATCTCGGCAAGATCGGCGTGCTGGTCGCGCTCGAATCGACCGCCGACGCCGAGAAGCTGGGCGCGCTGGGGCGGCAGCTCGCGATGCACGTGGCGGCGGCCAGTCCGCAATATCTCGACATCGCGTCGGTCGATCCGGCGGCGCTCGAGCGCGAGCGCGGCGTGCTGCGCGAGCAGGCGCGCGCCAGCGGCAAGGGCGACGCCATCGTCGACAAGATGGTCGAGGGACGCATCCGGAAGTTCTACGAGGAGGTCGTCCTTGTGGAGCAGATCTTCGTGGTCGACGGCGAGACTCGCGTCGGCAAGGTGATCGAGGCGGCGGGCAAGACGCTCGGCGCGCCGGTCAAGGTCACCGCCTTCGTGCGATTCGGTCTCGGCGAGGGGATCGACCGCGGCACCACCGATTTCGCGGCCGAGGTCGCAGCCCAGTTGAAGCACTGAGCCCGGCGCCGTGACGGACCGGGCGCCGTCGATTTCGCGGTCTCGGGCGAGACTAAGCCCTGCGGATTGATGTATGATGGTCCGCGTCTCCAGCCCCCGTCCGGCCCGGTCGTGAGCCCTATGTCAGCGGATCCGCCCCACGCGTCCAACGTGAAATACCGCCGCGTCCTGCTGAAGCTGTCGGGCGAGGCGCTGATGGGCGATCAAGGTTCCGGCCTCGATCCCAAGATCGTCGCGCGCCTCGCTGCCGAGATCGAGACGGTGCACGCGATGGGCGTCGGCATCGCCATCGTGATCGGCGGCGGCAACATCTTCCGCGGCGTGGCCGGAGCCTCGGGCGGCATGGACCGCGCCACCGCCGACTACATGGGCATGCTTGCCACCATCATCAATTCGCTCGCGCTTCAAAGCGCGCTCGAACGACAGGGCGTGCCGACGCGGGTGCAGTCGGCGATCACCATGCAGGCGGTGTGCGAGCCCTATATCCGCCGCCGCGCGATGCGTCACATGGAAAAGGGGCGGGTGGTGATCTTCGCCGCCGGCACCGGCAACCCGTTCTTCTCGACCGACACCGCCGCCGCGCTGCGCGCCTCCGAGACCGAGTGCGAGGCGATTCTCAAGGCGACCAAGGTCGACGGCGTCTACAGCGCCGATCCGGTGCGCGACCGCAGCGCGGTGCGCTATGACCGGCTCGATTATCTCGAGGTCCTGTCGCGCGACCTCAAGGTGATGGATGCGTCCGCGATCTCGCTCGCGCGCGAGAACCGCATTCCGATCCTCGTCTTCTCGATTCACAATCCCGGCGGCTTCGCCGATGTCGTCACCGGCCGTGGGCTCTATACCTTGATCTCCGAGGAGAGGGCGTCATGAACGAGGACCCGATCGTCAAGGAACTGCATCGACGCATGGATGGCGCAGTCGAGGTGCTGCGCAAGGAGTTCGCCGGCCTCAGGACCGGGCGCGCCTCCGCGAGCCTGCTCGATCCCGTTTCGGTCGAGGCTTACGGCAACGCGATGCCGCTCAATCAGGTCGGCACTATCAGCGTGCCGGAGCCGCGCCTCATCGTGGTGCAGGTATGGGACCGCGGCCTCGCCAAGGCGGCCGACAAGGCGATCCGCGAGGCCGGGCTCGGCCTCAACCCGCAGACCGAGGGCCAGACCATCCGCGTGCCGATCCCCGATCTCAACGAGGAACGGCGGCGCGAGCTGACCCGCGTCGCCGCGAAATACGCCGAGGCCGCGCGCGTCTCGGTGCGCAACGTCCGCCGCGACGGGCTCGAAAGCCTCAAGAAGAAGGAGAAGGACAGCGCCTTGAGCCAGGACCAGCACCGCAAGCTGCAGCACGACGTCCAGGCCCTCACCGATCAGTCGATCAAGCACATCGACGACATGCTGGCGCAGAAGGACAAGGAGATCCTTCAGGTTTGATCATGCTTATCGAGCACGACCATGGCGACTGATCACGACAATTCTCCGCCGCAGCACGTCGCCATCATCATGGACGGCAACGGGCGGTGGGCGAAGTCGCGCGGCCTGCCGCGCTTCGCCGGGCATCGCCGCGGCGCCGAGGCGGTGCGCCGCACCGTGACCGCGGCGGCCGATCTCGGCATCCGCTATCTCACGCTGTTCGGCTTCTCGTCGGAGAACTGGAAGCGCCCGCTGGACGAGATCCGCGACCTCATGGGCCTGCTGCGCATCTATCTGCGCGGCGAGGTCGCCGAGCTCCACCGCAAGGGCGTGCGCTTCCACGTCATTGGCGACCGCGCGCGGCTGCCGGCCGACATCGTCTCGCTGATCGACAACGCCGAGGCCCTGACGCGCGAGAATCGGCGCCTCGTGCTGTCGATCGCGCTGTCCTATGGCGGCCGGGCCGAGATCGCGCTGGCCGCGCGCCGCATCGCCGAGGAGGTGAAGGCGGGACGGATCGCCGCCGATTCGGTCGACGAGGTCTGCTTCGGCCGCTTCCTCCTGACCGACGGCATTCCCGACCCCGACCTCCTCATCCGCACCAGCGGCGAGCAGCGCATCAGCAATTTCCTTTTGTGGCAAAGTGCGTACGCCGAACTGGTCTTCACCACCACGCTGTGGCCCGATTTCGACAAGGCGGATCTCGAAGGCGCGCTGCGCGACTATCAGGGCCGCGAACGCCGTTACGGCGCTTCCGTTGGCTCGCGCTGAGCGAGGCGTCGTCGGGCTGAGAGTGGCGTCGGCGCTGGTCATGGCGCCGCCGGCGCTGGCGGTCGCGTGGCTCGGCGGCCCGCTCCTGGCCGCGCTCGTGATCGTGGCGGCCGCGGGAATGGGCTGGGAATGGGCGCGGCTCACGGGCTGCGGCGCGGGTCCGATGGTCGGCCTCGTCGCGGTGGTAGCATGCTTGCCAAGCGTCGCGCTGGCGCTCGGCGAGGCCCCGCTCGCGTTCGTGCTCGCCCTCGCCGGCACGGCTTCGGTTTGGCTGACCGCGCGGCGTTCGACCGGGGCCGATGCCGACTGGGCGGCGCTCGGCACGGCCTGGATCGCGCTGGCATGCATGGCGTGCCTGTGGCTCGACCGTGCCGGCGGGCGTCCTGGCGAGCGGTGGACGGTCGTGTGGCTGTTCCTCACCGTGTGGGCGACCGATACCGGCGCTTATGTCGCCGGCCGCAGCCTCGGCGGGCCGCGCCTGGCGGCAGCGCTTTCGCCCAACAAGACCTGGGCGGGCTTCGCCGGCGGCATCGTTTCCGCCGCCGCCGTAGCGTGGGCGATGGCGCACGTCGCCGATGCGTCGGTGGCGTTGCTGGTGCCGGTCGGGATCGGGTTGAGCATCGCGTCCCAGCTCGGCGATCTCGCCGAATCCCTCGCCAAGCGGCGGTTCGGCGCAAAAGATTCGGGCAGCATCATCCCTGGGCACGGGGGGCTGCTCGACCGGCTCGACGGCATGCTCGCGGCGGCCGCGTTCGCATCCTTGCTGACGCTGGCGGCGGGCGCGAGCCCGCTCGCCTGGCGCGGTTGAAGAACGCGTCCGGATTGCCAATTTTTCATCAATCCCGCTGCCGATTTCCTGCTATCCTCGCCCGACAGCCGCAGTTAACAGGTTTGGTCCATGGGGTTTTTCACCGGCGGGCTTGATTACATCCTGCCCTTCCTCGTCATCCTGACCGTGCTCGTGTTTGTGCATGAGCTCGGGCACTATCTGGTCGCGCGCCTCAACGGTGTCCGGATCGAGGTGTTCTCGATCGGCTTCGGACCGGAACTGTTTGGCTGGCACGACCGCGCGGGCACGCGCTGGAAGTTCAGCGCGGTGCCGCTGGGCGGATATGTCAAAATGTTCGGCGACGCCGATCCGATGTCGATGCCGGGCGAGCATCTGCCGACCATGACGGCGGAAGAGCGGGCGGTGTCGTTCCACCACAAGCGGCTGGGCCAGCGCGTCGCCGTGGTCGCCGCCGGTCCGTTGGCCAATTTCGCCTTCGCGCTCGTCGTGCTCGCGGTTCTGTTCGCCACCGTCGGCCAGCCCTTCACGCCCGCCGATATCGGCCGGGTGCAGCCTGGCAGCGCCGCGGAGCAGGCCGGCATCAAGGCGGGCGACACGATCGCCGCCATTGATGGCGACCGCATCGACCGCTTCGAGGACGTTCAGCGCATCGTGCGGCTCAATACCGGGACGCCGATGCAAATGATGCTGAAGCGCGACGGATCGGACGTCACGCTCGACGTGACGCCCCGCGTGACCAATCTGACCGACCGGTTCGGGCACGAGCACAAGATCGGGCTGCTCGGCATCGAACGCAGCAGCGTCAACTACGTCCGTCGCGATCCCGTGTCCGCCGTGTGGCGCGCATCGCAAGAGACGCTGTCCATGTCCACCGCCACGCTTCAGTCGGTGTGGCAGATGATTCTCGGCTTGCGCACGACTGACGAGCTCGGTGGCCCGCTGCGCATCGCGCAGATGTCGGGCGAGGTGGCGCAGGGCGGCATCGTCGCGATGCTGTGGTTCATGGCGGTGCTGTCGGTCAATCTCGGTCTCATCAATCTGTTTCCGGTTCCCGTCCTTGACGGCGGCCATCTGCTGTTTTATGCCGCCGAGGCGATCCGTGGCCGGCCGCTAGGGCAGCGCGCGCAGGAATATGGATTTCGCGTAGGTCTCGCGCTGGTGTTCACGCTCATGGTCTTCGCCACCTGGAACGATTTGGTGCATCTGAGGATCGTGGAATTCATCAAGGGTCTCATCAGCTGAGGCTTCCGCGTAACGAGGCGTTTTGCGTGTCGGGGGGGAATTTTGAGCATGCTTGCCCGCGCCGCGGTTCGCGTCGCTTTGGCGGTCGCCCTCATCGTCATGGTCCTGCCCTTCGCCCAGGTTAAGGCACAGATACCGGCGGGCGGAACGGTTCAAGAAATCCGCATCGAGGGGACCCAGCGCGTCGAGCCCGAGACCGTGCGCTCGTACCTCCTGGTGCAGCCGGGCGACGCGTTCGATTCCGACCGGATCGACAAATCCCTCAAAGCGCTTTTCGCCACCGGCCTCTTCAGCGACGTGACGCTGCGCCGCGAGGGCGATGCCTTGATCGTGCGCGTGGTCGAGAACCCGGTGGTCAACCGCATCGCGTTCGAGGGCAACCACCGGCTGTCGGATCAGTCGCTCACCGACGAGATCCAGATGCGGCCACGCGTCGTCTACACGCGCGAGAAGGTGCAGAGCGACGTCAAGCGCATTCTCGATCTTTATCGCCGCAACAGCCGCTTCGCCGCCACCGTCGATCCGAAGGTCATCCCGCTCGAACAGAACCGCGTCGATCTCGTGTTCGAGATCAACGAGGGGCCCGTCACGGGCATCGAAAGCATCAACTTCATCGGCAATCGCGCCTACAGCGCCAGCAAGCTGCGGGAGGTGATTCAGACCAAGGAGTCGCGCTGGTACCGGTTGTTGAGCTCGGACGACAGCTACGATCCCGATCGCATGACCTATGACCGCGACCTGCTGCGCAAATTCTATCTCTCCAACGGCTATGCCGATTTCCGCCTGGTCTCCGCAGTGGCGGAGCTTGCGCCCGCGCGGGACGGATTCCTTCTCACTTTCACCGTCGACGAGGGCGACCGTTACAAGTTCGGGAAAATCACCATCACCAACGAACTTCCCGTCATCAGCGCCACCGATCTGACTCCGCTGCTCAGGACGAAGCTGGGCGACTGGTACAATGCCGATGCGGTCGAAGCCTCGATCAACGCGCTCACCGACGCGCTCGGCAATCTCGGCTACGCGTTCGTCGACATTCAGCCGCAGATACGCCGCAATGCCGAGGACCGCACCGTCGACGTCCTTTTCACCATCAAGGAAGGCCCGCGCGTCTATGTCGAGCGCATCGACATTTCCGGCAATCTGCGCACGCTCGATTCCGTGATCCGGCGCGAGTTCCGTCTCGTCGAGGGCGACGCGTTCAACAGTTCCAAGCTGCACCGCTCCGAGCAGGCGATCAAGAATCTCAACTTCTTCGAGAAGGTGAACATCACCAACGTGCCGGGCAGCGCGGCCGACAAGACCATCATTAATGCCGAAGTGCAGGAGAAATCGACCGGCGAGTTCTCGGTCGGCGTGGGCTACTCGACCTCCGACGGTCCGCTCGCGGACATCGGGATTCACGAGCGCAATCTCCTGGGCCGCGGCCAGGATCTGCGCCTCGACACGGTCGTGGCGCTGCGCAACGATCAGGTCGATCTGAGCTTCACGGAACCGTATTTCCTCGGGCGGAGAATTGCCGCCGGCTTCGATATCTTCGCGGATAATCGCGACAACACGCAGATCGCCGGATTCAGTCAGTTCACCGTCGGCGGCACGCTGCGCGCCGGATACCAGATCACCGAGCCGTTGCGCCAGACCCTCACCTACACCCTGCGCCAGGATCGCATCTACAACATCCAGTCGACCGCATCGACCTTCATCGCGGCGGAGGCGGGCACCCGAGTAACGTCGGATGTCGGCCAGGTCATCCTTTACGACATGCGGGACAATTTGCAGGATCCGACCTCGGGCTATTTCTACAGCATCAACAGCGATGTGGCGGGACTTGGCGGCAATGTCGCCTATCTGCGTCTCGGATGGGGTGGCGGGATTTATTATCCGGTCTCCGCGCCGGACTACATCCTGTCTTTGATCGGCTCGGAAGGTCATATCCATGGCCTCGGACAGGACGTGAGGCTCGAGGACCGATTCTATGTCGGCGGCGACAACCTGCGCGGTTTCCAGACCGGCGGCATCGGGCCACGCGATGCGCTCACGCACGATTCGCTTGGCGGCGAGACCTATTACACCGGGTCCTTGACCATGACCTTTCCCAGCGGCCTGCCGCAGGAGCTCGGGGTCGGAGGCCGCGTATTCACCGATTTCGGCAGTCTCTTCTCGATCCACCCCACCGGCATCGGCGTGCTCGACTCGCGGTCGATGCGCGTCTCGATCGGCACCGGCCTCAGCTGGAAATCGCCGCTCGGACCGATCAAGGTCGACCTCGGCTTTCCGGTCCTGCGCAAATCCTACGACCGGTCCGAATTGTTCCACGTGAGCTTCGGATCGAGATTCTAGATGTGGTCCGTCTCGAGGGCACGGGGCGCGGGCGGATTGCTAATCGCCTTTGCGCTCGCGTGCCTTCCGCCCCAAGCCTCATCGCAGCAGCCGCCGGCGTCCCCCGTCGTCGTTGTCGTCGTCGACATGACGCAGATCATGCGCGACGCCAAGGCCGCCAAGGACATCCAGGCGCAGGTCCAAAAGGAGATGGACGCCTATTCCAAGGAGGTGTCGAAGAAGGAAGACGAGCTCAACGGCGTTCGCGGCGAGCTGGAGCGGCAGCGCACCGTGCTTGCGCCCGACGCGTTCAACGCCAAATCGCAGGAATACCAGCAGCGCTACGCCGCGCTCGACCGCGAGGTTCAGGCGCGGCGGCAGGAGATGCAGCAGAGCTACAGCGAGACCATGACCAAGGTCGAGACTGTCGCGCTGCAGATCATTGCCGACGTGGCGAAGGAACGGAAGGCAAGCATGGTCGTCGCCAAGGCCGCGCTCCTCTACATGGACGATGCGCTCGACGTGACCGCCGAAGTGACGCGGCGCCTCGACGCGAAGCTGCCGGCGCTGGCCTTGAGCCCGCCGAAAGCCGGCGGCGACACGGCCGCGTCGCCCAAGACGGTCGCGGCGCCGGCAAAGTAATGGCGGATCCCCGCTTCCATACCGTGGCGGGGCCGTTCACGGTAGCCGAGCTCGCGGCGCGCGCGGGCGCGGCCATTGCCGGCGCGGCCGAGGCGACGCGCATCCTGGTCGATGTGGCGCCGCTCGATACAGCCGGGCCCGATCACTTGGCCTTCCTCGACAACGCGAAGTATGTCGACGCGCTGCGGCGCACCCGTGCCGGCGCCGCCTTCATCCATCCGGACAAGGCCTCAGCCGCGCCCGCCGGGCTCACGCTCCTGCTGACGCCGGCGCCCTATCGTGCCTATGCGCTGGCGGCGCAGGCCTTCTATCCCGACCCGCCGCCCGAGCCCGGTGTCGCGCCGGGCGCGATCGTCGATCCCACCGCTAGGCTCGGGCCGGGCTGCGCCGTCGAGCCCAATGCCGTGATCGGCGCGCGCGTCGAATTGGGGCGCGCATGCGTGATCGGCGCCAATTCCGTGATCGGTCCCGGCTGCGTGCTCGGCGACGAGGTCCGAGTAGGTCCCAACGCGAGCTTGAGCTACTGCATCGTGGGCGACCGGGTGCGGATCTATCCCGGCGCGCGCATCGGCCAGGACGGGTTCGGCTTCGCGCCCGACCCGGTGCGGCCGGTGAAGGTGCCGCAGCTGGGCCGGGTCATCATCGGCGACGATGTCGAGGTCGGCGCCAATTCGACCATCGACCGGGGAGCGGGGCCCGATACCGTGATCGGCGCCGGCACGATGATTGATAATCTGGTGCAAATCGGGCACAACGTGCAAATTGGGCGCGGCTGTGTACTGGTCGCGCAGGTCGGTATCTCCGGCAGCACGCGGCTTGGCGATTTCGTCATGATCGGCGGACAGGGCGGCCTCAGCGGCCATCTCACGATCGGCAACGGCGCCCAGATCGCGGCGCAAAGCGGCGTCATCAGCGACGTGGCGCCGGGCGAGAAACTGATGGGGTCTCCCGCAGTGCCGATTCGCGTTCATCATCGCCAGGCGCTGCTGCTGCGGCGCTTGGCGACGAAAAAAGGCGAATAGTATTATGGCAGCCACGACCGAGCCGGCAGTGACGAGCGAGATCGACATCCTGCGCATCATGCAGTTGATCCCGCATCGCTATCCTTTCCTGATGATCGACCGGGTGGTCGACGTGACCACCGGCGAGGCCGCGACCGGGCTGAAGAACGTGTCGATCAACGAGTTCTATTTCCAGGGACACTTCCCGCAGCAGCCGGTCATGCCCGGCGTGCTCATCATCGAGGCGATGGCGCAGACCGCGGCCGTGCTGGTGGTGCACTCGCTGGGTCCTGACTCTCAAGGCAAGCTCGTTTATTTCATGAGCGTCGACAGCGCCCGCTTCCGCCGCCCGGTGTTTCCCGGCGACCGGCTCGCGGTTCGCGTGGTGCGCAAGCAGAATCGCGGCAATGTGTGGAAGTTCGACGGTCAGGCGCTGGTCGAGGACAAGCTCGTGGCCGAAGCCACCTTCGCTGCCATGATCCGGGACCATTGAGCGCCGCGCCATGCCCGTGATTCATCCCTCGGCCGTGGTCGAGCCAGGCGCGCGCGTCGCCGCCTCGGCCAGGATCGGTCCGTTCTGTCACGTCGGCGGCGAGGTCGAGCTCGGCGAAGGCGTGGAGCTCGTTTCGCATGTCGCGGTGGCTGGGCGCACCGTCATCGGCGAGGCCACGCACATCTTCCCCTTCGCCTCGATCGGCCATCAGCCGCAGGATCTGAAATATCGCGGCGAGCCGTCGCGCCTCGTCATCGGCAAGGGCAACATCATCCGCGAGCACGTGACCATGAATCCCGGCACCGAGGGCGGCGGCATGGTCACCGAGGTCGGCGATTCCTGCCTCTTTATGGTCGGCGTTCATGTCGCGCATGATTGTCGCATCGGCAACCACGTGATCATGGCCAACAACGCCACGCTCGCGGGTCACGTCGCGATCGGCGACCATGCCGTGTTCGGCGGCTTGTCGGCGGTGCACCAGTTCGTGCGCATCGGCCGGCACGCGATGGTCGGCGGCGTCACGGGGGTCGAGCGCGACGTCATTCCCTACGGCTCCGTCATGGGCGACCGGGCGCGGCTCTCCGGCCTCAACATCATCGGCATGCAGCGCCGCGGCTTCTCGCGCGAGGAAATCCAGGCGCTGCGGACGGCCTATCAGATACTGTTCCAGGCCGACGCCGAGGGCACGTTCGCCGAGCGGCTCGACATCGTCGCCCAGCGTTTCGGCGCGGTGAGGCCAGTACGCGAAGTGCTCGATTTCATCGCGATCGACTCGCCGCGCGGCCTCACGCAGCCGAAGCCCAATGGCGGCTAGGCTGGGCATTCTCGCCGGCGCCGGCGAGCTGCCCCTGCGGGTGATCGAGGCCGCACGCGCGCTCTCTCGGCCCGTGTTCGTACTGGCCTTCGAAGGGATCGCCGATCCCGCGGTGGTCGCCGGATCGGCGCACGCGTGGGTCCGGCTCGGCGCCGCGGGCGAGGGGATGCGGCTCTTGCGCGAGGCGGGCGTCGAGGAGCTGGTGATGGCCGGCTCGGTGCGGCGCCCGTCGATCGCGGGCTTGAGGCCGGACTGGCGCGCCGCCAAGTTCTTCGCCCGCGTCGGCTTGAAGGCATTGGGCGACGACGGCCTCTTGGGCGCCGTCATCAAGGAGCTCGAGGGCGAGGGCTTCCGCATCGTCAGCCTCGAGAGTTTGCTGCCACAAACGCTGGCGCCGGAAGGCGCGCTCGGTGCGCACGTGCCCGATGCCGAGGCTCAAACCGACATCGCGCGCGGCCTCGAAGTGGCGCGCGCGCTCGGCGCGCTCGACATCGGCCAGTCGGTGGTGGTGCAGCAGGGCATGGTCCTGGGTGTCGAGGCGATCGAGGGCACCGATGCGCTCATCGCGCGCTGCGCAACGCTCAAGCGCGAGGGACGCGGCGGCGTGCTGGTCAAGATCGCCAAGCCGGGACAGGAGCGGCGCGCCGACCTGCCGACCATCGGCCCGCGCACGGTCGCGGCCGCGGCCGCGGCGGGATTGTGCGGCATCGCGGTCGAAGCCGGATCGACGCTGCTGGTCGATCGCGCGGCCATCGCGGCGGCGGCGGATGCCGCGGGCATCTTCGTCGTCGGCATTGCCGTGCCGTGACGGACGGGCTGTTCATCTACATCATTGCCGGCGAGCCCTCGGGCGACTTCCTCGGCGGGCGGCTGATGGCGGCGTTGAAGGAGCGCACCGGCGGCACGGTGCGCTTCGCCGGGATCGGCGGCGAGGACATGGCGGCGCAGGGCCTCGCGAGCCGCGTGCCGCTCGAGGAGCTTGCCGTCATGGGGATCGCCGAAGTGATCCCGCGCGCGCGCGCGATCTTCCGCCGTGTGCGCGAGACCGTCGCCGACATCGTGCGCGCGGCGCCCGACGCGGTGGTGACGATCGACAGCTCGGGCTTCACGTGGCGCATCGCGCACGGTTTGCGCCGGCGCGGCTCGCGCGTGACGCTCATCCATTATGTCGCGCCCATGGTGTGGGCATGGCGAGCCGGGCGCGCGCGCCGCATGGCGCGGTGGTACGACCATCTCCTGGCGCTGCTGCCGTTCGAGCCGCCCTATTTCACCAAGGTCGGGCTCGCCTGCAGCTATGTCGGGCATCCCGTGGTCGAGAGCGGCGCCGATCGCGGCGACGGCGCCGAATTTCGCCGCCGCCATGGCATCGATCCCGCAACGAAGCTGCTCGTGCTTCTGCCAGGCAGCCGCCGCGGCGAGGTGAGCCGCCTCATGCCGATCTTCGCCCGCGCGGTCGCGCTGCTGGCCAAGCGCTATCCCGGGCTGACCGTGGTGGTGCCGACCACCGCGAGCGTCCACGCGCAGGTGAGCGAAGAGATCGCGCGCTGGGGCGTCAAGACCATCGTGCTGCGCGGGAGCGGCGAGAAATACGACGCCTTCGCCGCGGGCGACGTGGCGCTCGCCGCCTCCGGCACGGTGGCGCTGGAGCTGGCGCTGGCGCGGCTCCCCTCCGTCATCGCCTATCGCCTCAACGGCTTGACCCACGCGGTGGTGCGTTCCATCGTCAGGGTGGACTATGTCCACCTCGTCAACGTCGTGCTGGGGCGGGAGGCGGTGCCAGAGCTGATCCAGACCGAGTGCACGCCCGAGCGCCTGGCGGCGGCGGCCGGACATCTTCTCGACGACTCTTCGGCGCGCGCGGCGCAGATCGCTTCGTGCCAGGAGGCGCTGGGCCAGCTCGGCCTCGGCGCGGTGTCGCCGGGCCTGAGGGCCGCGGACGAGGTGCTGGCGATCATCGCGGCGCGCGCGCCGCAACGAAAGGAGTGACCATGGAAACCGCGACGGAGACCAAGGCGCAGACGGTCGATACCAGCCGTTTCCGGCTGCTCCACACCATGCTGCGCGTCTTCGATCTCGAGCGTTCGCTCGATTTCTACACGCGCCACATGGGCATGAAGCTCATCCGCAAGCGCGAGGTGCCCGACGGCCGCTACACCATCGCCTTCGTCGGCTATGACGACGAGGCCAGCGGCACGGTGCTGGAGCTCACCTACAACTGGGACCAGAAGGAGCCCTACACGCTCGGCGCCGCGTTCGGGCACTTGGCGATCGGCGTGCCGGACCTTTACGGGACTTGCGCGGCGCTGGCCAAGGAGGGCGTCAAGATCCCGCGTCCGCCCGGCCCCTTGAAGTTCGGCACCACCCACATCGCCTTCGCCGAAGACCCAGACGGCTATCGGATCGAGCTGATACAGCGGAGTTAGAGTCGTATCTGTTCATATGGAATCGCCGTGCGTCCTTCGACTACGCTTCGCTCCGCTCAGGATGAGGAAAATTGTACAATCGTCCTCATCCTGAGCGGAGTGCGGAGCACGTAGTCGAAGGACGCACGGTGGTTCAACTTGAGCGGATCATTCTCTAGCCGACCCCCCATCCCAACCTTCCCCCTCAAGGGGGGAAGGAGCGCACCGAGAAATCCCTCCCCCCTTGAGGGGGAGCGACGTACGAAAAATGGCGGATTCGCGTGGTCGAAAAAGCTCATTGTAGGGGCGCGGGGTAGTGTCCATATTCTGGCCCGGAACATCGTCGCCGCCAAGGTAGAGGAAATCGAGGAGTCGTGTCCCGTCAATTTCCGCCGGATCATCGGGAGGGGCAACCGATGATTTCCTATCTGCAAAAGCGGCGCGGTCGCTACTTCATCCGAGTCCGTGTCCCGCACGAATTGCGCGCGCTCTACAGCGGGCAGTTTGTCGAGCGCCATCTGGGCACCGGCGACTATGACGAAGCGAAGCGCAAGGCACCGGACGCGCTGGCACCGATCTTTGACGACTTCGCCGCGCGGCGTGCTGGCGTCGCTGCGGTCGCACCGGCCCTAGATCATATCTTCGCCACGGCACGGGCTCGCGCCTATGCCGCCATCATCGCCGGCAAGCCGATTCCGTTCATTGACGGTCGCACTGCGCTTGAAGGCCGCGACGTGCCGGCAGCCGGGTCAATCGACGTTGCCGACGTGGCGATTGCGGAGGCGCTACAGGAAGCGGAGCGCATGGCGACGTACAATCTTCCGGCCCCGTCGCCGGTTGCGCCCTGGCGGGCTTCGGTGAAGCCCGGCGAGCCCGTCCAATCGCTCGCCGACCTGGAGTCCTATCTGGCGTCATTCGAGGGGCTTGCAAAGCCGCTCTACATCGCCAAGCGACGCGGCAGCATCAAGGCGATTCTGGCAACCATGCCGAACCTCGCCGACGTGACGCGACCGGCCGTACAGGCTTGGCATGACGCTAACCGGACCATGGCGCCGGAGTCGCTCAAACGGCACCGGAACGATGCCCGCGGATTTTTCAAATGGTTGCGCGCGCATGGCAAGCTCGCCGGGCTGCCATCCGAGTCCG
>DATNID010000076.1:0-9359 GCA_035604615.1 Allostellaceae bacterium | reverse complement strand
TCGTTCGATCAGTTGCGGTGCGCATTCATTTGAAATCAACGTGTACCTGATTGCAATAAAAGTAAAGGGCGGCCCCGCAAGAGAGCCGCCCCAAGAGTTGCAAGGGAGGGATGGCTAGCCGAAGAGCTTACCCTTGCCCTCGATGAGGTCGTTGACCACGCCCGGGTCGGCCAGGGTGGAGGTGTCGCCCAGCTGGCTGATCTCGCCCTCGGCGATCTTGCGCAGGATGCGGCGCATGATCTTGCCCGAGCGGGTCTTGGGCAGCGCCGGCGCCCATTGCAAGAGATCGGGCGAGGCGATCGGGCCGATTTGCTTGCGCACCCACAGCACCAGCTCCTTGCGCAGCGCCTCGTCGCTGGCGACGCCGAGCTTCAACGTGACGTAGGCATAGATGCCCTGGCCCTTGATGTCGTGCGGATAGCCGACGACGGCGGCCTCGGCGACCTTGGGATGCGCCACCAGCGCGCTCTCGACCTCGGCGGTGCCGAGGCGGTGGCCGGCGACGTTGATCACGTCGTCGACCCGGCCGGTGATCCAGTAGTAGCCGTCCTCGTCGCGCCGCGCGCCGTCGCCGGTGAAATACTTGCCGGGGAAGGTCGAGAAATAGGTCTCGACGAAGCGCTTGTGGTCGCCGAAGACGGTGCGCATCTGGCCCGGCCAGCTGTCGGCGATGCAGAGATTGCCCTCGGCCGCGCCCTCGAGCAGGTGGCCGTCGCCGTCGACGATCTCGGGCTTGATGCCGAAGAAGGGCCGCGTCGCCGAGCCCGGCTTCAGGGGCGTCGCGCCCGGCAGCGGCGTGATCAGGATGCCGCCCGTTTCGGTCTGCCACCAGGTATCGACGATCGGCACGCGGCCCGAACCCACCACGCGGTGATACCACAGCCACGCCTCGGGATTGATCGGCTCGCCCACCGTGCCGAGGAGCTTGAGGCTGGCGCGCGAGGTGCGGGTGACGAAATCGTCACCCTCGCGCATGAGGGCGCGGATCGCGGTCGGTGCGGTGTAGAAGATGTTGACCTTGTGCTTGTCGATCACCTGCCAGAAGCGCGACGCGTCGGGATAATTCGGCACGCCCTCGAACATGAGCGTGGTCGCGCCGTTGGAGAGCGGCCCGTAGACGATGTAGCTGTGGCCCGTCACCCAGCCGACATCGGCGGTGCACCAGAAAACGTCGCCATCATGATAGTCGAACACGTACTGGTGCGTGATCGAGGTGAAGACGAGATAACCCGCCGTGGTGTGCAGCACGCCCTTGGGCTTGCCGGTCGAGCCCGAGGTGTAGAGGATGAAGAGCGGGTCCTCGGCGCTCATTTCGGCCGGCGGACAGTCAGGCGAGGCCGTCGCCATCGCGTCCTCGTACCACACGTCGCGGCCCTCCACCCACTGGATGCCGCCACCGGTGCGGCGCACCACCAGCACGGTCTTGACGCCGGGGCAGGATCTGAGCGCCTCGTCGGTGTTGGCTTTGAGCGGCACCTTGCGCGCGCCGCGCAGACCCTCGTCGGCGGTGATGACATAGGTCGAGCCGCAATCCTGGATGCGGCCGCTCAAACTGTCGGGCGAGAATCCGCCGAACACCACCGAATGAACCGCGCCGATCCGGGCGCAGGCCAGCATCGCGAAAGCCGCTTCCGGGATCATCGGCAGGTAGATCGTCACCCGGTCGCCCTTCTTGACGCCGTGCGACTTCATCACGTTGGCGAGCCGGCACACGCTGTCCAGGAGCTCGCCGTAGCTGACATGGCGCTGCTCGTGCGGGCTGTCGCCTTCCCACAGGATCGCGGTCTGGTCGGCGCGGGTCTGGGCGTGGCGGTCGACGCAGTTGTAGCAGGCGTTCAGCGTCCCATCCTCGAACCAGCGGATGTGCACGTCGCGGGTGAAGCTCGTGTTCTTGACCTTGGTGTAGGGCTTGATCCAGTCGACCCGCTTGGCCTGCTCGCCCCAGAACGCGTTGGGGTCCTTGAGCGACTGCTCGTAGAGCCGGAAATATCCCGCCTCGTCGGTCCAGGCGCGCTTCGCGACGCTGTTGAGGATCGGAAAGATCTGGGACATGAGGCGCACTCCCGCTGTTCGAGGCGGGAAATTATGCGCCATGCGCGCCCGGCCGCCAAGCCGGGTAGGTAGGCCTAGGCCGCTTTCTCCGGCGCGCCGCAATCGGCGACCGCGCGCAAAAGCTCGGGGATCGCGAGCGGCTTATAGAGGACGCCGCGCGCGCCGTTGAGCACCGCCCGAGCCAGGAGCTGCTCGACGCTGAAGCCGGTCATCATCACGATCTGGGCGTCGGCGCGATGACGGCGCAGCTCGAAGAACGCCTCGACGCCGTTCATGCCGGGCAGCTTCACGTCCATGAGCGTGAGATCGAACTCGCGCTCGGCGAAGCGGCGTACCGCCTGCTCGCCGCTATGCGCCATCTCGACCTCATGCCCGTTGATCGCGAGAATATCCGCGATGCTCTCGGCATGATCGAGATCGTCGTCGACGATGAAGATACGGCGCTTCATGCCGGAAGGATAATCGGCCCGTGGTTACCGGCCGCTTAACGACGTTCACCCTGGCCGGTGCCCCG
This sequence comes from Allostellaceae bacterium, assembly GCA_035604615.1. Taxonomy (GTDB): domain Bacteria; phylum Pseudomonadota; class Alphaproteobacteria; order ATCC43930; family CGMCC-115725; genus DATJLY01. The sequence goes on along the minus strand of DATNID010000076.1, from coordinate 6,793 downwards.
GCCGCGCGAGACGCGCTACCATGACGCGAACCCGGCCCGAAACCCGCGAGAGGAGCGATCCCGTGACCAGCGCCGCCAAGAAATTGCGCGACATGATGCAAGGACCCGAGCTGCTGATCTGTCCGGTGGTCTCGGACCCGCTCTCGGCGCGGCTCGTGGAGCGGGCCGGGCTGCCGATGGCGCTCCTGGGCGGGTTCGGCATCGCCGCCATCCGCTACGCGCTGCCGGATACCGGCCTCATCAGCTTCGGCGAGGTGGTCGACCAGGTGCGCAACACCTGCACCGCCGTGCCCGGCTTTCCCATCATCGCCGACGGCGACACGGGCTATGGCAATGCCATGAACGTGCGCCGCACGGTGCAGGAGTATGCGCGCGCCGGCGCCGCGGCGATCCTGATCGAGGACCAGGTCTGGCCCAAGAAGTGCGGCCACTATGGCGGCGGGCGGCCGGTCATCGCGCGCGACGAGGCGCGCATGAAGATCCGCGCCGCGGTCGAGGGGCGCGGCGACGCCGACATCCTGATCATGGCGCGGACCGACGCGCGCGGCTCGGTCGGGTTCGACGAAGCGATGGCGCGCTGCCGCGCCTTCGAGGAGGAAGGCGCCGACATCCTGTTCGCCGAAGCGCTCGAGACGGTCGACGAGATGAAGCGCTTCGCCGGCGGCTTCCGCAAGCCGACCTGGGCCAACATGATGCCCAAGACGCCGGTCACCGCGCGCGCCGAGCTCCAGGCGATGGGCTACAGCGTCGTGACATACAACGTGCTGCTGCATGCCGCGATCCGCACCATGGCCGGCACGCTCAAGGCGCTGGCCACGGACGACCCCACGGGCGCGCCGCCGCTCGCGTCGTTCGCCGAGCTGACGGCGCTGGTCGGGCTCCCGGATTACGACGAAACCGCCGAGCGCTATCGCGTCGGGGCGTGATCCCGCTCAGGCGTGATAGTCGGCCGCCACGGTCTCGTCGACCGGCGCCGACCGCGACATGCCGCGGAACACCGGCGTCAGCACGATCGCGATGACGAGGTTCAGGATCACCGTGTAGAACGCGGTGTAGCCCGGCATGCTGAAGCCGCCGAGGGCCAGCGGATACGTGGCGCTGAAATTCATCACCACCGCCATCCAGCTTCCGACCGAGATGCCGACGGCCCAGCCCACGAGCAGCGCCCAATCGTCGAACCACCGCGTGTAGAGACCGAGGATCACCGACGGGAAGGTCTGGATGATCCAGATGCCGCCGAGCAGTTGTAATTGGATGGCGAAGGTGGTCGGCAGGAACAGGGTGAAGACGAGAGCGCCGAACTTCACCACCAGCGACACCCACTTGGCCATCTGCGCCTCTTCCTTGGAGGTGCAGTCGGGGCGGATGAACTCGCGGTGGATGTTGCGGGTGTAGAGATTCGCCGCCGCGATCGACATGATCGCCGCCGGCACCAGCGCGCCGATGCCGATGGCGGCGAACGCGATGCCGACGAACCAGGACGGGAAGCTGTGCAGGATGAGCGCCGGCACGGCGAAGTTGTTCTTGAAGGTGGCGAAGCCGTCCTTGAATTCGGGCACCTTGTCGACCCCGGCCGCGATCGCCATGAAGCCGACCAGCGCGAGCAGGCCCAGCATGAAGGAATAGCCGGGCAGCATCGCGGCGTTGCGGCGGATGGCATGGCCGCTGCTGGCGCTCAAGATGCCGGTGAGCGAGTGCGGATAGAGGAAGAGCGCCAGCGCCGAGCCCACCGCCAGCGTCGCGTAGGCGCCATAAGCGCCGGTGGTGCCGGCGCCCGGCACGGCGAGCAGCAGCTTCGCCGGCGGCACGGCATCGAAGATCTTGCCGTAGCCGCCCAGCTCGATCGGCACCACGATCACCGCCGCGAAGGCGGTGAGGTAGATGAGCGCGTCCTTGACGATCGCGATCGCCGCCGGCGCGCGCAGGCCGCTCGAATAGGTGAAGGCGGCGAGAATGACGAAGGCGATGATGAGCGGCAAGTCGCCGAGCAGCCCCTCGCCGGAAATGCCCATCGCGCCGATCACCACCTGAATGCCGACCAGCTGGAGCGCGATATAGGGCATGGTGGCGACGATGCCGGTGAGCGCGATGGCGAGCGCGAGCCAGCGATTGCCATAGCGCCCGCGCGCGAAATCGGCGGCGGTGATGTAGCCGTGCTTGTGCGCGACGTTCCAGATGCGCGGGAACACCAGGAACAGGATCGGATAGATCACGATCGTGTAGGGCACCGCGAAGAACGCGACGGCGCCGGCGCCGAAGGCGAGCGCGGGCACGGCGATGAAAGTGTAAGCGGTGTAGAGGTCGCCGCCGACCAGAAACCAGGTGACGACGGTGCCGAAGCGCCGTCCGCCGAGGCCCCATTCATGGAGCTGGTCGAGGTCGCCCTTGCGCCAGCGCGCGGCGACGAACCCGAGCCAAGTGATGAAGCCGAACAGCAGGACGAAGATGGTGAGCGCAGTCCAATTGATCTGTTGCACGCGTTTCCCCCGCGCTTGATTACGCTAGTCCCGCTCGTCGCGTGTCGCGAAGTAGACGATCGCCGTCAGCACCGCCCCGATCACAACCCAGAGGAGCTGGTACCAGTAGTAAAAGGGCAGCCCGAGCCAACGAGGTTCGACGAAGTTGTAAAAGGGCGGCCACAGGACGGCGACGCACTGGACAATGAAGAGCAGGTACCACCAACTCCATTCGCGCCGGATTGGCGATGGACCTTTCATTATTGATTTCCTCCTGCGCCGGCCTGCCGACCGACACGACGTTTATTGCTTAATTTTAAACCTTGAAAACGTTCACCGCAAGAAGCGCGGCTCGGAAGCGCCGCGCCGGGCGACGCGGAAAACCCATTAACATCCGTCGCCAAAACGGTTTCGCGGTCCCGGCCGCGGCCCCGGACCGGCGCGTGCGCGTCCCGCCGCTGTCTTCTTGTGCTTCCGGGCGCGGCGACTCGGGCACTAATCGATCCCGGCGTTGTGCAGGTAGCGCAGATCGACGAACTGTTCCGGCGCCGGCAGCGGCGCCTTGAGCACGCCCGCCTCGCCCATGAAGGCGATCACCTGGGCCAGCCCCTTCAAGTCGATCTCGGCCGCGCGCGGCAGCACGCCCCGGTCCGGGTCGAGATAGAGCGCGAGCACGCGCCGCGCGATCGCGTCCGACGCGCCGGTCGCGGCGACGACGATGCCCGCGACCTCGTCGCGGTGCGCCGGGTCGCGAATGAAGCGGAACGATGCCGCGAGCGCGCGCACGAAGCGCACCACGGTATCCTCGTGCGCCTCGGCCCAGGGTCGGCGCGTGGCCAGGATCTGGAACTTGAAGGCGGCGACCGCGTCGCTCGAGACGCCGAGCCGGCGATAGCCCGCGTCGATGGCGATGAAATCCTCAGGCTGGCCCAGCGGCACCGCGTCGCATTCGCCGCTCTTCAAACAGTCGAACCGCGCCGGCGTTCCGACCAGCTCCTTGACCCGAATATCGCCCGGCCCGAGCCCGTGCAGCGCCATCAGCTTGCGGGTCGAGATCGAGATCGTATCGACCGCGAGCGACAGCCCTACGAGCCGCCCCTTGAGATCGGCGAAGTCCTTGATCTCGGGCTTGGCGATGAGGCTGTAGACCGGATTGGCGTTCTCGCCCGCGATCGCCACGGCGTCGGAGCCGGCCATCACGGCGGTGATGAGATAGGGCGTGGCGCTTTGCGCGACATCCACGGTTCCAGCGGCGAGCGCGGCGACCATCTTGTCGGTGCCGCCCGCGATCGGCACGCGCTCGACCCGCAGCCCCTGCTGCGCGAACAGGCCCTCGCGCTCGGCGACGAAAAGGTGAAGCGCCGACACGCTGCGCATGGTGGACGGAATCTGGCCATAACGGAGCACGGTCTCGTCGGCCCCGGCCGGCCGCCAAAAGAGCGACAGGGCAAGCGCCCCCAACGCCGCGATGCGCCACATGTCCATCGCCGTCCCCATTTTCCGCTTCGTACCGCAGCGCAGCATATCCGCCGGTGCGGAGCCGCATAAGAGATCATTAGTCATGCGGCGTTGGTGACCCAAGGTTGCAGGCGCGCAGCTTGACCCCCTTGCGTGCGGCGCGCATCATCCATGCCATGCTGCACCGGGAAACCCGCGTCAACGTCCTCATCTCGCTGGGACACACGCTGTCGCACTTCTACATCCTCGTGTTCCCGCCGCTATTCATCGTATGGCAGCACGAATTCGGCATCAGCTTTGCCGCGCTGGGCCTGGCGCCGGTGGTGATGAGCATCATGTCGGCGACCTTGCAGACGCCGCTCGGCTTCCTGGTCGACCGGTTCGGCGCCCGCCCGTTCCTGATCGGCGGCACGCTGTTCATGTCGCTCGCCATCTCGGGCATGGCGTTCTGCACCGAGTATTGGCAGATCCTGGCGCTGGCGACGGTCTCGGGGATCGGCAACGCCGTCTTCCATCCGGCCGACTATTCGATCCTCGCGGGCTCGATCAGCAAGGAGCGCATCGGCCGCGCCTTCGCGCTGCACAGCTTCACTGGCAATGTCGGGTTCGCGGTGGCGCCGCCGGTGGTGGCCGGGCTGATGCTGTTCATGGGCTGGCGCGGCGCGCTCCTGACCGTGGGCCTCTTGGGCCTGCCGGTAGTCGCGGCGGTGATCTGGCAGAGCGCCATCCTCCAGGACGAAGTGAAACGCGAGCGCACGGCGCATCGCCTGACCGTGCGCCAGCTCCTGCTCGACCGCACCATCGTGATGTTCTTCATGTTCTATCTGTTGGGCTCGATGGCGGGGAGCGGCGTCCAGGCCTGGCTCATCACCATCCTGCACCAGGTCAAGGGCATCGAGATCGCGCTCGCCTCGACCGCGCTGACCGCGTACATGATCGGCTCCAGCGTCGGCGTGCTGTTCGGCGGCTGGGCCACCGACCACGCCAAGTCCAAGCGTCACCTCAGCACCTTCGTCGCCGCACTGACCAGCATCTCGGCGCTCACGACGCTGCTCGTCGGCGTGACGCCGGTGAGCGGCCTGGTCGCGATCGGCATGATGTTCTGCTCCGGCCTCTGCCTCGGCGGCAGCCGCACGCCGCGCGACGTGATGCTGAAAGACGCCGCGCCGCCAGGCGAGATCGGCAAGGTGTTCGGCTTCGTCAGCGCGTCACTGGGCCTGGGCAGCGCGCTGGTGCCGGTGCCGTTCGGCTACCTCATCGATCACGGGCACCCCGACATGGTACTGATCCTCGCGGCGTGCCTGATGGTGGCGAGCCTGTTCTTCATGGGCTCGGCCCGCGCCTCGTTCCGGCATCGGCAGGCGGCGACGGCCCCCGCCGAATAGGGCAGCCCTATTCGGCTGCGACCGCGGTGACGCCGGACCGGTCGGCGACGATGCCCGACAGGTCGGGCAATCCCAGATGCAGCATCCGCACCGTGTCGCGCGCCGCGATGGCGACGCGCTCGCCGCGTTGGAGATAGATCGTGGTGTATTGGCGCAGCGCCTCGCTGCCGACCGTGCCGTCGCCCTCGACCACGAAGTAGATGCTGCGGCCCTTGGCCTCGAGCGTCGCACCGGGGTCGAGGCGCACGAAGCGCGCGGTGCTGCGCCGTTCGGTGAAGACGCCGAGGAATTTCTCGGCGACGCCCGGCGCGTCCTCGACCGGCAGCCAATCGTAGTTGGCCGGGTCCATCATGAAGGGCCGCGAATAGCGCGGCTTGGGATAGACCATCGGCTTCTTATTGACGTGTTCCCAGATCGCCTGGTAGCCGTCCATGTTGCGCTTGCCGGGGACGTCCTTGTGGCGGCGGAACACGCCGTCCTTGAACTCGCCATATTCCTTGAGCACGTCCATGCCGGCCTTGGTCTCGTTGCGCGAGAGATAACCGCTGCCGCTGGCGCCGCCACATTGCAGCACGATGGTGATGGGCGTTCCCGCCGGGTCCTGCGATTGCGGCCCATAGAACATGCCCTCGGGGAAGTAGCCGACCATGCCGGTCTTCATCTTGCCGTCGCGCGCGAAATCGAGCTCGCCCTCGAGCTGGAAGCGGACCTGCTCGAAATTGTGGCGGTGGCGCGGCGAGTAGAAGTCGCCGCCCATGCGGCCCATGGAGAGCTGGAAATTATCGATGGTGCCCGGCTCGCCTTCCATCAGGCGGCGGAAATGGAACATGCCGCCGCGATGCTCGAGCCCGCGCTCCCATTGCAGCTCGTCGCCCTGCACGATCTTCATGGCATTCCTCCAGGTCCGAAACTCAAGGCGCCAGTATAGCAGCAGACGCGTCGCCGTCCCATGCCGTCGAAATCACCGTCCCCACAGCGCCTTGGTTGCAATCCGCGCGCCTTCGGCCAATGCCTTGAGCTTGGCCCACTGGATGGTGGGGTGGACGCGGCGGTGGAACGGGCCCTGGGCGAAGCCGCAATCGGTGCTGGCGATGACGTTCTCGCGCCCGACCAGCCTGGCGAGGCGCACCACGCGCTCGGCCACCAGCTCGGGATGCTCGACGATGTTGGTGGCGTGGCTGATGACGCCGGGGATCAGCACCTTGCCGGGCGGCAGCTTGACGCTTTCCCACACCCGCCATTCGTGCTCGTGGCGCGGATTGGCCATCTCGAACGAATAGTAGCCGGCGCGGATCGTCACGATCAGGTCGGCGAGATGCTTGAGCTCGAGATCGCTGGTGCGCGGCCCCATGTTGATGCCGTAGCAGGTGTGGTGGCGCACCCGCTCGGACGGCAGATCGCGCAGCGCGTGGTTCAAGGCCTCGATCCGCACCATGATGAACTTCTTGTAGTCGGCAAGGTCGGGCTCGGGGGTGATCATGTCCCAGCCGGTCG
>DATNID010000075.1:0-57692 GCA_035604615.1 Allostellaceae bacterium | reverse complement strand
GGCGGTGTGAAAGACGCGGCCGCGATTGGTCTGGATCGCCGGGTCAATCAGCTCGGCGCGGAGCGCGCGCAGACGGCGCACCGTCCCTTCCTCGTCTGCGCCGGTCAGCCGCGAATAACCCGCGACATCGGCGGCAAGAATCGTCGTCAGCTTGCGCTCGACCCGCTCCGATGCCACGCGAGGTCCCCGACCATTGACCGCACCATTATATCAGTGCCCGTCTGGCAGGGGAATTCGGCCCCACATGGACGCCGACGATTCGCATGACGTGGACCGCGCTGCCGATCGGCTCGGTTGAGCTGCCGCCCTCGGGACCCTTGAGCACGGCGACTTCATTGGCGATGCTCGCGAGGCCACCGCGACATCGCGATCCTACATTTTCACTTCGCTGACCTGAATGGTCGGCTCGATGTTGGTGAATTTGGGAATGTCAGCCATGAATTCGGCGCCATGAGACGCCATTGCCGATTGGAATGCACTGACGGTGTCGAACAGCAGGTGGCCTAGAGCGGCGAAAGGCGCCGGCGAATTGGGCGCGCCGCCGGAAATGCCTTGCTCGACGGACATGCCTTTGAGCGTGGCGCCGAGTCTTTGCCGGACCAAGGGCATATGCTTCGCGAGATAGTAGTCCATGTCGAACCTGCCGCCGTCCTTGTGCGGGTATAGCACGCTGACCTTTATCATCGGTGAGCCTCCCCAGTTTCGAGCCGCGAGGCACCATAATGTAACGCCGCCAATAGCGGTAGCGGCCCGTCAGCGGCATGATCGCGCCGCGATCAAGGGCGCCGCTGGCCCGTCACGTTCCAAACCGAATCCCGCGACCTCCTAGAGTCGCCGCAGCGAGCTCTCGATCGAAGGTCTCGCTTTGGCACATCGCGTCGTTCGCGGCACCGCGACGTTATGGCCATCGTTGAGGGCCAAGCGGCGGTAGCCCTGACATCGCCGAACCGGCGCAGTTGACCAATTCAGGCGTAACATTGGAGTGAATTGATCTGCCCGGCTGCGATGATCAGCGAGCGCGAAGCCGTTGTGTTGCTCCGGGCCGGCAGGTAGGGTCCCGGTGCGAAGGAGCGAATGTCATGCCCGGGATCGTCGATGTCCATCACCACATCATGCTGCCGGAATTTCTGGCCTTGCAGGAAGACCGCATCAAGCGAACCGGCTACTGGGGCGCGAGGCTCACCCAATGGACGCCGAGCTGGTCGATCGAGGAGATGGACAAGAATGGTGCCGCGACCTCGATCCTTTCGATCTCAGCGCCCGGGAGTTGGACCGGCAAGATCGAAGAGAGCCGCAAGCTCGCGCGGCTCTTGAATAACTACAAGGCGCAAATTGCGCGCGACCACCCGGGCCGATTCGGCTTTTTCGCCACCATCCCGTTGCCGGACATCGACGGCAGCCTCAATGAGATCGCCTATGCTTTTGACGTACTGAATGCGGACGGAATCTGTCTTTTGACCAATTACGACGGCAAATATCCGGGCGATCCGGCTTTCGCGCCGGTTTATGACGAGCTCAACCGGCGCAGAGCCGTCGTCTATTCGCATCCCGCCGCGGTCGATTGCTGTGTCAATGTGCAGTCCGATGTGCCGATGGCGATTCTCGAATTCATGTTCGACAACACGCGCGCGATTGTGAGCCTTTTGCAGAGCGGCACTTTCACCCGCTGCCCCGAGATCCGCTTCATCTTCTCGCATTGCGGCGGCGCATTGCCGGCGGTCGCGGGCCGTATCGCTGGCTGGGCGCGCTCCTTCGCCGATCGCGCCCCGAACGGCGCGCTCGCCGCGTTCCGGCGGCTCAACTTCGATACCGCCAGCATGAATAATCCGATGACCTTCGGCGCGCTCCTGAAGCTCGTGGCACCGACCCAGGTCTTCTTCGGCAGTGATTTTCCCTGGGGCACGATGGGCGCGACGAAGGAACCGCTACGCGCTCTCGGTCTTGCCAGCGAAGATCTCCACAACATCGAAGAAGGCAACGCGCGACGAATGTTCGCGCGCTTGAAAGCGTGATCGGCAGCCCCGCGGCATTCGCAGCTGACCGATACATTAAGCGTCACGGAAACTCGTGCGAGAGAATAGGTGCGAACCCCCGCCTCTGCGTGCGGTAATGCGGGCAGCATTATTGCACGAGGAAGAGCTGATCGAATAACTAATCACGACTTCCGTTATCGACACCTTTGCGATGTGCAGGCCGTCGACGCAAATTTCCGATGTTGAGGGTAAAAACAGACCTGGCGACAACGTTGTTTGCCGGCTGCCATCGCAAGGTTGTCTCGCGCGAAGGTGCGGATGGAATTGGAGTCCCATGCCGACGGGACCCAGAGCAATTTCCCCGGGGGTAAATGGACTCGTTGGCTTGAAGTGTTTCCTCGAAGTGCAAGAAATATCCGCCGTGGATGGGACCCCAGCGGACTGACCGCCCGCCCCCGGTCGATCCATGCCAGGCGACTGGCCTACAAGGGAGGTATGGCGTCGACGTCAGCCGGCCGTGCCAATTGGCGCCAGTACCGAACTCGCAGGCTCACCCGGCCGCGGAAAACGAGACAACGTCGGGGGCAGGATTGATTATCCGGTCGATGAGAGTCGCAAGCCGCGCGAGCGCGTCACCCCGGCACGGGACATCAGGGATCGAGCGGTTCTCCGCAAATCATGCAGAACCCAATGCCGCATCGGCTTGCCTCGACGGCAAGCGCCTGCTCTGCGTCAACGCCGGCTTGCGCGGCTATTTTGCCTTCTCGCCGAGCGGGGTGAGGATCGAGCCCATGCGCTTCCTGGACGAGGGGCTCGGTTATCGCGGCTCGAACTGGTTCACCGTCGCCGAAGGGCGGCTGATGGCCGAGATGGCGCGCCGGCGTGCTGGACCTCGGCGTCTGGAGGCCGCGAATTTATCCGCTGACGGCGGTCAACGACGCGCTCGAGGACATCAAGCAGCGGCCCGGCGGCTTCGTGAACATCGTGGTGGCGCCGGATCAGTGATCGCGGCCGCGACAGGCCACCTCATTGACAGGGTTTGCCGCCCATGGTCCCCTCCGCAATACTCGTTCAGCCGTCAGGACACCCCTTTTCTGATCGAGAAAAGCCTCGAGGAGCCGGAAATGCCGAGTCAATTGCGGTCGCGTTTCGTCATGGCGAACGGTGTTCGCACCCACTATTCGGAGACCGGCGGCGACGGGCCCGTGATCGTCGCGCTCCATGGCGGCGGCGCCGGCTCTTCGGGCGCCGCCGGGATGGGCCTGCTGATGGAAAAGCTGGCCGACGATTTCCGCGTCATCGCGCCCGATTCGGTCGGCGGCTTCGGCCTCACCGATCCCTATGCGACGGCGCCGCGCGGGCTCTTCAGCCGGGTCGAGCACACCGCCGACGTGATCGACGCGCTGTGCCTTCCCAAGGTGACGATCCTGGGCAATTCGCAAGGCGCCTGGGCCGCGGCGCAATACGCGATCCTCAATCCCGAGCGCGTCCACAAGGTCATCCTGGTGTCGTCGCTGACGATCGCGGGCTCGCTCGGCATCCAGCAGCGCCCGACCGAGGCGTTGAAGGCGCTCAACGACTATGACGGCTCGCGCGACGGCATGCGGCGGATCCTCGAGGCGCTGATCATCGACCGCGCCCGCATCACCGACAAGCTCATCGACGAGCGCCAGGCGGCGGCGACGCGGCCGGGCGCGCTCGAAGCATTCCGCTCGTTCGGCCGCGCCATCCAGGCGCTCAGGGCCAATCCGCTTTACGCGCTGCAGAACGATATGACCAAGACGCTGCCGACCCTGACCAAGACGATCCCCTCGATCTTCATCTGGGGCGACAGCGACACCTTCGCGCTCCCCGAGACCGGGCGCGAGATCGAGAAACGCCTGCCCGACTGCAAGTTCTACTGGGTGCCCGGCGCGGGACACCAGGCGCAGACCGACAAGCCCGACGAGTGCGCCAAAATCATCCGCGGCTTCCTGCGTTCCTGAGAGGTGCGGCGATGGTGACGAGAGCGGAAAACGAGCGGCTCACCCGGGTCGGCGCCGGGACGCCCGGCGGGGCGCTGCTGCGGCGCTATTGGCAGCCGCTCTGTCCCACCGCCGAAGTCACCGCGCAGAATCCCAAGAAGCGCGTGCGCCTCCTGGGCGAGGACCTCCTCGTCTACCGCACCGACAGCGGCGAGATCGCCTGCATTGCCGAGCATTGCGCCCATCGCCGCGCCTCGCTGTTCTATGGCTTCATCGAGCCGGGCGGCATCCGCTGCTGCTATCACGGCTGGAAGTACGACATCGCGGGGAAGTGCGTCGTGCGCCCGTTCGAGACCAAGGCCCGCGCCGATATCTGCCTCCCCGCCTACCCGGTGCAGGAGCTGGGCGGCCTGCTGTTCGCCTATATGGGGCCCGATCCTGCGCGCGCGCCCTTGCTGCCGCGCTGGGACGTGTTGGTGCGGGGCGACGGCAAGCGCAGCATCGTCGTGATGCCGGTCCACACCTGCAACTGGCTGCAGATCCAGGAGAACACCGTCGACTCGGTGCACACCTATTATCTCCACGGCCACATGTCGGTGGTGCACAACCTGCCGACCATCAACCAGGGCGGCTATTTCTACCGGCCGATCCGGTCCTATGACTGGGCGGTGTGCGAATGGGGCATCGAGAAGACGCTGGTCTATGGCGGCGACAAGCCGGAAATCGAGGTTCGCCCGCCGCTCATCTTCCCGAACATTCTCCGCATTCCGGAGGGGCCGATCGAGGCGATGCATTTCCGCGTGCCGATCGACGACGACCACACGCGCATCATCTGGGTCGGCCTGCGCCCGAGCCCGGACGGCAAGGGCGAGCCGCCGAGCTTCGAATATCTTCCCGACAAGCCGTTCGCCTACGGCACCGAGGAGCTGCAGACCTTCTACGGCCAGGACCGCATCGTCTGGGAGACGCAAGGGGCGATCTTCGACCGCACGCAGGAGACCCTCGGCGACAGCGACCGCGGCATCGTCATGTTCCGCGAGATGCTGTCCGAGCAGATCGCCAGGGTCGAGCGCGGCGAGGAGCCGACCGTCGCCATGGTGCGCGATCCCGAGCGCAACAAGATCATCATCTTCGAAAGCGCGACGCGGCCGACCTTCGAAAACGAAGAACACGTTCTCGTCACGTCCTGAGCTCCATGGCGATGGCAATATCGAGACGCGCCGCGCTGGCCGCGTTGGGCTTCGTACCGGCGCTGCTGCGCGCGGCGGACGCGATGGCCGCCGACCCTCTCCCCCTGGTGCGGGTCAGCATCGTTCCGATCTTCGCGGTCGCGCCGCATTTCGCGGCCGACAAACTGGGCTATTTCGCCGCCGAGGGCATTGCGGTCACGGCGCAGCCGGTGCAAAGCGGCACGATCGGCATTCCGGGCCTGATCGGCGGCAGCTTCGACGTGCTCTATTCCAACTCGATTTCGGTGATGACGGCGCTCGAGCGCGGCATCGATCTTCGCATCATCGCCTCGGGCACGCCGATTCCGGAAAAGCCGCCCGATCCCGGCGCCCTGATGCAGCGCAAGGGCGCCGGCCTGCATAGCGGCAAGGACCTCGAGGGCAAGATCATCGGCATCAACGCGCGCTTCGACATTCAGTGGTTGGTGGCCCAGGGCTGGGTCAAGCAAACCGGCGGCGATCCGGGCAAGGTCATCTATCGCGAGGTGCCGCTGCCGTCGATGCTGGATGCGCTCGCCGCCGGGCAGGTCGATGCCGCGCTGGTGCTCGATCCCTTCATGACGGTCGGGCTCGGGGATCCGCGGTTCGAGCGGCTGGACTGGGCGCTCTCGACCGTGATGCCCGGCTTGCCGAGCTCGCTGTGGGTCGTATCGGGCAAGGTCGCCGACGCGAAGACGGACCTTATCCGCGCCTATGTCCGAGGCTTCCTCAAGGGCGCGGAATGGGTCGACGCGCATCTCGGCGACGCGGCCTATCTTCAGCTCGTCGCCGGCTTCACCAGGACCGACGAGAAGCTCCTCGCCAGAATGACGGTGGGAAAGCAGCCGGCGCAAATCGACGCCGCCGCGCTCAAGCGCCTCGTCGTTCTGATGAAGGAATACGATCTGCTGAAGACCGACGTCGACGTGGACGCGAAGATTTTCCGGTCCTGACACGTCAGGTCGATGCGACCGGCGACTTCTCGTGGTCGGTGAAGTTCTTGCCGGCGTCGAAGCGGATTACGTCGTTGCCGCGCGCGTCGCGCACGATGCCGTGCGGGTCGCGGCCCGCCTTCACCGCGGCGATCGAATCGAACGCCAGCTTGCGCCACATCACCACGCCCCGGTCTGACGTGCCGAGGAATTCGCGGGTGCGGTCGTGAATGAGGCCCTGGCTTTCCTGGGCGGCGCGGTCCTGGTCGTCCGACGCGAGGCCCCACCAGCCGTCCTCGACATGCTGGTAGACGCCGCGCACGGTCTTCTTCAGCCCGCGGCACTCGCGATGGTAGGGTCCCTGCTCCTTGAACCGGCTCTCGACGAAGAACGTCGTCGTGGTGTGATCGTCGGTCGGCACGCGGATATGCAGGAACTCGCTGGGCAGGCTGCCGGCGCGCGCGTTGTGGCGGCGCGTCGAGGAGGGAAAGATGTCGTGCACGATGTTGCGGTTGCCGCCCGGGTATTCCGACTGGGTGCGGAACCCATACCAGGTCGGCGTGAACTCGACCTCCGGCCGCTTGAGCGCGATCGAGGGATAGACCGAGGCGTGGAGCGCCATGCTGTGATAGGCGTCGACGCCGTTCTCGGCGCGCTGCACCCAGTTGCAGTGATCGTCGGCCGCCCAGATGGTGCGGTCGCATTGGTCGAGGCACAGCAGGTCGTAGCGCGGCAGGACCGGCGCCGGGAGCGGGCCGAGATAGGCGAAGACCAGCCCCGCCGCCACCTGCACCGCGGCCGCGCGCTGGCGCACCTCTTGGTGGAGGCGGCTGCCCGGCGGCTCGGCCGGCATCTCGAGGCATTGCCCGCCGGCATCGTAGAGCCAACCGTGATAGCAGCAGCGCAAGCCGCGCTCCTCGACCCGGCCGAGCGTGAGCAGGGCGCGCCGGTGGGCGCACACCGCGTCGAGGAGCCCAAGATCGCCCTTGCCGTCGCGGAACAGCACCAATTCCTCGCCGAGGACCCGGATCGGGATCGGCTTGCGGTCGATCATCTCCTCGAACCACACCGGCCACCAATAGCGCCGCAGCATCTCGCCGCCCGGCGTGCCGGGGCCGACCCGGGTCAGCATCTCGTTCTCTTCGGGAGTCACCGCGCTTCCTCCAGCCGTGATATCGTGCGGCACCAGAGGATACCGCGCTTGGCAAAGACGGGGGAAGACGCAATGTCCAAGATCGCGCGCCGCGCCGCGCACATGGCGCTGGCCGGCATGCTCGCGGCGCTGTGCGCTGGCGCGCACGCCGACGACACGCTGCGCGTCGGCAAGGCGGTGGTCGAGAATTTCGGCTTCATCCCGCTCGATATCGGCATGAAGGCCGGCCTCTTCGCCAAGGAAGGGCTGACGATCGACGAGATCAATTTCACCGGCGGGGCCAAGCTCGCGCAGGGCGTCACCGCCGGGGCGGTCGACATCGCGCTGAGCGGCGGGCCGGACATGGCCTACGCCGCCAAGGGCGCGCCGCAGATCGCGATCGCCTCGATCACGTCGTCGCCTGCCTTCATCGGGATCACCGTCGGCAGCCAATCGACGGCGCGCGGCCTCGACGATCTGAAAGGCAAGAAGATCGGCGTGACCAGTGCCGGCTCGCTCACCGATTGGCTGGTCGACGAGCTGAACCGGGTGAAGGGATGGAGCGGCGACAACGACCGCGCCATGGCGGTGGCGATCGGCGGCTCGCCCACCACGGCGTTCGCGGCGCTCAAGACCGGGCAGGTCGACGCCAGCGTCGGCGCGGTGCCGGTGGGCTATCAGCTCGAGGAGCTGCACGCCGGACGCCTGCTGGTCGACGTGTCGGCCTACGTCACGTCGATCGAGCTGTTCGTGACCTTCGGCAGCACGGCGATCGTCCAGAAGAATCCCGGCGCGGTGCGGCGTTTCCTCAAGGCGTGGTACGCGACGATCGCCTACATGAAGACGCACCGGGCGGAGACGGTGACGGTCACCGCCGAGGTGATCGGCTACTCGCCGACCGTCGCGGAACGCACCTACGACGAATTGATGGCGAAATTCTCGAGCGACGGGAAATTCGATCCGAAGGCGCTGGAAAAGCTCTCGGCGTCCTTCGCCGATCTCAAGATTCTCGACAGTTCGGCCGATTTGTCGAAGCTCTACACCGAGGAGTTCCTGCCGAAGCCGTAGCGCGTGATCTGTCGAGGTTGAACCGTGGTACGTCCTTCGACTACGCCCTATGGGCTCCGCTCAGGATGAGGTAGAATTTTTTCCTCATCCTGAGCGGAGCGGAGCGAAGTCGAAGGACGCACGGCGTCGACGCGGCGTGGGCCACGCGCATTACCAGGACGCCCGCGCCTCCCGGCTCGCCAAATCCATGACGGTGCACGTGGCCCTCATGCCAATCAGGCCTTTCATAAGGGCGTAGGTCTCGTTGTCGAGACCGTGCTCGGCGGTGGTCTCAGTCTTGGGACGCTCCCGCCGCGGCCGCGACGACGCGCTCGGGGTCATAGCCTTCGTCCATGCAGCAGACGACCTTGAGATTGCCGAGGGCGCGGGTCTGGCACGCCAGCCGGAAATTGGGATGGTAGGCCCAGCCCTCGATGAAATAGCGCTCGATCTCGGTCGGCTCCGAGACCTTGCCGTCCACCACGACCATGGCGCAGGTTCCGCACAGCGCATGGCCGCCGCAGAACGCCCGCCACGGCGTGTTGCTGTCCTGAGCCGCCTTGAGGACGGAGGCGCCGTCGCGGCCCTCGAAGTGCTGCCGCCGGTTTACCACGGTGATGACTGCCATCGCGCCGCCTTTTTCGTCCGAATCCCAATCAGTATGGGCTTCGGCGGCGAACCGTCAATTGCGATGTTGCGCCGATTCCCGCGGCAGGAACGCGGTCGTGTAGAGCTTCGTCATGTCGACCGGCCCCTCGAGAATCTTGAGGTCCGCGAAGGAAGCGCGCAGCGTTTCGAGCGCCTTCGGATTCCATTGTCCGTCGGTCGAGAATTTCGCGATGAACGTGTCGTACGAGCGCTCGGTCACCGCCGGCGGATAGTTCATCACGCGGGACGCGATCCGGACGGTATCGGCCTTGTGGGCTTTCATGGCCGCCACCGACTCGTACCAGCCCTCGAGGAAGCGGCGCACGGCGTCCGGGTTCTCCTTGATGAGCGCGGTGCTCGCGAAGGTGGTGAAGACCTCGAAAGTGTCGACGAACTGCGAGCAGTCGGCGAGCAGCCGCCCCGCCTGCTGCGACTCGAGCAGGAAGCCCACTTGCGTCGCGGTCATGCTGGCGTCCGCCTGCCCGGTCTTGAGGGCGGCGAGGGTCGCCGCGGTCGAGCCGCCGATCACCACCGGCGTCGCCCTGTCGCTCTCCGCCGTCCAGCCCTTGAGCCGGTTGAGATCGTCGACGAACCACTGCGTGACCGAGCCGACGCTGGCGATGCTGATCTTCTTGCCCTTCAGATCGTCGATCCCGCGGATGGACGATTGCGCGCCGACGCAAATCCCGATGAAAGCCGGCGAGCTCGAGATCGACGCGACCGCGATCTCGGGCGCGCCCTTGGCGACGAAGGCCATTTCGGGTCCGCCGCTCAGCGAGATGTCGACCGCGCCGGCGGTCACCGCTTGCGCCACCTTGGCGCCGCCCGTGAAGTTGAGCGCCTCGATCGTCAGCCCGTGCTTCTCGAAGATGCCGAATTCCATCCCGACATCGAGCGGGATGTTGCCGAAATTCTCCGCCACGGCCTTGCCGACGCGCAATTTGTCGGCCGCCTTCGCGGCCGGAATGCGCAATGCCGCCAGCGATCCCGCCAACGCGGTCAGGGCGGCGCGTCGCGAAATGTGGGACGCCATCGGTTCCTCCTCGGGGCAGCGCGACGCGTGGGATATAGTAGACTGGCGCGCGTCGCGACAGGGAGGACACGATGGACATGCAGCAGATGCTGGCCGAATACGAGGTGCGCCGCGTGCGCCAGGTCTGGGCCTTTGCCCGCGACCACGCCGAGTGGGACACCATGCGCGCGTGCTTCCATCCCGACGCCACCATATGCGTCGCGTGGTACACGGGACCGGTGGCCAATTTTCTCGAGCGCACCATCGCCATGGCGGCAGAGCGGCGGCCCGAGGAGCTGAGCAAGCACTGGTTCGGCAATTCCCGCGTGTCGGTGAACGGCGACCGCGCGATCCTCGAGACCGATGCACAGGTCCTCAACCGCAGCTACTTCGACGGCCACCTGTTCGACTTCACGATCTATCTGCGGCTCTACGACCGGCTGGAGCGGCGGCAGGGCCAGTGGAAGATCCTGCGCATGGACGGGATCTACGACAAGGACCGGCTCGATCCCGTGATCCCCGGCTCGATCCCGTCAGGATTCTTCGACGGCCTGCGCCTCAGCGGTCCCGAATCCGCCGTCGGCATGATGCGCTGGCGCTTGGAAAAGCGCGGCCGCACCGTTTCGCCCGATATCGCGCTGGCCGGTACCGACGACGAACGGAAACTGCGCGCCGACGCGGAGGCCTGGCTCGCGCGGCGATAATAGCGCAGCCCGCCTCAGGTCTTGCCTTCGAGCGCCGCCTTGACGCGCGACGGCGACATCGGCACCTCGCGCAGCCGCGCGCCGGTGAGCGTGAAGAAGGCGTGCGAAGATCGGCGAAGGACCGCAGCCGCCAGCGGCCCAGGAGATGGCCCGCGAGGCTGGTGACGTAGATCTGGTCCCGCGGATAGGTCTCGTCGAACCCCGCTTTCCTGATCTCGTCCGCGATCCCCCAGCGGCGGCAGAACTCCATCGTCCGCATGTTGATGTCGACGAACTTGGCGTTGGTCACCGATCCGTCGGACTGCTCGACCAGCACGCAGGAGAGGCCGTGCCCCCGAGCTCGATGGCGAGAGTCGGGCCGGTCGTGACGATCGCGGCGCTTACCATCACGCCGCCGTGCGATTAGAATGATTTCGCCGGAAAAGGCAAGGGGACGAGGCGTGAGCTTCAAGATCAGACGGGCCGGGCACGTGGTGCTGCGGGTCGGGAACGTCGCCAAGGCGAAGGAATTTCTCGAAGCCGTCGTCGGCTTCACCACCTACGGCAAGGTCGGGCGCGATTTCTATTTCCTCACATCGCATCCGGTCAGCAACCACCACATGATCGCCATCCGCCCCGGCGCGCCCGGCGAGCGGCGGCCCGAGCCCGACCGGCAGATCGGCATGGTGAGCATCGCCTACGAGATGACGGACATGGAAGCGCTCTCAGGCCTGCATCAGCGCATCAGCGCAGCCGCGTCGACCTATGGCTGGCACGTCCTGGCGACCGAGGATCGCGGCGCGATTTACAATCTCGTCGCCGACGACGCGGACGGAAACCGCTACGAATTCTGGTGCCCCGCGCCCGGCCGCAGCGCCGCCGCGAGCGATGCGCTCGAGCTGCGCGGGCCGGCCGAGCTGACGATGGCAGCGCCGCCGCCGCCGCCCGCGCCGCCCGCGCGGATGGCGATCCGGCGGACCAGTCATCTGACCTTGCGCTGCCGCGATCTCGCCGCGGCGCGCGCGTTCTACGAGCGCGCGCTCGGCCTCTTCGCCGTCGCAAGCGACGAGCGCGGCCGCGTCTATCTTTCGGGCGATCCGCAGACCCGGCGCGTCGTGCTGGCGCTCGAGCCGGCGCGCGCGTTGAACGTGCCGGTGCCGACGCCGAAGACCATGCTCGGGATGGAGCATTTCTCGCTCGAGGTCGGCTCGTTCGCCGAGCTGCAGGAGGCATACCGGCAGTTCAAGAGCCTCGGCATCCCGATCGACCACACGCAGCATCATGGCGTCACGGCCAGCGTCTACTTCACCGACCCGGATGGCAATTTGATGGAGTTCTACCAGGACGTTCCGCGCGCCGAGATTCCCGTCCCGGAGGATCCGTTCGTGTCGACGGGCGAAATCGCCGACCGCCTCGAGGCGTCCGCCTGAGCTCACAGGTCCGCGAACAGCGACGCGGCGGGAACCGGTTTCTCCAGCAGCCCCTGCGCGACCGCGTGCCCGATGAAGGCGTCGACCGTCGGCCGCATCTTCGCAAGCGAATAGGGCACGGGATCGCGGCCGAGGAGCGCGACCTGATCCTCCCAGGCCTTCCAGTACCACAGCAGTCCGCTTGCCCGGTTGTCCTCCATCGCGTCGAGCCCCGCTTCCTTGGCGCGGGCGAAGGTATCGAACACGCGGCGCACCGAAGCCGGCTCCTCTGCGCGGCGGAATGCGATGACGTTCATGACCGGGACGATGCCGATGCGCGCGTAGGATTTGCGCTCCTCCGCGGCGGCGTCGGCGAAGAGCCGGCGCACCGGGCCGCGCGACAGCAGCTTCAAGGGCAGGATGTCGGGATGGATGAGCGCGTCGATTTTACCCGCGGCGAGCCAGTCCTGGAGATCGACGTCCGGCCCGACCATCTCCATCGCCGTGTCGGGCGGCAGCTTGAACCGCGTTCCGTCTCGGTTGCCGGTCTGCTGAACCCAGCGGATTTTTTCCAGGCGGACGCCGTACTCGTCGCGGAGCAGCGCCCGCGCCCACACGTTGGCGGTCATCTCGTAGCGCGTCCCGACGCGCCTGCCCTCGAGGTCGCGCGGCGATTCGATGCCCGAATTCGCGTTGACGAAAATGTAGGAGTGCCGGAACGCGGCGCGGATGAAGATCGGGAGCGCGAGGATCGGAAGACCGTCATCTGCCGCCGCCTGGACGAAGGTCATCATGCCGCATTCCATGAAGTCGAGCGCGGGCGCGGGATCGACGAGGGCGGACAAGGGGAGATGCGCGTCGGGCCTGAGCGCGAAGCCCGGCTCGCGGACCCGGCCGTCGAACAGGGCCTCGGTCCAATCGTGCCGCCGGCAGCTGATCCGAATCTCGGTCCTCGACGTCATCGCGGCCTCCCCGAGAGCAGACTCGTCGTTGTCACGGCTTGAGATTCTGGCGCGCGCGCATGAGGAGCGTGCGCAAGGACCGCAGCTCGGCCGCGCTCAATCCGGCGGCGATCCGGGCGTTGATGGCGCGCATGTGGCGCAGGGTCAGCCTGGCCGTCGCGCGGCCCGCCGGCGTCAAATAGAGGTCGATCCTGCGCTTGTCGACGCGGCTCGGCTGGCGGTAGACCAGGCGGCGCCGCTGCATCACCCGCACGATCACGCCGGCATGCGCATCGCCGAAGCCCAGCATCCGGCCCAGCTCGCGCTGCGTTACGCCTTCGTTCCGATAGAGCGCGCGCAGCGGAAACCACAGCCGCAGCGGGACGCCCTGATGCGCGATCCGGCTCTCGATATATTTGTAGAGCCTGAGGCGCGTGTCGCGAATGAGGAAGTCGAGCCCGTCCGTCAGTTCGACGGGAGCCCCGGTCGCCGCGCGCTTCGCCCGGGCCATGAAGTCAGAAGAAGGTGGTCAAGTTTCGGGACAGCAGCACGCTCTGATCGAGATAGATCGTGCGGCGCAGGACCTTCAGCGCGCCGTGCTCGCGGCGCAGCAGGTCGACGCGCTTGCCGACGAACAGGTCGACGTCATGATCGAGCCGGCAGGCGCTGACGACGAAGCGGCTCTTGGCGGCGATGTCGCCGCCTTCCGCCGCCTCGACCCGCACGTTGGCGACGAGATGCGTCGTGCGCGAGCGCGGCTCCTCGGCCCAATGGTCGCCGCCCTGGATTTGCAGCACGCGCTTGCGCAGGACGTCCTTGCCCTCGTCGAACCAGCACGCCTCGTCGCCTTGGCGCGTGTATTCGGTCTCGGGCCGGTCGAAGCGCATGTTGCGCGCGATCGGCATCCAATAGCGGATGTCCTCGTGCAAGAGGTCCAGCCACTCGTCGAAGCGGCGTTCGTCCAGGAGTTCCGACTCGGCACTGAAGAAGCGCTCGACCTCGACCTGCAGCAGCAGCGCATCCAGCGCGGTCGCGCGATCGGCCGGCGCCGTCATGCGCCGGCCATGAGCCGGGCCCAGTGCGCGTAGAACGCCCGCTGATTGTGCTCGGCCACGTCCTCGGTGATCGTCACCTCGCTGCCGAGCCATTCGTCTTCGCGCGCGCCGCGCGAGAGGCCCATCGCGAGCTGGAAATTGAACGGGTACTTGCGCGCGATCATGCCCTCGGTTCCGCGCTGCGCGGCGGTCCAGTTCTCCATGTCGTCTTGCTCGACCATGCCGGCGGGCCCGGCGTAGCGCAGATAATACTCGCGCAGCGTGTCCTTGACGATATCTGGCGCGGACCTGGGCACGAAGAGCCAGCGCCAGACCTCGGTGCGCCCGGCGCCGAGCGGCAGCCACAGGCCGATCGTCGTGCGCCCGGCGCTGTTGAAATGCGTGTTCGGGAAAATCACGCCGCCATGGATCATCAGGCGCGACCGGTCGCCGAGCCGGCGCTGCCGCGCCTCGTGGCACGCGCGGTAATAGTCGTTGACCGCGTCGGGCGCGCCTTCTTGCGGGTCATAGGCCGCGAGCGCCTTGTAGACGCTGGCCCGGATCGTGTGCCCGCGCAGCGGGTCCGCGACGCTCATCGCCTGGCGCGGCGTCTTCGCCGCGGCGAAGTTGTGGCGCGAGGTCTTGCCGCTCAGGCCGATCGACAGGCGCTCCACCGAGATGTGGCTGTAGCCGTGATAATGGTCGCCGGCGAAATTCTCGGCGCCGAATTTCCAGTTGCACGGCACCTGCCACTTGACGATGCCGCCGATCACCTCGTAGCCGTCGTCGTCGCCGTCCGGTCCCTGGAGCAGCGTGCGCAGGTAGAACCGCATGTCGGCGCCGAGATAGTCCTCGAACGACGGCAAGGCGTCGTCGAACGTCGCCCAGATCGACCCGTAGTAGACGCACACCCGCGCGCGGATGAGGCCCCACTTCTCGCGCTCGAGCCGCCCCTGATAGCGCTCCTTCAGTTTCGGCACGCCGGTGAGGGCGCCGTCGAGGCCGTAGGACCAGCCGTGATAGGAACAGGTGAAGCCCGCCGCGTTCCCCGAATCGTAGCGGCAGGGGGGCATGCCGCGGTGGCGGCAGCTGTTGAGGAGAACGTGGACGGCGCCGGGCTCGTCGCGGGTGACGATCACGGGCTCCGGCCCGACGCGCGACAGGAAGAAATCGCCGCCGCGCGCGAGCTGGCTCGTATGCCCGACGAAGCTCCACGCCGGCACGAACACGCGCTCGAGCTCGCGCCGGAAGATGTCTTCGCTTGAGAAGATCTCCCGGCTGAGCGTTCCTTCATCGATGTCGATGAGATCGGTCATCTGCATTTGTTATGCACTGTATAACGCTTGTACCCGTTTTGTCCAGCAAGCCATTGACAGCACGGACGACGGCGCTTACCGTCCGGAGCATGGAGAATCGGCGTTGAAGCGCGTTTGCAGGCTGATGGCGTCCGTCATCGCCGCGGCGGCGCTCGCCGCGCCGACGCTGGCGGCCGACCCCTACGAGATCAACGCGATCCTCTCGCTCACGGGCAACATCGCCTTCGTCGGCTCGACGCAACGCCAAGCATTGAAGGCGCTCGAGGCCGATGTCAACCGCACCGGCGGCGTCAGCGGACGGCCGGTCGCGTTCGTCTTCGCCGACGACCAGTCGAGCGCGCAGACGGCGGTGCAGCTGGCCCAAGACCTCATCGCCAAGAACGTGGCGATCATCATGGGATCGTCGGGTCCGGCGCAATGCGCGGCGATCGCGCCGCTGGTCGCGCAGAGCGGCCCGGTCCTCTATTGCCTCGCCAATGGCGGCATCCCGGTGCCGGGCGGCTATGAGTTCTTCACCCTGATGTCGTACGAGTCGCAGCTCGCGGTCACGGTGCGCTATTTCCGCGAGCGCGGCCTGACGCGCCTCGCCTCCATCTTCTCGACCGACGCCGGCGGCCAGGGCGCCGAGAAGGCGCTCGTGGCTGCGCTCGACAGCGCCGAGAACAAATCCGTCCAACTTGTCGAGCGGCAGCACTTCTCGCCCGGCGACGTGACCGCCAGCGCGCAGGTGTCGCGCATCAAGGGGGCCAATCCCGACGCGCTCGTCGCCTGGGCGACTGGGCCGCCGGCGGGCATGCTGTTCCGCAGCGCGCGCGACCTCGACCTCGATCTGCCGACGGTGACATCGCCGGGGAATTTGACGGCGAACTTCCTGAAGCAATACGCGGCGCTGCTTCCGCCGCAGCTCATGTTTCCGGCGGTCCCCTACTACGCGACCGGCGCGCCGACCGACGCAGCGACCAAGGCAGCGCTCGCCGATCTCACCGGCGCCCTTGCCGCCGACGGCGCGCAGCCCGACATGATTTCGATCAGCGCCTGGGATCCGGGCAGGCTGGTGATCGCTGCGCTGCGCAAGCTCGGGCCCGACGCCTCGGCGGCGGGCTTGCGCGACTATCTCGTCAATCTTCAAGGCTGGGTCGGGGCCGACGGCCCCTATGATTTCCATGCGGCGCCGCAGCGCGGGGTTGGCGAAAGCAACGTCGTCATGGTGCGCTGGGACCGCGAGCGCGGCGCCAGCGCGGCCGTGAGCAATCTCGGCGGCGCGCCGCTGAGCGGCAAATAGGAGGGAGGTCGCCATGCTTGCATGCCTGTCACCGAACGGCCAGAACCTGAACCAAGGCACCGATCAGCCGGCGCGGCTCCTGGTCGCGACATTGCGCGGCATCGCGGTGCTCGAGCGCGCGCGGCCGGGCGCGCCATGGACCGTTGCCGCCCGCAAGCTCGACGGTCAGCATTGCAGCTCGCTGATGATCGAGCCGCGGCGCGGCGGCATCTTCGCCGGGATGCATACCGGCGGGCTGTTCTTCAGTCCCGACGGCGGCGAGACCTGGGAACAGCGCTCGCGCGGCATCACGATCAGCCAGGTCTTCTCGGTCGGCTATGCCCATCACAAGGACGGGATCGCGCTCTACGCCGGAACCGAGCCGGCCTCGATGTTCCGCAGCGACGACTACGGCGCGACCTGGGTCGAGCAGCCCGGCGTCAAGGAGACCAAGGGGCGCGAGAAATGGTCCTTCCCGAGCCCGCCGCACGACGCGCACGTCAAGGCGATGACGATGGACCCGCGCGACCCCAACGTGATCTATGCCGGCGTCGAGCAGGGCGACCTGCTCAAGACCACCGACGGCGGCGCCAACTGGCGCGTGCTCGACGACTTTTCGAAGCCGACCGACTGGACCTACCGCGACATCCACCAGGTGGTGGTACACCCGTCGAACTCGGCCGAGCTCTACATGACGACCGGGATGGGCCTCTACCGCAGCATGGACGCCGGCGAGACCTGGACCCTGATCGTCGATAACAGCTTCCGCGTCGGCTATCCCGACCACCTCATCGTCTCGCCGCGCGACGGCGACGCGATGATCATGTCGGGCGCGCGGGCCAATCCCGGCACCTGGCGGCAAACCCACCGCGCGGAGGGGACCATCGTGCGCTCCACCGACCGCGGGCGGAGCTGGACCGAAGCCAGCCGCGGCCTGCCCCAGGATGGGCGCGCCAATGTCGAGGCGATGAGCGTCGCCGGGTATCCCGGCGGCTTCACGCTGTTCGCGGGCACGACCGACGGCGAGGTCTATGCGAGCGAGGACGAGGCGCAGTCCTGGACCCGGATCGCCGGCGGGCTGTCCCCGGTGTCCAAGAGCAACCACTACCGCGCGGTGCAGCCGGCGTGAGAGCGCTGGTTCAGCCGGGCGCGCGCCAATAGGCGAAGCCGAGCCCGGTCACCGCGTGGTGCGCCGGGATGTAATCGACGACGGTTCCCTGCTGCCCGTCGAAGGCGCCGGCGACCGCGATCCAACTGCGGATCTCGCCGGTGCCGCCGCGCAGAGCGTCGGAATCGGTCTTGAACAGCGTCTTGAGCTGCGCCCCTTCGCCGCGCGCGATCCGCTCGAGCACCCAGCGGTCGAGCGGCTCATCCACCCAGCCGGCGCGCGGCCCCAGCGGATCGTGCGACAAGCCGCCGGACGCGTAGAGCGCCACGCGCTCGGGGCGGTCGGCGAAAATGTCGCGCAGCGCCTGTCCCAGCGCATAGCAGCGCGCGGCGCTCGGCAGCGGCGGATGGTACGCGTTGACGAAAACCAGGACCGCCGGAATGCCGCTTTCGACGAGACGCATGGCGCGGCCGATCCGGGTGAAGGCGTGACCCAATCCGATCTCCGGCCGGGCCAGCGCCACCAGCGTCTCGGCCGAGGCGAAATCGAACCCCCGCTCGATCAGGCCCGCGAGCGCCGTCTTCGCCGCCGCCGGGCTGCAGGGGAGCGTGATCCGGTTGTCCTTGGGCTTCTCGCCGATGAAGCCGATGCTGGTGCTGCCCTCGGCGGAGTGGCCGACGAACATGGCGAAGGCGGGAATGAACGCGCTCGAGAACAGCTCGTTCTGGTCGTCGCCGATGATGAAGACCACGTCGGGCCGCGCCGCCTCGAGCTGCGCGCGCAGGGTCGCGAAGCCCTGCGTCACGCGCCCGACATAGCTCTCGAGCACCTCCGGCGTTTCCTGCGCCAGCTCCGGCGGCTGCGGAACCGCGCGGGTCAGCGCGCGATGGATTTGGGGCCACTGGTCCGCCGCGACGAACATCGACGGCGCGTGGGACGAGGCAAGGCCGAGGACGATCGGCACGGCTTCTCCTCTCGATGCGGGAGGCGAGGATAGTGCAGCCGCGGCCCGGCTGGCAAACCGGGCGCAGAATCGTTGACAGGGAAGCGCTTGTCCCCCAGAAGCGGCCAAGCACGGAGACGGCGCCATGCGCATCATCGCGATCGAAGAGCATTACTCGACCCCGCTCTATCGCCAGAAAGTGTCGTCCAACGAATCGCGCAGCTTCTACATGACGTCGCGCAGCGAGCAGCTCGGCCACGACATCGGCAAGGAGCTGGACGATTTGGGCGAGACGCGCCTCCAGCACATGGACGCGGCGGGGGTCGATCTCCAGGTGCTGTCCTTCAACGGGCCGGTGGCGCCGGGCTTCCCGGCCGGCGAGACGATCGCCATGGCAAAGGAGCTGAACGACCGGCTCGCCGCCGCGACCAAGGCGCACCCCAAGCGCTTCGCCGGGTTCGCGGCGCTGCCGACCGCCGCGCCGGAGGCCGCCGCCGACGAGCTCGAGCGCTGCGTCAGGGATCATCGCTTCGTCGGCGCGATGATCCATGGCCACACCATGGGACGCTTCCTCGACGACCAGCAGTTCTGGCCCATTTTCCGGCGCGCGGAAACGCTCGGCGTGCCGATCTATCTCCATCCGGCGCTGCCGAATCCGGGCGCGCTCAAGGCCTATTTCGAAGGCTACGAGGACATCCTGGCCCGTCCCGGCTGGGGCTTCGCCGTCGACACCAGCATCCATTTCCTGCGCATCCTGTTCTCGGGCGCGTTCGACGCCTTTCCGAAGCTCCAATTCATCATGGGCCATCTGGGCGAGGGCTTGCCGTTCGCGATGCATCGCCTCGACGATCACACCGCCGGGGCGGCGAAGCGGCGCGGGCTCGCGAAGACGCCGCTCGAATACATCCGCGACCACCTCCACGTGACGATGAGCGGCAATTGGTTCGAGCCCGCCTTCGTCTGCACCCTCCTCGCCATGGGCGCCGACCGCATCCTCTGGGCCATCGACTGGCCCTATGAGGCGAACCGCATCGGCATGGCGTTCTGGAACAAGATCGGCCTCAGTGACGGCGATCGTGAGAAGATCGCGCACCGCAACGCCGAGCTTCTGTTGCGGCTCTAGCGGTACGGTTCCGACACTTGAGTCCCGTTAACCGGCGCTGTCATTGCGAGGAGCGAAAGCGACGAAGCAATCTCCCGCCGGCGCTTCGCCGCCGCCTGAAGGAGATTGCTTCGCTAGGCTCGCAATGACGCTGAATGTATGGGTTCGCAATGTTAGCTTCGATTCACTAGGATGACTCGCCCCCTTTCGCGACGCGGAGTGATCGCCGCCGCTGGCGGCGCGCTGGCTCTCCGGCGCATGAGCCCGGCGTTCGCCGCCGAGCTTCCCCTGGTGCGCGTCAGCATCGTTCCCATCTTCGTGGTCGCGCCGCACGTCGCCGCGGACAGGCTCGGATACTTCACGGCGGAGGGAATCGCCGTCGCGACCCAGCCGGTCCAGGGCGGCACCGTCGGCATTCCGGGCCTCATTGGCGGCAGCTTCGACGTGCTCTACTCCAATTCGGTTTCGGTCATGACCGCGCTGGACCGGGGCATCGACTTGCGCATCATCGCCGAGGGGACGCGCATTCCGGTCAAGCCGCCCGATCCCGCGGCGCTGCTGCAGCGCAAGGGCGGCGGCCTCCAGTCCGGCAAGGATCTCGAGGGCAAGACCATCGGCATCAACGCGCGGTTCGACATCCAGTGGCTCATCGCCCAGGCATGGATCAAGCAAACCGGCGGCGATCCCGGCAAGGTCTCCTATCGCGAGGTGCCGCTCCCTTCGATGCTCGACGCCCTCGCCAACGGGCTGGTCGACGCCGCCGTCCTGGTCGATCCGTTCCTTACCGTCGGGCTCGGCGATGCGCGGTTCGAGCTGCTCGATTGGGCGCAGTCCAAGGTGATGCCCGGCCTGCCCAGCTCGCTGTGGGTCGTGTCGGGCAAGGTCGCGGAAACCAAAGCCGACCTCGTGAGGGCATATGTCCGGGGCTTCCTCAAGGGCGCGGAATGGGTCAACGCGCATCTCGGCGACGCGGAGTATCTGCGCTTGGTGGCGAGCTATACCAGGACCGACGAGAAACTCCTCGCCAGGATGGTGGTGAGCAAGCAGCCCCTCGCCATCGATGCCCGCGGCCTCGAGCGCCTGATCGCGCTGATGAAGGACAACGACCTGCTGAAGACCGATATCAACATCCCGGCCAAGATCTTCGCGGCGTGACCGGCGTCCCGTTCCATTGACAGCAAGGCTGCGTCATCCCTAGTCTTTGCGCGCGAAAGCAGCGGAGACGACGATGATTTTCCACGCCTCGGTTCCGGCCGACGATCCCGAGCGAGTGGCGCGAGCGCTGGGCGAGGTGCTGGGCGGCGCGTCGATGCCGTTCGGGAACTGGCCCGGCGGCTACGTGGCGCGCGGCGGCCCCGACGACCAGCATGTGACCATGATCGAGGTCTATCCGCGCCACCAGCCGGCGGTGCCCGGCGAGGGCGACGACATGGTCCAGGTCGGGCACGACGCGACGCCGTCGCGCTATGCCTGCTTCCACCTCGCGGTCGGGACGCCGCTCTCCAAGGAGCGGGTGCTGGAGATCGCGGCGCGCGAAGGCTGGCGCGCCAAGCACCTGTCGCGGCGCGGCACCTTCGAGGTGATCGAGTTCTGGCTCGAGAACAGCATCATGATCGAGCTGCTGACGCCGGAGATGCAGGCGACATACCAGGCCCTGGTGGCGCGGCACCGCGCCCGCCCGGCCGCCGCACCCGCGCCCGCCGCGTCCTGAGACAAGCGTCACCGGGGGAGGATGATATGCAGTTCGGCTATTTCAGTCTCAGCGACAACCATTACCTGAACAACACCCGCACCGCCAACGACCTCATCATGGACATCATCGACGAGGCGATCTACGCCGAGTCGCTGGGATATCGCTCCGCCTGGCTGGGCGAGCACCATTTCAACACGCTCGGCATCCTGTCCTGCCCCGAGCTTGCGCTCGCTTATGTCGCGGCGCACACCAAAAAGATCCGCCTGGCACCGGCGGTGACGGTGCTGCCGCTGCACCATCCCATCCGCGTCGCCGAGCAATGGGCGACGCTCGATCTGCTCTCCAACGGGCGGGTCGATTTCGCCACCGGGCGCGGCTTCGACCGCAACGAATACGTGCCCTTCAACGCGAATTTCGAGGACAACGCCGCGGTCTTCGCGGAAGGGCTAGGGTGTCTCGAACAATTATGGGCCGGGACGGGACCGGTGACGCATCGCGGCACCTATTATCAATTCGAGGACATCGCCATCACGCCGCAGCCGGTGCAGAAGCCCATTCCCATCAGCGTCGCCTCGTTCTCGCACCCGACCATCGACCTCGCCGCGCGCCACGGCTTCGGCATCGTGTTCGCGACCTTCGCCGCCAACATCACCCTGGGCGGCATCGGCGAGGCTGCGCGTTATTACAAGGAGGCCTGTGCCAAGGCCGGACGGAAGGCGGGGCGGATCACCTCGAGCTATTTCATCCATTTCGCCGACACGCCCGAGGAGGAGCGCGCGGCGCGCGAGCGCCAGGTTCGCTATTCGCGCGAAGGCGCGAGCCGCACCCGCCCGGGCGGCGACGACGCGAACACGCCCAAATCCTACGAATACATGCGCGCGTTCCGCGAGATCAATCGCAGCCGCGGTCCCGGCGACCTCGATTCGCGCTCGGTGCTGCTGGGCTCGCCGGCGCAGATCACCGATGCGCTCAAGGTGATGGAAGGACACGGATTCGACGAGATCATCCTCTATTTCAACGTCGGCCTGAAACCGCACCAGATGGTGAAGGACGAGATGGCCCGCTTCATGGAGGAAGTGGCGCCGCATTTCGCGGGCGCGCGCGTGGCCGCGTGAGATGCGCCAGCGCATATCGATCGACGAGGTGATCGATCAGGCGCCGGTCGGGCTCTACCAGGTCTTGATCGTCGCGCTCTGCCTCGTGGTCGAGCTCTTGGACGGCTTCGACTTGAGCGCCGCCAGCTTCACCGCGCCCGCGATCGCGCGCGACTGGCACGTCTCGCCCGCCAGCTTCGGGCCGGTATTCGGCATTGCCTTCTTCGGCATGATGCTGGGTGGGTTCGCCTGCGGAACGCTCGCCGACCGCATGGGCCGCCGCCAGCTCATCGTCTGGGCGACGGTCGAGTTCAGCGTCATGTCTCTCGCGACCGCGTGGGCGCAATCGCTCGGCCCGCTCCTGCTGCTGCGCTTCCTCACCGGGATCGGGCTCGGCGGCGCGCTGCCCAATGTCGCCGCGATCTCGGCCGAGATCATGCCGCGGCGGCTCCGCGCCACCGCGGTCTCGCTCATGTATTGCGGCATCCCGCTGGGCGCGCTCGCCGGCGGACTTGCGAGCGCCGCGCTAGTGCCCGCCTATGGCTGGCCCTCGATCTATGTCGTGGGCGGCGTGGCGCCGCTCTTCGTCGCGGCGCTGGTGGCGGCGGCCCTGCCGGAATCGCTGCGCTACCTCGCCGTGACCGGGCGCGATCCCGCGCGCATCGCCCGCGCGCTCGGCCGGATCGAGCGCACCGGCCGATACACCGCCGACATGACTTACGTTTCGGCCGATCGCCCGGTCGCGGGCGTGCCGGTGCGCCATCTCTTCCGCGACGGCCGCGCGCTGCCCACGCTGCTCACCTGGGTCATCTATGTCTCGACGCTCCTCAGCATCCATTTCCTGTCGTCGTGGACCCCGACCATCCTGCGCGATGCCGGGATGCCGCTCGGCGCGGCGCTGCGCGCGGCGGCGTTTCTGTCGGGCGGCGGCATCCTGGTCACCATCGTGACGTCGGTGCTGCTCGACCGGGTCGGGCTCTACCGCACGATCGGGGCCGCGTTCGTGCTGGCGGCGGCGGCGCTTCTCGCGGCCGCCTTGGCGGGGCGCGACCTGGGGCTTCTGCTGGTCGCGCTGAGCTTCGCGCAACCGCTGTCGAGCGGCATCGCGACTTGCGTCTCGGCGCTCGCGCCGGCGCTCTATCCGACGCCGATCCGCTCGACCGGAATCGGCTGGGCCAACGGCGTCGGGCGGATCGGCTCGATCGCCGGCCCCCTGGTGGGCGGGTTCATCCTGTCCGTTACGTTTTCTGGCATCAACGTGGTCTACGTCTTCGTCGCGATGGTCACGATCATCGCCACCGTGGCGCTGATCGCGCTGGCCTGGACGCCGACGGGCCGCGCCGCCGACGCGGCACGCTCCACAGCGCGTGCGGCGGGGGAAGCGCTCCGCGTTCCCGCGAATTGATCCTTCCGCCTCGTCTTTCGGTCAGCGCATCGTGCCCGGCAGCCACAACGCGATGAGCGGAAACCCGATGAGCAGTGCCAGCTTCACGAAATCGGCGCAGAGAAACGGCACGATGCCGCGGAAGATCGTGCCGATCGCGACCTCCTCGCCGGCCACGCCCTTGATGATGAAGGCATTGAGCCCGAAGGGCGGATGGATCAATCCGACCTCGACCGCCGCGATCGTGACGATGCCCCACCAGATCGGATCGTAGCCGAGGCTCGTGACCAGCGGACCGACGAACGGCACGGTGATGAAGAGCGTGGTGATCGGGTCCATGAAGAAGCCGAGCAGAAGATAGATCAGCAACAGCAGCACCACGACCACGAGCGGCGCGAGGTTCAGCGTCTCGATGAACGCTACCAGCACCTGCGGGAGCTGCGTCAGGCCGATGAAGAACGAGAACGCCACCGCGCCGAACAGCAGCAGGTAGATGAGCGCCGTGTTGCGCGCGACATCGCCGATGACGCGCCAGAACGCGTCGCCCTTGAGGCGGCCGCGCGCCAATGCAAACAGGAACGCGAACCCGGCGCCGACCGCTCCAGCCTCGGTCGCGGTGAAGATGCCGGCATAAATGCCGCCGATCACCGACCCGAACAGCACCACGACGCCCCAGCTGTTGAAGACCGCGGCCACGATCTCGCGCCCGGGGACGCGCTCCACCGGCCCCGCCGCCTCGGGACGGAACCGCACGTAGAGCGCGATCGTCGCGCCGTAGAGCACGGCGGCGAGGACCGCCGGCAGCACCGCGGCGACGAAAATCTTGCCGATCGAGGTCTCGGTCAGCACGGCATAGATCACCATGATGCCCGAGGGCGGGATGAGCGAGCCCAGTGTGCCGCCCGCGGCGACGCAGCCGGTCGCGAGCTGCACCGAATAGCCGCGCCGCCGCATCTCCGGCAGCGCGATCGCCCCGATCGTCGCCGCCGTCGCGAGCGAGGAGCCGGTGACGGCGCCGAACGCGGCGCAGCTTCCGATGGTGGCCATGGCGAGGCCGCCGCGCCGCCGCCCGAACAGCGCGTGCGCCAGGCGATAGGCGTCCGACGACAGCCCCGCCGCGGTGGCGAACCCGCCCTTCATGAGGAAGAGCGGCAGCACGACGAGGTTGAGGCTGCTGAGGAAGCCCGCCGATTGCAGCACCACGGTGTTGATGGTCGCGTCGTATCCGACGAGCACGCTGGCGCCGGCCATGCCGGCATAGGTCATCGCCACTCCGACCGGGATCATGATCACCAGCGGGACCCACATCGCCGCGAAGGCGAGCGCCGCCAGCACGACCGGTCCGAGCGCATCCCCCGCGTACAGAATGACGGCGTAAAGCGTGGCGGTCGCGGCGAGCGCGGGCACGACGATGAGCGCCCCCGTCAGGATGGACGCGCCGCCGCTTCCGGCGCCGAGCGCCTTGGCGAACTGCTTGAGGAACACGACCCCCTGCAGCACGGCGCAGACGGCGACCAGCGCCGTCACCGCCCACCAGAACGGCGCCAGCGGCAGTTGCACGATCGCGCTGACGTCGTGCCGCGCCATCATCCGGCCGGCATAGGCGCCGAAGCGCAGCGCCAGGACCGTCATCATCCCGAGCACGAGCGCGCCGCCGATCGCCTCGAGCCACGCGCCCCAGCGCGGCCCGATCGGGCGGCGGAAGAAGTCGATCGTGACATGGTTGCGGGTCGCGATGCCGATCGGCAGGCTGGCGCTGATGATCACCGCCATGATGATCTGCGTCGCCTCGTCGAGGCCGGTGATCGGCGTGTTGAGGAAAAAGCGCAGCCCGATGTCGACCATCGTCAGCAGCGACAGCGCCAGCATGCCGACGACGGCGACCACGGCGACGCGCCGCGCCAGCGCGATGCTTGCGCGTTCGAGATCTTCGAGCAGCAACGGCGCTTCGGGGCTTCCCGTCCCGATCACCCGCCCGGCCTATTGCCCGGCGCCGGACTTGACCGAGGCGGCCTCGGCCCGGAATGCCGCGAGAATGGCGGCCCCGTCGGGGACCCCCTTGGTCCAAGCCTCTTCCACAGGCTCCGCGGCCTTGCGCCAGCGCGCGAATTCGTCGGGCGTGAGCGTGTAGGGCGCGTCGATCTTGCCCTTCTTCGCGAGGTCGGCCAGCAGAGCCTCGACGCGCTTCACTTCGCCGTCGTTCGACTTGCCGAGCGCGCGCGACATCGCCTCGCCGGAATTCTTTTCCATCGCCGCCTTTGCCGCGGCCGGCAGCTTGTCGTAGCTCTCGCGCTTCATGATCAGCATGCCGCTGCCGCCGTTGAGCGGGGCCTCGAGGAAATAATGCGCGATCTCGTCGACCCGGAACTCGCGGGTCAGCACGAGCGAGCCCCACACGCCGTCGATCACGCCGCGATCCAGTCCCTGATAGACCTCGTCGATCGGCACATAGACAGGGGTCGCGCCGAAGGCGGTGACGGTCGCGGTCTGCCAGCGTCCCTGCGCCCTGATCTTGAGCCCCTTCAGGTCCTCGAGCCGCTCCACCTTCTTGGATTTGGTCTGGATGTCGGCCCCCGGCCAGGCCGTGAGGCCAAACAGCTTGACGTCGCTGAAGTCGCTGGCGATCACGCCCTTCGCAAAGAGCCGCCACAGCGCGGTGGCGCCGATTTCGCCGCTGTCGTAGCCGAAGGGCAATTCGGCGACGCTGGTCTTGACGAACTTGCCCGGCACGGTGCCCGGCAGCGCCCAGCCGATATCGGCCGCTCCGGTCAGCACTGCGTCATACATGTTGCCGGCATTGCCGAGCACGCCGCCGCCGTAATACTTGATGTTGACCGCGCCGTTCGAGTCGCGATTGACGGCCTCGAGCCACGGGATCAGAACCTCGACGTAGAAATAGGAATTGGGCGGCCCGAACGTGGCGAGCTTGAGCTGCACCGGTTCGGCGCGAACCGCGCCGGCCGCCCAGATCAGCGCCACGCAGGCGAGGCCGGCGGCTCGAAACGCGAAACTCGACATCGTCACCCTCCCTCGCCGGGCAGCCCGACGAGCACCTGGTCGCCTTCGATCCTCACCGGCAGGACCGGGAGATCGACCGTGCAAGGGTCGCCCACCGCCTTGCCGGTGCGGATCTCGAACATGCCGCCATGCATCGGGCATTGGATGCGGTCGCCCTCGACATAGCCGCCGGCCAGCTCGGCATGGCCGTGAGTGCAGTAGCCTTCGAGGGCGTAGATCATCCCGTCCAGCTTGAACAAGGCGATCTTGCGCCCCCCGACCTCGACACCGATCACGTCGCCCTCGGGGACGCTCGCCACCGTGGCCGCCGGGATGAATTTCGCGTCCGTCATGAAGCGGCGCCCTAGCTCGACGCCGCAGCGGCCGCCGCCATCAGCGAGCGCTTGACCTTCGACGCGATCTGGGTGCGGCGCCGGTATTCCTCCCATCCCCACGAGGCGTCCGGGAACGGCGGATTGACGTGGCCGCATTTCTGGCAGGTGCGCGCCGCCTCTTCTTCGTTGAAGGCATTGGCGCTCGCCGCGCTTTGCGAGATGGTCGGGAGCCCGATCATCTCCTCGTCCGCCGGCCCCTCGAGCGCGCCGGGGAATTCGACCGCGCTGTAGTCGCGGCGCAGCAGCTCGTTGTCGCACTTCTCGCAGAAGAAGATCGTCGATTCGCTCTGCGGCTCCTCGGGCGGCGCCTGGCGCTGGGTGATGATGATGAGGCCCGCGCCGCGCGGCATCGCCGCCTGTCCCGGCTTCTCGCCGACCGGATGCTGCAAGGGGCCGACCCGCACCACCCCGGGGACCGGGTAGGCGCCGTCGGTGCCCATGCCGAGATTAACCTCGTGCACTGTGTTGCGATGAACGAAATAGCCGCGCAAGCCGCCCTGCGTTCCCGTCATGACCGAGCCGGGAACGATGCAGCCGGGCGCAAAATAGGGGAAGAGCGGCGACAACGCCGCCGGCGCGGAGCGCGCATGCGTGAAACAATTGGTCTTGAGCGGCACGCGGTCGGCGGGCGGCGGCTTGATCGCGAGATCGCGCTTGGCGCGCGTGTCGGTCTTGAAGGGCGGCAGGTTGCGGCGCTTCGCGCGCTCGATCTCGCCCGCTTCCGCCTGGCGGATTTCGTCCGCCAGCGCCGCCCAGCGGTAGGGCGCCAGATCGATCTGCGGCAGGCCGCCGCGCAGCTTGGGATCGTCGTTGAAGGCGCGGCAGGCCCTGAAATAGCCCTCCTGCGGCAGCTCCTCGGCGCAGTTCCACACGACGCGGCCCAATTCCCGGTCCGAGCCGTTGGCGTACCACGCCACCCCTTCGAGCCCGGGCAGCATCGCCTTGTAGCGGAGATGGATCGAAGGCGATTTCGGCACGATGCGGTGCGGCGTCCCGCCCGGCACGTAGACGAAGTCGCCGAGCTCGGCGTCGAAGAACTTCACCGGCGACTGGCGGAACTCGATCCGCGCCTCGCCCGCCATCTGCACGATCATCGTATCGCCTTCGCAAACGAGGAAGAAGGGCTGCGCGATCGCGTTGCGGCTCAGATGCACCTGGGGATCGATGCCGAGCTCGAGCATCGGCATCTCGTCGTAAGGACCGCGCGCCGGCGCGTCCTTGTAGGTGTCGAACGTGTTCTTGCGCTGCATGATCCTATCCTCCGCTATTTGAGGACGCCCAGTTCCTGGTAGTAGCGCGCCGCGCCGGGATGAAGCGGCGCGTAGGTGTCGGGCGCGTGCCGGGTGCTGTAGAAAATGTCCTCCGACGCCCAATGGTGGGCGCTCGATACGTTCAGCGCCTTGGCGAGCCGGTAGACCACGTCATTCGGGAGATCCTTGTTGATGACGATGGGATAGCCGGGGTCCGTGACGGTGAGGCATGGCTCCTTCTGTCCTCGAACCGTGCCGGGCGGCAAGGTCACCGCGGGCGCGCAATAGTCGCGCTCGATGCGATCGGCAATGGAGCGATCGAGCGGAAGCATGACCCACTCGCCCATCTGCGCCGCAAATCCGGCGGGCCCGCGCGACGTATTCTCGCGCATGATGGCGTTGGACCGGCCCGAAACCAGGAGCGGCACGGAGTCCGGGAACGAAGTCTGGAGGCTGCCGCCCCAGGCCTCGATGTCGCGATAAAGCTCGATGCCGTAATGCTTGAGATAGACCTCGGTGATCTCGCCCGCGACGAAATCGGCCTCGCCGACTTGAATATTGAGCTTCGGCTTCTTCTTCGCGATCTCCTCGAAGGAACGGATGCCCAAATCGCCCCGCACCATGTTGAAGAAGTGATGCCCCGGCCGCAGCGCGAGGGCGAGGCCGCAAATCGGCCGACCCTCTCCGCCCTTGTAGATGCCAAGCCCCTTCGCCGCCTGCGCCGCCGAGACGGCGAGCGTCACCGCGATGTCGGCCTCGCCGCGCACCACGCGCAGGATCGTGTCGGCGGCCTCGGTGCCGTGGCGCTTCACCTCGACCTCGAACCCGGCGTTGCGGAACGCCTGCGCCGCCCAGTTGAGCGTGATCCACCAATTGCCGCCGCCGTCGATGCTCGACAGCCTGATCTTGTCTGCCATCCCCGCTCTCCTTGGCTGAACCGCCCCGCGCTTTTCCGGAGTTAACACGCCTCCTCCGGACAAGATATTATGCAGAGTATAATGATAGCGCGGATCGCCGACACGAGGGAAGAACGCATGAATCCCGGGATAACGCGACAGCCGGGCCCGTGCGTTCCGTAGCGACAGGTGCCGCATGGCCACGATGAAAGCGGTTCGCTTGCTCGCACATGGCGGCCCCGAGGCCTTGACCTACGGGGATTTTCCGCGGCCCGAGACCGGCGCCGGGGACGTGCTGGTGCGGGTGCTGGCCACCACCGTGTCGCGCTGGGACGTGAAGTACCGGATCGGCGAGGCGGGCGGCGGCGGCCTCTACAAGCTGCCGATGCAGCCGGGCCGCGACGCCGCCGGCATCGTCGAGGCGGTCGGGAGCGAGGTGAAAGCCTTCAAGCCCGGCGACCGGGTGGTCGGCCTCGTCCATCCCGTGAGCGCGACGGGCGAGAGCCTTTATCCGGGCCATGTCACGTTCGGCGGCAACGCGCAGTTCGTGGCGCGGCCCGAGGCCCAATGGCTCGCCTTGCCCGCCACCGTCGAGCCGGCGGAAGCGGCGGCCGCCATGTGGTCCTATGCCACGGCGCACCGCATCCTGCTCGACCGTCTCCAGTCGCGCCTGGGCGACAGGCTCTTCGTCGTCGGCGGCACCGGCGGCATGGGATCGGCGATCCTCGATCTGGCGCGCGCGATGGGCGTCACGACCGTCGCCGTCACGCGCTCGGCGCGGAAGATCGATTTCCTGAAGCGGCTCGGGGCGGGCGCGACGATCGTGCTGCCGCGCGAAACCTCTGCCATCCGCGCCGAGGCCGCGCCACGCGGCTGCGACGGCGCGGTCGATTGCAGCGGCGATCCGGCGATGATGCGGCTCTGCGTCGACATGCTGCGCCGCGGCGGCACGTTCGTGCCGGTGGCCTCGGAAGGACCGCCGGCGCCGCTGCCGGTGACGGTGGCCGACTGCACCCGGCTCGAGCTTACGATCCGCGGCGCGCGCGCCTCGACAATCGAAAACCAGCGCGCCGTGCTGGCGCTCTTGGCCGAGCGGCGGATCGGCCCGGCCATTCACGCGGTGATGCCGCTCTCGGAATTACCCGTCGCCCACCGGCTTCTCGAAGCGGGCGAGGTGTCGGGGCGAATCGTGCTCGACCCGTGGCGCTAGCCGAAGGGAGGATCGAATGGCCTCGGTGATTTCACGTCGCGTTGCGCTCGCCGCTTTGGGCGGCTCGCTCGCGCTCCTTGGCGCTCCGCCGGCGCGGGCCGCCGACAAGCTGCGCGTCGGCAAGTCGGTAAGCGAGGTCTACGGCTACGTCCCGCTCGACATCGGAATGGACAAAGGCATTTTCGAGAAGCACGGGCTGGAGATCGAGGAGATCAATTTCGCCGGCGGGACCAAGATGGCGCAGGCCGTAGTCGCGGGCGCGCTCGACATCTCGCTGAGCGCCGGCCCCGAGATGGCCTTGATCGCCAAGGGCGCGCCCGAGATCGCGATCGCGGCGATCGCGGATTCGCCGGCCTTCATGGGGATCAGCGTCGGCAGCCAGTTCGCGGGCTCCGGCATCGACTCTCTCAAGGGCAAGAAGATCGGCGTGACGACCAGCGGCTCGCTCACCGACTGGCTCGTCGCGAAGCTGAACCAGGCGAAGGGCTGGACCGGCGACGACCGCGCGGTCGCGGTCGCGGTCGGCGGCTCGCCCACGGCGGCGTTCGCCGCCCTCAAGATCGGGCAGATCGACGCCGATGTCGGCGGCACCTCGACCGGCTATCAGCTCGAGGCGCTGCAGGCGGGCCGCCTCCTCATCGACTGCTCGGAGTACGTGGACACGATCGAGCTGTTCACGATCTTTGCCAGCAACGCGGTCATCGGCCAGAACGCGGGCGCGGTGCGGCGCTTCCTCAAGGCGTGGTTCGAATCGGTGGATTACATGAAGAGCCATAAGGCCGAGTCCGTGCCGATCGCCGCCAAGGTGACGGGCTACACGGAAGGGGTCGCGGAGCGCATGTACGATACCTTGATGACGAAATTCTCCACCGACGGCAAATTCCGGCCGCAAGCGATCGACGCGCTGCGCGCCTCCTTCGCCGAGTTCAAGACCCTGCCCGAGCCGATCGACATGTCGAAGCTCTACACCGAACAATTCCTGCCGCAGGCCTGAGGGCAGCATGGCAAGACCCGTCATCCCGATCGCCAACCTCGACACCAAGCCGTTCTGGGACGCTTGCGCCGAAGGCAGGCTGATGCTGCAGCGCTGCGCCGCATGCCAGGCCTGGCGCCACCCGCCCAGCCCCATTTGCCCGGAATGCCTCAGCGACGCGCACGAATGGGTCGCGGCGAGCGGGCGCGGCACGGTCTACACCTTCGTCGTGGTGCGCGAGGCGCGCCGCGGCTGGGACAAGATGGTGCCCTACGTCTTGGCCGTGGTCGCGCTCGACGAGGGCCCGCGCATCCTCACCAACCTCGCCGAGATCGCGCCGGAGGACGTCGCGATCGGCCTGCCGGTCGAGGTGACGTTCGAGGAGCTCGACGGCACCACCAAGCTGCCGCTGTTCCGGCCCGCACCGCAAGGAGCGCCGCGATGACCGGCATCAGTGGCCGCTACGCGATCGTCGGCGTGGGCGAATCCGATATTGGCCGGCATCTCGGGCGCTCCGGCATGGCGCTTCACCTCGAGGCGGCGAAGCGCGCGATGGCGGATGCGGGCCTCGCCAAGACCGCGATCGACGGGCTGGTGACGCGGCCCAGCCACAGCGCTCCGCAATTCAACTATTCGGCCGTGCTCGCCGGCCGGCTCGGCATCCAGCCCACCTATTTTACCGACGTGGCGTTGGGCGGCGCGTCCTCGACATCGATGATCATGGACGCCGTGGCGGCGCTCGACACCGGGCTCTGTACCGCCGTGCTGTGCGTCAACGGCGACGCCCAGACGTCGCGCGGGCCCCATCGCCGCGGCGGGCTGACCAACTGGATCGAGGATTTCGAGCATCCCTTCGGCATGCTCGGCGCGCCGGAGAGTTATGGGCTCGGCGCGCGCCGCCACATGTACGAGTACGGCACGACGAGCGCGCAGTTCGGCGCGGTCGCGGTGGCCTGCCGCAAGCATGCCGGCCTCAATCCCAAGGCTACGTTCCGGACGCCGATGACGCTCGCGGATCACCAGGCGTCGCGCTTCGTCGCCGAACCGTTCCGCCTGCTCGACTGCTGCCCGGTGACGGACGGCGCCGCCGCAATCATCGTCACCTCGGCAGAGCGCGCGCGCGACTTGAAGCAGAGGCCCGTCTATCTCCTGGGCATGGGCCAGGGCTTCACCCATTCGGACCTCGCCTATACGCCGTCGATGACGACGGTCGCCATGCGGAGCGCATCGCAGCGCGCCTATGCGATGGCAAAGCTCGGGCCGCGGGACATCGACTTGGCCGAGCTCTATGACTGCTTCACCTATGTCGTGCTGGTGACGCTCGAGGATTACGGGTTCTGCGCCAAGGGCGAAGGTGGCGCCTTCGTCGAGGGCGGGCGGATCGAGCTGGGCGGCGACATCCCGGTCAACACGGGCGGCGGCCTCCTGTCGCACGGCCACGCGAGCGGCGCGCTGCTCGTCACCGAAGCGGCGATCCAGATGCGCGGCGCGGCGGGCGCGCGCCAGGTGGCCGACGCCGAGACCGCGATCGTCAGCGGGCAATGCGGCGTGACCGGCATCAATGTCTGCCTCATCGTTGGCAAGCATCCGAACTGACGATACCCTTGGGCTCTGGCGGTGAATGGGAGTTGTGATGGCTGAAAACGAGCGGACCCGGGCGCGGGAAAGAGAATCGCCGGCGCTCAGCTCCTACGAGATGGCGATCAAGCTGGGGCGCGAGAACGCCGAGCGCAACATGATGGGCCGCATCGTCTGCAAATTCTCCGAATGCCCGCAAACGCTCACGCGGCAGGGACGGCTGCGCACATATCTCGGACTCACCGTCAAGGACACGCCGCTCCAGGAGTGGGTCGTCTTCACGCACGAGATCCGCACCATGTCGGGCAGGCACCGCCATCAAGGCGGGCTGGTGATCTATGTGATCGACGGCACCGGCTATTCGGTCGTCGATGGCGAGCGGATCGACTGGGAGAAGGGCGATCTGCTCCTGCTCCCGTTGCGCAAGGGCGGCGTCGAGCATCAGCACTTCAACACCAACCCGGACAAGCCCGCGCTGTGGATGGCCTTCATCCATCGCGGCATGCAGGACTATGTCGCATCGGAAATGACCCAGACCGAGGTCTCGCCCGAATACAAGGCCGCCGAGGCGGCCGGCGGCGTCCGGTCGTGACACGCGTGCCTGCCGAGCGAAAGCTGCCGCTATCAGGCCTTCGCGTCCTTGATTTCGGGCACATCGTCGCCGGGCCCTATTGCGCGCGCCTCCTCGCCGATCTCGGCGCCGAGGTGGTCAAGGTCGAGACCGCGACGCGCCAGGGCCGCACCGGCGCGCGGCGCGGCGGCACGCGCCGCGCCGACGCCAGCGGCCGCACGCCCCATCTCGCGCACATCAACCGCAACCGCCGCTCGATCGATCTGAACCTCAAGACCGAACGCGGCCTCGCCATCGCGCGGCGCCTCGTCGACGTTGCGGACGTGCTGGTGGAGAATTTCTCCAGCGGCGTCATGGACCGGCTCGGACTGGGCTATCGCGAGCTGGCGGCATCGAACCCGCGGCTCGTCTATGCCAGCATGTCGTCCTTCGGCCATACCGGCCCGCGCGCCGGATGGACCGGGATGAACGTCACGCTCCAGGCGTGTTCCGGCCTGATGCTCGCGACCGGCGCCGAGGGCGATCCGCCGATCGGCATCTCCAATTCCTGGAACGACTATATCGGCGGGCTGCACGCGGCGGTCGCGATCCTCGGCGCGCTCGACAAGCGCAAGGCGACGGGCGCCGGCTGCTTCCTGGACGTGTCGCAGTTCGAAGGCAGCGTCGCCATGGTCGGCAGCCTGCTGCTGGCCTGCGCCGTGACGCATGCGCCGCCGGCGAGGCTCGGCAGCCGCTCGCTGTCCGCGGCGCCGCAAGGCTGCTACCGCTGCGCCGGCGCCGATCAATGGTGCGCGATCTCGGTCCAGAGCGACGCCCAGTGGCAGGCGCTCGTCGCGGAACTCGGCGACGACGCGGCGCCCTTGCGCGCGCCGCGCCTTGCGACGCTCGCGGGTCGTCTCGAGCAGCACGACGCGATCGACCGCGTGCTTTCGGCCTGGACCGGTGCGCGCGCGCCGGCGGACGTGGAGCGCCGGCTGGAGCAGCGCGGCGTGCCGGCGGCGGCGATGCGGCGCGGCAACGAGCTGGCCGATACCGCCGAATGGCAGCGGCTGCTGCTCACGGTCGAGACGACCGGCATGCGGGTGATCGGACCGCCTTTCGCCTTCCGCGCCAGTCCCGCAGTGGCAGCGGTTGCCGCACCGCGCATGGGCGCCGATGGCGGCGCGGTGCTGCGCGACTGGCTGAAGCTCGACGACGCGGCCATCGCCGGCCTCTTTCCCGAGATCGCGGCCTGATGGCGCTCATCCTCGATCTCGCCAGCGAGGTGGGCGCCTACGGCACGCGCCTCCTGGCGGAACTCGGCCACGAGGTGGTGCGCGTCGAGCGTCCCGCAGGCGACGTGCTGCGCCGGCTCCATCCCCGCCTCAATGGCGCCGCCGATCTCGAAGCGAGCGCGTTCCACCAATTCCTCAACGCGGGCAAGCGCAGCGTCGCGATCGATCTCGAAAGCGCGGACGGGCGCCGCCTGCTCCTGGCGCTCGCCGCCAAGGCGGACGCGGTGGTGGCGAGCCTGCCGCTGCCGCTCGACGAGGCCGCGCTCGTCGCCGCCAATCCCGATGGCGTCCTCGTTTGCATCGACGACGGCCCGCCGGAGCTCATCGCCTATGCGCGCTCGGGCCTGCTCGCGATCACCGGCGAGCCCGACGGCAGCCCCACGCTGCTCGGCGGCCATGTGCCTTATTGCGCGGTCGGGCTTTATGTCGCGATGGCGACGGAAGCGGCGCTTTTCGCGGGCGCCGGACA
The DNA here is from genome assembly GCA_035604615.1 of Allostellaceae bacterium. GTDB lineage: Bacteria > Pseudomonadota > Alphaproteobacteria > ATCC43930 > CGMCC-115725 > DATJLY01. The sequence goes on along the minus strand of DATNID010000075.1, from coordinate 22,195 downwards.
GGTGGTCGATCTCTGGGCATCGCATTGCCTCGCGGCGCTCGCCGAGCAGGTGTGGGTCGAATACGCAATGTCGGGCGAACTGCTGGAACGCCTGGGCTCGAAGGGCGGCATCACCGCGCTCGCCGGCGCGCTACCTTGCGCCGACGGCCATTGGATGGTGAGCGTGCCGCCCGATCCGCAGGGTTGGACCAATTTCGTCCAACTCGTGCCGGATCCCGCCTTCAAGGACGACGCCTCGCTCGCGGACGAGGCGCTGCGCCGCGAGCGCAAGCACGAGATTCTCGACCGCATCGCGCATTGGTCGCGGCACCAGAAGAAGCAGGAGATCGTCGAGGAGGCGCAGCGCCGCCACATTCCGGCGGCGCCGGTGACCAATCCGCTCGAGCTCATCGCCGATCCGCAACTCCTGGCGCGCGGCTTCCTGGAGCCGGTCGATCATCCCTCGTTCGGCCGGATCAACTTCCCCATGGGCGCGCTCGCGAGCCTGTGGGGCGAGCGGTTGCGGTTCGCGCCCCTGCTCGGCCAGGACACGGCCGCCATTCTAGGCGGGCTCGGCTATGCGGCGGACGAGATCGGCCGGCTCGCGCGGGACGGCATCATCGGCATCAACGGGACCACAGGAGACCGCACATGACGACAGCCTGTCTCGCCCCCAACGGCATGAATGTCTATCGCGGCACCGGGCCCGCGACGCGGCTCCTCGTCGGCACGGCCAAGGGCGTGGCGGTGCTCGAGCGCGCGCCGGGCGCGGCGTGGCGTCTCGGCGGCACGGTGCTCGACGGCCAGCACATCAGCTCGATGGCGATGGAGCCAGTGCGCGGCGGCATCTTCGCTGGCGTCCATCGCGGCGGCGTCTTCTACAGCGCCGATTTCGGCCGGACCTGGGAACCGCGCGCCGAGGGCATTTCCATCAATCATGTCTACTCGCTGGCCTGCGCCGTCGAGAACGGCGCGCCGGTGATCTACGCCGGCACCGAGCCGCCCGCCGCGTTCGTGAGCCGCGACGAGGGGCGGAGCTGGACGGAACTGCCGGGTCTGCGCAACGCCAAGGGCAAGGAGAAATGGGAGTTTCCCATGCCGCCCCATCTCCCGCACGCGAAGGCGATCACCGTCGATCCGCACAACCCGCAGGTGCTCTATGTCGGCGTCGAGCAAGGCGGCCTGTTCAAGACCAGCGACGGCGGCCGGACCTGGCGCGAGCTCGACGCCTATTGGACGCCCGAAGACGAGGTCTACCGTGACATTCATCAATGCGTGCTGCGCCCCAATCACCCGGACGAGGTTTATATGACCAGCGGCATGGGGCTTTATCGCAGCAGCGACGGCGGCGACACCTGGAGTCACCTGACCGAGCGCGTCTCGCGCCTGGGCTATCCGGACAAGCTCATCTTCTCGCCCCGGGACGACCGCACCATGTTCATGTGCGGCGCGAATGCCAATCCGGGCACCTGGATCAAGCTGCATACCGCCAACGCCACCGTGCTAGTGAGCCACGACCTCGGCGCGAGCTGGACGCAAGCCTCCACCGGCATGCCCGATCCGATGACCGCCAATCTGGAAGCCCTGTGCCTTTACGCCGCGCCCGACGGTTTCGAGCTGTTCGCGGGCACGACGGACGGCAAGGTCTATTGCAGCGCCGACGCGGCGCAAAGCTGGCAGCTCATCGGCAGCGACCTCGCGCCCGTCTCTAAGGTCGAGCATTACCGCTTGCTGCAGCCGGGCGCCGTCTCATCGCGCGGGGCGCGGCCGCTTCCGCCGGCCAACGCATGAGCGGCGCGCCGCAACCCATCTCGCTCGACGAGCTGCAGGGCTGGATCGGCCGCGAGCACCGCTTCGCCGGCGCCGACGACGTCACGAGGAGCGACATCAGGCGCAAGCTCGAAGCCTATTGCTTCGACTGCCCGCTGCATTACGACGACGAGGTGGCGCGCGCGCATGGCTACCGGGGACTGGTCGCGCCGGTGGCGATGACCCCGCTCTGGGCCATGCCGGCTTATTGGAGCCCCGGCGATCCGGTGGCGTTCGCGCCGGGCCTCAGGGAAAATCCCGGCGGCATCCGGACCGAGCTGCCGATCGTCTATCCGCGCGGCGTCAATACCGGGACCGAGTGGGAATATTTTGAGCCGCTCTATCCCGGCGACGCGCTGCACGGCAATTGGCGCCTGGTCGAGATCAAACCGCGCGAAACGAGGCTCGGCGAGGGCGTGTTCCTGACCGTCGAGACCACCATCCTCAAGCGCACCGGCGAGCTGGTCGCGAAGAACCGCAACACCAACTACCGCTACACGGAAAAGGCCGCTTCCGGTCCGCGCGAAAAGCGCGGCGAGCCCGCGCCCGCCGGCGGCGAGACCGCGGGTCCGGCGCCCGCCACAACCGAGCCCGCCGACTGGCGCCGCCAGCTTCGCTTCGGCGAGGTCGCGGCGGGCGACGTGGTGCCGCCCTATTCGATGTGGCTGAGCTACCAGCGCATCGTCATGAGCGTCGCCGTCGACCGGATGTTCTCCGGCATCCACCACAACCGGGACCTGGCGCGCGCCGCGGGGTTCGGCGACATCATCTTCAACACGCGCAGCTACGAGATGCTGTTCGAGGTGCTGCTGCGCCGCTGGATGGGGCTCGACGGGCGGCTGCGCAAGCTCGGGCCGTTCCGCATGTCCGGCAGCTCCTATCCCGACGACGTGGTGACGGCGCGCGCGCGCGTCTTGGACACGACTCCCGCGGAGCGGCTGGTCAAGCTCGAGCTTCTCGCCTTCAACAATCGGGGCGAGGCGGCGCGGGGCGAAGCGCAGGTGGCGCTGCCGGCATGAGCGCGGAGGCGGACGAGCCGCGCGCGGTCACGCTCGAGGAGCTGCAAGGCTGGATCGGGCAGGCGCACGATTTCGCCGGCGCCGACGACGTCTCGAAAAGCGACATCAGGCGCAAGCTCGAGGTCTATTGCTTCGACTGCCCGCTGCATTACGACGACGAGGTGGCGCGCGCCCATGGCTATCGCGGCCTGGTCGCGCCGGTCGCGATGACGCCGCTCTGGGCCATGCCGGCGTACTGGCGCCCGGGCGATCCCGTGCTTTACCGGCCCGGCGTGCGCGAGCAGGCGGGCGGCATCCGCACCGACGTTCCGGTTCCCGCCGCCTACACGGGCGGCGTCAACACCGCCACGCAATGGGAGTATTTCGAGCCGCTCTATCCCGGCGACGCACTGCACGGGAACTGGCGCCTCGTCGAGATCAAGCCGCGCGAGACCAGGCTCGGCGACGGCGTGTTCGTGACCGTCGAGGCCACCATCTACAAGCGCTCGGGCGAGTTGGTCGCCAAGAACCGCAACACACATTACCGCTTCACGCCGAAGCAAGCGGCGTCGCGGGAAAAGACGGATGAGCCGCGCGCCAGCGCGGCTCGCGCCGAAACTCCGGGCGCTGCGGCTCCTACGTCCGAGCCGGCCGACTGGAGCGGCCAGCTTCGTTTCGCCGATGTCGCGGCCGGCGACGAGGTGCCGCCCTATTCGATGTGGCTAAGCTATCAGCGCATCGTGATGAGCGTCGCCGCCGACCGCATGTTCTCCGGCCTGCACCACAATCGGGACACCGCAAGCGGGCGCGGATTCGCCGACATCATCTTCAACACGCGCGGCTGGGAGATGCTGTTCGAGACCGTGTTGCGCCGGTGGATCGGCCTCGACGGGCGGATCCGCAAGCTCGGGCCGTTCCGCATGACCGGGAGCTCCTATCCCGGCGACGTGGTGACCGCGCAAGCCCGCGTCGTCGAGAAGACGCAAAGCCCGGACGACGCGCTGGTCAAGGTCGAGCTGCTGGCCCTCAACGACCGGGGCGAGGCCGGCCGCGGCGAAGCGCAGGTCGCGCTGCCGGCTTAGGCGGCCCCCGGCCGGCCGGCCACGCGTCACTTCGGCATGAAGGCGTCGGTATAGAGCGTCGACATGTCGGGCGCCGTGTCCAGGAGCTTCAGCTCCACGAAAGAGCGCTTCAGATTGGCGAGCGACTCGGCGTCGAATTTGCAGTCCCGGACGAAACTCGGCATGTTGATGTCGTATTCCTTCGCCATCACCTTCGGCGAGAAGCCAGTGAGAGCGCTCATGGCCTTGACCGTCTCATCCTTGTGCTTGCGCATGTAATCGATCGTCTCGAGCCAGCCCGCCAGGAAGGCGCGGACCGCGTCGGGGTGGTCCGCCATGACCTGCTTCGTCGCGAAGATCGTGCCCGCGGCCATGTTGCCGGCAAAGGGTGCGACGGAAGCGAGCAGCCGCCCCTCGTGCTTTTCTTCCATCTCGAGCAGCTCCGCCGTTGGGATGATCGCGGCATCGACCGTATCGGTGCGGAAGGCGGCGACGCCGCTCGCCATGCCGTTGCCGATCGAGATCTTCGTAAGACCCTCCGGCCCCCAGCCGCGCTGACGGGCGACCTCGCTGGCGAGCCAGTCGGTGAAGGAGCCGGGGCTCGAAATGCCGACGCGCTTGCCCTTGAGGTCGTCGACCGAATGAACCGGCGAATTCCAAGGCACGCCGATGCCGCTTGGCGTCATCTGCGCCTCGTGCTCGCAAACGGCGAGGATCGGCGCGCCCTTGACGGTAAAGGCCATCCCCGTGCCGGTGGCGATCCCGATATCGACGCTGCCCGCCGTCATCGCCTGGAACAGCTTGCTGCCGCCCGAGAAGTCCGCGACCTTCACGTCGAGCCCGTGCTTGGTGAAAATGCCGAAATCGACCCCCAGGTTGACCGGCAACATCACCGACGCGGTGGCGGCTGCCTTGCCGACCGTCAGAGTGGTCGCGGCCGTCGCGGCGACGGGCAGGCCGCCGACACCGAGCGCCGCAAGCATGACGGCGCAAGAGCTCCAGCGCATCGCGTCCTCCCTTCATTTCGCGCGCGCTTGTTCTTGCTCGATCGCGCGGGCGTTCGTTCGCGCGAGCCTAGCCGCGTGCCGCCACGCCTGTCACCATCATTTCAAGACGCGCGGGCGGTTGTAAGATCGCGCATTACCCGCATCCCGGAGGCACGCATGCGTTGGTGGATTGGTCTCCTCGGCGTGACGGCGCTGGTCTGCGGATTTGCGCCCGGCAGCGGCGCCCTGGGGCAAACCGCCGCGGGCGCGCCCGCGCATCTCGATGTCGCGACGCAGCCGCTGACGGCGCAGGCGCCGCTGTTCATCGCACAAGACCAGGGGTATTTCGCGCAGCAGGGGCTGGACGTGGCGTTCCAATTCGTCGGCGGCGGAACGATCAACCTCCAACTCCTCGCGATGAACCAGGCGGACATCGCGACCGGCTCGCCGGGTCCCGCCTTGTGGAACGCGGTGGCGCGCGGCATCCCTGTGAAGATCACCGCCGCGACCAGCAGCCTCAGCCCCGATCCCGCCACCGGGTTCACGTCGGCCTTGTGGCTGGTGCTGCCCAAACGCGCGCCCGAAACGGCGCGGATCGAGACTTATGCCGACCTCAAGGGCAAGCGGATCGCGGTGCTCGGATTGGGCCTCGGCACGGAAATCGTCGTCGACAGCGCGCTCGCCACGGCCGGGCTCACGCTGCGCGACGTCGACCTCAAGGAGCTGCGCGGTCCCGACATACTGACGGCGTTCGCCAACGGCGCCATCGACGCCGCGACCGAGATCGAGCCCTTCGTGACGCTGGGCGAGACCAAGGGCATCCTGGTCCGCTGGAAGAACGCGGCCGAAATCACGCCCGGGCGGGTGGCGGCGGTGATGATGTTCGGGCCGCGGCTCGTCGCGCGCGGCGGCGATCTCGGCGCGCGTTTCATGACGGCCTGGACTCAGGCCGCCCGCGACTACAACGACGCCTTCGGTCCCAAGCATATCGGCGAGGACCGCATCGTCCAGATTCTCGCGGCGCACACCCAGGTGACGGACCCGGCCATCTATCCCCGGATGACGTGGCATTATATCGACCCCAACTGCTCCGCGAGCGCGGACGCGCTGCTTCTCGACGTCGATTGGGATGTGGCGCACGGCTATATCGCGCAGGCGCCGGACCTGAAGGCGGCGATCGACACGCGGTATTGCGAGGCGGCCATCAAAACGCTCGGCCGCTACGAGCGCCGCTGAACGCAAGGATCACAGTTTCAGCAGCTTCTCGACATTGCCCGAGAGGATCTTGGCCTTGTCCGCCTCGCACAGCGGAATGGTCGGAATCCAGCGCGCCGCGCGCTCGTTCGCCATGAACGGGTAATCCACCGAGAAGATGATGCGGTCGACGCCCATCTCCTGGACGCAGCAGAGCAGCGCCGGGTTGGAGAAGAACCCGCTCGTGGTGATCCAGAAATGCTCGCAGAACAGTTCCCGGAAATTGATCTTGCCCCGCGACAGCGCGGAATCGATGCGCCACAGGAGGAGCGGCACGCCCTCGCCGAGGTGACCCATGATGATCTTGAGGTTCGGATACGCGTCGAAGATGCCGGACAGCACCAGGCGGATGCCCTGGGTCGCGGTCTCGATCGTGTAGCCCCAGCCGGAGCGGCAGAGCAGCGGGTATTCCTTGGCGTAGTCCTTGAAATAGGCATCCATCACCGCGGGATGCGGAAAATTGGGCGGGTGGAAATAGATCGGCACGTCGAGCGCAGCGGCGCGCTCGAAGATGGGCCAGAAGCGCTTGTCGTCGAGGAAAAGCCCGTTGGTCAGCCCGTGGACCATCGCGCCCTTGAAGCCCAGTTTCGTCACCGTGCGCTCGAGCTCGGCGGCGGCGGCCTTGGGATCGGGCGTCGGCAGCGCGGCGAAGGCCGCGAAGCGCTGCGGGTGGCGCTGGACCGCCTCGTGCAAGCGGTCATTGACCCCCGGTGCGAGCCGCACCGCGGTCTCCGCATCGAGCAACTGCAAAGACTGCGCGCCGTGCGACAGCACCTGAAGATCGATTCCTGCTTCGTCCATTTCCTTGATGCGGAGGTTGCTCAAGTCGTCGAGCCGATCGCTGATCGCGGGCGAGTCGATCACGTCGTGCTCGCCGAATTGCGAGCGGACCTCGCGGTCGTGATAATGTTCCTCGATCGCGATGACGCGCGGCTTCTTGGCCATGGTCTCCCTCCGGAGCCCGACTCTAGCAGTCGCGCGAATGCCGCAACAGCGCCTAGGGAATGGCGGCGCGCTCGTCCCTTGCATGGCGGGAGACCTGTGGCCATGATCGCGGCAACGCGCGAAGAGGGAGCCGCAAGCCATGCTGACCATCGAGAACCCGATACGACGACCCGTGATCATGCGCTCGCGGCTGATGCTCGAGACAGTCTCGGAGCTGGCCGCCGCCAACGAGTGGCACGATAAGCAGGTGATGATCCTGATGCGGCCGCAGGGCGACGACAAATGGCGCGTCCGCTTCTTCGCCAGCGACGCGCCGGGCTCGGTCGACGCCGTTGCCAGCGGCGAGGCCGACATCGCGATCTGCAATCCGGGCGGCGTGCTCGGCATGGCATTGCGTGGGCGCGGCCCCTACAAGAAGCCCATTCCGCTGCGCTCGATCACGGTGATCCCGCAATTCGACCAGCTCGGGTTCGCGGTGAGCGGAGCGACCGGGCTCAAGACCTTGGGCGATCTCAAGCGCACGCGCTACCCGCTCCGGGTGTCGCTGCGCGGCCAGCCCGACCATTCGGTGCATCTCATTTGCAATCACGTGCTCAGTGCGTACGGAATGTCCTTCGACGACATCGTGAGCTGGGGCGGCAAGGTCGTTTACACCGAGGGCATGCCTGACGGCCCTGACCGGCTCGGCGCCGTCAAGCGCGGCGAGTTGGACGCGGTCTGGGATGAGGCGCTCCCGCTCTTCGCGCCGGGATCCATCGCGATGGGCATGCGCTTCCTGGCCGTCGACGAGCCGCAGCTCAAGGCGCTCGAGGCGGATGGCCTGATGCGCGCGGCGATCACCGCGGAAGAATATCCGGGCCTGGGCGAGACCGTATGGTCGATTGATTTCAGCGGCTGGCCGGTGTTCTGCCTGGCAAGCGCGCCCGACGCCATGATCTACAATTTCTGCGCCGGGCTCGATGCGCGCCGGGACCGCATTCCGTGGGGCAGCCCCGGCCCGATGCCGCTCGAGCGATTGTGCAAGGACAGCAGGGAGGGGCCCCTCTACCTGCCGCTCCATCCCGGCGCCGAGCGGTACTGGCGGGAACGGGGATATCTTTCCTGACGCGCGGCGCGAAGGCCGAACCCGCCAAACGAGCAAAGCCGATAGGGAGGTTGCAGACAATGGACTCAGTGCCGGACGGCGGCGTGGGGGCACCGGTGCGCCGCACCGAAGACGAACGATTCCTCACCGGGCAGGGCCATTACGCCGACGACGTGGCGATCCCGGGCACCGTCTTCGCCGTCGTCGCGCGCTCGCCCCATGCGCATGCGCGCATCGGGCGCGTCGACAAGACGGATGCGCTCGCGTCGCCCGGCGTGCTGGCCGTGCTGACCGGCGAGGATGTCGCCAGGGAAAAGATCGGCGGGCTGCCGTGCCAGCAATTTCCGAGAGCGCTGCCCGGAGTCCCGTTCTATTTGCCGACGCAGCCGATTCTCGCGAGCGGCAAAGTCCGCTATGTCGGGGACCGCGTCGCGCTCGTGGTGGCGGAGACGCTGGCGCAGGCGAAGGACGCGGCCGAGCGCATCGCCGTCGCGTACGAAGCGCTGCAAGCCGTGACGCTGCCCGATGCGCTGGCGCCCAACGCGCCCAAGATCTGGGACGAGGCGCAAAGCAATCTCAGCTTCCAGATCGAGATGGGCGACCGCGCCGCCGTCGACGCGCAATTCGCCGCGGCCGCGCATGTGACGAAGCTATCGCTCCATTATCCGCGCGCCACCGCGAACTCCATGGAGCCGCGTTCCGCCATCGCCTACCGCGATCCGGTGGACGGCCGCTTCACCCTCATCAGCAGCACGCAAAATCCCTGGCGCGTGCGGGAGATCCTGTGCGAGGCGCTCGCCATTCCGCCGACCAGCCTGCGCGTGCGGGCCATGGATGTGGGCGGCGGCTTCGGCATGAAGAACCACGTCTACCCCGAGGAAGCGCTGGTCCTGTGGGCCGCCGGCAAGCTCAGGCGGCCGGTGAAATGGACCGCGGACCGCAGCGAGGGCATTTCTTCGGACCAGCACGCGCGGCACCAGATCACGGAAGCGGCGCTCGCTCTCGACCGCAACGGGCGCCTGCTCGCGCTGCGCACCAACGTCGCGATCGACGTGGGCGCCTATCTCGGCGGCAATGCGGGCATTCCGCCGACCAACACCGGCGCCAGCTATCCCGGCGTCTACAACCTGACGCACGTTCACACCGTGGTGCGCGCCGCCTTCACGAACACGTCGCATTTGGGCCCCTACCGCGCCTCGGGCAAGCCCGAAGCGAGCTTCATTCTCGAGCGCCTGATGGACAAGGCGGCGCGCGAAATGGGCATCGATCCGATCGATCTGCGGCGGCGCAATCTCATCCGCGCCGCGGACCTGCCGTTCCGGACGCCGGCCGGGAACATTTACGATTGCGGCGATTTCGAACGGGTGCTCGACCAGGCCATGGCGCTCGCCGACCTCACCGGCTTCGCCGCCCGCCGCGCGGGCTCGGAGCGAAAGGGTTTGAGGCGCGGCGTCGGCATGGCGATGTATTGCGCCTATGCCGGCCGCTTTTCCGAGCGCATGGAGATCCGCGTCGCCGAGAACGGCTCGGTCGCGATCTACGCCGGCACGCTCGCCACCGGACAAGGCCACGAGACCATGTTCGCCCAGATGGTCTCCGACTGGCTCGGCGTGCCGTTCGGCGACATCCGCCTCTTCCAGGGCGACACCGACAAGGTGCTGTTCGGCCGCGGCACCTTCGCGCAGCGCAGCACCAGCATCGGCGGATCGGCGCTCAAGGCCGCTTCCGACGAGGTCGTGCGCAAGGCGCGGCGCTTGAGCGCCTGGATGATGGAGGTCGCCGAGGCGGACGTCGTGGTCGAGCCCGGCCTGTTCCGCGTCTCCGGCACCGACCGGCAAGTGACGTGGCGGGAGGTGACGCGGAAGTCCTACATCATGCAGGGCCTTCCGCCGGAGCTCGGGGTCGGGCTCGACGGCGTCGGGACATATCCCGGCCATTTCACCTTTCCCAACGGCTGCATGATCGCCGAGGTCGAGGTCGACACCGAGACCGGCACCATCACGGTCGACCGCCTGTGCGCTGTCGACGACGCGGGCGTGGTGATCAATCCGCTCACCATCGAAGGGCAGGTGCACGGCTCGATCGCGCAAGGCCTGGGCGAGACGCTGATGGAGGAAATGGTCTATGACCGCAAGACCGGTCAGCTCCTGAGCGGATCGTTCATGGATTACGCAATGCCCCGCGCCGACATCATGCCGGACATCAAATCCGAGTTCGCCCCGGTGCCGACCAAGAGCAACCTCACCGGCACCAAGGGCGGCAGCGAGCCCGGCAATGTCGGCGCGCCGGGCGCCATCGTCAACGCGGTGATCGACGCCTTGGCGCCGCTGGGCGTCACCGACATGCAAATTCCGGCCAAGCCCGAGCGCGTGTGGCAAGCCCTGAGAGAAGCCGCCAAGGCCAGAGCGTGAGCAAGGCGCGGAGGGGAGCATGGTGAAAGCCGGCCTGGCGCTCGCCGCCTGTGTCGCCGCCTGGGCCGCGATCGGCGGCGCGCGGGCGGAGCCGGAGAAAATCCGCATCGGCTGGATCGTCACGCCCGCCGAGCTCACCCCTTACATGTTCGCGAAGGACGGCATCGCGCGTCATAACGGCGTGAGCTACACGCTCGAGCCGATCCGCTTCCAAGGCTCGCCGCTCGAGGTGACGGCCATCCAATCGGGCGATCTCGACATCGCCCCGTTCGGGTCGAGCTCGTTCGCCATCGCGGTCGAGAATGCGGGGCTCGGCGACCTCAGGATCATTGCCGACGAGGTTCAGGACGGGGTGCCGGGCTGGGCCGGCCCGGAGTTGCGGGTGCTGAAGGACGGGCCGATCAAGACGATCGACGATCTCAAGGGCAAGGTGCTGGCCACCAACGGCTTCGGCGGCGCCACCGACATCGCGATCAAGATGATGATGCTGAAGCACAAGCTGGTCCAGAACCGCGATTACACCGAGATCGAGGCCGCGCATGCCAACATGAACGCGCTCCTCTTGGAGCAGAAGGCCGATCTCGTCACCTCCGTGCATCCGTTCCAGGACGATCCGAATTTCGCCGCCAAGTCGCGCGTGCTGTTCCGGCCGAGCGACGCGCTGGGGCGCTTCGAGCTATCGTTTTGGACGGCGCGCGAGGGCTACATATCCTCGCACCGCGCCGTCCTCACCGATCTCCTGGAGGATTACGTGCGCGCCTTCCATTGGTACCTCGATCCCGCGCACCGCGCCGAGGCAATCCAGATCGTCGCCAGCTTCACGAAACGCCCGCCCGCTTCGTTCGAGAACTGGCTGTTCCAGAAGCAGGACGAATATCACGATCCCGATGCCGTGCCCGATATCGACGCCGTGACGCGCAACGTCCACGCGCAGCATGAGGTGGGGCTGGTGAAGGCCGATCTCGACGCCAGGCACTATGCCGATCTCAGCCTGCTCAAGGCGGCGATCGCCCGCGTGAAATGACGCGCGCCGTCACAGCCGGCGCGCAGCGGCTTCCTGGAGCGCGCGCCACACCGTCTCGGGCCGCGCCGGTAGCGCGATGTCCTTGACGCCCCACGGCGACAGCGCGTCGAGCACGGCATTGACGATTGCCGCGGGCCCGCCGACATTGCCCGCCTCGCTGCCGCCCTTGGTGCCGAGCAGGTTCGTCTTGGTCGGCACCGGCGCATGCTCCGCCACGATCGCCGGCATGACGTCGGCGCGCGGCATGGCATAGTCCATGAACGATCCGGTCAGAAGCTGCCCGGTGCCGCGCTCGTAGACCACGCTTTCGAGAAGGGTTTCGCCGACCGCCTGCGCCAGCGAGCCATGCAACTGGCCTTCGAGCGTCAGCGGATTGACCGCCGTGCCCGCGTCGTCGACCGATGAGAGCCGGTCGAGCGCGATGACGCCCGTCTCGGGATCGACCTCGACCTCGGCGATGATGCAGCCATTGGGGAAGGTGTCGGGTCCGGGATGCGTGCCGACGCCGTCGAGCCCGACGCCGAGTTCGGACGGGATGCCGACGGCGGCATAGGATTTCTGCGCCACCTCCCGCCAGGTGAGCTGCCGGTCGGTGCCGGCGACCCGGAACACGCCGCGCTCGAACGCGACGTCGGGCTCCGCCACCTCCATCATCCAGGCGGCGAAACGCTTGGCCTTGCGCACCACCTCGTCCGCCGCGAGCTTCAATGCCGATCCGCCCGTGCTCATGCTGCGCTGGGCGTAGGAGCCGCGGCCGAACAGGACCTTGTCGGTATCGCCCTGGAACACCCGCACGCCGGCGAACGGCACGCCGAGCCAGTCGGAGATCATCTGGGCGAACATGGTCTCGTGACCTTGGCCGGTGGCGAGCGTGCCGGCATGGATCGCGACCGATCCGCCTTCGGAGACGCGGATCTCCATACGCTCGGAGGCGTTGCCGGCGCGCTGGCAGTGCATGCCGATGCCGATCCCACGCCGCACGCCGCGCCGTTCCGAAAGCGCGCGGCGCGCGGCAAAGCCGTTCCAGTCGGCGAGCGCCAGGGCCTTGTCGAGTGCCGCCGCGAAATTGCCGCTGTCGTAGACATAGCCGCCCGGCGTCCGGTACGGCATCTCCGACGGGCTGATGAGATTGCGCCGGCGCAGCTCGACCGGATCGATGCCCATCTCGCGCGCCGCGGTGTCCATGACGCGCTCGAGGACGAAGCTTGCCTCGGGCTTGGCCGAGCCGCGATAGACGCCGAGCTGCGTCGTGTTCGTGAACACCGCGCGCACCACCGCGTGAATGAGGGGCACGCGATAGGTGCCGGGGTAGCTGATGCCGGCATTGTTTGGCGGCACCCCCGCCGACTGGCTGAGATAGGCGCCGACATCGATCGCCACGTTGGTACGGAACGCCAGCACCCGCCCCGCGCCGTCGAGCGCGAGCGCGGCCTCGGCGATCTGGTGCCGCCCGTGCATGTCGGAAGCGATGCTTTCGCTGCGGTCTCCGGTCCATTTGACCGGGCGGTCCAATTTCGCCGCGGCCCAGGCGACCAGCATTTCCTCGGGAAAGACGTGGCTCTTCATGCCGAAGGCGCCGCCCACGTCCATCGCCCGCACCTTCAGCGACAGCTCGGGGATGCCAAGCACGTGCGCCGCCATCTCGCGCACCCGGAACGGGTGCTGGGTGCTGGAGACGATGGTGAAGCGGCCGTCGCTCGGATCGACATAGGCGATCGCAGCGCGCGGCTCCATCGTATTGGGCGCGGCCCGCGGATAATGGATGCGCAGCGTCGTCACATGCGCGGCGGCGGCGAATTGCTCGTCGACCGCGCGGCGCTCGCCGAACTCGAGCTGGAAGCTCACATTGCCGGCCGATTCGTCCCAGACTTTCGCCGCATCGGGCGCGAGCGCGTCGGACAAGGTCACGGCGGGAAGCGGCTGGTAGCTTATGTCGAGCAGCTCGGCCGCGTCCTTCGCCTGCGCCAGCGTCTCCGCCACCACGAGCGCGACGCGGTCGCCGACATGACGGACCTTGCCTAGCGCCAGGATCGGCTGGTCGGGACAATAGGACCGGCTGCCCGGCGGCTGTCTCGGGAATATCGCGCAGGCGATGCCGCGGAGCTTCTCGCGCGCGACGTCCTCGCCGGTGAGGACGGCCAGCACGCCGGGCGCCGCCGCGGCCGCGCTCTTGTCGATGCCGCCAATGCGGGCATGGGCATGGGGCGAGCGCACGACATAGGCGAACGTCGCGCCGGGGACGGAAACGTCGTCGGCGTAGCGCCCGCGTCCCGTCAGCAGCCGTTCGTCTTCGACCCGAGGTACCGGCGCGCCGATGCCGGTATTCTGCGTTGCCGCGGTCATGTGCCGTTGCTCCCGCCGATTGCCGCGCTACCGGCGATGGTATCGACTCGCCCGGCCAAACGAAATGCCGTCGCATGGCGCGTCCGACATTACCGTTCGCGGAACCCGCCGCCCGTGTTACGGTCGGGCGGTCGAGCCGATGGCAATCGGGGGGCCGGCATGAGGTCGATCAAAGGCGCGATGGCGTGCGCCCTTGCCGCATGGGTCACGGTCTCGGTCGCCGGCGCCGGCGCAGCACGGGCGGAGCCGGTCAAGATTCGCATCGGCTGGATCGTCACGCCCCAGGAGCTCTCGCCGATCATGTTCGCGAAGGACGGCGTGGCGCGCCACAACGGCGTCAGCTACACGGTCGAATCCGTGCATTTCCAGGGCTCGACCTTGCAGATGACGGCGCTCCAATCGGGCGATCTCGAGATCGCCGCCTTGGGCTCGAACTCGTTTCCCCTCGCGGTCCAGAACGCCGGCATGAGCGATCTCAGGATCATCGCCGACGAGGTCCGCGACGTGGCCGGCTGGAACGGGCCGGAGTACCGGGTCCTGAAGGACGGGCCGATCAAGACGGTCGAGGACCTCAAGGGCAAGGTCGTCGCGACCAACGTCTATGGCGGCGTGTCCGACATCGCCGTGAAGGCGATGATGCTCAAGCATCGCATGGTCGTGAATCGCGATTACACCGACATCGAGATTCCGATGCCGCAGATGAGCGCGGTCCTGCTGGAGCGCAAGGCCGACCTCGTCAATGCGGTGCATCCGTTCGATCTCGAGCCGAGCTACCTCGACCGGTCGCGCGTGCTGTTCACGACGCCGGACGCGCTGGGGCCGTTCGAGGTTTCCATGTGGACGGCGCGCGCCGGCTACATAGCCTCGCACCGCGCCGTGCTTACCGATCTCCTGGAAGATTACGTGCGCGCCTTCCGCTGGTACCTCGATCCCGCGCACCGCGCCGAGGCGGTTCGGATCGTCTCCGGCGTCACGAAAGTGCCGACGGCGCTCTACGAGAGCTGGCTCTTCGTGCCGCAGAAGGGCATCTACTACGATCCCGACGCCAAGCCGGATCTCGACGCGGTGACTTCCAACATCCGCGAGGAGCACGAGCTGGGGCTGGTCAAGGCCGACCTCGAAGCCAAGGACTACGCCGATCTCAGCCTTCTCAAGGAGGCGATCGCCCGGCTGAAATGACGGCTTAAACGATGGGGGGCTTTGTGGTTGACTGAGCCCCGCACCAGAGGAGCGACCATGCGGGTTTGGGTGTTCGACCAGTTCTATTACCCTCAGGCGAGCGAGAACCGGCTGCTGTTTCCCTTCCCGGGCAAGCATTGGGACCCGCAGGTCGGCATGCAGCAGTATGACGACCACCTGCGCTATCTGCGGCGCGCCGACGAGCTCGGCTTCGACGGCGTGTGCCTGACCGAGCACCACTACACGCTCCACGGCTTGCCGTCGCCCAACGTCATGGCGGCCGCCGTCGCGCGCGAGACGAGCCACGCCAAGCTGGTGCTGATGGGAAATTGCGTCCCGCTCCACGGGCATCCGGTGCGGCTTGCCGAAGAGCTGGCGATGATCGACGTGCTGTCGAAAGGGCGGCTCGTGTCGGCCTTGCTGCGCGGCGGCTTCATGGAATGGTACTCCTACAGCGTCGATCCCACGACCGCGCGCGAGAAGTTCGAGGAAGCGTGGGACCTCATCACCGAGTGCTGGACCGCGGACGAGCCGTTCCAATGGAACGGCAAGCATTTCCACTACGAGAACATCTCGATCACGCCGCGCCCCGTGCAGCGGCCGCACCCGCCGCTCGTCATGGCCGCCAACACCGCCGAGAGCATCGAATGGTGCGCCAAGAAGCGGGTGCCGCTCGCGACCTCCTTCGCGCCGACCGAGGCGATGAAGGAGAATTTCGAGTATTTCCGGAAATACGCCCAAACCGAATGCGGCTGGTCGCCGGGGCCCGAGCACGCGATGTTCTCGCGCCAGCTCTATGTCGCGCCGACCAAGGCGCAGGCCTTCGCCGAAGCCGGACCCCATCTGGCCGAGTTCTGGCACGAAATCCCGGTGGCGCGGAAGCTGCCCGAGCGGGTCGAGCGCTATCGCAACGCGCTCCGGACCGACCGCTCCTTCGACTACAAGAAGCGCAAGACCGGCGGCGCGCAGTTTCTCGTCGAGAGCCTCGCCGCCGAGGGCCAAGACAAGGGGCCGAGCCTCGATTACCTGATCGACAAGGGCCTGGCGATCGTCGGCGATCCGGACAGCGTCATCGAGCAGCTGCGCTATCAGCAGGGGCAATTCGGGGCGGGGACGTTCATGATCTATTCGCCGTTCGCGACGCTGCCGCTCGACCTGGCGACACGCAGCATCGAGCTCTTCGCCAAGGAAGTGATGCCCAACCTCCAGGATTGACCATGGCCGATCCGCAACACACCGCGCCCTACAACAATCCCGACTTCGAGGCCCATCGCCGCAGCTCGGCCGAGCTCGGCGACACGCTGGCGGCGCGCATCGGAGCGCCCGCGCCCGATTTCGAGGCGCCGCTCCTCGACGGCGGCACGTTTCGCCTGCAGGATGCGCGCGGCAAGCGCCATGTCGTGCTGATGATGGGCGCCGTCACCAGCCCGATGACGGCGATCAAGCTGCCGGAGATGAACGCGGTGTGGCGCGATTTCGCCGCGCAGGGCATCGATTTCTACCTGGTTTATGTCCGGGAATCGCATCCGGGCGAGACCTTCCCGCATCATGCGTCGATGGAGCAGAAGCTGCGCCACGCACGCGAGCTGCGGCGCCTCGAGAAGCCCGCCTTCCCGATGCTCGTCGACAGCCTCGACGGCCATATCCATCGCAGTTATGGCCAATGGCCGGTGTCGCTGTTCGTCGTCCACAAGGACGGCCGCCTCGTGTTTCGCAGCACCATCGCGCAGCCGTTCCAGCTCCGGAATTTTCTCACCGAGCTAATCGCGTGCGACCGGCACGCGCGCGAGCACCCCACTGACGTGCGCTACGACTGCTACACCGAGTCGATCGTCGGGCATGCGGTCAACGAAGCCGAGCACCATCGCGTCTACACGCTCGCCGGGCCGAAATCGTTCGAGGATTATTGGCGCGTCTTCCCGTCCCACCGCGACAAATGGCCAGGGCCAACGAAATAAGCCTCGGTAAGCCGGGTGACGCCCCGGGGCGACGTGCGCGCGCCAAGCCATGAAAGGTCCCGCCCATGGATGCCGACGAAGCGAAGGCCAAGCGCCGGGCCGAGGGCGAGCGCCGCAGCCGCATCATGTGGGCCTATGTGTGCGGCGCAATCTCCATCGTATCGGTGGTGGTCGGGCTCGGCGTCACCTTCATCCCGTTGGGCTTCGCGGTGCTGGGCGCGCTCCTCGCGCGCGGGCTCGCGCGGACCGGCGACCAGCGCCACGCGACTTATGCCGGCATACTGATCGTGACCGGGCTGATCGTGTGGTTCGCCTATAACTGGCCGATCATCCGTCACTATCTCCGCGTGTGAGCGCGATGGCGGGTCTCGCCATTGCCTCGCCATTCGGCATGTCAGCGATGATGAGGAGACCGTATTGCCCGGTCGTGACGTACAGCCGCGAACACGGTTCTGGCGGGCCACGACCGACGATGATGAGCACTATGTCTACGCCATAGCCCTATGAACGTCCGGCGCGACGGTTCTGCAGCCGCTGCGTGATGTTGACGGCGTCTATGTCGTCGGTCAGGCCGCCTTCCGGCAACGCGAGAGAGCCCAGAAACCGAGCAGAGCAGGCCCGAGGAGCGCCAGCGATGTGGGCTCCGGAACCGGCGACGGCTGCGGCGTCGCCTCGTCCAGCGAGCCCGAGACGGTGCTTTGCTGCCCAACGTACAGCTGGTAGGTGTGCGCAGTCAGAAGCCCAACATCGAACGTGAAATGGTCCTCGACGACGTCAATGTCGTTACCGATCCCACTCACGTCTACGTTTTGGTTTAGGGCGGATGGCGCGAACTGTGCAACCGTCGTTTCGGTGTCCGGATCAACGACGGTCAATACCCAGCTGAACGCCGCCGCCGCCGAGCCGCCCGCGTCATTGCTGATCGCCATGAGCGTGCCAGTGGCGTCGAACCCGACCGACCAGTCGCCGAACCCGAAAAAGAAAGACCCAAGATATCCCACCTGGCCGTCGGCGTTGCCGCAAAGAAGCGTGCTGCGGCCGCAATCGCCGTTAGCAAAATTCAACATGTTGAACTCGGCGACCGTGCTGCTGGTCACGGTGTAGACGGGCACCCCGAGGTGCATGTTATGAAAAACGAGATCGACGAGCGAGTCTCCACGGGCGAATGTTTGGGCATTGCCGGGCGCACGGAATGCAACCCCGGTGAAATCGTTCTCACCGATGCCGTCACACGTACCGGAGCACGACATGGGAGCGTCCGAATTAAATCGGTGATTGCCGAACCCGGGCACATCGCTGAGCTCGGCGTCTGAGCCGTTGGGATAGGACAAATTCGCACCGGTAATGCCAGTGTTTGCCAGGAAGTTGTCTATCACCAACGAAGAGTAGGCGATCACCTCCGCTTCCGCAGGGTGGGCTCCGGCCAGTGCTAAGACGCCCCACGCCAACCCAAACAGAAGGCGGCCAACGTTGCAGGTTCCTTGGCTCATCAATGCGCTCCCATTATCTGAGGAGACGGCCCTCCTTTATCACCACGAATTCGACGACCGCTCGCCGATAATTTTTTAATGCAACGTCTCGCCTTCAGCATTGACCCAGATCAACCATGAGAGGTACGGCCATGAAGCCACGTAAGGACGGCAAGGGAAAAGTGAGGCCGTCCGGCGCGCGCAGTGGGTTGGAATGATTGACCTTTTCGGCCGGTCGCCGAAAGGCCCCTGCCATACGTTTCGCGGGAAACATCAAACATCTCAACGTCGAAACCGCCATCCGCCAACGGCGCTGGCTGGCCGGGAGGAGGAAGGATGCTGCGGGATAGAGATCGGCCCTTCATCCCGAAGGGGCTCGCCGCGATCCTGTCCGGATGTCTCGCCCGAGTGCCAGCCTGGGCATTTTGCCCGATGACCATTACATTCCGACCGAGCCTTGGCCTCGCGTTGGCCGATCTCCCAAGCACGATCTTGAGACGTGGAAAGTCACAGACGATTGGCCCGAGCGCGTGCCGATTACCGACGCCGAGCTCGACGTGTTCGAGGCATGGTTCGGCGACCTCTTCGATGAACTGTTCGGACCGTGCCGATGACCTGACCGGGAGACACCTGCTATGACCACGCCGTTGCGCGCCGCCCTCTACCTGCGCGTCTCGACAGCACGGCAGGCCGAGCATGATGTCTCGATCCCCGATCAGAAGCGGCAGGGCGAAGCCTACTGCGCATCTCGCGGCTATCAGCTCGTCGAGACCTACGTGGAGCCAGGCGCCTCCGCGACAAACGACCGTCGGCCGGAATTCCAGCGCATGATCGAGGCCGGGACCAGCAAGCCCACGCCCTTCGATATCGTCATTGTTCACAGCTTCTCGCGGTTCTTCCGCGATCACTTTGAGCTGGAGTTCTACGTCCGCAAGCTCGCGAAGAACGGTGTCAGGCTAATCTCCATCACGCAGGAGATGGGCGACGATCCAATGCACGTCATGATGCGGCAGATCATGGCGCTGTTCGACGAATACCAGTCCAAGGAAAACGCCAAGCACGTTCTGCGCGCCCTGAACGAGAATGCCCGGCAAGGCTTCTGGAACGGTTCTCTGCCGCCGATCGGCTACCGTATCGTCACGGCCGAGCGGCGCGGTGCCAAGGTCAAGAAGAAGCTCGAAATCGATCCGCTGCACGCCGACACGGTGCGGCTGATCTATCGCCTTGCCCTGGAGGGCGACGGTACAAACGGCCCGATGGGCGTCAAAAACATCGCGGCCTATCTCAACCAGCGTCGCATCTTCACCCGCGACGGCGGGCGCTGGGGCATCGGGCAGGTGCACCGCATCCTGACGCGGCCGACCTATGTCGGCCGTCACGAGTTCAACAAGCGCGCCAAGAACAAGACGCTGAAACCCACTAGCGAGATCGTCACCGTCGCGGTGCCGCCGCTGATCGATCAGCCGACATTCAACGCTGTGCAGGCGCATCTGCGCGCCCGCAATCCCAAGATCACGCCGGCGCGCGTCGTGAGCGGTCCCACTCTCCTTACCGGCATCTGCTTCTGTGCCGACTGCGGCGGCGCGATGACGCTCAGGACCGGGAAGGGAGGGCTGTATCGCTACTACACCTGCTCGATCAAAGCGCGGCAGGGCGAGACCGGCTGCAAGGGCCGCTCCATCCCGATGGAGAAGCTCGACAACCTAGTCGTCGAGCACATCGCCGACCGCTTGCTCCGGCCGGAGCGGCTCGAGGAAATCCTGGCCTCCGTTCTCGACCGCCGGCAGGAACGCGCCGAACGCCGCCGCGAGCACATCGCCGAGCTGAACAAGCGGGCTGCAGAAACTGACCTGCGGCTCAAACGGCTCTATGACGCCATCGAGTCCGGGGTCGCCGATCTCGACGATCTTGCGCTGAAGGAGCGCGTCGCAAGCCTTAGGGCGATCCGCGATCAGGCGCAGGCCGACGCCGAGCGCGCGGTCGCGATGTTGGAGTCATCAGCCCAGCAAGCCATCACGCCGGCTATGGTCCACAAGTTCGCCAGGACAGCACGAGAGCGGATCAGGATCGAGGGTGGTGGCTATCGGCGCGACCACCTTCGAGCCCTTGCCCAGCGCGTCGAGGTCGCGAACGGCGAAGTCAGGATCATGGGATCGAAAGGCGATCTGCTGAGAACCCTTGCCGCCGCCAGCGGCATAAAATCGGCTACACCCAGGGTTCGCAGTTCTGTTCTGAAATGGCGGATGGGGTGTCCGCGATTCCGAGCCGAATATCTTATTTATATCATATGGTTACGATATTTTTCCACCGCCGTTCCCGCAACGATACCCGCGCCCCTGAGCCGGATTTGGGCGAGCGAGCACGGACGATGACGGCGAGCAGAATGGTTCCACAAAGCGCCAGCCGTTCTTCGAATTTCTGACTGCATCACTCGCTTGGCATTCCAAATCGCCGGCCGGTCTTACCGAGATTGTCCACCACTCTTCGTTTTTCCGCTATTTCCTCGTCGAGGAGTCTGATGACCTCGATCTTTTTTGCCATTGGCTGCACGGCACTGTTAAGCGTCGTAATCTGAGCAGTCAGCCCTTGGAAAAGTTGTGAGTGTTGTCGTCCCAATTCAAGCAGGGCTGTCATCGTAGCACCCTCCTGCAATGGCCACACCGCCGCAATCTCCTTAGCGTCTCGAGCCACCGCCGCCCGGCGCCGTCGTCTCGGAACGGTGTCAGACCCGCGCACAAGCTTAGTGATGACGATGGCCTGTGCCTTCATCATCGACCTCCGGAGCAGAGAGGAGGAGTCACGGATATCCGTAAATGAAACCTTCTGCACCGTAACCTTGAATCGCTTCGGCATCTTCGACGGCTGTCCGATTTTGCCGATCGGAGTGTTGTAGTTGAATAGCGTGAATTCTCGTCCGTCCCCAACGGCTTTCAGATAGCTGTCCAGTTTTTTTCGCAACTGAGATGTGCTGGGATCTTCGAGGAGGTTAGCCATGTCGCCTCTCCTGTACAACATTTCCAAATGTTGTACAGGAGCATGCGGGCACGCATCAAGTAAGATCGCTGCGCGAGGGTGTTTGCGGCAAGCTGTCGAGAGACCTTCGATGCTTTGTTAGCTCTCTTTCCCGTCAAACAGCGTCCTGAGCGAGCGCACCAGGATCAACCGCCGTCGTCCGATTGTGGTCGTGTCGAGGCATCCTTCGCCGATCAGCTCGTAAAGTTTCGTCCGGCCAAGGCCCGTTGCCGCGCACGCTTCGGCGACCGTGCAGGTGAGGCGCTGCGCGAAAGGGATCGTCATCGCATATTCCAATTTCTGCGGCGGTGGCGATGTGCCAAGTCGCATCCCATTTGCCTGTTGCTGATCGTGCCTCATCGCTGTGCTCGTTCAACCGTGCTCGGAACCAGAACAACAAATGGGCGCGGCGGTGGTTTCAGTCAATGGAAATTTATTATGAGGTTCAGGTAGTTACGGCGTTCCACAGCGCAGCAGGGGCGGCTCGGGCGAGCTCCGGCGAAGTTGGGGATAGGACGGGCGTCGAAAAAAATTTCGTGACCGTGCATCGGCGTTTACGGGTGCGCGTCGCCGAGGACCCGGATGCGCCCTTGCGCGCGATTGCGCGGCTTATCCTTGACCGTGATGTCCACGTCCTGACCGAGCGCCGTCAGCAGCCGCATCAGTCGCTCGCTGGAAAAGTT
>DATNID010000074.1:0-191316 GCA_035604615.1 Allostellaceae bacterium | reverse complement strand
GACCTGGAGGATGCCAAGGCCGGCGATGCGGATGCGCTCGCCCTTCTTCAGATGCTTGGTGACGAGAACGACGAGATCGTTGAGGATCGCGTCGGCTTGCTTCTTGGCGATCTCGTGATCCTCGGCCAGCTGCGCCGCGAGGTGCTTCAGGGTGACGGTGGTGGGCGTTGCTTTGCCGCTAGCTTTGCTGACTGCCATGGTCGCTCTCTTCCGTGGGTTTTGCGGTGTTGGCTTTCGGGCTTTGGTTGGTTTTCCGACCGTGCGGAGCCGCATAAACCTAGCAAAATTGCGGCCCTCTCGCCATCGCGATCGCGTTTGAGCGAGCAAAATCGGCGTTTTTTTCCGCCTGCGTGCCGCCCGCCCGGCAGCTCTTGCCTAGCGTGCGGGCGATCATGCGCGGATTCCGCGGCGAAAACAGGTGGCACGATCCTTGCGCTTCTCCCGGCATGAAACGCCTCATCCGCCTCGCCAATCTCGCCGCCGCGCTCGCCTGCGCCGCCGTCGCGCTGCCGGCCCGCGCCGATTTCTACACGCTCGAAGGCCGCTTCCAGTGCCTCGATAAGCCTGGCGCCGTGTGCTTCGACGCGACGCCCATGCCGCGCGATCCGCCGCCGCCCGAGTCGCGCGAGCCCGAGCCGCCGCAAGCGGCGCCGATCGTCGCCCCGATCGTGGCCGAAGCGCCGTCGCCACCGCCGGCCCTCGAGGTAAAGCCCCCTGTCGATCCGGTGCTCGCCGCCGCCCACCGCATCGAAATCGAGAAGCCGGAAGCGGGCGATGTCGCCATCCTGCGCCACGCCGCCGGCCTGGGTGATCCGCGCGCCATCGAGCTGCTCGCCTGGTGCGCGCTCCGCGGCATCGGCACCGAGCGCGATCCGGTCGCGGCCTATTTCCTCTATGGCAAGGCGGCCGCCGCAGCGGTTCCCCACGCCAAGGAAAATCAGAGCCTCGTGTTCGAGCGCGCCCTCACCTCGGCCGAGCGCGAGCGCGTGCTCGAGCTCAAGGCAACGCCGCTGGCGCTCACCGCCAACGGCACGGAAGGATCGCCCAATGTCCGCTAGCCCCATTCGCCTCGGCGACCCGGTGCCGTGGTTCGGCGCGCGAACCGTCACCGGCGCCTCGGTCGATCTTCATGTCGATGCCGGCCGCTGGGTGGTGCTTGCTTTCGCCGGCGCCGGCGATCGCGCCCAAGCCGCGCGCGAACTGGCGCCGATCCTGGCCGCGGTACGGCCCGATCGGGACGACCGCATCGTCGCCTATGTCGTGCTCGCCGCGCCGCCCGATGCGGTCGGCGATCTCGCCCGCATGTCGGGGCCGGGCCTCGCCTTCATCGCCGATCCGGATGACGCCATCGCCGAGCGCTACGGCGCCAAGGGCGCGCCGCGGACCTTGGTGCTCGACCCGATGCTGCGCGCCGTCGCCAACATCGCCTGGGACCATCAAGGCGGGCATGCCGAGGCCTTGCGCGGACTGCTCGCAGGATTGCCCTCGGTCGACGAATCGTGCGGGGTGACGCTGACCGCGCCGGCGCTCATCGTGCCGCGGGTGTTCGATTTCGCGCTGTGCGACCTGCTGGTCGGGCTCTACGACCAGATGGGCGGCGAAGATTCGGGCTTCCTGTTCGACCAGCACGGCAAGACCGCGACCGTGATCGATCACAGCCTCAAGCGGCGGCAGGACTTGGTGATCGCCGTCCCCGAGCTGCGTGCGACATTGCGCGAGCAGATCGTGCGCCGCCTGCTGCCGGCGGTGGAGCGCTACTTCCAGTTCCGGGCGACGCGCATGGACCGCTATCTCGTGTCCTGCTACGACAGCGCGCTGGGCGGGCATTTCTTCCGCCACCGCGACAACGTCAATGCCGGGGCGCAGCACCGCCGCTTCGCCGTCTCGATCAATCTCAACGGCGACTATGACGGCTGCGACCTGATCTTTCCCGAGTTCGGGCGGCGCACCTACCGCGCGCCGGTGGCCGGCGCGGTGGTGTTCTCGTGCGGCGCGCTGCACGAGGTGACGCCCATTCGGCGCGGCCGGCGCTATGCCTTCCTGCCGTTCCTCTACGGCGAGGGCGACGCCGAATTGCGCCAGGCCAACAACGCGCGCCTGCGCCAGGGCGAGACGCACTACGCCGCCGACGGCCACGACCGCCTGGTCGCCGCCAACGATCCGCTCTAGCCCATGCCCGTGACCGCCGCCGAGCTCGCGCGCTGGACGCCGGTGGCGCTGAACCTGGAGCCCGGCGCAACCTCGCTCGATTGGGGCGATCTCGCGGGCGTGCGCTTCGCCGACCCGTTCTTCCATCACACCGTCGAGCGCTGGGCCGGCGGCAATCCGGCGCCGCTGGTGCGCACCGACCTCGCATCGCTCAAGGCGCTCGACGACGCGCCGTCGCTCGATCCCTGCGCCTTGATATTCCATGTCTCGCGCTGCGGCTCGACCCTGTTGTCGCGGCTGCTGGGCTCGGTGCCGGGCGTGCTGGTGGTGTCCGAGCCGGCGCCAGTCAACGCGCTGCTGCTGGCCGACCCGGCCGCGCTTGCGCCTCTGGCGCAGGCGGAGGCACTGCGCCTCCTGGTGCGGGCGCTGGGGCGCCAGCGCTTCGGCGACGAGCGCCACTATGTCTTGAAGCTGTCGAGCTGGAACGTGACCCGGCTCAACCTGTTCCGCCGCGCCTTTCCGCGCGCGGCCCTGATCTGGCTGCAGCGCGCGCCGCACGAGGTGGCGGCGTCGCTGGTCGCCGATCCGCCCGGCTGGGCGGCGCAGCAAGACCTGGCGGCGGCGGGGCGGGCGATTTTCGGGCTCGGTACGGCGCCGGCCAGCCGCGACGAATTCTGCGTCCGCGCGGTCGAGACCGTGCTCAAAGCCGCCGGCGCCGTGCCGGACTGGGACCTGGTGGTCGATCACGCGGACCTTCCAGCGGCGGCCTGGAGCCAGGTCGCGCCGCGCCTCGGCCTCGCGCTCGCGGCGGAGGACATCGCCCGCATGGCCGAGGCTGCGCGCTTCGATGCCAAGGAGCCGACGCCCCTGCTCTTTGCCGGCGAGCGCCGCCGCCGCCCCCTGCCCGAGCCGATCCGCGTCCTCCTCGCGCCGGACGCGGAACCGATCTATGCGGCGCTGGCGGGCAGGGATTTGCCCCACCCCGCCCGCCTATAAAAGCCCTAGGGGCGGCGCTATCGGGATACCCCGCCTTAAGCTATGCTGGCCGCGGTTCGCTCGGCGGCCGCCCGCATCCGCAATCCACGAGCACGGCGCGACATGGACGAACTTCGCGTAGACCCGGCACGAAAGCCCAGCGAGGCACGGGGCAAAACGGTCGCCAAGCCGCACTCGCCGCTACGGCCGGTGCTGTGGACCGGGCTCGTCCTTGCCCTCATCGCGGCCCTGGCGTGGTGGATTCACACCCGCCCGGCGCCCAAGCCGCCTTCGGGCCGGTTCGCCCTGAGCGGGCCGATGCCCGTGGTCGCCGCTCCCGCCCAAAAGGGTGACATCGACATCAGCTACAACGCGCTCGGAACGGTGACGCCGATCGCCACGGTGACGGTGCAGACCCAGATCGCGGGCCAGCTCGTCGCGGTCGCATTCACCGAAGGCCAGGAGGTCAAGGCCGGCGATTTCCTGGCCCAGATCGACCCGCGCCCCTACCAGGCCGCGCTCGACCAGTACGCCGGCCAATTGCAGCGCGACCAGGCCGCGCTTAACGAGGCGCGCATCGATCTCGCGCGCTACCAGCGGCTCGCGGCCCAGAACGCCATCGCGAAGCAGCAGGCGGAGGACCAGGAATACGTCGTCCATCAGGGCGAAGGCACGGTCAAGCTGGACCAGGCGCTGGTGGACAACGCCAAGCTCAATCTCGGCTATTGCCGCATCGTCGCGCCGGTCGACGGCCGCATCGGCCTGCGCCAGGTCGATCCCGGCAACTACATCCAGGTGGGCAGCGCGACGGCGATCGCCGTCATCACCAAGCTGAAGCCGATCTCGGTCATCTTCACCCTGCCCGAGGACGAGCTGCCGGCGGTGATGAAGCGCCTCCACAACGGCGCGCAGCTTCCTGTCACCGCCTATGACCGCAGCAACATCAATCTTCTCGCCACCGGCACGCTGGCCGCGGTCGACAGCGCCATCGACCAGACCACCGGCACGGTGAAGCTGCGCGCCCAGTTCGCCAATGACGACGAGACGCTGTTCCCCAACCAGTTCGTCAACGCGCGCCTGCTGATCGATACGTTGAAGGACGCGACCGTGATCCCGACCGCCGGCGTGCAGCGCGGCCAGCCCGGCACGTTCGTCTATCTCGTCAAGCCGGACGATACGGTCGCGATGCAGAAGGTGACGCTGGGGCCGCAGGACGGCGAGCGCGTCGCCATCAGCAAAGGCCTCTCGCCCGACGACAAGGTCGTGGTCGATGGGGCGGACAAGCTGCGCGACGGCGCCAAGGTCAGTCTGCGCCAGGAATCGGGCGCCGGCGATCCCACCGACACCGCGGCTAAGACGCCGCGGCAGGGGCGGGGAGGAAAACCGCCGCCGGGCGCGCCTGCGAGCGGTCAGCCCCAACAGGCGCCGGGTCCGCCCGCGGGCGGACAGTGACGACCTGCCCGCCGCCGTGCCGCGCGTGATCCCGCTGCAATGAGTCCTTCGCGCCTCTTCATCCTGCGCCCGGTCGCGACCTCGCTGCTGATGGTGGCGATTCTCATGATCGGCGCGCTCGCCTTCCAGTTCCTGCCGCTCTCCGCGCTGCCGGAGGTCGACTACCCGACGATCCAGGTCCAGACCTTCTATCCCGGCGCCAGCCCGGACGTGATGACCTCGTCGGTGACGGCGCCGCTCGAGCGTCAGTTCGGCGAGATGCCGGGCCTCAATCAGATGACATCGACCAGCTCGGCCGGCGCGTCGGTCATCACCTTGCAGTTCAATCTCAACCTCTCGCTCGATGTGGCCGAGCAGGAGGTGCAGGCCTCGATCAACGCCGCCGGCAATCTGCTGCCGAGCGACCTGCCGGCGCCGCCGATCTATGCCAAGGTCAATCCGGCCGACGCGCCGATCCTCACACTCGCGCTGACCTCGGACACCCTGCCGCTGCCGCAGGTCGAGGACGCCGCCGACACGCGCCTGGCGCAGAAGATCTCGCAGCTTCCCGGCGTCGGGCTCGTCAGCATCAATGGCGGCCAGCGCCCCGCCGTCCGCATCGAGGCCGATACGCGCAAGCTCGCCGCCTATGGGCTCAACATCGACGATCTGCGCACCACCATCTCCAACGCCAATGTCGATACGCCCAAGGGCAGCTTCGACGGCCCGACCCGCTCCTACGCGATCAACGCCAACGACCAGCTCCAGGACGCGGATTCCTACATGGGGCTGGTGATCGCCTACAAGAACGGCAACCCGGTGAAGCTCGCCGACGTGGCGCGCGCGGTGCACAGCGCGGAGAACAACCGGCTGACGGCGTGGATGAACACGACGCCGGCGGTGATCCTCAACGTCCAGCGCCAGCCCGGCGCCAACGTCATCGCCGTGGTGGACAGCATCATGGCGCTGCTGCCGCAACTGCAGGAGGCGCTCCCCACCGCCATCGACGTGAAAGTGCTCACCGATCGCACCGTCACCATCCGCGCCTCGGTCCACGATGTCGAGTTCGAGCTGTCGCTCGCCGTGATGCTGGTGGTGCTGGTGATCTTCGTCTTCCTGCGCAGCGCGCGTGCGACCCTGATCCCGAGCCTGTCCGTGCCGCTGTCGCTGGTCGGCACGTTCGGCGCCATGTACCTCCTGGGATTCAGCCTCAACAATTTGTCGCTCATGGCGCTCACCATCGCCTCGGGTTTCGTGGTCGACGATGCGATCGTGATGATCGAGAACATCTCGCGCTACATCGAGGCCGGCGATCCGCCGCTCGAGGCGGCCTTGAAGGGCTCGGCGCAGGTCGGCTTCACCATCATCTCGCTCACCATCTCGCTGATCGCGGTGCTGATCCCGCTCCTGTTCATGGGCGACGTGGTCGGGCGGCTGTTCCGCGAATTCGCCATCACGCTTTCGGTCACGATCCTGATCTCGGCGGTGGTGTCGCTGACGGTCGTGCCGATGGCGTGCGCGAAGCTGCTGCGGCCCCCGGCCGAGACCAGGGAATCGCGGGTCCAGCGCTGGAGCCGCGAGCGGTTCGACGCGCTCATCGCGCTCTACGGGCGCGGGCTCGAACGGGTGCTGGATCATCAGGTCCTGACGCTCATCGTCGCGGTCGCGACCTTGGCGCTCACCGCGGCGCTCTATCTCGTCATCCCCAAGGGCTTCTTCCCGGTCCAGGACACCGGCCTCGTCCAGGGCATTTCCGAGGCGGCGCAGAGCATCTCCTACGGCGCCATGGCGGAGCGGCAGGAGGCGCTGGCCGCCGCCATCCTCAAGGATTCCGACGTTGTCAGCCTGTCCTCTTTCATCGGCGTCGACGGCTCCAACATGACGCTCAACAGCGGCCGCCTGCTCATCAACCTCAAACCCAAGGACAGCCGCTCGGCGGACGTCAGCGCGATCATCGCACGGCTCCAGGAGGAGACGCAGAACGTCGCCGGGATCGCACTCTACATGCAGCCGGTGCAGGACCTGACGATCGACACCACCGTAAGCCGCACCGAGTACCAGCTCATCCTCGAGAGCGCCGATCCGGTTCAGCTCGCGCAATGGGTTCCGAAGCTGGTCGACCGGCTCAACGCCACGCCGCAGGTCGGCGATGTCGCGAGCGACATGGCGCAGAACGGCCTCAGCGCCTACATCACCATCGACCGCGACACCGCCGGACGGTTCGGCATCACGCCGGCGACGGTCGACAACGCGCTCTATGACGCTTTCGGCCAGCGCATCGTCTCGACCATCTTCACCCAGTCGAACCAGTATCGTGTCATCCTCGAGAACGATCCGGCGCTGCAAACGTCGGTGCGCGACCTGTCGCAGATCTACCTGCCGTCCGCGACCGGGAGCGGACAGGTGCCCCTCTCCGTGATCGCCAAGGTCCACGAGGAGACGGCGCCGCTGCTCATCGACCACCTGGGACAATTCCCGGCTGCGACCGTGTCGTTCAATCTCGGAACCGGCGCCTCGCTCGGCGAGGCCGTCACCGCGATCCGCGCCGCGGCGTCCGCGATCGGCCTGCCCAAGAGCATCGTGCTCAACTTCCAGGGCGCGGCGAGCGCGTTCGAATCCTCGCTCTCGAACGAGCTGTTCCTGATCCTGGCCGCGGTCGTCACCGTCTATATCGTGCTGGGCGTCCTCTATGAGAGCTTCGTCCATCCGGTGACGATCCTGTCGACCCTCCCGTCCGCCGGCATCGGCGCGCTCTTGGCGCTCATCCTCGCCGGCGACGAGCTCACCGTCATCGCCATCATCGGCATCGTGCTTCTCATCGGCATCGTCAAGAAGAACGCGATCATGATGATCGACTTCGCGGTGGACGCGCAGCGCAACGAGGGCAAGAGCGCGCGCGACGCGATCTTCCAGGCCTCGCTGCTGCGCTTCCGGCCGATCCTGATGACGACGATGGCGGCGATCCTCGGCGCGCTGCCGCTGATGGTCGGCACCGGCACCGGCTCCGAGCTGCGCCATCCGCTGGGCCTCACCATCGTCGGCGGCCTCATCGTCAGCCAGATGCTGACCTTGTTCACGACGCCGGTGATCTATCTCGCCTTCGACCGGCTGGCCACGCGCTTCGGCGCCGAAGGCGGCGTGCGCGGCGCCGGCGAGAGCGAGGGCGCGGCGCCGTGAATTTCTCCGCGCCCTTCATCACCCGCCCGGTGGCGACGACGCTCCTGACCTTGGGCGTCGCATTGGCCGGCGCGGTTGCGTTCTTCCAGCTCCCTGTCTCGCCGCTGCCGCAGGTCGACATGCCGACCATCTCGGTCCAGGCGAGCATGCCGGGGGCGAGCCCCGAGGTCATGTCGTCGAGCGTCGCGACGCCCTTGGAGCGCCATCTCGGCACCATCGCCGACGTCACCGAGATGACCTCGAACAGCGGCACCGGCACCTCCCGCATCACGCTCCAGTTCGGCCTCGACCGCAACATCGACGGCGCCGCGCGCGACGTGCAGGCCGCGATCAACGCCGCCCGCGCCGACCTCCCCTCGAGCCTGCGCAGCAACCCCACCTACCGCAAGGTCAACTCCGCCGACGCGCCGATCCTGATCCTCGCGCTCACCTCCGACACGCTGAGCCGCGGCCAGGTCTACGACGCCGCCACCACCGTGCTGGAGCAGAAATTCTCCCAGGTCGAAGGCGTCGGCGAGGTCGATATCGGCGGCGGCGCGCTCCCCGCGGTCAGGGTCGAGCTCAATCCCGATGCGCTCTTCAAGTACGGCATCGGGCTCGAGGACATCCGCGCCGCGCTCACGGCCGCCAACGCGCACAGCCCCAAGGGCGCGGTCGAGGAGGGCGAGCGCCATTACCAGATCTACGACAACGACCAGGGCCGCGTGGCC
This sequence comes from Allostellaceae bacterium, assembly GCA_035604615.1. Taxonomy (GTDB): domain Bacteria; phylum Pseudomonadota; class Alphaproteobacteria; order ATCC43930; family CGMCC-115725; genus DATJLY01. The sequence continues at coordinate 182,875 of DATNID010000074.1, read as the reverse complement.
GACGATTACCGCAATCTCGTGGTGGCATACCGCGACGGCGGCCCGGTCCGCCTCGCCGACCTGGCCGAGGTGACCGACTCGGTCGAGAACATCCGCAACGCCGGCCAGGCCAACGGCAAGCCCGCGATCCTGGTGATCATCTACCGCGCACCCAACGCCAACATCATCGACACGGTCGACCGCGTGGTGGCGCTCATTCCCGAGCTCCAGGCCTCGATCTCGCCGGCGATCGACATCGCCGTCGCGGTCGACCGCTCGACCACCATCCGCGCCTCGCTCAACGACGTTGAGCAAACGCTTGTCATCGCCGGCTGCCTCGTCATCATGGTGGTGTTCCTGTTCCTGCGGAGCGCGCGCGCGACGCTCATTCCGGGCATCGCGGTGCCGGTGTCGCTCATCGCCACGTTCGGCGTCATGTACCTCCTGAATTTCAGCATCGACAACCTGTCGCTCATGGCCTTGACGGTGGCGACGGGCTTTGTGGTCGACGACGCGATCGTCGTGCTCGAGAACATCACCCGCCACATCGAGGCCGGCTTGACCCCCTTCGCGGCGGCGCTCCGAGGCGCGCGCGAGGTGGGGTTCACCGTGCTGTCGATGAGCCTGTCCCTGGTCGCGGTCTTCATCCCGATCATCCTGATGGGCGGGATCGTGGGCCGCATCTTCCAGGAGTTCGGCGTCACGCTGTCGGTCGCGGTGCTGGTCTCGCTCGCCGTGTCGCTGACGACGACGCCGATGATGTGCGCGCGCATCCTCAAGGCGGGCGCCGCCGCCGGGGAGGGGCGGTTCCTCGCCGGCATCGGCCGGTCCTTCACGATGCTCCTCGGCGGCTACGAGCGCACGCTGCGCTGGGCGCTGGCCGCTCCCTTCTCGGTGTTCCTCGTCTTCGTCGCGACCGTCGCGCTCAATGTCTATCTCTATGTCGCGGTGCCCAAGGGCTTCTTCCCGCAGCAGGACACGGGGCGCCTCGTCGGCGGCATCCAGGCCGACCAGAGCATCTCGTTCCAGCTCATGCAGCAGAAGATGGCGCAGTTCATCGGCATCGTGCGCAAGGACCCGGCGGTGGACAACATCGTCGGCTTCACCGGCGGCGGCGGCGCGTCCAACAACGGGTTCGTGTTCATCTCGCTGAAGCCCTTGGCCCAGCGCAAGATCTCGGCCGACCAAGTGATCGGCCGCTTGCGCGGCGATCTCTCGGTCGTGCCGGGCGCCTCGCTCTTCCTCCAGGCGGTGCAGGATTTCCGCGTCGGCGGCCGCGCCAGCGCGGCGCAGTACCAGTACACGATCCAGGGCGACGACCTGCAGGACGTCTATAACTGGTCGCCCAAGATCCTGGCCGCGCTGCAGCCGCTCCCGGAGCTGCGCGACGTGAACTCGGACCAGCAGACGAAGGGGCTCGAGAGCGACCTGGTGATCGACCGCGCCACCGCGTCGCGGCTCGGCATCAGCGCCAGCGCGATCGACAACACGCTCTACGACGCGTTCGGGCAGCGCCAGGTCTCGACCATCTACAACGCGCTCAACCAGTATCACGTCGTGATGGAGGTCGCGCCGCGCTTCTGGCAGAGCCCGGACACGCTCAAGGACATCTATATCAGCACCTCGGGCGGCGCGGTGGGCGGCGTGCAGTCCTCGAACGCCGTCGCCGGGACGGTCACGGGCAAGACCCAGACCGCCGCCGCGTCGATCGCCGCCGACCAGGCGCGCAACCAATCGACCAACGCGATCTCGCAAACCGGCCATGGCAGCGCCTCGACCGGCTCCGCCGTCAGCGCCCGCGCCGAGACCATGGTGCCCCTGGCCGCGATCAGCCACTACCAGCCCGGCAGCACGCCCTTGAACGTCAGCCACCAGGGGCTGTTCGTCGCCAGTACGATCTCGTTCAACCTCGCGCCAGACAAGTCGCTGAGCGATGCGACGACGGCGATCAACGCGGCGATGAACCGGATCGGCGTGCCGGCCACCATTCACGGCACCTTCCAAGGGACGGCGCGGGTGTTCGAGCAATCGCTCGCCAACGAGCCCTATCTCATCGCCGCGGCGATCATCGCCGTCTACATCGTGCTGGGCATGCTGTACGAGAGCTTCGTCCATCCGCTCACCATCCTCTCGACCCTGCCCTCGGCCGGCGTCGGCGCGGTGCTGGCGCTGATGGTGACCGGAACGGACTTCACCCTGATCGCCCTCATCGGCGTCATCCTGCTGATCGGCATCGTCAAGAAGAACGCCATCATGATGATCGACTTCGCGATCGACGCGCAGCGCAACCAAAGCCTGGCCGCGCGCGAGGCGATCTTCGAGGCCTGTCTGCTGCGCTTTCGCCCGATCATGATGACGACCATGGCGGCGCTTCTGGGCGCGCTGCCGCTGGCGCTGGGGTTCGGCGAGGGCGGCGAGCTGCGCCGGCCGCTCGGCCTCTCGATCGTCGGCGGGCTCCTGGTGAGCCAGGTGCTGACGCTCTACACCACGCCGGTGATCTATCTCTATCTCGACCGCTTCGGCGGCTGGTCGCTCCGGCGCTGGCGCGGCCGCAAGTCGGGGCCGTCGCGGCTCCCCGGCGCGGCCGAAGCCGATTGAGCGCTCGCATGCGAAGCCTCGCGCTTCTCCTCGCGGCCGTGCTCGCCGGCTGCACCGTCGGGCCCGACTACCAGCGGCCTACGGCGCCCGCGCCGGCCGCGTTCAAGGAGCTCGACGGCTGGAAGCCCGCCGCCCCGCGCGAAGCCGCGAGCGGCGGCGCGTGGTGGTCGATCTACGACGATCCGGTGCTCGAAGGGCTCGAGCAGCAGGTCGAGATCTCGAACCAGACCCTGAAGGCGAGCGAGGCCGCTTTTCGCCAGGCCACCGCCCTCGTCGCCGAAGCGCAGGCGGGATTCTTTCCCACGGCGACCGTCGGCGCCTCGGCGCAGCGTACCGGCGTCCCGACCACCACGGCGCGCGGCGGCACCGGCAGCCGATTGATCCAGAACCAGTTCGGCGTGACCCCGGCGGCGAGCTGGGTTCCCGATATCTGGGGCCGCATCCGCCGCACCGTCGAAAGCGACGTCGCCAATGCCCAGGCCTCGGCCGCCGACCTCGCCGCGGCGCGGCTTTCGGCGCAAGGGGCGCTGGCGAGCGACTATTTCGTGCTCCGCATCGCCGACGAGCAGGCCCGCGTGCTCGAGGCGACCGTCACCGCCTACCAGCAGACGCTCGACATCACCCGCAACCAGTTCCAGGCCGGCTTCGCCGCCGAGACCGACGTGGTCACGGCCCAGACCCAGCTCCAGAACGCGCAGCAGCAATTGATCGGCCTGGGCGTCCAGCGCGCGATCTTCGAGCATGCCATCGCGGTGCTGACCGGCAAGCCGCCGGCCGAGCTCACCATCGCGCGCACCAATCTCGCAGGTACTGTGCCGGTGATCCCCGCGGGCGTGCCGTCGGAGCTGCTCGAGCGCCGTCCCGATATCGCCGCCGCCGAGCGCGCCATGCAGGCGGCGAACGCGCAGATCGGGGTCGCCGAGGCGGCCTATTATCCCGACATCACCTTGAGCGCATCGCTCGGCTTCGCCAGCACCGCGCTCGGCAACCTGCTGGCGGCGTCGAACGCCGCCTGGGCCATCGGCGCGCAGGCCTCGGAGACGATCTTCGATGCCGGCCTGCGCGGCGCCCAGGTCGCGGCCGCGCGCGCGGCCTATGACGCGACCGTCGCCAACTATCGCGAGACCGTCCTGGCCGCATTCCAGCAGGTCGAGGACCAGCTCGCGAGCCTGCGCATCCTGGAGCAGCAGGCCGACGCACAGCATCTGGCGCTCGAATCGGCCCGCCGCTCGGTCCAGCTCACCCTGAACCAGTACCAGGCGGGCACGGTGTCCTACACCAACGTGGTGGTGGCCCAGACCACGGCGCTGGCGGCCGAGCAGACCGCGTTAACCATCGAGCAGAGCCGGCTGGTGGCGTCGTCGACCCTGGTCCAAGCGCTGGGCGGCGGCTGGGACCGCACGCAGCTCCCGGCGCTGGACTCGGCCCGGAAATAGCGACCCGATTGCGCCAGGCCCCGGAGTCCAGTAGCATTTCGCGATCAACTGAGGAGAGGGCGGCCCTCGGGCCGTGACGCGCCATGACGATGACCATCGACATGCATTCCCACATCATCCCGAAGGGCCTCGCCGACGCGCTCCGCGCGCGCACCAAGCCGCCCATGATGAAGCGCGAGGCCGACGGCAAGGAGTACATGAACTCGCTGCTCAATAGCCACGCGGCCATGACCGAGGGCTTCGACAGCGTCGAGAAGCGGCTCGAGGAGATGGACAAGAACGGCGTCACCCATGCGGTGCTGTCGAACCAGATGCAGGACATCTCGTCCCTGCCGCTCGAGGATTCGGTGCCGCTGTGCCGCGCCTATAACGACGCGATCTCGGCCGCCTGCGTCAAATATCCCGACCGCCTGACCGCGTTCGCGGCCATCCCGGTCGGCTCGGTCGAGGCCGCGACCGCCGAGTTCGAGCGCGCCATGTCGCTGCCCGGCATCATCGGCTGCATCATCCCGGGCGATGCGTTCCTCAGCGCCAAGCGGGCGGAGAAGTTCGCGCCGCTGCTCGAGGCCGCCGACCGGCGCCGCGCCGTGATCCTGGCGCATTACGGCCGGCTTCCCAACGACCCCGAGGCGCCGCAGCCCGATCTCTCCGACAACCGGCGGCTCCGGATCGGCACGCTCGACATGCAGGCGCGCATCTCGTCGAGCATGATGACCTTCTGCCTCACCGACTTCATCAAGAAGTACCCGAACGTGACGATGATGACGCACAATCTCGGCGGCAACATCCCGTTCGAGGTGGAGCGCATGGATCACCGCGCGATGGTCGACGATCCGGGCCAGACGCTGCCGTCCAAGCGCTTCCGCGAGGGACATTTCATCTGCGACTGCAACTCGCTCGGGCCGCGCTCGATCGAGATGGCGGTCGGGGTTTACGGCGCCGACAAGATCGTGTTCGGCTCCGACGGAACCCATTTCGGCATGGACTGGACCCAGAAGGCGATCAACGAGGCGCGCATCAGCGACGCCGAGAAGGACCTGATTCGCGGCGGCAACGCCGCCCGCGCCATCGCCCGCGTCACCAGCCGGTTCGCGGTCGCCGCGCAGTAGGCCGGGTCTTCCAATCGCCGCCGCTTCTCTCCCGTTCGCGGGCGGGAAGCGGCGGCGTTCGTTTTGGGGCTGGGTGTATGGTTTAAAAATTTAGCGCAGTGGGCGCAGTGGAGGCGGAGGATTTCAGTTACTGCTCCGCGTCCTCCGCGCATCCTCCGCATCCGCCGCGCTAAAAAATGGGGCGTTTCCGATCCCGGATATGTGATAGCTACTCGAAATCAGCTCCAGGCTTCAGGACAGGGGTTTTGCCGCCGCAGCACGACTCAACCCTTCGCGGCATCGCCTACATGGTCGCCTCGACGGTAGGGTTCGCCGGCGTCAACGCGCTCATCAAGTGGGAAGTAGCGCTCTACCCGGTGGGCGAGGTCGCGTTCTTCCGCTCGGCGTTCGCGCTCATTCCGTGCTTCCTGATCGTGCTGCCGCGCCGCGGGCTCGCGGTGTTTTGGACCTCGCGGCCGTTCGACCACGTCAAGCGGGCGCTGTCGCAGCTCTTCTCGATGACGGCGATCTTCATCGCCTTCAAGCTCATGCCGCTTGCCGGCGCGGTCGCGGTCAGCTTCTCGGCGCCGCTATTCACCACGCTCCTCTCCGTGGTGGTGCTGAAGGAGAAGGTCGGGGGCCATCGCTGGACCGCGCCGGCGCTCGGGTTCGTCGGCGTGCTGCTGGTGACCGACCCCGGCCAGGCGGCGTGGAACGTGGGGGCATTCTTCGCGCTCGCCAATGCGGTGCTGATCTCGAGCGTCGCGATCGCGATCCGCCGCATGAGCGTCACCGAATCGCCCGAGACGCTGCTGGTCTATCAGTTGATGCTGCTCACGCTCTTCACCGCGATGCTGCTGCCGTTCGGGTTCGCGCTCCCCGGCTGGACCGACTTCTCGTTCCTCGCCTGCGCCGGCATGGTCAACGGCGTGGCGCAATACTGGTGGACCAAGTCGCTCCATCTGGCGCCGGCCTCGGCGGTGGTGCCGTTCAACTATCTCTCGCTGGTATGGGCGACGATCGTGGGGTTCGTGGTGTGGGGCGACGTGCCGACGCCCGGCCTCGTCGTCGGCGCGGCGGTGATGGTCGCGTCCGGCCTCTACATCCTGTGGCGCGAGAGCGCCGCGCGCGCCGCATTGCCAACGGCCACGGCAGCGGCGATGATGCCGCCGCCAACGAGGGGAGGGGAGCCATGATTCGCATTGCATTGGCGGCCGCGGCCGCGCTCGCGCTTTGGGCCGCGCCGGGACTGGCGCAGCAGCAGCAAGATTTCTCGAAGGTTCAGATCAAGACCACCGATCTCGGCCACAACACCTACATGCTCGAGGGCGCGGGCGGCAACACCACGGTCGCGGTGGCGGCCGACGGCGTCATCATCGTCGACGGCGAGTTCGCGCCGATGCACGACAAGATCAAGGCGGCGATCGCGGCGCTCACCAGCGCGCCGATCCGCTATCTCGTCAACACCCACTATCACGGCGACCACACCGGCGGCAACGTGCCCTTCGCCGCGGACGGCGTGATCGTGGTGGCGCATGTCAACGTGAAGAAGCGCCTGGCCGACGGCTCGGTCAACGGTAAGGCCGAAAAGGGCCAGCCCGCGCCCGCCGGCGCGCTTCCCGCCAGGACCTACACCAGCGCCATGGTTCTGACCCTCAAGGGCCGCACCGCGTCGCTCCATCACGTCGCCAACGCGCACACCGACGGCGACACCTATGTCTGGTTCAAGGACGCCAACGTGATCGCGACCGGCGACACAGTGAATATGGGCCGCTATCCCAACATCGATTACATGAACGGCGGCAACATCAAGGGCATGATCGCCGCGACCGACATCTATCTGAAGCTCGCGAACGACCAGACCAAGTTCGTGCCCGGCCACGGCCCCCTCTCGGACAAGGCGGCGGTCGCGCAGTACCGCGCCATGCTGGTGGCGGCGCGCGACCGGATGGCGAAGCTGGTCAAGGCCGGCAAGACCGAGGATGAAGTGCAGGCGGCCAAGCCGTTCGCCGATTATGACGCCAAGCTCGGCGTCACGCCGCAGCAGAGCAGCAATTTCATCCGCGTCGTCTACCACTCGCTCAAGGACAAGTGAGGGGCGCTCAGGCGAAGAGGAAGCGCCGCGCCATCGCGGTGCCGAGCGGCACCACCACGCGCGAGGCGAGGGCGCCGAGATCGAGCGGCCGAAGCAGCATCTTCACCGCCATGTCGAAGCGGTAGTGCGGCAGCGCCAACACGCGCACGCCGTGGCGGAAGGCGACATAGTCCTCGGCGCGGAATTCCGCGCCCGGGCTTGCCGCCAGGCGCACGTGCTTGAATGCGATCGCCGCGTCCTCGGCGTCGACCTCGTTGGTACGCGCGACGAGCGTTCGCAACACCGCGGCCCGGCCCGGCTTCTCGCGCTCGGCATAGAGCCGGAAATAGCGGTAGAAATGCTTGTAGTGATCGACCTCGTCGCGGCTGATGAACGCGGCGAGCCGGCGCAGCACCGGCTCGGGCGAGGCGTCGGAGAGCATGCGATAGAAGGTCGCGGTGCCGGTCTCGACGACGCAGCGCGCCACCATCTCGAGCGCCCGCGTTTTCTCGTAGAGGTCGACCGAGCAGAACTGCATATACTCCTCGAGGAAGCCGCGATAGGCCTCTTCCCAGTCGAATTCCGGCCATGCGGTCTCGACATAGCGCCGGAGCGCGGCGCCGTGCTGCATCTCCTCGTGGCGCCAGCCCTGATCGAGCCATTCGACCACCTCGTCGTCGCCGCCGCAGAATTCCACCAGGTTGCGCGTGTAGATCTCGGACGTGATCTCGATAAACGAGGCGGCGGCGACGAGTTCGAAGAGGCGCCGGTCGTCGCGCACCAGCGGCCGATCGAGCCGCTCGTAGGGAATGTCGGCGAGCGACCAGGACCGGTGCGGTCCGGCCCCGTCGTCGCGCGATTGGGCTTCGTCACTGAGGCTCATGAGATGCTCTCCCCTCGGCCGGGCCGTGAAGACACCATCCGAATCGCCACACGCAGCTAAGAGAATGCCCGAGGCGCCGGGCCGACGCGCGGGATGCGCGCCGGCCGTACCGGATATCGCGGCTCAGGCGAAGATCGCCGTCACCTTGGTCGCATTGAAGATATAGGTCGGCAGGAAATCCGACCACACGCAGCGTTGCTTCAGCTCCTTCATGGCGCCCATCAGGGTGAACCAGTTGAGCGTCTCGTGCCCGCCGGCATCCTCGACCTGCGCCAGCGTAAAGCCGCGCCAGTAGTCGTAGTCGCCGTCGAGCATCGCCTTGTAGAGCCGCGTGTCCGTCTCGATGTCCGGCACCATGCGCCAGGTCTTCTTGGTCAGGAACGAATGCGACCAGCTCGACGACGCCATCAGCGCGACGCGATAGGGGCTGTCGCGGCAGATGCGCGCCACCGCGGCACCGAGATTGAAGCAGCGGCGCGGCGAGGGCGAGGGCGGATCGGGCGGCGGCTTGTGGCCGAGACTGTCGGCGAAGCCGCGATAGCCGATCACTTCGCGGCCATAGCAGTTGATCGGCATCGGCACGACGCGGTGCGGAAAGCCCCGGCGGTCGTAATCGAGGAACAGGATGGCGTTGAGGAAGGCGTGCGACAGGCTCTTGTGATGCAAGGGCTCATAGGCGTAGGCGACGTCGAATTCCTCCTCGAGCAGGCGCTCGACGATGTATTTCGCGCCCTCGCGATGGCACTTGATGGTCATTTCGAAATCGGGACCCTCGCCCCACACATTGGGCTTGCCCTTGGCTGACGACGGATCGCGCGAGGAGGGCGCCCACGGCCGCGCCACCACCTGCTCGTAGGCTAGGATCGAGAACGGCGGAATCACGTCTTCCTTGAAGTTCTCGTACTGGTCGTCGCCCCACATGACGATGAAGTCGGGCTTGAACTCGTCGAGCCGCTGGCGCGCCTTGCGCAGGCCCACGATCATGTCCTGGCGATGCTTCTCGCCGGCGGCGGCGCCATGATCGTTGCTCCACTCGGCGCGCATCGCGTCGGGCCACTTGCTCTGGTCCTTGGCCGAGTCCGGAATGTCGGGATCGTTCAGCCGGTGCTGCAGCAGGAACGCCATCTTTTCGGCCGGCTGCGGGAACAGCGGCGAATGCGTTACGCCGAGACCGAGAATTTCACCCATCGCGGGCCTCCACCGTCAATTCATCCTGTTGCCCCGATTTTAGAGAACCGGGACCGCCAGCGCCAATCACGAATTTCGGGCACGAATTCCGGGGCTCCGCCCGGCGTTGCGCGCGGCGGGGCGGCGGCGAATAATGCGCCCCAGGGCCGCGGCCAGAGGAGCGACACCGATGACAACGATAGCACCGGGTCCTTCGTTCCGCGCCGAGCATATCGGCAGCCTGCTGCGCCCGCCCGCGCTGCTCGCTGCGCGCGACGCGTTCGAGGCGGGAACGATCGATCGTGAAGCGCTCCGTGCCGCAGAGGACGAGGCGATCCGGGGCGCCGTGGCGCTCCAGGAGGAGGTCGGGCTCGAGGCGGTGACCGACGGCGAATTCCGCCGCCACACCTATTCCGACAGCTTCACCACCTCGGGCATCTCGGGCATCGCCATCGCCACCACCGAGGACGAGGGCTGGCGCAAATCCTCGACCCACGGTCACCGCATGGCGCGCCGCATTCCGCAGGTGGTGGCCAAGATCGAGTGGCAGGGCGCGGGCAACGCGCGCGATTTCGCGTTCCTCAAATCGGTGACGCGCCGCACGCCCAAGATCACCCTGCCCGGTCCCGCCTATATCCACTACCGCACCGGCCGCGAGCACATCGCGCGCGACGTTTATCCCAACCTCGACACTTTCTGGTCCGACCTGGTCGAGGCCTATCGCTGCGAGATGCGCGCGCTCGGCGATGCGGGCTGCACCTATCTGCAGATCGACGAGACCGCGCTCGTCAAGCTCGGCGATGCCCGCGCACGCGAATTGCTGCGCGAGCGCGGCGACGATTGGCAGGACCTGCTGCGCATCTATGTCGACGTGATCAACGCGGTGGTGGAAGCCGCGCCCAAGGAGATGAAAATCGCGATCCATGTCTGCCGCAGCCAGGACCCGAGCTGGCAGGCGGTCGCGAGTTACGAGCCGATCACCGACGCGATGTTCAACCGGCTCGCGATCGCGGCATATCTCCTGGAATGGGACGGGCCGCGCGCCGGCTCGTTCGAGCCGCTGCGACATCTGCCCAAGGACAAGCGCGTCGTCCTCGGTCTCGTCACCGCGAAGTCGATGACGCTCGAATCCGCCGACGAGCTCAAGCGCAGGATCGAGGAGGCGAGCCACTACGCCAACATCATGCAGCTCGGGCTCTCGCCCCATTGCGGATTCTCGACCTCCGCCCGCGCGGCCGACGCGGGCGCCTACGACATGCAGCGCGCCAAGCTCGCCCGCGTGGTCGAGGTGGCGCGCGCCGTGTGGGGCGATTGATGGGTCCCGCCGCTCTCCTCGCGCGCTCCCTTGCCGTCGCGCTTGCGCTCTTCGTCGGCGCCGCCGCCGCGCGCGCCGATGATGTCGCCGATTTCTATCGCGGCCGCACCATCACGGTCTATGTCGGCTCGGGTGCGGGCGGAGGCTACGACGCCTATGGGCGGCTCCTCGCGCGCCATCTCGTGCGCTTCATGCCCGGCAATCCCGACGCCGTGGTCGTCAACATGCCCGGCGCCAGCTCGCGCGCGGCGGCGAATTTCCTCTTCAACAAGGCGCGCAAGGACGGCACCGTGCTGGCCGAGTTCCAGGCGCCGATCATTCTCGACCCGCTGCTTTACGGCAAGAACGCCGAGGGCGTGCTCTACGACCCGCTGCGCTTCGGCTGGGTCGGCAGCCTCGATCAATTCACGCCGATGGTCATCGTGTGGCACACCGCGCAGGTCAGGACCATCGCCGACGCGCGCGGCAAGGAGATCAAGTTCGGCTCGTCGGGCGGATCGGTGAGCGAGCGCGCCTATGCCAATCTCCTGAACAGCATGCTCGGCACCAAATTCGTGGCCATCGCCGGCTATTCGGGCTCGGCCGAGATCACGCTGGCGATGGAGCGCGGCGAGATCCCCGCCTTCGTCGGCTGGTACTGGGCCGGCATGAAGCGCACCAAGCCGCAATGGATAGAGCAGCATCTGGTCGATGTCTTGCTCCAGCTCGGCGCCAAGCGCGATCCCGACATGGGCGCGGTGCCCTGGATCATGGATGTCGTGAAGGATGAGAGCGACCGTCAGGCCTGGCGGCTGGTGCTGTCGAACCTGACGCTGGCGCGGCCTTTCGCCGCGCCGCCGGACACGCCGCCCGAGCGTATGGCGGCGCTGCGCGAGGCGTTTGCGAAAATGGCGGCCGACAAGGAGTTCCGCGCCGACGCGGAAAAGTCGCTGCTCGATATCGACGCGGCATCGGGCGCGGAGATCGACGCGACGCTCAAGGCGATGTACGCCTCGCCCGAGCCCGTCGTGGCGCGCGTCCGCGCCGCGCTCGACACAAAATGACCACCCATTGACCGGGGGAGAGGACATGGACCGCCCGCTGTCGCCGCCCATCGACCGCAAATACCGCAAGCCCAAGATCAACCTGCCGCCCGGCGCGTGCGACACGCATTTCCATTTCATCGGGCCGCAAGAGCAGTTCCCGCTCAAGCCCAAGCACGTCTTCAGCCATCTCGAGTTCGAGGACACCACCGCCGACGACTGGCTGGTGATGCAAGGGGCAATGGGGCTCAGCCGCGGCGTGCTCGTCAATTCGATGATGTACGGCCATAATTACGAGATCGTGCTCCACGGCCTGTCGCGTTTTCCCGACCGGCTGCGCGCGGTCATTTCGCCGTGGACCAACGTCACCGACCGCGAGCTCGAGATCCTGACCAAGGCGGGCGTCGTCGGCGCGCGCTTCGCCCATCGGCTCGATCCCGTGCTCGACGAGCGCCTGGTGCGGCGCGTGCACGAGCATGGCTGGTCGGCCAATTATCTCGGCATCATGCCCGAGCGGCGCGCGGCGATCCTCGCCTCGCCCGGCCGCTTCGTCATCGAGCATGTCGGCCACGTGCCGACCGACAAGGGCATCGACAGCCCCGAGTTCAAGTTCGTGCTGCAATGCCTCGATACCGGCCGCTGCTGGGTCAAGCTCAATCCGCGCTTCTCGGCGCAGGAGACTTTTCCCTTCTCGGATACGACGCCCCTGGTGCGCAAGCTGGTCGAGCATGCGCCCGAGCGCATGGTGTGGTGCTCGGACTGGCCGCATCCGCAATATTTCAAGCCCATGCCGAACGACGGCGACCTGGTCGACATCATGCTCGATTGGGTCCCTGACGAGCGCACCCGCAACCGCATCTTCGCCGACAACGCGGCCGAGTGTTACGGGTTTCCGCCGGCGAAATAGCGCTCACCCCTTGGTCGGGTCGGGCGTGACTCGCACCAGGGGCTTGCCGAAATTCTCCGCCCGCAGCATGCGCATCAAGGCGCGGGGCGCGCCTTCGAGCCCGTCGCTGATCTCCTCGCGGAAATGGATTTTCCCCGCCGCCAGCCAGCCGCCCATGTCGCGCACGAAATCCTGCATGTCGTGCATGAAGTCCGACACCACGAAGCCGCGGAACATGAGGCGCTTGCCCAGGATCGCCAGGAACAGCGCCGGCATCTTGTCGGGCCCGACCTTGTGCTCGACCACATTGTATTCGGCGACATGGCCGCACACCGGAATGCGCGCAAACATATTGAGCAGCGGCAGCACTGCCTCCAGCACGTCGCCGCCCACATTCTCGAAATAGATGTCGATGCCCTTGGGGCAGGCCTCGCGCAAGCCCTCGCCGAGCCGGCCGCCCTTGTAGTCGACCGCCGCGTCGAAGCCGAGCGCGTCCTTGACGTAGGCGCATTTCTGCGCCCCGCCGGCGATGCCGACGACGCGGCAGTCCTTGAGCTTGGCGATCTGGCCGACCAGCGATCCCACCGCGCCCGAGGCGCCCGACACGACGACGGTCTAGCCCTCCTTGGGCTTGCCGATTTCGAGGAGGCCCTTGTAGGCCGTGAGGCCGGGCGACCCCATGACCCAGATCGCCGCCGACAGCGGCGCGCGTTTGGGGTCGAGCTTCGCGAGCGGCCGGCCGAACATGCCCTTGCCGTCGGACAGTGCGAATGTCGACCAGCCATGCAGGCTGACCACGAAATCGCCGGGCTTGTAGTCGGGCAGGTTGGACTCGACGACGAGGCTCGCGGTGGCGCCGGCCAGCGGCTTGCCGATCTCGAACGCCGGCAGGTGCGATTTCTCGCCCATGCGCAGCCGCATGTAGGGATCGAGCGAGAGATAGATTGTCCTGAGCAGCATCTCGCCCGGCCCCGGTTTGGGAATGGGCGCCTCGACGAGCTTGAAATCGCTGTCCTTGGGCGCGCCGTTGGGACGCGCCGCCAGGAGCACTTGCTGGTTGATGTCGCTCATCGTCTCTCCAGCAGGCTGAAGCGTTCGTCGGCGGCGAGGCAGGGCGCTTCCTTGGCGCCCAGCTCGCGGCGCACCAGGTTGGTGCCTTGCACCAGCGCCACCATCTTGAAGAAGGCGTGGCGCCGGCTCATGCCCTCGCGCCCCATGCCGCAATCGGACGCGATCACCAGCCGCTCGGCCGGGATGTGCTCGAGCGCGCGGCGGATGAGCGCCGCCACGTCGTCCGGCGTCTCGACCTGGAGCGTGTGGTGGTCGATGACGCCGATCGCGATCTTCTTGCCGGTGATGCGCTTGCCGATGGCGGCCAGATCCATGCCGCCCGAGGCGCAGGTCTCGAAGGTGATCACGTCGCAATCGATGCGGTTCAAGGCCTCGAGCGCCGGCTCGTAGGTCTGCGGCCGCGCGAACATGCGCTGCTGCGCCGGATTGCCCCAGCAGGTGTGGCACCAGATCTCGGTCTTGTCGCGCAGGCCCTTCACCGTGGCGTTGAACACCTCGACGAAGAAGTCGGGCGTCAGCTCGGCGTCGATGCCGCCGCGCGGGCCGATCAGATGGACCTGCGGCTCCTCCATCTGGATGCAGGTGCAGCCCGCGGCGGCGAGCTCGACCAGCTCCTCGTGCAGCGCCGCCGCCACCGCCATGATGCGCTCGCGCCGGGTTTTGTAGTGCGTGTCGCGCAAGGTCAGCGCGATCAGCTCGGCGGTGATGGTGCCGAACTTCACCGGCTTGGTGGTGAGGCGCTGGGCGGTGAGGAAGAGCGGCGTGTATTGCAGCACGCCGCGCGTCACCGGCGCGACGATGGTTGGATTGACCCGCGCCTCCATGCCCTCGTTGAGGATGTGGCCGCGCGGGTAGGGCAGCTTGCCGAACACCACCGGCCGGTCATAGGCCTTCTCCATCGTGACGCCGCCCATCCGCGTCAGGGCATAGGAGAACCAGCTATAGCCGGCGACCTCGGTGTCGAAGCGCGCATCGCCGTCGGTGACGATGTCGAGCCCGGCCAACTCCTGGTCGCGCAGGAAGCACGACACCGCGTCGGTATATTGCTCGCGGAAGCGGGCGTTGATCATCGCCTCGACGAAGCTGCGCCCGCCGAGATTCTCGCTGTACCATTGCGGGCGCGGCAGCGAGCCGATGATGGTGGTGGGAAGAACGATCCCGTCGGTCGCGCGATACATGGCTACGTCTCCGTCTCGTCTCAGGGGCCGCGATAGGGCACTTCGGTGACGCGGTGCTCGGCGTCGGTGGCGGCGGCGGTGACATAGCCGCCGTCGCAATAGATGACCGAGCCGGCGATCCAGCGCGCCTCCTCGGTGGCGAGGAAGATCGCCGGGCCGACGATGTCCTCGGCGTTCCCCAGCCGTCCAAACGGCAGGCGCCTCAAGCGCTCGGCCTTGGCCTCCGCCGGATAGGGCGTCATGTCGGACGCGCCGCGCGCCAAGGCCACGACATTGATGCCGTATTGGCCGAGGCCCTGCGCCAGCGCCGCCGTCATCGCGTCGACCCCGCCGCGCGCCGCGCCCCACACGATGGCGCCGCCCGAGCCGAGCTTGCCCACGATCGAGGTGATGTTGATGATCTTGCCGCTGCCGCGCCGCGCCATCTCCTTGCCGATCGCCTGCGAGGTCAGGAAATAGGCCTTGAGGCCGCGGTCGATGGCCTTGTCCCAGTCGCCTTCCTTGGCGTCGAACAGCATGCCGTGCCAGCCGCCCGAGCTGGCGTTGACCAGGATGTCGATCTGGCCGTGGCGGGCCATGATGTCCCTGGTCATCGCCGCCACCGGCTCGGCCCGGGCGATATCGAAGAGGCCCGAGGCCACGTGCGGCGTCGCCTTGCGCACCTCGGCCTCGACCCGCGCCAGGCGCTTTTCCGCATCGGCGAAATCCTGGAGATAGAGCTTCGCGCCCTCGCGCGCATAGCCCAGCGCGATGGCCTGCGCGAACTCGTCGCTCGCGCCGCAGATCACCGCGACTTTGTCCTTGAGCCTCATCGCCGCCTCCCCTCGTTGTATGTTAGCCTATTCGAAATCGAAGGGGAGAGCGATGGCATCGATGGGCACTGTCTCACATCCTTGCCTGGGCATCCGCCAATTTAGCGAACCAAGCTTTTGACTCATTCGCGACCCAGGTTTGCGCCTCCGCCTCGCTGGCAAAGCCCTCGATGTGAAGCATGGGCGCATAGGCGTTAGGGTTCATAAGCACATAGTACTCGCTGCCGTCCTTCATCATGTGAACGGTGAAGGTCGGGGTCGGACGGTGATACGCTTCGATCATTGCCGCCAGGTCCTCCATTTCCCAAAGCCGCGTCTCAATCCCCGCCGCCATAGCTGGGGGCATTTTCACGGCCTGATTGATCCGCACGAAATTGTAGAACATGAAATAGAGCGCGATCATGTGGTGGTGGTTCGCCAGCTTCTTGCTGTGGGCATTGGTAAGCCGCGTGAAGCGGCGCATGTGCATCCGCATCGTGAGGTTCTGGCGATCGACGTAGGACGTGCTGATATGGTCGCGATCGGGATTGCCGGTGATCTTGGTCTTGCGCGTTCCGATGCAGTCTGCGGGGCTGTAACGGCCCTTCATGCTCTCGGGTGCCTCGCCATAGAGTTTCACCAGCATGGCGTAGTCGATGTCGTCGCCGAACGCGCCCTCGACCGCCTGTAAGTAAGCCTTATGCCCATCAGTGGTGAGTTGAACGCGGGTCGCTAGACGCTCGCGAAGATCGTCCATGAGCGCCATCGCGTATTCGCCGTCTCGACCACCAGACACGTAGCTGACAATCAGTTTTGACGTGGTTTCAACTGCCGTCCACGTCCATACATCCCCAGCGCCAACGGGCGGGGCCTTTGCCGTCGCGACATGCTTTTGCTTGCTATAGCAGAACGCCCAAATCTCATCACACTGGATGCGCTTAGCCTTTACGTTCCGCACATTCTCATCGTGGTAGGCCGCGCATGCTTCGCCAGCGTCCACCAAGAGCTTGGTGACGGTGTTGATAGAAACGCCCGCGATCCGGGAGATCGCCCGCATGGACGACCCCTCGCACAGCATGTGCAGGATTTGGACGCGCGATTGAAGGGGCAGCCGGTGCATGCCCCCATAATAGCTTGCCTATATCACTGTGCAAGCATTTTTTTCATATCCCTTTGAAATATCGAATTACGCGAGCCAAGAAACATCGCGATTTTCGATTTGATGCCCGATCACCCGATCCGAGACACCAAAATGGTCGGCAATGTCTTCAATCGCCTCACCCCGAGACCGCATATCTTTGATCGCGTCGATTGGAGCTAAAAATTCGGCCGCAAATGCGCGCCCGAGTTGCTGGCGGTAAGTCCCAATTCTGTCTGTCACGGGCGAGTGGTGCGCGCTCCCAAAATGGATTGCGTCACCAAAAGTCCGTACCATGGCAAACAACAGGCTCGCGGGATGACGGTTCCCCGAAACGATTGCCTGCGGCTTGCCCGGTCTCAGGCGAGATACACCGCGAAGACTAGTCGATGACCCTTCGGTGGCCCGAAAGCGCGCGTTGCCTAAACGCGCAGCCAGTGCGGTAAATGTACCAACTGGTTCCGATTCGCCATAATGCAAAACATCTCTGGCTTTGCGCGCTGAATCATAGCCCGCAGTCCAGGGTGCTCCGGATGTTTTTCGGTATCGGATTTCACGACGACAATTTTCAATGGCTGGCAGAGTGAACCAATCGTCAGGATGCTGCTCAGCATCTTGTAGCCACGCAATAGCATTTTTCCCGGTCTCTGCGGTCACTCCCGCAAGAAATTCCTCAAGATCGTCGCCCTCAAAGGTCGCGGTGGCGTTTTCAATAAATGATGCAATTTCATCCGTGCACGTATATGGATCGATTCCGAAGGCACCGGCGGCTTTACAAAATTCATATTGCTCTGGATCGGCCGTGCTCTCCGTGATTGCAGACCGGCGAATGGAAAGAGGCGTGTCCGCTATTTTCTCATCGCGCAGACGATTTACGACAGCATCCAGAAACTGGCTCATGTTATTTTCAAACGTTTTCGTCGCAACCAATTCGGTAGCCTTCGTCACAAACGAAATCGCAGGGTTGTCATAAACAAACGGTTCGCAATGCACTTCGATGGTGTTGTTACCTACTGGTTTAATGAAAATATTTGGCAACGCGAAGCCAGCTCTCATCGAACGGAGCGCAGTCGTGCGCCCACGTCCATAAATGAGCGTCCACCAACGATAGGACATGCCCTCGGCCAGCGGATATGCCGGAGCTATGATATGATCGTTAAGCGCATTTTGTCGGCCCAACCGCATATCGGTCGCATTTTGTTGGCCCACCGAAATGCGAATGCGCGCTACCGATACTGCCTCTTCGATGGCAGCGTTCTCTCCGCGCGGCAAAAATTCAGTGGAAATTCTCATGCCATTCTCGTTCGCTGATCGGCCAACCTTTATATTCAGCGGGCGCGTTATCACCGCCTGCTTTGGTCAACCGCCCGTGCCAATATTGGCCATTGTTATCTCTGTGCCAAATATGTCGCGGAAAACCGTAGGCGCAGATCGTCGGGTCGAATTGGCCGCTCCTAATGGCGTGCTGGACCCAACGTGTGGCTGTTTCCCGATCCGTGTCACTGACCAATGGGCAAATTGTCGCGTTCTGTCGATGGTCCTCAAGATCAGCACGTGGATTACGTCTTGGGTGCGGCAAGCCGAGCCAAGAGCGTCTATCCTTGTGCTCGACACTCCCGGCATACACCGCTCGGTCAGCAAGCGCGTTTTGATCTGGAGGTGTAGGGAGGGGGTTCATGGTGCGGCTTGGTCGTTTCATGGCGAAGAGCGGGGCTATCCCCACCGTGCGCTGGCCGCCTTCTTCGCGATCTCTCGACGCTCCTTTTGCGTCAATTTCTCGGCGCGTGCTTTCGCACCCGCTTTCCCACTCCGTGATTTTCCGCTCGGAGTCGTTAGGGTTTCGTGAAGTTCGCCTGTGGCGAGCTTCGCGACTAGGACGGCACACCCGATCACGTCGGCTGGCCGTCGTTGCCCCTGTGGTCCCTTGGGCATCGCCGCTCCGATGCGAAATGCGTAATAACGCATTGTAGCGTAATCGGTTGAGGCAGCAACGCCTTTCGGGAGTCGCGCCTATAGCGACTCCCGAAAGGCGTTGACTCTTTCTAAACTGCGCGCAGAGGCCTGTCAAGAGGCTTGTTGGCGCAAACAAATGAACTCTCACCGGGTGTGGCCATTCAGTCAATCTTTCTTGAGGTAATAGGCTGGGACTCCCTCTCGGGTGCCCGGTCATTTACGCACACCAGGCCCGACATTGGACGCGCTTTGGGAGACGACATTGAAGGATGTGAGACACTACCCATCGATGGTCCGCCTCTTTGCGCTCGGCATCGCGCTGTGGTCGTGGCAGGCGGCGGCGGCGGAGCTGCGCGAGATCAATGTCACCATGCCGACCTTCTCGGCCGACTTCGCGCCTTATCTCATCCCGATCGAGAAGGGCTATTACGCCGAGGACGGAATCGCGATCAAGATCACCAAGGCCGGGGGCGGCGTGGCGACGCCGGCGCTGTTGTCGGGCACGGTCGATCTCAGCACCTCGGCGGCCTCGGCCCTGAGCGCGATCCTGCGCGGCGCGCCGCTCAAGATCGTCTACACCATGGCGCACCGTCCCACGTATCAGCTCTGGTCCACCAAGCCCGAGCTGAAGACGCTCGCCGACCTCAAGGGCCAGCCGGTCGGCATCATCAGCCGCGGCGACACGTTCGAGATCGCGATGCGGCTGACGTTTCTCCAGGCCGGATTGCCGCTCGACTGGGTGGGCTACACCGCGCTCGGCAATGCCGCCGCGGTGCAGGCGGCGATGCAGTCGGGCGCGCTCCCGGCCGCGATCCTGGCGAGCGGCGACATCGACGCCATCGCCTCGACGCCGGTGGTGCAGCGCGGGCACATGATCGTCGACATGGCCAAGACGGTGCGCATGCCCTATAGCGGCGTCGCCGTGACCGAGCGCATGCTGAGCAGCGATCCCGATCTCGTCACCAACTTTCTGCGCGGCGCCATGAAGGGCGTGCGCTACATGCGCGCCTTCCCCAAGGAGACCATGGCGATCGTGAAGAAGTACGACCCGATCCTCACCGACCACGCGCTCGAGGTCGATTATCGCGATGTGGTCGAGAGCCTGACCGATGCGGGCGAGGCCTCGGACGAGGAGCTGAGGAACGACATCGCCGTGCGCATGGACATCCTCAACCTGCCCAAGGAGCAGGCGCCGCCGCCCGAGCGGATGTACGACTACCGCCTGCTGCGCGCGGTCAACGCGGCGCTCGACGCCGCCCATTGGACGCCGCAGCGGTGAGCGGGCATGGCGACCGGCGCGTGAAGATGCGCGCGCTCGAATCCCGCGACGCGGTGGCAAGCTTCGCCGAGGTGGCGCTGGGCTATTCGCGCGACGAGGCGATGGCGGAAGCGCGCCGCGCCGACGGCGCCGACCTGTCGCGCGCGGCCGCCGCCTGCCCGTTCGGGGTCGACGTGCCGGGACTGGTGCGCCTCGTTGCGGCAGGCGCGTTCGAGGATGCGCATGCGCTGATCCTCAAGGTGCATGCCTGGCCCGGCATACTCGGGCGCTATTGCCACAGGCCGTGCGAGGCGGCGCCCGCGCTGGCGGCCGGGCGCGAGCCGATCTTCATCTCCGCGCTCGAGCGCGCCGCGTCCGAGCACGGCATCGCCGGACGCACACCGTTCCGCGCCGGGCCGGCCAGCGGTAAGTGCGTCGCCATCGTCGGCGCGGGCTCGGCCGCTGCCGCGGCGGCCTATCGCCTGCGGCAGCGCGGCCACGCCGTTTCCATGTTCGAGCAGCTTCCGATCGCCGGCGGGATGACCGCGATCGGCTACCCGGATTTCCGCCTGCCGCTCGCGGTGGTGCAGCGCGAGAACGCGCTCGCCGAATGGGGTGTCGATGCAAACTTCGAGGTCGAGATCGACCGGGCTTTCATCGGCCGCCTGCTGTCCGATTTCGACGCGGTGATCGTCGGCACCGGCAAGTTCAAGTGCCAGCGCCTCGACATTCCGGGCGAGGAGCTGGAGGGCGTGTGGGACGCCCTCGACCTCTTGACCCGGGTCAAGCTCGGCCGGCCGGCGCCGATCGGCGCCAAGGTGGTGGTGCTGGGCGCGGGCTATTCGGCCCAGGACAGCTCGCGCACCGCCCGTCGCATGGGGGCGGAGGTCACAATCTATTACCGCCGCCGCAAGGAGGACATGCCGGTCAACCAGACGCAGCTCGCGCGCTACATGGGACGCCAGGCGGACGAAGGAGCGCCCTACGTGCTCCAGGTGGCGCCGGTCCGCATCCTCGGTGCGGGCGGGAAAGTGGCCGGGGTCGAGCTGGTGCGCACCGCGCCGGGTCCCGTCGACGAGACCGGCCGCCCTGCGCCGGTGCCGGTCCCGGGCAGCGCATTCACCGTCGCCTGCGACACCGTGATCGCGGCCGTGGGCGAGGTCTGCGATCTGTCGCATCTCCCCGCCGCCGTTGACATCACTGCGACGGGCCATGTCCGGGTCGATCCCGCGACCTTCGCTACTACCCTGCCCGGCCTCTACGCGGTCGGCGAGATGACCGGCGCCAAGGGCACCGAGAACGCCTTCAAGACCGGCCTCCTCTGCGCCGACGCGCTCGACCGGGCGCTCAAGTAGAAGTCCAAGGGGTCTCGCGGCGGGGGCGGGGCTATGCTAAAGCAGGCGGCAAGAAGGGAAGGCCGCGGCCGGAAGCCCTCGCGTTTGGGAGCAATGTCTGATGTCGCGCGTGTCCGAAATAGCCGTGTCGCGGCCGGGCCTCAAGAAAGGTCCCGAGACGAGCGGGCTGGCCGGCCTGTGGCAGCGCCAGCGCACGCCCATCACCCGCACGGCCGCCGCGCTCGTCTTCCTTGGCGTGTGGGAATGGTCGGTGCGCGCCGGCATGGTCGATCCCTTGTTCCTGTCGAGCCCCACGCAGGTGGCTGCGCGCCTCTTCCAGGTGTTCGCCGACGGCACCATCTGGCCGCATCTCTGGGCCAGCGGCGTGACCGCGTTCTGGGGCTTTTTCCTGTCCTGCGCGGTGGGCGTGCCGATCGGCGTGCTGATGGGGCGCTCGGTGCTGTTGCGCGACACGCTCGAGCCCTTCATCATGGCGCAGGCGTCGATCCCGACAGTGGCGCTGCTGCCGCTCTTCATCATCTGGCTCGGCATCGGCGTGAGCGCGCGCATCGCGCTCGTCTTCGTCGGCGCCGTGTTCGGCATCGTCGTCAGCACCGAGGCGGGGGTCAGCAATATCGACCGCCGCCTCATCGAGACCGCGCGCTCCTTCACCGCGACCGAGTGGGAAATCTTGTGGAAGATCGTGATGCCGGCGGCGCTGCCCTACATCATCGCCGGGATGCGGCTCGCGATCGCGCGCGTCCTCATCATGGTGGTGGTGGCCGAGCTCTACGCCTCGACGGCAGGCGTCGGCTATCTCATCTTCCAGGCGGGCGCGAGCTATGACACGTCGATGATCTTCGTCGGCGTCGTCATCCTCGCCGCGGCGGGCGTCGGCATGAACACGCTGCTGCGCGCCATCGAGTGGCGGATCGCGCCCTGGGCGGGCTCGCGCGAATGATCGAAGTCCGCGAGGTCAGCCACGGCTTCCCGCGCGACGGGCACGGCGGCGACATGTTCCATGTCCTCGACGACGTGTCCTTCACCATCAAGGACGGCAGCATCGTCTCGCTGCTGGGCCCGTCGGGCTGCGGCAAGACCACGCTGCTGCGCATCATCGACGGGCTCATTCGCCCGCTCGCCGGCGAGATCAGGATCGACGGCACGGTGGTGCGCAAGCCCGCAACCGACCGCGCCATGGTGTTCCAGGAGTTCAACCTGCTGCCGTGGCGCACCGCGCTCCGCAATATCGAGTTCGCGGCCGAATTGCACGGCGTGCCGCGCGGCGAGCGGCGCGGGCGGGCCGAGAACGCGCTGCGGCGCGTCGGGCTCGACCGCTTCGCCAACTATTTTCCGCATCAGCTCTCGGGCGGCATGAAGCAGCGCGTCGGCCTCGCGCGCGCGCTCAGCACCAATCCCAAGTCGCTGCTGATGGACGAGCCGTTCGGCGCGCTCGACCCGCAAATCCGCGAGATCATGCAGATCGAGCTGCTGAAGCTTCTGGAGGCCGAGGGCAAGACCATCGTGCTCGTCACCCACAGCATCGACGAGGCGATCTTCCTCAGCGACAGCGTCGTCATCTTCTCCGCCAATCCCGGCCGGGTTATCTCCACGCTCGACATCGAGCTGCCGCGCCCGCGCTGGTCGAACGACGAGGAGATCAAGGCGAGCGAGGCGTTCGTGCGCTATCGCAAGATTCTCTGGCACCTGATGAAAGAACAGCTTCGCACCAGCAACGAGGAGGGACGAGCATGACCAAGGTTCGCGAATTCGCTACCGGCTGGGGCCAGATGTCGCCGCAATCCTGGACCGAGCGCGACGACAGCGACATCGTCGGCGCCGGCAAGGGCGGGCACCTGTTCATCCCCGGCTTCCGCCCGTTCGACTTCCTCGCCGGCCCCAACGCGCCGCTCACATATCTCGCCTCCATCTCCTCGCGCATCGCCATCGACGCGCCGCGCGGCACCGAGCCGCATTTTCACCGCAACGTCGATTTCGACATGCTGTACCTGCAATGGGCGGGCGAGACCAGCTACGAGACCGAATACGGCGTCTATGACGCCAAGCCCGGCGAGCTGATGCTCATCCCCGGCGGGACCGCGCATTGCGCCACCGGTTCGGCCGACAGTCTGCGCCTGCGTGTCTCGGTGCGCGATCCGCTCGAAGTGCTGGTCGACGCCGAGAAGCATGTCGGCGAGACCGCCTATCGCGTGACCTGGGCGGGCGGCCCGTCCTGGCCGGTGCCGGCGGGCAACGGCTCCGCCAAGAACGGCAAGGTGCTCGAGAATCTGCACACCTGGGACGACAAGCCGGGCGACGAGACGGTGATCGAGCGCGACCGCGCGCGCCTCGTCGGCACGATGACGGGCGGCGGCGGCATCCACAAGATCCGCCTGTTCGACATCTTCACCGAGATCACCGGGCGGCGCGGGCCCGGCCCGGTGTCGATGAAGAACGACCGCTTCTTCGTCGAGTGCTACAACACTACCGGAGCGCAGTTCGCCTTCCATCGCGGCAACCGCAGCGAGGAATTCCAGTTCCAGTTCTGCGGCACCGCCGAGAACATCTCCGAGTTCGGCACCGAGAACATGACGCCGGGCGATCTCGCATTGGTGCGGCGCGGCGTGTCGCACCGCGTCATCGGCTCCAACAATTTCCGCCGCATCGTGCTCTACGGACGCGATCCGTGGCAGGTGATGATCGACCCGACGAAGCCGCTGCGCCGCACCCGCTTCGACGTCGCCGAGACGGTGGTCGACGCCGCACCCTGGCGCCGCGAGCTCGAGACGGCCTAAGCCGGCGATGCTCCGGGTCTGGGGGCTCGACAGCGCCGCCAACGCGCAGAAAGTGTTCTGGTGCCTCGGCGAGCTCGGCATTCCCTACGAGCACGTCGCGGCGCCGGCCGCGCCCGAATCCGCGCGCGACCGGCGCTATCTCGCGCTCCAGGGCGACGTGGTGCCGATGATCGACGATGACGGCTTCGTCCTGTTCGAGGGCAACGCCATCGCGCGTTATCTCGCCGAAACCTACGGGCGGGCGCCGTTCTGGCCCGCGACCGCCAAGGGCCGCGCCGATGCCGGGCGGTGGATGGATTTCCAGCTCAGCACCTTACGTGGGTTTCTGCATCAGTTGATGCGCGGCACGCCCGACCGCGCGCGCACCGCCGAGCTGGCCCGGGCGCTCGCCGACGGACTCGAAGTGGTCGAGCGCGCACTCGAGCGCAGCCCCTATCTCGCGGGCGACGATTTCACGGTCGGCGACATCCCGATCGGCATCATGGCCTATCGCTGGCACGCCCTCGCGATCGAGCGCCGCGGCATGCCGGCGATCGAGGCGTGGTATGCGCGGCTGCGCGCCAGGCCCGCCTTCCGCCAGCACGTCGAGCGGCGGCCGCCGCAAGGCTCCTTCACGCCGCTCGAAGCCTCCGGAGACCGCGCATGACCGACACCGCACCGCGTCTTTCGCTGGCCGAGCGCGACCGCCGCCATCGCCTCGTGGCGCAACGCATGGGCGAGGCCGGGATCGAAATCCTGGTCCTGCCGGCCAGCACGGCGCGCTGGGAACAGACGATGGCGGATTCGCGCTATCTCACCTCGATCGGCGGCTTCGGCACCGAATCGCTCGCGATCTTCGCGCCGGGCCACGGCGCCACCGCCTATGTCTTCAACCGCGCCGGATACTGGAAGCACGCGCAGGATTGGGTCGCGGACGTGCGCGACGGCCGCAACCGCTGGGCCGACAATGTGCGCGAGCGCCTGGGCGAGATCGGTTTCTCCACGGGCCGCATCGGCATCTCCGGGCTCGGCGGCTTGACGCGCTCGCCCGACGGCATCGTCCCGCACCGCACGGTCGCGCGCCTCGCCGCTTCCTTCCCCAACGCCGAGCTGGTCGACGCGACGGGGCTCATGGCGCAAATCCGCGCCGTCAAGAGCGACGAGGAAATCGCCGTCATCGAACGCGCCACCGCGATCGCCGAGGCGATGGCGGCGCGTGTCCTGGCGCTGAAGCCGGGCGCGACCGAGCGCACCGCCTATGCCGCGATGATCGAGACCTTGCTGCTCGAGGGCGGCGAGCTGCCGGCGATGCTGCTCTTGGGCAGCGGCCCCGGCCTCGACCACGGCAGCTTCGTCGCCGGCACGAGGCCGCTCGAGGCCGGCGATCTCATCGTCGGCGAGATCGAGGGCCGCTACCTCGGCTATTCGGGCCAGATCGTGCGCCCGGCCGTGCTCGGCCGCGCCACGCCCGACTATCGCGAGGTGTTCGATGTGGTGCGCGCCGTCTTCGACGACGTGCTCGCGGCGCTCAAGTCCGGCGCGAGCCTCATGGGCGTGGTGCGCATCTACGAGGATGCCGTTGCCCGCCACGGCAAGGGGCGGTGTCAGACCGCGTTCCCGCTGATGCACGCGCGCGGCCTCGGCGACGAGGTGCCGCTAGTGCTGAGCGCCGAGGAGCTGGCAGAGGCCGGCGACACGGAACTGCAGAAGGGCATGGCCTTCGTGCTGAAGCCGCGCGTGCGGCGCGACGCGATCGGTGTGCAAGTGGGCGACATGGTGGTGGTCGGCGACGGCGGCGGGCGCCGCCTCGGCCGCGCGCCGCTCTCGATCCTGGAAGTGCCCTGGGCATAAATAAATTGGGAGGAATGCGATGAGAAAATTCCTGCTCGCCGCGACGGCGCTCGCGGCGGCCATGGCGACGGCGCAGGCGGCCGACACGATCAAGCTCGGCTTCATGGTCGGCAAGACCGGCGCGGCCGGCGTCGTCGGCGAGGAGCAGCAGCGCGGCCTCGATCTCGCGCTCGCCGCCCACGACAACAAGCTGGGCGGCGTCCCGATCAAGCTCTTCGCCGAGGACGACAAGGGCGACCCCAATGTCGCGGTGCAGCTCGCCTCCAAGTTCGTCGACGAGGCCAAGATCGACATCATCACCGGCATCACCGGCTCCAACACCGCGATCCCGGCGGTACCGACGCTCCTCGAAGCCGGCATCTGGGTGGTCGGCGCGCTGGCCGGGCCGCAGCAATTCGCGGGCAAGGAGTGCCACCAGAACGCCTTCTACGTGTCGTTCGAGAACGAGGACTGGGACGACGCGCTCGCCATGTACCTGAACAAGCAGGGCGTGAAGTCGATCTACTTCATGGGCGCCGACTACCAGGCGGGGTGGGAAAAGATCGGCGGCGCGATGAAGTTCTACAAGGGTAAGGCGACCGGACCCGTGTACACGCCGTGGCAGACGCAGGTCGATCTCGCGGCCGAGCTGTCGCAGGTGCGCGCGGCCGATCCGGAAGCGGTGTTCGTGTTCTATCCCGGCGGCTCCGGCATTGCTTTCCTCAAGCAGTTCGCGCAGGCGGGCTTGCACGACAAGATCAAGATCTTCTCCGAGGACACGATGGCGACCGAGCTGAGCTTCGCCGCCGAGGGCGACGCGGCGCTGGGCGTCACGCAAGCCTCGAGCTGGTCCTACGAGCTCGACAATGCCGCGAACAAGAAGTTCGTCGCCGATTTCGTGGCGAAATACGGGCGCAAGCCGACGATCTTCGCGGCGCTGCAATACGACGCGGTCAATCTGATCGATAGCGCAGTCGCAGCGGTCCACGGCAACATCGCCGACAAGGATGCGTTCCGCGCCGCCTTGCGCAAGGCCGATTTCCAGTCCGTCCGCGGTCCCTTCAAGTTCAGCAACAATCAATTTCCGATCCAGAACATCTACCTGACCGAGGTGGTGAAGGACCCGGACGGCAAGATGCGCCTCGCCCTCAAGGGCACCGCCGCCGAGGGCTGGCACGACGTCTACCACGATCAGTGCCCGATGAAGTGGTGACGGGCCTCAGGCGCGATTGACCGAGGCGAGGTCGCCGCCCACCAGGCGCTTGAAGCGGTCGATGATGGCCGCCATCTCGTCCGCGCCGATCACGTCCTCGAGCCGCTCGAACGGCGCTCCCCCGGTGCGCGCCTCGACCGTCTCGATGATGAGGTCGGGCGGGCTCGAGCGGCTCGCCAGCACGATGCCGTTGGCCTTGGGGAGGCGTTCCGCCTGATATGCGGCAAGCGCCGCTTCGGGTTCGTGCGTCGTCAGCATCCGTGCTAGGCATTCGCCGTCGATGATCGACTGCGCCGCGCCGTTGCCGCTCCGCGGATACATCGGATGCGCGGCGTCGCCCAGGAGCGCGACGCGGCCGAAGCTCCAGCGCGGGATCGGGTCGCGGTCGACCATCGGATATTCGAGCACCATGTCGGCGCGCGATAAAAGGTCCGGCACGTCGAGCCAGTCGAAGCGCGACTTGTCATAGCGCCACAGGAAATCCTCGATCCGGCCGTTCTTGTTCCACTGGTTGGGGCCGGCGGCGTCGGACTTCACCTCGACGTTCCAGTTGATGAGCTGCGTGCCGTCGCCGTGGTCGCGCATCGGATAGATCACCAGCTTGCCGAAGCTCAGCGATCCCGCGAGGATGGTGCAGCGCCCGCCCAGGATCGGGCGATAGCGGGTCGAGCCGCGCCACATGTTGATGCCGCCGAACGCGAACGGGCCTTCGCCGGGATAGAATTGCCGCCGCACCGTCGAATGGACGCCGTCGCAGGCGATGGCGATCGTGGCCTCGCTTGCCGGCAACGGCTCGCCCCGCGGACCTTCCCAGTGCAGCCGCACGCCGCCCGGCGCCTCGTCGACCCGCACGCAGCGATGCGCCATGACCACGGCGTCCGCACCGAGCCGCGCCCGCACCGCCGACAACAGCGCGTCGTGCAGATCGGCGCGATGGATCGAGAATTGCGGCCACTGGTAGCCGGCGTTGCGGCCCAGCCGCTCCTTGTGGATGAGCTGGCCATGGCGGTTGAAGAAGCAGGTCTCGCGCGGCTCCACCGACACTTTTGCCAGCGCGTCGTAAAGGCCGAGCTCCGCGAGCGCGCGGATCGCGTGCGGCTGGAGATTGATGCCGACGCCGAGCTCGCTGAACGATGCGCCGGCCTCGAAGACGGTGCAGCGAATGTCCGCGCGCGCGAGATAAAGCGCCGCCGCGAGCCCGCCGATGCCGCCGCCGATGATCGCTGCCTGCATGCCCGTCAAACCGGATCGATCAGCACGCCGGGATTGAGCAGCCCCTGCGGATCGAGCGCCGCCTTGGCCGCGCCCAGCGCCGCGGCGAAGAGCGGCGGCCGCTCCCGGTCGTACCACGGCCGGTGCTGGCGTCCGACCGCGTGGTGATGGGTGATGGTGCCGCCTGCCGCTATGAGCGCGTCGGAGGCCGCGTTCTTTATCTCCTGCCATTGCTGGGCAAGGCGCCCGTGCGTGCCCAGCGCGTGGAAGGTGAAATAGGGCGCCGGCCCGTCGGGATAGACATGGGTGAAGCGGCACGTCACCTGGCCCGCGAGGCCGGTGGTGCGCCGGATCGCGTCGAGTGCTGCCGCCTTGACAGTGTCGTGGAACGCCTCGAACCGGTCCCAGGTGATCGCGGTCTCGAACGTGTCGTTGACGACCGCGCGCGCGACCGTGATCTCGCGCGCATAGGGCATGCGGATGAAGGCGTTGCGCCAGCGCCCTGCGGCGCCCTCGCGATGGGCGTCGGCCGCGCCTTCCGCCTCGGGCGTGCCGCCATGATCGGTGCAGCACTCGAGCGCGCGCGCCATTCCGGCATCGACCGGGTGGTCGCCCGATTCGAACGCCAGCACCATGATCGCCGCCCGTCCGTCGCCGGCACCGGTGTTGTAGGCCTCCTCGGGATCGAGGATGCGGCAGTTGGCGGGATAGAGTCCGGCCTGGGCGATGACGCGCAGCGCCCGCGCGGCGGTGAAGAAGTCCGCGAACCTGACCGCGCACCCGGCGCGGAAGCGCGGCCGGTCCTGGAGCCGCACCCACGCCTCGGTGATGATGCCGAGAATGCCTTCCGAGCCGATGATGAGCCGCTCCGGCGCCGGCCCTGCGCCCGAGCCCGGCAGTCGCCGCGTCTCGAGCGTGCCCTTGGGCGTGACCATGCGCACGCTTTCGACGAAATCGTCGATATGCGTGTAGAGCGACGCGAAATGCCCGCCCGAGCGGGTCGCGATCCAGCCGCCCAGGGTCGAATATTCGAAGCTCTGCGGAAAATGCCGCAGCGTCAGCCCGTGCGGCTTCAACTGCGCCTCGAGCGCGGGGCCCAGCGCGCCCCCTTGGATGCGGGCCGCGCGCGAGGCCCGGTCGACCTCGACGACGCGGCCCATCTCGCGCAGATCGATGGTGACGGCGCCGCGCCAGCGCGCGCGGTCGAAGCGCGGCTCGACCCCGCCGACGACGCTCGAGCCGGCGCCGAACGGAATGACCGCGGCCTGCGCGCCGCCGGCCCAGTCGATCAGCGCCGCCACCTCGGCGTCGTTGCGCGGATAGGCCACCACGTCGGGCGCGTTGGCGTAATCGCCGTCGAGGCCGCGCACGGTATCGACATAGGCCTTGCCATAGGTGTGCGCGGCACGGTCGTAGGGCGCGCCGGAGCAGAGCGCGGCGAGCGCCGAAGGCGGCGCGAGGCGCGGGGCCGGCAGCGCGATGTCCTCGAGGCGCGGCGGCGCGCGCTCCTCGAACCGGTCGATGCGGAAGCGCTCGCGGATGCGCGCCAGCAGGAATTCGCGCTCGCCCGCGTCGAGCCCTTCGCCCTCGCGTCCCCACCCGTAATGTTTGAGCCGCGCCACCATGTCGCCCTCGCCGCTGTTGGCCGGCGCAGCATATCGCATCGCCGCCGTCCGTCACGCCTCGTGACAAGCGGGGAGAGGAGGCTGCATACTCCGGGCCGGACGGGCTCAGGGGGCTAGGCATGGCGCGGCAGAATCAATCGGCGGGCATCTCCGCCGCGGGCGGGCAAGGGGGAATGTCCGCCGTCGTGGTCGTTGGACTGGTGGCGCTGGTGCTGAACCTGGCCGTGACGGCGCTCAGCGCCGCGGGCTATCGGCTCTTCATCCCGTTCAACATTCTCGGCGGGTTCTCGTTCAATCTCAGCGCGCTGCCGGTGGTGACGGCGCTCGTCGTGGCGTTCGCCCTATGGCGCTATGGCGGGGTCAGTCAGGGCAAGGCGTGGGGCGCGGCGATCCTGCTGTTCGTGGTGCCGGTCGTCGTCTCGTTCATCATGAACTATGGGACCGGCGTGCTGCTGCAAAACCTGTCGAACGCCGCGGTGACGAATGCGTCGAATTTCTATTTCATCCTGTTCCTCAAATCGGCGGCGTCGGCCGCGAGCATCCTGCTGGTCTCCCTGTTCTACGCGAGGGCGTTCCGCGCCTGGATGGTGTGGCTTGTCCTCATCGTCGTGTGGGCGGGCGGCGATACGCTGCTGTTCGGGCTTTATCGCAACCAGATGATCACGCGGGACGTCTATCAATGGCTCTACCCGCTCGAGCGCACGCTCGGCTTCATGGTCATCGCCTACCAGTTGCAGCGCCCGGCGCGCGCCGCGCGATAGGTCGAGTGCTGCCATCCCTGACGCTCAGCGCGCTGGACGGGATCGGCCTGGTCCGGCCCGGCGACGATCTCGCCGCGCTCGTCATTGCGGCGCTCGAGCGAAGCCGCGAGCGGCCGGGCGTGCGCGATGTCGTCGTGGTGGCGCAGAAGATCGTCTCGAAATCCGAGGGACGCTATGTCGATCTGGCCGGCGTCGTTCCCTCGCCGCGCGCGCTCGACCTGGCGCACGCGACCGACAAGGACCCGCGTCTCGTCGAACTCATCCTCGCGGAATCGCGCCGCGTGGTACGTCATCGGCCGGGCGTGCTGATCGTCGAGCACCGTCTCGGCTTCGTCATGGCGAATGCGGGGATCGACCGCTCCAACGTCGATCCCGGCGCCGGCGCGGAGCCGGTGCTGCTGCTGCCGCGCGATCCCGACGGATCGGCCGCGCGCCTGCGCGAGCGCATCGGCGCGCATTTCGGCGCGGCACCCGCAATCATCGTCGCCGACAGTTTCGGCCGCGCCTGGCGCCGCGGCACGGTCGGCGTGGCGCTCGGCGCGGCGGGCCTGCCCGCGGTGATGGATTTGCGCGGCCGCCCCGATCTGCATGGGCGCGAGTTGCGCGTGAGCGAAACGGGATTCGCCGACGAGATCGCCGCCGCCGCCTCGCTTCTCATGGGCCAGGGGGACGAGGGTAGGCCGGTGGTGATGGTGCGCGGCTTGGACTGGCGCGACGCTCCCGCTCCCGCCGCGAGCCTGCTGCGCCCGGAGGCGGAGGATTTGTTCCGGTGACGCGCGATCTCGTGGTGGCGTTGTCGGGCGGCGTCGGCGGGGCGAAGCTCGCGCTCGGCTTGAGCCGCGTCGTGCCGCCGGGCCGCCTCATGGTGGTGGCCAACACCGGCGACGATTTCGAGCATCTGGGATTGGCCGTGTCGCCCGATCTCGACACGCTGCTCTATACCTTGGCGGGGCTCGACAATCCGGAGACCGGCTGGGGCCGGCGCGGCGAGAGCTGGAACTTCATGGCGGCGCTCGAGGCCTTGGGCGGCGAGACTTGGTTTCGCCTGGGCGACGGCGACCTCGCGACCCATGTCGAGCGCACGCGGCGCCTCAAGGCGGGCGAGACCCTGTCCGCGGTCACCGACCATTTCCGCCGCCGCCTCGGCATCGAAGCGCGCATCGTGCCGATGAGCGACGATAAGGTGCGCACCCGCGTGCGCGCCGCCGCGGGCTGGCTCGATTTCCAGGATTATTTCGTGCGCCTCAAATGCGAGCCCGCGATCGAGGCGATCGAATTCGCCGGCGCCG
Organism: Allostellaceae bacterium; assembly: GCA_035604615.1. Classification (GTDB taxonomy): domain Bacteria; phylum Pseudomonadota; class Alphaproteobacteria; order ATCC43930; family CGMCC-115725; genus DATJLY01. Next base: position 151,000 of record DATNID010000074.1, on the reverse strand, counting down.
TGGCGGCGCGGCCACAGCCGAACTTTCTGGCCGCGCTCGGCGATCCAAGCCTGCGCGCGGTGGTGATCTGTCCCTCCAACCCGTTCATCAGCATCGAGCCGATCCTGGCGCTGCCGGGCGTGCGCCAGGCGCTTCTTGCCTGCGCCGCGCCGGTGGTGGCGGTATCGCCGATCATCGCCGGCCGCGCGGTCAAGGGCCCGACCGCGAAGATGATGCGCGAGCTGGGGCTCGAGGCCAGCGCCGGCGCGGTGGCGCGGCGCTACGGCGATCTCCTCGACCTCTACGTCCTCGACCGCGCGGACCGCGGCGAGCATCTCGAAATGAAGACCGCCACCGCTGGCACGCTGATGGTGACGCTCGCCGACCGCGAGGCGCTGGCGCGCGCCGTGCTCGCCGCCGCCGACGCGCTGCAGGAGGCCGCGCGATGAGGCGGCTCTGGGCGGTCGTGCCGGTCAAGGACATCGACGCGGCGAAGCAGCGGCTTGCGGGCGTTCTCGACGCGAATGTGCGGCGTGCGCTGGCGCTCGCCATGCTCGAGGACGTGCTCGACACGCTCACAGGAGTGCGCGAGCTTCAAGGCATCGTCGTGGCCACGGCCGATCCGCGCGCGGCTGCGCTCGCCGCGCGATTCGGGGCCGTCGTCTCGCGCGTGGATGCCGCGGACGGCCACAGCGAGGCGGTGGCGGCGGCGGCTCATGCGCTCGCCCAAGACGGCGCGGCAATGCTCACGATCCCCGCCGACATTCCGCTCGTGCAGCCCGACGACATCGCCCAGATCATCGCAGCGGGCAAGGGCGCGGGCAGCTTCGTCATCGTGCCGGCGCGCGACGGGCGCGGCTCGAACGCGGTGCTGTGCGCGCCCGCCGCCGCCGTGCCCTTGCGCTTCGGCGGCGCCAGCTTCGGGCCCCACCTCGCGGTGGCGCGCGCGCGCGGCCTCGATCCGGTGACGCTCGACCTGCCGCGCATCGCGCTCGACATCGACGACGGCGACGATCTCGCCGCGTTCCTCGCCGTGAAGTCGCGCACCCGCGCGCGCCTCGTGCTGGAGCGCGAAGGCGCGGGGGCCGAACGATGAGCGATCTCGCATCCTTCCGTGACCGCGTGCCGGGCGACGACGAGGCGCTGGCGCTGGCGGAGTGCGACGATCTCGCCGCGCTGATGGACTGCGCCGCGGCGCTGCGCGACGCGGGCCATGGCGCGGTGGTTTCCTATTCGCGCAAGGTGTTCATCCCGCTGACCCAGCTTTGCCGCGATGCGTGCCACTATTGCACCTTCGCGCGGCCGCCGCGGCGCGGGCAGGCCGCTTATCTGACGCCCGACCAGGTGCTGGCGATCGCACGCGCCGGCGCCGCTGCGGGGTGCGCCGAGGCGCTCTTCACCTTGGGCGACAAGCCGGAGCTGCGCTATGGCGCCGCGCGCGAGGAGTTGGCGCGGCTCGGCCACGACAGCACGCTCTCCTATCTCGAGGCGATGGCGCGGCTCGTGCTCGACGAGACCGGGCTCCTGCCGCATCTCAATCCCGGCGTGATGGAAGCGGCCGACATCGCCCGGCTCCGCGCGGTCTCTGTGTCGCAGGGGCTGATGCTCGAGACGGCGTCGGAGCGCCTGGCGCGGCGCGGCGGCCCGCATTTCGGCTCGCCCGACAAGGCGCCGGCGGCGCGGCTCGCCACAATCTTGCGCGCGGGCGAGGCAGCCGTGCCCTTCACCAGCGGCATCCTCATCGGCATCGGCGAGACGCGGCGCGAGCGCATCGAGGCGCTCCTTGCCCTGCGCGCGCTGCATGCGCGCCACGGGCAGCTCCAGGAAATCATCATCCAGAATTTCCGTGCCAAGCCCGGCACCAGGATGGGGCAGGCGCCCGAGCCGACATTCGAGGATCACCTCTGGACCATCGCCGTCGCGCGCATCCTGTTCGGCGCGGCGATGAACCTCCAGGCGCCGCCCAATCTCGCAGCGGGAGCGCTCGCGCGGCTCGTCGCGGCGGGCATCAACGATTGGGGCGGCGTGTCGCCGGTGACGCCGGACCATGTCAACCCCGAGCGCCCGTGGCCGGCGCTTGACGCGCTTGCGCGCGACACCGAGGCGGCGGGGAAGGAGCTGGTCCAGCGCCTCGCGATCTATCCCGCATACGCGCGCGAAGCCGAACGCTGGCTCGCGCGCGAGCTGCGCACGCCTGTGCTGCGCGCTTCGGACAGCGAAGGCTTCGCCCGCGCCGATGCGTGGATGCCGGGCGCGGGGCTCGACGCGCTGCCGCCGCGCGCGCCATCGCCGCGGCGCAGTGTCGTGGGGCCGCTCGTCGACCGCGCGCTTGCCGGGCGGGGTTTGCGCGAGGACGAGATCGTTGCCCTCTTCACGGCGCGGGGCGCCGATTTCGCCGCGGTGTGCGGCTCGGCCGATGCGCTCCGCGCCGCGACCTGCGGCGACGCGGTGAGCTATGTCGTCACGCGCAACATCAACTACACCAACATCTGCTCCTACCGCTGCCGCTTCTGCGCCTTCTCCAAGGGCAAGCTCAGCGACAATCTGCGCGGGCGTCCCTACGATCTGAGCCTCGACGAAATCGCCCGCCGCGCCGTCGAGGCGTGGCAACGCGGCGCCACCGAAGTGTGCCTCCAGGGCGGCATCCATCCCGACTACACGGGCGCCACATATCTCGCGGTGTGCCGCGCGATCAAGGACGCGGTGCCGGGGATGCACATCCACGCCTTCTCGCCGCTCGAGATCTGGCAGGGCGCGGCGACCTTGGGCATGGCGGTCGGGCCGTTCCTGGCGGAGCTCAAGGCGGCGGGGCTCGGATCGTTGCCGGGCACGGCGGCCGAGGTGCTCGACGACGAGGTGCGCGCCCTCATCTGCCCCGACAAGGTGACGACGGCACAATGGCTGCAGGTGATCGAGGCCGCGCATGGCGCAGGTTTGCGTACCACCTCGACCATCATGTACGGGCATGTCGACCGGCCGGTCCATTGGGCGCGGCACCTGCTGCGCTTGCGCGAGCTGCAGGCGCGCACCGGCGGCTTCACCGAGTTCGTGCCGCTGCCGTTCGTGCCGATGGAGACGCCGCTGCATCTGCGCGGCTTGTGCCGCCTCGGGCCCACTTTCCGTGAGGCGGTGCTGATGCACGCGGTGGCGCGGCTCGCGCTCCACCCGCTCATCGCCAACATCCAGACCTCATGGGTCAAGATGGGGCCGAAGGGCGCGGCGGCGTGCCTTGCGGCCGGCGCCAACGACCTCGGCGGCACCTTGATGAACGAGAGCATCACCCGCGCGGCGGGCGCGGTCTATGGCCAGGAGATGCCGCCCGAGGCGATGGAGGCGCTGATCCATGCGCTCGGCCGCACGCCGTGGCAGCGCACCACGCTCTATGCGCCGGCGCGCGCGGACCGCATCGAAGCCTCGTTCGGCGCGCCGCCGCTCGCAGCTTCGATCGACACGCCCGCGCGCCGCTACGAGCGCAACGAGGCCTGAGCCGTCACGCCGCGAGACGCGCGCGGTCGTGCGGCGCGGTGTAGTCGACGGGCGTGCCCTTGGGGATGATGCCGGTCGGATTGACCCGCTTGATCGACCAGTAATTGGCGATGTACTGGCGCGGCGTCACGGTGGCGGCGATGCCCGGCACCGCGTAAAGCTCGCGCATGTAGTTGAGCAGGTTGGGATAGTCGGCGATGCGCTTCTTGTTGCACTTGAACAGCGAGAAGTACGCCACATCGAAGCGCACCAGCGTCGGGAACAGGCGCCAGTCGGCCTCGGTCATCTGCCGCCCGACCAGATAGCGCTGCCGCCCCAGCCGCGCCTCGAGCTCGTCCAGCGTCTCGAACAGCGCGTCATAGGCGGCCTCGTAAGCCTCCTGTGAGCGTGCGAAGCCACAGCGATAGACGCCGTTGTTGACGGTGCGGTAGATCACGTCGTTGAGCTTGTCGATCTCGGCGCGCAGCGGCGCCGGGTAGAGATCGATGTCGCTGCCGGCGATGCCTTTGAACTCCGCGTTGAACATGCGGATGATCTCGGATGATTCGTTGTTGACGACGCGGCGCAGCTTGCGGTCCCACAATGTCGGCACCGTGACCTTGCCGGTATAGTGCGGGTCGCTCGCGGTGTAGGCCTGGTGGAGATAGTGGAAGTTGTTGACCTCGTCGGGCGTGCAGTCGGGATAGGCGGCGCTCTTCTCGTAGGTCCAGCCCTGGTCCTTGATGCCCGGCGCGGCGTAGGCGACCGAGATCGCGCCCTCGAGCTTCTTCAGGACGCGAAAGATCAACGTGCGGTGCGCCCACGGACAGCCGTTGGCGACATAGAGATGATAGCGCCCGTCCTCGGCCTTGAAGCCCGACGAACCGTCGGCGGTGATGAATTCGCGGAACGCGCTGTCGCTGCGGCGGAACTCGCCGGTTTTGCCGGTTTCCTGCGGCAGCTCCTCGTCGCGCCAGGCGCCGTCGACCAGAATGCCCATGGTCACTCCTCCGCGCTGAAATTCGAGACGAAGCCTATTTCCCGCGCGCTTCGGCGTCGAGCAGCTTGTTGGCGGCGTCGACCAGGCTGAGATCGGCGTATTTCGCGATCTCGATGCGCGTGTCGATGAAGCCCATGTCTTTCTGGACGTCGATATTGTGCTGCATCGCCACCAGGTCGGGACGGCCCGTGGGATCGCGGTACTGGTCGGCCTTGGTCAGCAGCCACGGCTCGAAATGCGCAGCCGGCACCTTGGTGAAGGACGACACGATCGCCACCGCCTCGGCATGGTTGGCAGGATCGAGATACCAGCGCAGCGACCGCAGGTAATCGTCCATGTAATCGACCAGCGCGGCGCGGTGCGCCTCGATCCAGGGCGCGCGAGCCGCGAGCGACAGGATCTGCGTCACTCCCATCACGTCGCGCAGCACGAACAGCGGGTGCGCCTTCTGGCGCAGGTCGTCGGTCTCGAAGAACATGATCGAGGTGATGAGGTCGGCCTTGTGGTCGAACAGCAGCGCGTTCATGTTGGCGTAGTTGGCCTCGATCATGGTGTAGTCGCGCTTGTCCTCGAGCCCGTGCTTGCGCAGCATCGCGCGCATGCCGATGTCCGTGCCGGTGCCGATCACGTTGGTGGCCAGCACCTTGCCTTTCAAATCCTCGATGGTTTTGACCGGCCCGTCGTTCAGCACCGTGTACTTGGTCGTGTAATAGCCGGGGTCGCCGTCCTGGATCTCGTCGGCGATGACGCGCAGATCGCTCATGTGCGCGTTGACGACGGCGAAGGCGAAGGACGAATAGCTCATCTCCGCGATATCGAGATCGCCCGAGGCGAGCGCCGTCGTCATCTGCGAGCTGCCGGCGAAATGCTGCGGCTCGACCGTGTAGGAGCTGCCGAGATGCCGCGCGAGCTGGGGCTTGGCGAAGAGGATGGGCGCGAGCGAGGTCGGCACCGTGATCCACGCGACCCTGATCTTGAGCGGCTCGGCGCGCGCGCCCGGGGCGAGCGTCAGAAGCGCTGCGACGAGCGCGGCGGCAATCCGTGGCGAGACCATGTTCTTCCTCCCGTTGCCGGCTTCAGGTCTAGCGCTTCGCCTCGACCGAAGCGATGAAGCGTTCGACCATGCCGTTGACCAGCGCCGGCTCCTCGAGATTGAGCCCGTGGCCGGTCTTGGCGATCATCTCGTAGCGCGCGCCGGGCAGCGTCTCCGCGAGGAAGCGGCTGGGCTTGATGCAGCCCGCGTCGTCCTCGCCGACCAGCACCAGCGCCGGCGTCTTCATCGCCGCGATGCGCTCCTTGTGGACATAGAGCGACGGCCGCCGCTTCTGCACGCCGCGCATGGTGTTGGTGATGCCGAGCAGCGACATCGATCCCACCTCGCTGAGGAACGTGGCATAGAGCGCCGGGTTTTTGTCCTTGAGCCGGCGCCGGTTGGGCGAGTTGCCGAAATTCTCGGCCGCCGCCTTCATGCCGGCCTCCTCGACGGACTTGGCGCGCGCCTCGGTCTCGACCGCGTACTCGCCCGGCTTCGCGTCCGAGCCGCTGCCGATGCTGCACAGGATGACCGAGCGCGCGCGAGCCGGCCAGGCGAGCGCGAATTGCAGCGCCGCGGCCGAGCCCATCGACACGCCCATGACATGCGCGGACTCGAGCCCCGCCGCGTCGAGCACCGCGCCGAGGTCGCCCGCCGCGATGTCCTGCGAGTAGGACTCGACCGCCGGCGGTACGTCGGACGGCGGATATCCCCGCGCGTTGTAGGCGATGCAGTGGTAGTGGTGCTTCAGCGCCTCCATCTGCGGCACGAACGAGCGCCAGGTGCCGGAAAGCTCGTGCACGAACACGATGGGCGGGCCGCTCCCCTCGCTCTCGTAGTGGAGATGAACGCCGTCCTTGGCCGTCGCTTTGGGCATGGGATACCTCAGCGGTTGCGGTGCAGCAGGCCGCCGTCGATGGTGATGACGGTGCCGCTGACATAGCGCGCGAGATCGGATGCCAGGAACACCACCATGGGCGCGATCTCGTCGGTCTGGGCCGGCCGGCCATAGGGCATGCGGGCGAAGCTCTCGCGCCAGCGGCTCTCGTCGCCCTCGGCCTTGGCGCGCTGCTTCGCCAGATAGACGACGCGATCGGTCTCGACCGGGCCGGGATTGACCGCGACCACGCGCACGCCGTGATCGATGGCGTGGCTACCCAGCGCGCGCGAGAACGCCATCAGCGCGGCGTTGCCGGGCGCGCCCGCGATATAGCCGAAGCTCATGGTCTCGCCGCCGGCGCCGCAGATGTTGATGATGACGCCGCGCTTCCTCTCCTTCATCAGCGAGAAATAGGCGCGCGACAGGTTGACATAACCGAACACCTTGAGCTCCCACCCCTCGCGCCACGCCTTGTCGTCGACATGGAAGATGTCGCCGCCGGGGATGGCGCCGGCATTGTTGACCAGCACGTCGATCTCGGGGCATTCGCGCACCAGCCGGTCGCGCTGCGCCTCAACGGCGAGATCGAGCGCCAGCGTCCTGACGTTGACTTGCGCCGATTTGCGGATGCCGTCGGCGGCGGTCTCGAGCTGGTCCTTCGAGCGCGCGGCGAGCACGAGGTTGCAGCCTTCGGACGCGAACCGTTTGGCGCAGCCGAGGCCGATCCCCTTCGACCCGCCGGTGATCAGCACGGTCCGGCCGGCCAGATTCAAGTCCATGGCGCTTCCCCGACGTTCGTGTACCTTCGCGCCATGGTATAGGAAAAGCGCAAGGGTCGGAAAGGCGCATGACCACGGCCACGGTCACAGGCACAAAGCATTTCGGCGCGCGCACCAAGCGGCTCGAGGACGACGCGCTGCTGCGCGGCGAGGGGCGCTTCGTCGACGACATCGATCTCGAGGGCACGCTGCACGCCGCCTTCGTGCGCAGCCCCTATGCCCATGCGCGCGTGGGTGCGATCGACACGCGCGCGGCGCTGGCGCTCAAGGGCGTCCACGCGGTGCTGACCGAGCGCGACATGCCGCAATCCGTCCGCGAGACCCGCGTCCCCTTGCGCGTGCCGAACCCGGCGATCAAGGAGCCGCGCATGCCGTTCTGCCTCGCGGGCGGCGAGGTGGCGCAAGCGGGCGAGCCGGTGGCGGTGGTGCTCGCCGAGAGCCGCTATGTCGCCGAGGACGCGGCCGCGCTGGTCGCAGTCGAATACGAGCGGCTTCCCGTGGTGGCCGATTGCCGCGCTGCGCTCGATCCGGGATCGCCCCAGGCGCATTCCGATCTCAAGGACAATGTCGCGGCGCGCTTCGTCCAATCCTACGGCGCGGCGTCGGCCGCCTTCGAGCGCGCGCGCACCCGCGTCGCGGTGTCGCTGTGGCAGCATCGCGGCAGCGGCCACGCCATCGAATGCCGCGCCGTGGTCGCGCATTACGACGCCGCCACCGACAAGCTGACGCTGTGGGTCGCGGGCCAGACGCCGCACGGCCACAAGCGCGTGCTCGAGATCCTGCTGCGGCTCGATCCGTCGCAGGTGCGCGTCATCATGCCCGACGTGGGCGGCGGCTTCGGCACTAAGGCCCTGTTCTTCGGCGAGGAGGCGGTGATCGCCGCTTGCGCGCTCAAGTTCAAGCGGCCGGTGAAATGGACCGAGGACCGGCGCGAGAACTTCCTCACCGCCTCGCAGGAGCGCGACCAGTACTGGGACATGGAGATGGCGCTCGACGGCGACGGCCGCATCCTCGCGGTCCGGGGCCGACTGCTCCATGACGGCGGTGCCTATGTGCCGCACGGCATCATCCTGCCGCTCATCACCTCGACCACGGTGCCCGGCCCTTACGTGATCCCGAGCTTCCATCTCGAGGTGGTGGTCGCCTTCACCAACAAGCCGCCGACCGCGCCGGTGCGCGGCGCGGGCCGGCCGCAAGCGGTGTTCGCGATGGAGCGGCTGATGGACAAGGCTTCGCGCGCCACCGGCATCGACGCCGCCGAGCTGCGCCGCCGCAACCTCATCCCCGCCGACCGCATGCCCTATCCGGTGGACCTTATCTTCCGCGACGGGCGGCCGCTCACCTATGACAGCGGCGATTATCCCGCCTGCTTCGAGAAGGCGGTGGAGCTTGCTTCCTATGGCGGCTTCCGGGCGCGCCAGGCGGCCGCGCGTGAAACGGGCCGCCTCATCGGCATCGGCATCGGCAATTATGTCGAGGGCACCGGGCTCGGTCCGTTCGAGGGCGCGACGCTGCGCGTGCTGCCGTCGGGCCGGGTGCGGCTGATGACCGGCGCGGCGCCGCAGGGCCAGGGCCACCGCACCTGCTTCGCCCAGCTCGCCGCCGATCATCTCGGCGTGGCGCTCGAGGACATCGACATCGTCATGGCCGACACCGACGCGATTGCGATGGGCTTCGGCACCTATGCCAGCCGGATCGCTGCCAATGCCGGCCCGGCCATCCACATCGCCGGCCAGCGCCTGCGCGACAAGATCGTGAAAATTGCCGCGCTGTCGCTCGAGGTCGCCGAGGCGGACATCGAGGTCCAGGGCGGCCGCGCCCATGTCAGGGGCGTGCCGCAGCTGGGCAAGAGCTTCGCCGAGCTGGCTGCCATGGCGCAGGGCATGTCGGGCTTCTCGCTGCCCCAGGACATCACCCCCGGGCTCGAGGAGACGCATTATTTCGGGCCGTCCCAGGCGGCCTATTGCAACGGGACCCACATCGCCGAGGTCGAGGTCGATATCGAAACCGGCCAGGTCCGCATCCTGCGCTATGTCGTCGGGCACGATTGCGGGCGCCTGATCAACCCCATGATCGTCGATGGCCAGATCCAGGGCGGCGTCGCCCACGGGGTCGGCAACGCGCTGTTCGAATGGATGGGCTATGACGACCAGGCGCAGCCGCTGACCGCGACCTTGGGCGACTATCTGCTGCCGGCCGCCGGCGACGTGCCGGACGCCGTAATGGTCCATATCGAGACGCCGTCGCCGTTGAACCCATTGGGCGTCAAGGGCGCCGGCGAGGGCGGCACCATCCCGGTCGCGGCGGCGGTCATCGCCGCGGTCGAAGATGCGTTGGCATCCTACGGGATCGAGATCTGCGACGCGCCCCTGACGCCGATGCGGCTCCAGTCCCTGCTGCGCGCGGCGGGCGCCTATCGCCGGGTATCATAACGAAAACGGCGGCCCGGAGGCCGCCGTTGGCGCGAAGGCGATCGCCGTCAGGCGCTCTTGCGCTTGCGGCGGATGCCGGCGAGGGCGAGGAGCGCGCCGCCCAGCAGCGACATGCTGCCCGGCTCCGGCACGCAGGACGTCGTCGCGGCGACCACGCAAACATCGTCGAGACTGAAGGCCGCCGGCTGATTGAGGCCGATGAACGACAGCACGGTCGTGTCCGAGGTCGCCGTCACGAGGTAGTCGTAATCCTCGTAAGGCTCAATGGTGCCGGCGTCCGCCACCGGCAGAAAGGGATCGCCGTCCTCGACCGCCGTGGGGTCCGCGCCGTTCCACTGCACCTCGAAGTAATTCCCGCTGCCGCCGACGGCGCTGCCGCCCAACGGGTTGGAAAGATAGAAATTGAGCTGATAGACCGTGCCTGGCGTGGTCGCGATCGCCACGCTCAGGGTGGCGTTGGCGTCGCTCGAGCCGAACTCCATGGACCCGTTGCCGGTATGCGCGACCGACGGAAGGAAGCTTTCCACGCCCGTGAAGCTGACATCTGTGCCGTTCAGCGTCCAGCCCGATGGGGCGCCGCCTGCAGCACCGACCACGGGGCCGCGCTCGAAGCCGCAATTGCCGCCGGTTGCCGTGGTGACCAGGTTGTTGGTGACGGCGTCGCACTGGCTCGGAATCGCCCGCGCCGGGCCGCTGCCCATCACCAGGAAGGCGCCGCCCAGGACCGCTGCAACCGAAAGGACGGAAGTTGTTTTCACTGTCAGATCTCGATGAGCATTGTTTCAACCATTGTCATGCAAGACGCGCGCCATCTCTCTAAGTCATTGAAACAACGGAAGGTTTGCGTTAGCTATACATCAGACTGTAAGAATCCCGGACAACCCGCGCCTGGGCTTTTACCCCGAAATGGGGAAGCGCTCTCTCCTCACCGCAACATAATCCGGGGCAGGAACAGCGCCACCGCCGGAAAGGCGATGACGATGGCGAGGCGGATGAAGTCGCTGCAGAAGAACGGGATCACGCCCTTGAAGATCTCCTTGAGCGGGATCTCGGGCAGGATCGATTTCAGGACGTAGATGTTGATGCCCAAAGGCGGGTGCAGCACGCTCATCTCGACGACGATCACCAGCGCCACGCCCCACCACACCAGATCGAAGCCCAGGGCCGACACGATCGGCACGAAAATCGGCACGGTGAGGAAGATCAGGGCAAAGCCCTCGATGAAGATGCCGAGCAGGACATAGAACACCATGATGCACAGGACGATCTCGATCGGGCTGGCGTCGAGGTGGCGGATGAAGTCGAGCACCGCCTCGGACAAGCCGGAGATATTGACGAACTGGGTCAGGACCAGCGCGCCGAAGATGACGGTGAAGATCATCGCCGCCGTGGTCGCGGCCTCGACCAGCGACTGCACGAAAATGGCCCAGCTCATCCTGCGGCGCAGGATGGCGAGCGTCAGCGCCCCGGTGGCGCCGATGCCGCCCGCTTCGGTGGCGGTGAAGATGCCGAAGGTGATGCCGCCCATGATGAGGGTGAACAGCGCCAGCACGCCCCACACCTTGGAGAGCGCCTGCCAGCGCACCCGCCACGACGCCTTGGCCGCGCGCGGCCCCGCCAGCGGCTTGAAGAACGTCACCGTCTGCACCACGCCGAAATAGACCGCGACGGAGATCAGCGCCGGGACCACGGCGGCGAGGAACAGCCGGGCGATGTCCTGCTCGGTCAGGAGCCCATAGACGATGAGCGCGCCCGAGGGCGGCACCAGCATGCCGAGCGCGCCGCCCGCCGCGACCGTGCCGGTGCTGAGCCAATCGGCATAGTGATAGCGCCGCATCGACGGCACCGCGACCCGCGCCATGGTCGCCGCGGTGGCGAGCGAGGAGCCGCAGATCGCCGCGAAACCGGCGCAGGCCGCGATGGTCGAGAGCGCCAGCCCGCCGCGGTAATGCCCGAGCCAGCGATGCGCCACCTCGTAAAGGTCGTCCGAAATGGCGGCGCGGCTCACGAATGTGCCCATCAGGATGAAGAGCGGCAGGACGGTGAACTGGAAGTCGGTCGCGAGCCCGACGATCTGCTGCCCAGCCATCGCGGTGGCGGCGGAAAACCCGTGCGGATGGATGAGCGCGAAGCCGAAATACCCCACCGTCAGCAGCACCACGCCCAACGGAATGCCGCTGAAGAAACCGATGAGGAGGAGAACCAGTCCGACGAGCGCGGTCAGCATCACTCGGGCCCCGCCGGCCCGGGCGCGGCGGTTTTTTCATCGCCGCCGGCGATAAGGCTCGCCAAACGCTCGAGCGCCATGGCGGCGGCGCACAGCGCGAGCGCGGCGAAGACATAGACCGCCGGCGCCACCGGCAGGTCGAGGAAGTTGGTGAGCGTCCCTTCCTCGCCCAAGGTCAGCGCCTGATCGAGGAGGAGAAAGGCGATGAAGCCGAGGCCTAGGACCGTGCCGGCGAGGACGAAGGCGCGCTGAACCAGGGCGACGCGGCCGCGCAGCAGTGCCGCCAGCGAGCGCACCGCGATGTGGCGCTGCTGCCGCGTCACCAGCGACAGCGCGGTGAAAATGGTGAAGCCGAGCAGGAAGGACTTGACCTCCTCGACGCCGGTGATCGGCGCGTTGAGGAAATAGCGTCCCACCACCTCGAAGAAGGTCGCCGCCATCATCAGGCAGAGGCACAGCGCCGCCACCGGCGCGAACACGCGCTCCGAAAGGAGCCGCAGCGCCGCCGCCATCGCGCTCACTTCGCCGCGGCGGCGATGTCCTGCGCCGTCTTGACGTAGTAGTCGTAGGCGGCGTCGCCATCGATGCCGCGCTCCTTCGCGGCCGCCAGCCATTCCGTCTTGAAGAAGGCGAGCTTCGGCGTCATCGCCGCCATCAGCTCCGGGCTCGCCTGGTGGATGGCGATGCCGTATTGCGCGATCGGCTCGTCGGCGCGGTTGTCCTGCTCGACGAAGCCCTCGGCGACGCGCCGGCTGATCGCCTCGTAGGAGACCTTGTCGATCACCGCGCGGTCGGCCGGCGTCAGGCGGTCATAGGTCTTCTGGTTCATGAAGAACGAGAACACGTTGTAGCCGAGCTGGCCGGGAAATGTCGTGATGTGCTTGATGTAGCGCGCGATCTGGAACGAGATGAGCGACCCCTTGCCGGTCACCGTGCCGTCGACGATGCCGCCCGAGACATAGTCGAACATGTTGCTGCTGCCCTCGGACGGCACCGGCGTGCCGCCGAAGGCTTCGATCGTCGCCTTGATGTTGGGCGTGCCGACCCACAGCTTCAGGCCCTTGAAGTCGTCGAGCGTCAGCACCGGGCGCTGGGTCGTCATCACCGTGTTGCCGCCATTGAGCCACATGCCGAGCAGCTTCATGCCCTTGTACTCGCCGGCGGAGGCGAAGAATTTCTGCTGCGTGCGCCAGATCGCGAGCGTGCCCGCGACCGAGTTGGGGGCGATGAATGGGATCTCGGCGAGGAACGGCAGCTTGACGCGCTGGCGGATGAAATCGTCGGGCGTCATCGCGACGTCGGCGATGCCGCTCGCCACCATGTCCCACTGGCGCGGCAGCGGCGCCAGCGACGCGGCCGGGATATCGACTTTGATGGCGCCGTTGGACTCGCGCTCGACCGCCTCCTTCCACGGCGCGTAGAGGCCGAGATAGAAGGACGAGGTGCGCGGCATGGCCACGTTCATGGTGAGCGTCGTGTCGGCCCGCGTCGGGCCGGAGCTTGCCAGGATTGCGGCGAGCAGCGCCGCGCTTGCGATGCGCTTCATCATCGGCGTCATGCGGGGGACAGAAGCTCGAGCACCTGGCCGCGCGTCTCGATGGCGGCGGCATAGGCCAGAATCGCGCCCAAGGCGGCGAACACGCCGAACACCACGAACACCGCGTCGAGGCCCCAGTGCGGCAGGATCCAGCCGACCAGCATCGGCCCCACCATCGAGGCGCCGCGCTGCCACGCGCCTGCGACGCCGCCGCCCAAGGCGCGCAGCTGGGTCGGATAATTCTCCGCCGTGTAGGTCGCGAGGCTCAGCGCCAGCATGCTCACGAAGATGAAGCTGAGGCTGATGAGGGTCAGCACCTCCTCGGCGCTGTGCTGGCCGCCGAACCCAAAGGCGAGAAGCGGCAAGGCGCCGACGCCCAGCCCTAGGATGAACATCCGCCGCCTTCCCAGCCGGTCGATCAGGATGATGGCGGAGAGCGCGCCCATGAGCCCGATGCCGGCGAGCACGAAGCCGTAGAGCAGCGAGGTTTGCACGTCGAGCTTGTAGACGGTGCGGAACAGCGATGGCGCCCACGCTGTCAGGCCATAGGTGATGATGTAGGTGCAGATCCAGATGCCCCAAACGGTCAGCGTGCGCTTCAAGTAGATGCCCTTGAAGAGGTCGAGGATGCGCGGCTTGGCCTCGCTCACGGAAGGCAGGTCGCGCGGCAGCGGCGGCAGGGTCATGTTCTCGCGCACCGCCACCTCCTCGATCCGCTTCAAGGCGCGGTCGGCCTCGTCGAAGCGTCCCCGGCTGGCGAGCCAGCGCGGCGATTCCGGCAGCGTCGTGCGCAGCGGAATGGCGATCACCGCCGGCACCGCGCCGATGATGAACATCGATTGCCAGCCCAGATGCGGCACCGCCCACACGCCGACGAGGGCGACGATGGTGAGGCCGATGGCGAACAGGCACTGCATGCCGAGCGAGAACTGGCCGCGGCGGTGGGCCTTGGCGAACTCGTTGACATAGGCCGCCATGAGCGGCACCTCGCCGCCCAGCCCGATGCCTTGGACGAAGCGGATCCACCACATCGAATCGTAGCTCCAGGCGAAGGCGCAAACGAGGCTGCCAAGGGTGAAGATCAACAGCGTCACCACCATTGTCTGGAGGCGGCCCCAGCGCTCGGCGATCCAGCCGGCGCCGATCGAGCCCACCAGCTGGCCGGCGAAGCCCACCGCGATGAGCGAGCCGATCTGCTGCGGCGTCAGCTTCCACATCCCGATGAGCGAGGGCAGCACATAGGCGATGACGAGCGAATCGAACGCATCGAAGAACCACGCGGTCGAGATGATGAGCCGCATCTTGGTGTGCCACGAGCAGTATGGCAGCCGCTCGATGCGCGCCACGACCTGGCGCAAATCGGTGTCCGCGCCCGCAGCCGCCGCAATGTTCGCCATGTCGTTTCCCCCCGCGTGCCCACGCCGACATTGACCCGCGATCGGCGCGCCTCGTCAAGGCCGATCGCCGCCGCCTGCGAGCGCAAGACGCTGCACGGGCATCCTGCGTCCTTCGACTATGCAAGCTTCGCTTGCTCCGCTCAGGATGAGGCGAAAATTCTTCCTCACCCTGAGCGGAGCGAAGCGTAGTCGAATGGGCGCACGGCGCAACTGGCGCGCGATCCCTTGCGCCACTATCATGGCGGCAAGGCACACGAGCGAAGGCGAGGGAAGCGATGGCATCGACCCACAATCCGGCACGCGCGCGGCTCGAGCGGGGCGAGCTGTCCCTGGGCGTCGGCATCCGCGTGGTGCGCACCGGCGAGATCGCCAAGATGATGCAGAGCGCCGGCTTCGACTGGCTGTGGATCGATCTCGAGCACGGGCCGCATTCGCTCGACCAGGCGTCGCAGATCTCGCTGGCCGCGCTCGATGCCGGCATCACGCCGCTGGTGCGGGTGCCCGAGGGTCAGTTCGACATGGCGACGCGTGCGCTCGACGGCGGCGCCTGGGGCATCGTCATGCCGCATGTCGACACCGTCGAGGAGGCGCGCGAGGTGGTGGACCGCCTCAAATATCCCCCGCTCGGTCACCGCTCGAGCGGCGGCATGCTGCCGCATTTCGGCTACCAGGCGATGAACGGCGGCGACGCCGCGCGCGCCGTCAACGCGGAGGTGCTGCTCACCGTCATGCTCGAGACGCCCAAAGGCATCGCCAACGCGGACGCCATTGCCGCGGTGCCGGGGGTGGACGTGCTGCTGATCGGCACCGGCGACCTGACGCTCGAGCTCGGCATCTCCGGCAATTATGGCGATCCGCGCGTCATCGCCGCCTACGAGACCGTGATCGCCGCCTGCCGCAGGCACAACAAGTGGCCCGGCATGGGCGGCGTCGGCAGCGACGAATACATGCTGCGCTTCATCAAGATGGGCATGCGCATGATCCTCGCCGGCGGCGACATCAATTTCCTGCTCGCCGGCGCCGGACGGCGCGCTTCGACGTTGCGCGCGGCGCTGTGAACGCAAGCCTCTGGAGGGTGACGCCATGACGACCACGACGACGATCGCAACCCACGCCTTCACGACCCAGGACATCGAATATCTCCGCCACGGGGCGAAGCCGCTGCTGCTGCGGCTCTACACGCCCGAGGGACGCGGGCCGTTCCCGGTGGTGGTCGAGCTGCACGGCGGCGCGTGGTCGAGCGGCGACCGCACGCTCGAGCATTTCCGCCACGACGCGCTGGCGCAAAGCGGCCTCGCCGTCGCCTCTCTCGATTTCCGCCAGGGCAAGGAGGGGGCCTATCCGCTCCAGGTGGCGGACATCAACTACGCCGTGCGCTGGGTCAAGGCGCATGCCAAGGAGTTCAAGCTCGATCCCGGCCGCGTCGGCATCTCGGGCCAGTCGAGCGGGGCCCATCTCGCCATGCTGGTGGCGATGCGGCCCAACGATCCGCGCTACGCCGCCATCGCACTTCCCGCGGGAACACCGCAGACCGATGCCAGCGTGCGCGCGGTGGCGATGTCGTGGCCGGTGATCAATCCGCTGAGCCGCTTCCGCCATGCGCTCCGCGAGAACGAGCGCGGCGCGGCCTGGGCCGCGGGACCGATCCAGGGCCATCGCGACTATTGGCCGGGCGAGGCCGACATGGCGGACGGCAACCCGGTCCTGATCCTCGAGCGCGGCGAGAAGGTGCGGACCCCGCCCGCGTTGTGGATCCAGACGCCCAACGATCCGCAGCACAATTACCGCGATCCTGACGGCGCCTTCGAGGGTAACGAGCCGGAGCGTTTCGCCGACCGCTACCGCAAGGCCGGCGGCGCCATCGATCTGGTCTATTTCGACGCGCCGCAGCGCTTCACCTCGGTGGCGCCCACCTCGCCCGCTTCGATCGACGCCTTCCGCCGCATCTCTTCCTTCTTCCACAAGCACCTCGCGGAAGGGTGAGGCCGGATCGCTTCATGGACGTCGAGATCATCTGCACCGGCGACGAGGTCCTCAGCGGCAAGATCGTCAACACCAACTACAACACCATCGCGACCCGGCTCGAGGATGTCGGGCTCGCGGTGCGCTGGGGCACCATCGTCGGCGACGACCGCGACACGCTCCTGGCCGCGTTCCGGCTCGCCGGCGAGCGCGCCGACGCGGTCATCGTCAATGGCGGCCTCGGCCCCACGGTCGACGATCTGTCGCAGGAGATCGCCGCCAAGGCGGCCGGCGTCGAACTGGTGCTGAGCGAGGAATGGCTCACCCGGATGGAGGCATTGTTCCGCCGCCGCAGCCGGGTGATGCCGGCCAACAACCGCAAGCAGGCGATGCTGCCGGCGAGCGCCGAGATCATCGACAACCCGATCGGCACCGCCTGCGGCTTCGCGCTCGACATCGGCAAGGCGCGCTTCCTGTTCACGCCGGGCGTGCCGCGCGAGCTCAACCGCATGCTCGACGAGCAGGTGATCCCGCGCCTTCTCGCCCGGAGCGGCCAGCAGACGGCGATTCACCTGAAGCGGTTTCATTCCTACGGGCTCGGCGAATCCCATGTCGATGCGCTGCTCGCGGGGGTCGAGACGCTGGCGCCGGAAGGCAGCGTCAAGCTCGGCTTCCGCGCCCATTACCCGCAGCTCGAGACCAAGCTCACCGTGCGCGGCCGCGACATGGCGGACGTGCAGCGGCTCCTGGCGCCGGTGCAGGACGAGGTGCGCCGCCGGCTCGGCAACTTCATCCTGGCCGAGGATGGCGAAACGCTGGAGGGCAACGTGCTGGCGGCGCTCGCCGGCACGTCGGGTTCGCTCGCCGTCGCCGAGACCTTCACCGGCGGGCAGATCGCGGCGCGCCTCGCGCCTCTTCCTGGCGCCGAGACCGCGTTCCGCCGCGGCGTCGTCGCCCGCGACTTGGCCCAGCTTCGCGCATCGTGCGGGCTCGATCCCGCGCGCCCGGTCGAATTCTCGATCGCGACCGCCGAGGACTTGGCCCAGGCGCTGCGGCGCCACGCCGGCGCCAGCCACGCGCTCGCCGTGGTGGTCGAGCCCGACGACGGCGCCGAGCGGGTCGATTTCGGCGGCACCATCTATCTCGCCATCGCCAGCGTCGACGGCACCGCGTCGCGCCGCTCGCGCATCGTCGGCGGCCGAGACTGGCTCCGGCTCGGCGCGGTCGAGATGGGTCTCGACTGCCTGCGCCGCTTCCTGCTCGGCCTGCCGGTGGTCGAGCGGATCGATTTCGAGAAGGTCGAGCCTAGCCGCGGATGATCCGGGCGAGCCAGCCGCGGTCTTGAAGCCGCTCCACCTGGGTCGCGAGGTGGCGGCGCTCGTTGAGCCACGAGGTCTTGTCGAGCTCGCGCTCGTGGCGCACGCGCAGCTGCTCGGCCTTGGCCTTGTCGGCGACGCGCTCCAGCGATTGCGCCTGGCGCCTAGCCTCGTCGGCCGCGCGCTGCGCCGCCTCGAGCCGCGCCGCCGTGATGGCCGCCTCGCGCCGCGCCTCGTCGCGCTCGCGCAAGAGGTCGGCCTCGCGCCTTCGGTGCGCGTCGCGCTCGGTGATCGCGTTCTCGATCGCGGTCAGGCGTTCGTCCCAGCGCTGCTGTTGCGCGAGCCAGCGCTCCAGCTCGCGCTCGCGCTCGCTGATCATCTCGTGCAGCAGGATGGCGAGGCGGTCGGCCGGATGATCGCGCAGCTGCCGGCGCAAGGTCTCGAGCTGGCCGGTCAGGTGCTGGATATGCGCCTGGATATCCTGCAGCGTCGGCTTGCCGCGCCGCGGCGGCAGCGGCGCGACCTGGTAGACGGGCGCGTCGTCGAGGCACAGCGCCAACTGGCGCGATCCCGTCTCGCGCGCCTCGTCGTCGGCGGGATTGTCATCGATGGTGAGCAAGAGATCGTCCGGAGGAATGATTTCAAACGGCATGATCTTCGTATCGTTGGCCCTGGGCCGGGCAGACGAGAGGAAAATGCCAGCGCCGATTCGCGACCGCAAGGAAGACGTGCGCGGTCTCGCGATGTTCTCTCACAATTGCCTAGATGATGAGGGATCGGCGCGAAATGCCGCAAGATCGGGTGTGGCGCGAGTCGCGAATGAGCGCAATGCGCGTACCACGCGCGGCGACTCGGCATCGCTCTTCGCTCAAACCTCCGCCACCGCCGGCGTGCGCGTCGCGGCGCGGACGCGCGGGATGACCTCCTCGCCGAAGGTGCGCAGCGAGCGCCGCACCATGTCGTGCGGCATCGAGCCGAGCTGGAACGCGCCGCAGAGGATGGCGAGGTCGAGCTCTTCGCCATGGCGCAGGATCTGCCGCGCGACCGTCTCGGGCGAGCCCGCCAGCACCATGCCGCTCTCCACCAGCTCCTCGAAGCTCATGGCGAAGAGACGCGGCGCGCGCTGGTACCAGGACTCGAAGCTCGCCGGGACCTGCCCTTCCTGGACGAACTGGGTGAAGCGGCCCCACAGGTTCCAGTATTCGATGAGGTGCCGCTTGGCCTCGCGCCGCGCCTGCTCGTCGGTGGGCGCGACATAGACCTCGCGGGTGAGGCAGAGGCGCGGGCGCGGCGCGAACCCGGCTTCGCGCTGATGGTCGCGATAGAACGCCTGGTCGCGCTTGCAATCGTCGATCAGGGAGTCGAGCTGCACGAACATGAGGTCGCGCTCGGCCGCAAGCCGCAGCGATTCCGGGCTGTTGGCGGTGACGTAGAGCGGCGGATGCGGACGCTGCACCAAGGGCGGCGACAGCGCGGCCGCCTTGTCGACGGAGAAGAATTCGCCGGCGAAGGCGAAAATCTCGTCGGCCCAGATGCGCAGCAGGAGCTCGAACGATTCGCGGAACATGGCGCGCGAATGCGCCGGGTCGATGCAGAAGGACTGGTATTCCGACGCCTTGCCGCCGCGGCCGACGCCGACATCGAGCCGTCCGCCGGTCATCTGGTCGAGCACCGCGGCTTCCTCGGCGACCAGCAGCGGATTGCGATAGGGCAGCACGTTCACCATGTTGCCGAGCCGCATCCGGCGGGTGCGCCCGGCGGCTGCGGCGATCATCAGGTTGGGCGACGGCATCGGACCCGTGGGCGACAGGTGATGCTCATAGAACCAGCAATGGTCGATCCCGACCGCTTCGGCCAGAACCACCTCGTCGAGATGCTGGCGATAGAGATCGCCGATCGACACGCCCTGGCGCGGGCCGGTCGTGTCCCACATCGCGAATTTCATGGCGTGCGCCTCCGCGCCTTAAGGCTTCACCGGCACGAACTGGGTGGTAAATATCTGCTCGTCCTTGGGCCGGTCGGGGAGCGTGCCCATGGCGACATACGAATCCTTGAGCGTCTCGACCGCCTTGGGATCGAACACCCCGTCATCGCTGAACATGGCGATCTCGTAGTCGTAGGTGCGCTCCATCGCCCCTTGCGACATGTCGAGGACGCGCGCGCCGATCGCGACCGTCTTGTCCCGGTTCGTCTTCATGAAGGCGATCGACGCGAACACGCCCTTGAGGAAGCGCGCCACTAGGTCCGGCTTGTTCTGCACCAAGTCCCTGCGCGCGAATATGACATGGGTGATGAAATGCGGCGCGTATTTCTCGAGCCCGGTCAAGATGCGGCCCGCGTGCCGCTCCTCGAGCCGGTAGCCCGATTCGACCGCGCCGACGATGCCGTCCACCTGATGCACCTGGAGCGCGGCGACGCTCGATTCCATGGTGCCGAGCGCCACCGTCTTGATCCCGTCCGGGCCCAGCCCCTCCTGGATCGACGCCTGCTTGGCGAGCCATTCGGTGAGCGAGCCGGCGGTGGTGACGGCGACGGACTTGCCCTTGAGGTCCTTGATGGTTTTGATTGGCGATTCGTCGCCAACCATGATCGCGATGTTGCGCGGCGCGCCGGCGAAGGCCGCGACGGCGATGACCGGCGCGCCCTTGGCCGAGAACGCCATCGACGGGCCGCTGCCGAGACCGAAATCGAGGCTCTGGGATGCCAGCGCCTGCTGCAGCTTGGCGTCGCCCGCGGCGTTGCTGATCTCGAGGTCGATGCCGTACCGGGCGAACAGCCCTTGCGCCACGCCGACATCGAGCAGCGTGAAGGTCCAGGCGACCCCGGCCGCCTTGCCGGCATGGACCTTGTCGGCAGCGCTGGCCGGGCCCATGCACACGAGGACCGCGCCGAGCCAGGCGGCGCACAGGGCGAACAGGCGGCGCTGGTGTCTCATCATCGTCTCCCCAAGGTCGCGTCGCCGCCGACTTTCGCCCAGCGCGCACGGCAATGCAACGCCGGCGCCGTCAGCGGCGCAGTGCCTCGGGGTTTAGGACGCGGATGGGCTTGCCGTCGAGGAAGGCGAGAATGTTCTCCACGGTCTCGGCGTAATAGGCGCGGTAGCCTTCTTCCGAGACATAGCCCAGATGCGGCGTCAGCACGACATTGTCGAGCGCGCGCAGCGGATGGTCGCGCGGCAGCGGCTCGCGGTCATAGACGTCAAGCGCGGCGCCGGCAATGGCGCGCCGCCGCAGCGCGTCGATGAGCGCGTCCTCGGCGACGATCGGCCCGCGCGCGGTGTTGATGAGATACGCCGCCGGCTTCATCAGCGCGATCTCGCGCAAGCCGACCGTGCCGCGCGTGCGCTCGCTCAGCACCAGATGGACGCTGACGATGTCGGCGGCGCGGAACAGATCGTCCTTGGCGACGCGCGTCGCGCCCGCCGCCGCGGCGCGCTCGTCGGTGAGGTTCTCGCTCCAGGCGATGACCTTCATCCCGAAGGCGCGCGCCAAGGCGGCGACCTGGCCGCCGACGCGGCCCAAGCCGACGATGCCGAGCGTCCTGCCGTGCAGCACCACGCCGACGCTCCCCTGCCACAGTCCCTGCCGCATGCGCCGGTCCTCGAAGGCGATGCGCCGCGTCGCCGCCAGCATCAGCGCGAGCGCCAGCTCCGGCGTCGCATGGGCGCCGTCGCTGCGCCCCATGGTGTTGGAGACGACGATGCCGCGCGCGGTCGCAGCCGCGAGGTCGAGCGTGCGGTGGGCCGGGCCGGTGACGGCGATGAATTTCAGGTTGGGCAGCGCCGCGATGAGCGTGCCCGGAAACGCCATGCGCTCGCGCACGTGGCAGACGATGTCGAACGGCGCCAGCACCCGGACGGCCTCGTCCTGCGCGAGGTTGCGGTCGAAGGCCTCGATCTCGGCGCGGGCGCGCACCTGGGACCAGTCCGCCATGGCGGAGGCGACGCGCTGGTAATCATCGAGGAGGGCGATCCTGGTCATGCCTTGCTCCCGCTGCGCTGCGATGCTAACCCGAGCGTGCGCCCAGCGCATCATCGGGGAGGAATGCCATGCCGGTACCGGTCCATCTCGTGGGCTCCATCGGGCTCGACACCGTGCCGGAAGTGTTCGCGGCAGTGGGCAGCGCGCTCGGCCCCAACTTGAAGCGCGTACCGGACGGCGAGCCGGGCGGGCGGCGGCTGTGGATCAGCTTCCAGTATCCGCTCTTACGCGCGAGCCCGTTCCTCCAGGTGGTGCCCGACACCAACCGCCAGGGCAACTTCCCGTATCTGCGGGTGGCCGACGGCGTGGCGCCCGAGAGCATCAAGTTCGGCGAGCTGAACTATGCCCGCGAGGCGCGCGCGTCCTACCAGGATTTCTGCCGCGCGCGCGACAAGGGCCAACTGCCCAAGGGCGTGCGCTTCCAGGTCTGCCTGCCGACACCTCTCGCGGTGGTCGGGCCGTTCTGCCAGCCGGCCGCGGTGCCGGCGATCGAGCCCGCCTACGAGAAGGCGATGGTGGCCGAGGTCGCCAACATCTGCGCCGAGATCCCGCACCAGGATCTGGCGATCCAGTGGGACGTGTGCATCGAGATGCTGATGTGGGACGGGCGCTGGCCGCAGAGCCCGAAGATCCCGGACTTGAAGGGCGCGTTGACCTCGCGTTTCGCCCGGCTCTCGGGCGCGGTGGCACGCGATGTCGAGCTCGGGTTCCATCTCTGCTACGGCGATCTCGACGGCAAGCATTTCATCGACCCGCTGGATTCGGCGAAGATGGTCGAGCTCGCCAACCTGCTGGTCGTCACTGCCGGGCGGCCGGTGGCGTTCATGCACATGCCGGTGCCGGTGGCGCGCCATGACGAGGCGTTCTTCGCCCCGCTCGCGAACCTGGCGCTCCCCGCCGGGACCGAGCTCTATCTCGGCTGCGTCCATGCCTCGGACGGGGTCGAGGGCACGAAGCGGCGCATGGCGGCCGCGCGCAAGTTCGCGCCCAATTTCGGCATCGCCACCGAATGCGGCATGGCCCGCGCGCGCACGCCGTCGGTCGTGCACGACCTCATCCGCGTCCACGCCGAGGCGGCGCGCTAGACCTTCTCCAGCACCTTCGACCAGTCGTCGAGCATCTCGAACTCGTGGCCGACGCGGAGGGTGACGGCGAACTGGCTGAAGCCCGCGTCCCGGATCATGCGCACGCCCTCGATCACTTGCGGCTGAGTCCCGGTGAGGGTGAGCGCGCGGATCAGGTCCGGCGTGATCAGCGCGTGCTCCTCGGGCCTCAAGAACATCAGATGCCCGCGGTGGTTCGAGAGATAGCGCGCGTCGGCCGGCTGGTAGCCCTGGTAGATCTTCTTGTAGGCCTCGAACTGGGCCTGGAACTGCGGCGGCAGGCGGAAGCCCAAGGTGCCGAGCTCTTCGGACTCCGCAAGGTCGTGGAACATCATGGTCGCCGACGGGCCGGCCTGGGCGCGGGCGCGCGGACTGTCGGCCGCCTCGCCCTCGGCCAGGACGCAGCCATTGCCGAACGTGGTCGAATAGAGCTCGCCCGGCGCGCGCCCCGCCGCGCTCCAGGCCTGCTGCATCGCGCCGAGCACTGCCGCTGCGCCCTTGGGGTTGCTGCCGCACATCCAGCCGGTGCCGAGCTTCGCCGCCAGGGCGCGCCCCTTGGGGCCGAACGCCGAGATATGAATCGGGATCGGGTCGTCGAGATTGATGAGGCCCAATTCGGGATTGAGGAAGCGGATCTTGTGCGGCCCGCCCTCCTCGGACCACTCGACCGTCTCCTTGGCGAGGAGCCCGCGCACCACGCGGATATACTCCTCGAGCCGCTTCAGCGTGATCGCCGGCAGGCCCAGGGTGCGACGCGCGGTGAATCCCGTGGAGAGCGCGCAGATGATCCGCCCCGGCGCGAGTGCGTTCAATGACGCGAGCGCGCTCGCCGCGACCGGCGCGATCCGGTTCGACGGGATCAGCACGCCGGTGCCGAGCTTGATGCGCGAGGTTTGCATCGCCGCCGCCGCCATCGCCACGAACACGTCGGCATTCAAGAGCTCGGTGTCGTAGAACCAGGCATGGGTGAAGCCCATCTCCTCGGCGCGCTTGACCACCTTCCAGTGATGCGACGAGGTGGCGAGCTGGATGCCGTATTCCATGGCGGTTCTCCTCCCCGGGCGGTTTATGCGCCGCTCACATCGGCATGGCAAGGACGCGCGGCAGCCACAGCGACAAGGCCGGGAACAGCGCCAACAGCGCCAGCTTGACGAAATCCGACAGGAAGAACGGCGTGATCCCCGCGAAGATCGTCTTCAGCGGGATGTCGGGCGCGATACCGTGCAGGATATAGGCGATGATGCCGATGGGCGGCGTCAACTGGCCGTGCTCGATCACCATGATGTTGATGACGCCCCACCAAATGGGATCGAAGCCCAGCCCCACCACCAGCGGAAAAACCACCGGGAGCGTGATGATCATCGCCGCGACCGACTCGAAGACGCAGCCCGAGATCAGATACATCGCCAGCAGCAGTACGATCACGAGCCACGGCGGCAGATGCGCCGCCTCGATCTGCCCGACCAGGAAATCCGGCATCTTGGTGAGGGTGATGAACGCGTTGAAGATGTTGGCGCCGAACACGATGACGAAGATGAGCGCGGTGGTCTGCGCCGCCGGCGCCAGAACCTGGGGCGCGGTCGCGACGGTGAGATAGCGCCCGGCGAAAGCGAAGGCGCAGGCCAGCACGCAGCCCACCGCGGCCGCCTCGATGACGGTGAAGACGCCGCCATAGATGCCGCCCGTCACCAGCACGCCCAGGACGATCGCGCGCCAGCACCTTATCACCAGCCAGAAGCGCTCGCTCCAGCCGATGCGCGGCGCCGCCGGTCCCGCGCCCGGCCGCACCCGCACATAGATCAGCACCACGATCACGTAGATCGCGATCGCAATGAGCGCCGGGATGATCGCCGCGACGAAGAGGGTGATGACGAACTGCTCGGTCAGCACGCAATAGAGCAGCATCAGGCTCGAGGGCGGGATCAGGATGCCGAGCGTGCCGCCCGCGGCGATGCTGCCGACCGCGAAGGACGGGCGATATCCCCGCGCCCGCATCTCGGGCAGCGCGATGCGGGTGAAGGTCGCGGCGGTCGCGATCGAGGAATGGCACACCGACCCGAACGCGCCGCAGCCGGCGATGGTGGCCGCGGCGAGCCCGCCGCGATGGTGGCCGACGAAGCCCTGGAACAGGCGGTAGAGGTCGCCGCCCAATCCCGCCGCCGCGGCGAAGCTCCCCATCAGCAGCAGCATCGGGATGGCGGCGAGGTTGGGGTTGGTGAGCGCATCCGACGGCACCGACGCTACCATGTGCAGTGCCGGTCCCGGCCCCAGCAGCATCCAGATGCCGGCGAACCCGGTGACCCCCATGGCGATGCCAATCGGCACCTGGAGCGCGATGAGCCCGAACATGGCGACGAAGCCGGCGATGCCAAGATGGATGGGATCCATCGGATGCGTGGTACGCTCAGCCGCCGCGCAAGCGGCGCCAGGTGCGCGCGACCACCGCGATCTGGAACGGCACGCACAGCGCCAGCACCAAGGTCACCGCCCACCACCACGGCGCCTGCGGGATCTGCAGCACCATCGAGCCGAGGCCCGAGCTTTGCGCCTGTGCCGAGAAGACCGCGAACTGCCACGCCAGCGCAGCGAAGAACGCGAGCGTCAGCACGTCGCCGAAGAGGTCGAGCCAATCGCCCGCCCCGCGCCCAAGCAGTTTGCCGAGAAAGCGGATGGTGACGAAGTTCCGTCCCACCATGCCGGCCGGCACGCAGCAGACGATGGCAACTGCGACGTTAAGGTCGGTCAGATCGTCGACCGCGAGCACCGGCGCGTTGGCGAGCCAGCGCATCATCACGTCGATGAGGACGAAGCTCGAAATCAACAGGATGCCGCACCCGCCCACGACCGCGATGACATGCGCGGCGCGGTCGATAGTGTTCGCGCCGCCCACCTTCCGGTCGCCCGACTCCATCTCTGCCCACTCCCCCGAGGGCCGTCTCGCCCACGCGAACGCCGCGTCGCGGCGTTCACCTATATCAATCTTCGCGCGCGCGGAGAAGCGATCCGGTGGACCAAGCGCGCACGGCGAATTAGAGTGGCGGGAAACGCCGATGACGGGAGCATTTGATGATCTACAGCACCGACCGAATCCTGACGACGCATGCCGGCACGCTGCCGCGCCCGGCCGATCTCCGCGACATGGTGATGGCGAAATCGCGCGGCGAGAAGGTCGATCAGGCGGCGCTCGACAAGCGCATCGCCGAGGCCGTGGCCGCGGGCGTGAAGCGCCAGGTGCAGTGCGGGCTCGACAGCATCAATGACGGCGAGATGTCGAAGTCCAACTTCACCGACTATGTGCGCACAAGGCTCGCGGGCTACGTCACGCGGCCCGCGTCGGCGGCGCGTCGGCTCGAGATCACGGCGCGCGATTCGATCAAGTTTGGCCCCTATTTCGAGAGCAATCCGCGCGCGCGCTTTCCCGGCGCGCCGACCATCCCGGTCTGCGTCGAGAAGCTGAGCTATATCGGCCAGGCCGATTTGAAGAAGGACCTCGACGTCTTCAAGGCCGCCACCGCAGGCGTGAAGGTGGCCGAGACGTTCCTCCCCGCCAACACGCCCGGCACGATCGAGCATTGGATGGGGAACGAGTTTTACAAGAGCGACGAGGAATTCGTTTTCGCCATCGCCGACGTGATGCACGAGGAATACCAGGCGATCGTCGATGCCGGGTTCCTGCTGCAGATCGACGATCCCGACCTGCCCGACGGCTGGAACTGTCTCCCTGACATAACCGTGCCGCAATACCGCGCCTACGCCACCATGCGGGTCGATGCCTTGAACCACGCGCTCAAGGGCATCCCCAAGGAGCGGGTGCGCCTCCATGTGTGCTGGGGCAGCTTCCACGGGCCGCACGCCGACGACATTCCCTTGAAGGACATCGTCGACGTCATCTTCCGCGTCAATGCCAGCTCCTACTCGATCGAGGCGTCGAACCCGTGCCACGAGCACGAATGGCGCGTGTTCGAGACGGTGAAGCTGCCGCAGGGCGCGACCCTCGTCCCCGGCGTCATCGGCCATTGCACGAACTTCATCGAGCATCCCGACCTCGTGGCCGAGCGGCTGGTGCGCTACGCGAAGCTGGTGGGCCGCGAGAACGTGCTCGCCGGCACCGATTGCGGCATCGGCTCGCGCGTTGGCCACGAGACCATCTGCTGGGCCAAGTTCGAGGCGATGGCCGAAGGCGCGCGCCGCGCGTCGAAGGTGCTGTGGGGAAGGTGAGCGAAAGCCGATATCACGAATGTCGTGCGTCCTTCGGTCGATCGCATGCGATCGACCGCTCAGGATGAGGCGCCTTTCTTTGTGCCATCAAGAATGTTCTTCACCCTGAGCTAATCGAAGCGTAGGCGAAGGACGCACGGGCCGGTATGCAGCCGAAAGCGACCGGGCCGCGCATTGACAGCATCGCGCGCGCTGCCTACGCTTTTTCCAGAGCCACGGAGGCCTCTGGATGAGCGCGCTGAACACTATCGACGCACCGGCCGCAACGCGGATCGCGGTCATCGACCTCGCGCCCTATCTCGCGGGCGAGACGGGTGCGCTCGAGCGTACCGCGCGCGCGTTGGGCCGCGCTGCCGAGGAGCTGGGCTTCTATTTCATCGCCAATCACGGCATTCCGCAGGCGCTCATCGACCGGGTCTTCGTCGAGACCGAGCGGTTCCATGCGCTGCCGCTCGAGCGCAAGTTGGCGGTCAAGGTCCAGGGCAAAATCGTGGGCTATCTCCCGCTCGGCGGCCAGACGCAGCGCTTGAAGCATTCGGGCCACACCTATCCCGACCGCAGCGCATCCTTCTACGTCAAGGCCGAGTACGGTCCCGACCATCCCTATCGCCGCGCCGGGCACAGCTGGGTGTTCGACAATCGCTGGCCCGCGGACCTGCCCGGCTTCCGCGAGACCTGCCTCGAATACTACGCGGCGATGACCGCGCTGGGGCTGAAGCTGCTGCCGCTGCAGGCCGTGGCGCTCGGCCTGCCGGCCGATTATTTCACCACGCACGAGGCCTTCGATCCGCCGGTGAACACGCTGCGGCTCCTATGCTATCCGCCGCGCGAGGAGGCCAACGAGGGCCAGTTCGGCATCAGCCCGCACACCGATTACGGCTACATGACCTTGCTTGCCCAGGCAAAGAAGCCCGGGCTCGAGATCCTGACCCGCGCCGGCGAATGGATCCAGGCGCCGGCGCTCGACGGTTGCTTCCTCGTGAACATGGCCGACATGGGGCAGCGCTGGACCAACGACCGCTTCCGCTCGACGCCGCACCGCGTGATCAACCTCAAGGGCGAGACGCGCTATTCGATCCCGTTCTTCTTCGGCACGCGGTGGGACGTGAAGCTCGCGTGTCTCCCGACCTGCCAGGGGCCGGGCGAGCCGGCGCGCTATCCGCCGCTGTCGTTCGGCGAATACATGGCCGAGCTGACGCCCAAGGTCTACGACGCGCTCTACGAGTGACGGATTTCGTCGCGCTCGGCGGACGCCGCTTCGAGGTCGCGCGGACGCCGGGCAGCGCGCCGACGCTCGTGTTCTTGCACCAGGGGCTGGGCTCCGTCTCGATGTGGCGGGGTTTTCCTGCGCGCCTCGCCGTGCGTACCGGCCGCGCGACCCTCGTCTACTCCCGCCTCGGCCATGGCAATTCCGATCCCGAGCCCGGGCCGCGCCCGGTCGATTATTTGCTGCGGCAAGGAACGGAGGCGCTGCCCGCGCTCCTCGCCGCGCTCGGCCTCGACGATGTCGCGCTCGTGGGCCACAGCGACGGCGCGACCATCGCGTTGGCTTACCTCGCCGCCGGGCACAAGGCGCGCGGCGCCATCGTGGTCGCGCCCCACGTCCTCGACGAGGAGATCACCTGGCGCGCCATCGAGCGCCAACGCGAAGATTGGCAAACGGGCAATCTGCGCGCCCGGCTCGCGCGCCATCACCGCGACGCCGATGCGATGTTCGACGCCTGGGCGTCGTTCTGGCTCGCGCCCGAATTCCGTGGCTGGTCGATCGTGACGCTGTTGCCCGCGATCCGCGCCAAGCTGCTCGCGATCCAGGGCGACGACGACATTTACGGCACCATGCGCCAGATCGACGAGGTCGCGCGCGCCGCCGCCGGCCCGGTCGCGCTCGCCAAGCTCGACCATTGCGGCCACGATCCCTTCCGCGACCAGTCCGAGCGCATGCTCGATTTGTGCTCAGACTTTATCGCGGGTCTCCAAGGCAAATTCTGATCGAGCGGCCAAGATTTTAGCGCGGAGGTTCGCAATTCACGTTCCGCGTACACCGCGCAACCCCCGCGTCCTCTGCGCTAAAAATGCCATATGGCGGCCGACTTAAGGGCAACGTGCCTTAGCCGCGCTTGCGGTAGCGCACGGTCCCCGCTTCGTCGCGCATCCGCTCCATCCGCCCGCGCGTCACCAGGTGGTTGAGGTGCGCAATGGCCTCGCCCATGGCGAAGCCCATCTGGTGGCCATCGAGCGTGCGCTGGAACATCACGTCGATGAGCGCGGCGGCGCTGGTCTCGGTATCGGTCGCGCGCAAGATCAGGTCGAGCCGCTCCTCGTGATGGTGCGCGAGCTGCGCCAGGCGGCGATGGACGTTGCGGAACGGCTTGCGATGCGACGGCAGCACGAAGGTCGCGGGATCGAGCAGCCCGGCGAGGCGCCGCCCGGTCTCGAGAAAGAGGCCGAGCGGATCGCCGTCGGGCTCGGTCGGCCACACGCTGATATTGGTGGTGATGGTCGGCAGCACCTGGTCGCCGGAGATGAGAATTTTCCGCGCGGCGCAGTAGAGCGCGGCATGCTCCGGCGAATGGCCCTCGCCGGTGACGACGGTCCAGCGGTCGCCGCCGATGGCGAGCGCATCGCCGTCGCGCACCCGGGTGAAGGCGGGCGGCAAGCCGACGCCGGCGGCGTAGAGAACGGCGCCCTTGGCGAACACCTCGATCCGCGCCTCGTCGAGCCCGTGCGCGCGAAAGAACGCGACACGGTGCGCCACCGCGTCCTCGAAGCGGTCGCGCAGGGCGAGATTGGCGCTGAACCACTCGCCCTGCGTCATCACCGGCCGAATGCCCCAGCGCGCGGCGATCCATCCCGAATTGCCGGCATGGTCGGGATGGAAATGGGTGACGACGAGGCGCGTGATCGGACGGTCCTGCAAGGTCGCGTGCCATACCGCATCGATCGTCGCGCGCGCCGCCTCGTAGCCATAACCGCAATCGACCATGGTCCAGCCGTCGCCGTCGCGCAGCAGCCACAGATTGACCTGGCGCAGGCCCGCGAAAGGGAGCGGCGTCGACAGCCAGAAGATGCCGTCCGCGACCTCGATCGCGCCGCGCTCGGGCGGGTAGTCGGTAAAGGGATAGTCGAGCGCTTCCTCGGCCGAGGGCGCACGGGGTGAAGTGTCGTTCACGGGTCCTCGCTCTTTGGCCCTGCCGCGTCGATAACGGCACGCATGATCCCATCATAGCCGGTGCAGCGGCAGAGATGGCCGCTCAGCACGTCGCGCAGTTGCGCCTCGCTCGGCGCTTGATTGCGGCCGAGATAGTCGGTGAAGGACATCAGGATGCCGGGTGTGCAGAAGCCGCATTGCAGCGCGTGATGCTCGCGAAAGGCGCGCTGCAGCCGGTTGAGCGTGCCGTCGGTGGCGGCGAGCGATTCGACCGTCGCGACCGACCGCCCCTCGGCCTGCACCGCGAAGACGAGGCACGAGCGGCAGGCGATGCCGTCGATCAGCACGGTGCAGCAGCCGCACACGCCATGCTCGCAGCCGACATGCGTCCCGGTCGCGCCCAACACCTCGCGCAGGAAATCGCTCAGCAGCATGCGCGGCTCGGCCAGCCCTAAGACCGCGCGCCCGTTGAGGGTGAGGCGGATTTGGGCGCGCTCGTCGCTCTTCACGCGGCGCATGCGAGCGCCTCCCGCACTACGATGGGACCAATCCGCCGCAGCAGGTCGCGCCGCATCCGTGCGCTCGCGTGCAGATCGTCATACCCGCCCAGCTCCAACGCAAGCGCGTCGAGCGCCTGCGCGATGTCGGACTCGCCGCGCGCCGCGATCCGCCGCACCGCCGGCCGGTCGGCGATGCCGCCGACGCCGATCCGCACGCATTCCTCCTCGACCATGGCCGCGACCGCGACGATGGCGAAATCGCCTTGGCGGCGCGCGACTTCTCTGAAGGCGACGCGCTTGGAGGTGCGCAGCGGCAGCGTGACCGCCACGATCAGCTCGTCGGGCGCGCGCGATGTGGCGAGCATGCCGCGCTGGAATTCGTCGGCGGCAGCATTCCGCGTACCGCGCGCCGAGCGCAGCACTACCTCGCCCTCCAGCATCGCCAGCACCAGCGGAATCTCCGCGCTCGGATCGGCATGCGCCACCGAGCCGCATACGGTGCCGCGGTTACGGGTCTGGAAATGGCCGACGAAGGGCAGCGCTGCGGCGAGGAGCGGCAGCTCACGCGCGAGGCCCGGCTCGGCGAGGAGCCGATTCTGCGTCACCGCCGCGCCGATTTCGAGCCGGCCATCGGCGCGCCGGATGTCATCGAGCTCCTCGAGCCCGCCGATGTCAATGAGCGCCTGGGGCGCGAGCAGGCGGAAATTGAGCATCGCCACCAGCGACTGACCCCCGGCGAGCACGCGCGCCTTATCGCCATGCTCCGCCAAAGCTTCGATGGCCTCGTCCACCGATCGGGGCCGCAGATAGTCGAACGGGCGCGGCTTCAAGCGGGCCGCTCCGGCCCTGCCATCAGCGCGTGCAGCCGCTTGGGCGTCGCCGGAAGGTTCACGTCCGCGATCCCGAGTGCGTCGGCGATCGCGTTGGCGATGCAGGCGGGAACGCTCATGCAGTTGCCCTCGGCCAGCCCCTTGGCGCCCAAGGGCGTCAGGGGCGAGGGCGAGTGGATGTGCAGAATTTCGAGCGGCGGCACCTCGGAAGCGGTGGGGACGAGGTAGTCGGCGAACGTGCCCGACAGGAATGCGCCGTTCTCGTCATAGACGAATTCCTCAAAGAGCGCCGCCGCCAGTCCCTGCACGAACGCGCCGCGCACCTGCCCGTCGGCCAGCATCGGATTGATGAGCCGTCCGGCGTCGTGCATCGTGACATAGCGGTCGACCCGCGCGGTGAAAGTCGCGGGATCGATCTCGACGCCGCAGAAATCGAACACGAAGCCATAGGTGAGCGAGGTGTTGATGCGATCGTCGGGCGACGGCGGCTCGAGCTCCGGCGGCGACCATGACGCGGTCTCGCGCAGCGACGGCGGCACGTCGTCGGGCAGCAGGACCGGCGACCAATGCGCCGTGCCGGCGACGCGCGCGAAGGAGAGCGCGTTGTCTGGATTGCCGCGGCTGCGGACCTTGCCGCCGGCGAACTCGATGTCGTCGCGCAGAACATTGAGCTGCTTGGCGGCAATCGCGGCGAGCCGGTCGCGCATCCGCCGCGCCGCCAGGTGCGCCGCCACCGCGGTGCCGGGCGCGAAGCGCGAGGAATAGGTTCCGGACGCGATCGACCACGCGTCCTTCGCGGTATCGATCTCGAGATTGACGCGCACATCCTCGACGCTGAGGCCGAGCTCGTCGGCCACAATCTGGGCGAGCACGGTGGCGTGACCCTGGCCCTCAACCGGAACGTCAGCGCTCACCGCGACGGCGCCCAGGGGATCGATGGCGACGGTCGCGAGCGACACCGCGCCGTTCTTGGGACCGGCGCGCTCGCGCGCCTCGGCCGTGAGTAGGGTCGAGAGATAGCCCATGTTGGAAAGCCCGGGCTCGACCACCGCGGCGAAGCCGATGCCAAAGGGCCGGCCTGCCGCGCGCGCCTCCTTTTGCCGCTGCCGCAGCGACGCAAGCCTGCCGTCGCCGATCGCGGTCTCGACCGCGCGCGCGTAGTCGCCCGAATCGTAAAGCGCGCCGGCGGCGGCGCGGTAGGGAAAGTCGCGCACCAGGTTGCGCCTGATCACGTCGAGCGGATCGAGGTTCAGTTCGGCGGCGATGCGCTGCACCAGCCGCTCGAGCGCAAGATAATGCTGCGGCCCGCCGAAGCCGCGTATAAGACCCGCCGGCATCGTGTTGGTGAGGACGACTCGGTTCGTCACCGCGAGGTGAGCCACGTCGTAGGCGCCGGTCGAGGCCCCGTGCAT
Organism: Allostellaceae bacterium; assembly: GCA_035604615.1. Taxonomy (GTDB): domain Bacteria; phylum Pseudomonadota; class Alphaproteobacteria; order ATCC43930; family CGMCC-115725; genus DATJLY01. The sequence continues at coordinate 117,802 of DATNID010000074.1, read as the reverse complement.
GCGATAGAGCGGCCCCGGCATCGGTGCGCGCAGGAAGGCGCCGTAATCCTCGATAGCGTCGAAGCGCAGCGCGAGAATGCGTCCCTCGCGGGTCACCGCTGCCTCGGCGGTCGCGATCCGCGCCGGACCCGTGCTTGCGGCCTGGAGATGCTCGAGCCGGTCCTCGACCCATTTCACCGGCCGCCCCGCGATGCGCGACGCGATGCACATGAGAACGATGTGGGGAAAGACGGCGAGCTTCGTGCCGAAGCTGCCGCCGCTGTCGGCCGGAGTCCTGAGCCTCAGCCGCGTGCCGGGGACGCGCAAGGCGCGCGCCATCACCGGGTGGATGCTGAACGGCCCCTGGAAATTAGCGATCGCGTCGTAGCTGTCGTCGGCGATGTCGTATTCCGCCACCACGACAAAACACTCGATCGGCGTGAACGAGTTGCGCGGATAAGCGATGTCGGTCGAAACGCGCGCATCGGCGGCGGCGAAGGCGCCGTCGGGATCGCCATAGATGAAACGGCGGACCGACAGCTCGTTGGTTCCGGCCTCCTCGTGGATCAGAGGAGCGCCTGTAGCCAGCGCCGCGCGCGCATCGACCACCGCCGGCAGAGGCTCATATTCAACCGCAATCAGCTCAGCCGCATCCTCCGCGAGATAGCGATTGTCGGCCAGCACGAGCGCCACCGGCTCGCCGACATAGCGCACGCGCCCGACCGCGAGCGCCCATTGCGGAATGCGCTCCTTCACCGCCACCAGGAACGGGTCGGTGAGGCGCCGCACGTCCTCGCCGGTGATGACGGCATGGATTCCGGCGCAGGCGAGCGCGGGTGCTGCGTCGATGCGGGCGATGATCGCGTGGGCATGCGGCGAGCGCACGATATGCGCATGGAGCGTACGCCGGTCGACCGGTAGATCGTCGACATAGCGGCCGCGCCCCATCAACAGCGCGCGGTCCTCGATCCGCCGCACCGGCTTGCCGAGAAGGGGATGCGCTTCGTCCGCGCCGCTGGTGCCAATGGCGCTCATGCGCGCCCCAGCATGTTCATTCCCGAAGCGAAGTCAATCGCCGCGCCCTTGACTTGGCCGGGCATTGCGTGCGTGATCGCACGCGCATGGACTCGCTCATCGGACAATCCGTCCCGCGCACCGAGGACCGCAGGCTCCTCACCGGGCTCGGCCGCTTCGCTGACGATCTCCACCTGCCCGGCCAGGTCCACGCCGCTTTCGTGCGCTCGGTCCACGCGCATGCGAAGGTGCTCGCGGTCGATGTCGAGCGGGCGCGGCGCGCGCCGGGGGTGCTCGCAATTCTCACCGGGCACGATTATGCCGCCGACGGGTTGGGCGGGCTCAACCACATGCCGGCTGGCGTCGACCATCTCGACATTTCGAAGCCGGCCTTCGGTCCCGGCACCTTGCCGCATGAGCCGTTGCCTTTGCAGATGCCGCTTGCGGTCGATCGTGTGCGCCATGTCGGCGAGGCGGTGGCGATGGTCGTCGCAAGGACTGCGGAGGAAGCGCGCGACGCCGCCGAGCTGGTCGAACCGCGCTACGAGGCGCTGCCTGCGGTCAGCGACGCGCTCGAGGCCCTGGCGCCCGGCGCGCTCGCGCTGTGGGACGGCTGGCCCGACAATCTGCTCGTGCGATCGTCCAACGGCGACCGTGGCGCGACAGATGCCGCCTTCGCGCGCGCGCATCGCGTCGTGCGCTTCACCTCGCGCAACCAGCGCGTTTGCCCCATGCCGTTGGAGCCGCGCGCGGCCTTGGGCGTCCACGATCCGGGCAGCGACGGCTACACGCTTTATTCGGCGAGCCAAGGCGTGCATCGCCACAAGAACGGGGTGGTAGGCGCGCTGCGCGTGCCGCATTCGCGTGTGCGCGTCGTCACCGGCGATGTCGGCGGCGGGTTCGGCGTGCGCTCGCCGTGCTATCCCGAGTATCCGCTGCTGCTGTGGGCGTCTCGGCGGGTGGCATTGCCGGTCAAATGGACCGCGACCCGGGCGGAGAGCTTCCTCAGCGATTTCCAGGCGCGCGAGATCCACGCCGAGGCGGCGCTGGCACTCGATGCCGCCGGCCGGTTCCTCGGCCTCACCATCGACTATGTCGGCAATCTCGGCTCGCATCCCGTGTCGTTCGCGGTGCTGGCTAATCTCCTGCGGATGGCGGGCGGCGTCTACGACATTCCAGCGATCCATGTCGGCGTGCGCGGCGTCGTGACCAACACGCTCCCGGTCGGCGTCTATCGCGGCGCCGGCCGGCCCGAGGCGACTTTCGTTCTGGAGCGACTCATCGACCTCGCCGCGTCGGAGATGACGCTCGATCGTGCCGAGCTGCGCCAGCGCAACCTGATCGCCGCATTGCCCTATCGGTCCGCGCTCGGCCACTGCTACGACAGCGGCGCTTTCGCGGATAATCTCGCGACTGCGCTCGGCCTCATAGATTGGGCCGGATTTCAGGTGCGGCGCGATGAAGCCGCCGCGCGCGGCCGTCTTGCCGGGATCGGCGTTGCCAACTACCTCGAATCGCCGACGGGCATGCCGACCGAGCGCACCGATCTCCGCGTCCTGCCCGAGGGCCGTGTCACCGTGGTCATCGGCACGCAGGCGAGCGGCCAGGGCCACGAGACGGTGTTCGCCCAGGTGGTGGCATCGCAACTTCAAATCCCGCTTGACCAGGTGGCGGTGATGTTCGGCGACTCCGACCTGGCGGTCAGCGGCGGCGGCTCGCATTCCGACCGCTCGATGCGGCTCGGCGGGACCATCCTGGTGCGCGCCAGCGACACGATCATCGCGCGCGGCCGCGATCGTGCGGCGAACGCACTCGAGGCCGCCGCGAGCGACATCGTCTACGAGGCCGGACGCTTCACCGTCGCCGGCACCGACCGCTCAATCGGCCTCTACGAGCTTGCGGCGCAGGGCGGCCCGCTCGCCGCGACCGAGGAGATCGGCCAGCGCCTCCACGCCCATCCCACCGGCGCCGCCGCGTGCGAGATCGAGATCGATCCCGAGACCGGCGCGCTCACGCTCGCGCGTTACGTCACGGTGGACGATGTCGGCCGCGTGATCAATCCGATGATCGTGGCGGGCCAGGTCCATGGCGGCATCGCGCAAAGCGTCGGCCAGGCGCTGATGGAGACTTGCGTCTACGGTGCGGGATCGGCGCAGCTTGTGACTGGCTCGTTCCTCGATTACGCGATGCCGCGCGCCGACGATCTGCCGTCCTTCGCGACCGCCAACAATGAGACGCTTGCCGCAAGCAATCCGCTCGGCATCAAGGGCGCCGGCGAATGCGGCACCACGCCGGCGACGGCGGCGGTCATCAACGCCATCGCCGATGCGCTCGCGCGCCACGGCGTGCGCCACATCGAGATGCCGGCGACGCCGGAGCGCATCTGGCGCGCGATCCGGGGCGCCTAGCTCCAATAAGGCGGGAAGGCGGCGTTGCGCTCCTCGGCGGCCAGGAGCCGCAGCATCGCCGGCCATTCCAGCACGCCATAGGGCCGCCGCGTTCCCGGCTGATAGAGATGCGCGGTGTGCCGGACGACGTTGTCCGAGGGCACAATGAGTTCGGTGCGCGCGGCCATGGCGTCGACCTGGCTGCGGCAGGAGAGCTCAAGCTGATACATCGTGTTGAAGGCCTGCTGGATGGTCGCGCCGCAGGTGAGGAGCCCATGCGAGCGCAGCACCATCGCGTCATGGGGGCCGAGATCGCGCACCAGCCGCTCGCGCTCGTCGAGATCGATCGCCGGCCCCTCGTAATCGTGGTAGCCCATATGGCCGGAAAACCTCATCGCGGTCTGCGTCAGCGGCAGGAGGCCGCATGCCATGGCCGAAACGGCCATTCCGGCACGCGTGTGGGTGTGGATGACGCAGGCCACGTCGGGCCGGGCCTGGTGGATCGCGCCATGGATGACGTAGCCCGATTTGTTGATGCCGTAATCGGTCTCGGGCTGCCACAGGATGTTGCCGGCGAGGTCGATCTTGGCGAGGCTCGAAGCGGTGATCTCGCGGTAGAGCAGGCCGTAGAGGTTGATCAGGAGATGGTGTTCCGTGCCCGGTATGCGCGCGGTGATGTGGTTGTAGGTGAGGTCGGTCATGCCGAACAGGTCCACCAGGCGGTAGCACGCGGCGAGATCAACGCGCGTTTTCCATTCCTCCTCGCTCACGGCGCCGCGGATCGACGGGAAGTCGGCGGCGAAGCCCATGCTCACTTCGCCTTCTCGGGCCGGAACTCGACGATGACGTTGCGCAGGTCCATGTCGCCGACATTGTGCGTTGTGTGGATCGTGGCCTCGCGGAAATTCACGATCTGCGGCTCGATCGGCTTGGGATTGCCGTCGACATGCTGCTCCAGCAGCGGTCCCTGGTTGATCCTGATCTCGACCCGCTGGCTGTGGCTGTGCCGCGGGCGGGTGGCGCCGACCGCGAGCTGCTCCTGGTAGACGATGAACCGGTCGCCGTCATAAACCATCGCGTTGCCCTCGGGCGGGATGATCTCGGGCGGCGACTTGACCGGCGGATGGCCGGGCTTGATTGCGACCTCGAAATAGGAGCCCGAAGCTGGTGCCTCGTAGCTTTGTCCGGCGAGGAACACCGCGACCTCGCCGCGCGCGAGCATGCGGATGGCGTTGCCGGACTTGATCTCCAAATCGCCCATCGCGACGACGACGCGGTCGCCGCATCCGGGAGTGGTCGCAATGGCGCACGGCGCGCCGTCCTTGGTCACCCGCACGTAGGAATTGTCGAGCGCCACCTCGGCCGCGCGCGCCTCATGCGCCATCAAGGCGAGCGGCACGACCGCGAAACAGCGCCAACCTGACCCCTGCGGCATGTCCGTCCTCCGCCGTCGTCCCGCCGCGATGCTAGCCCAAGCGGGCGCGGCGCGTCACCCTTGCGCCCGGCCGCGCCGGGTGCGACGACTGCGACGACGGAGGACCAAGCCATGAAGATCAGCAGCGAGCGCATCCTCACCACCCATGTCGGCAGCCTGCCCCGGCCCGCGAGGCTGTTCGAGCTCATCGTGGCGAAGGAAAAGGGCGGCCCCGTCGATGAGGCGGAATTCGACGCCGAGAGCGCCCGCGCCGTCGCGGACTGCGTAGCGCAGCAGATCGCCTCCGGCATCGACATCGTCAGCGACGGCGAGATGAGCAAGCTCTCCTACACATTCTATGTGCGCCACCGCGTCGCAGGCATCGGCATGGACGCGGCCGCCGCGGAAAAAGGGCGCCAGATCATGATCGGCCTCGACCAGATCGAGCATCCCGATTTCACGGCGCGGCTGGCGGCGTTCCGCGACACGCCGTTTCCCGCCTGCCTCGGCCCGGTGAGCTATGCCGACCGCGCGCCGCTGGAGCGCGACCTCGCGCACATGGAAGCCGCGGTCGCCAAGGCGAAGCCGGTCGAGGCGTTCATGACCGCGCCCTCGCCCGGCACGCTCACGCGCTTCATCGTCGATACCTATTACAAGGACGAGGACACCTACGTTGACGCGCTCGCCAAAGCGATGCGGACGGAATACCAGGCGATCGTGGGCGCCGGCTTCCTGCTGCAGATCGACTGTCCCGACCTCGCCTCGTCGCGCAACAATCAATACCGCCACCTGAGCGACGAGCAGTTCCGCCGCATCGCCGAGCGCAACGTCGCCGCGCTCAACGCCGCGACCGAGGGACTGCCGGGCGACCGGATGCGGCTCCACATCTGCTGGGGCAACTACGAGGGCCCGCACACCCACGACATTCCCATCGCCACGATCATGGACATCTGCATGAAGGGCCGCCCGCGCGCCTTCAGCTTCGAGGGCGCCAATCCGCGCCACGACCACGAATGGGAGGACATGAAGTCGCTGCGCATTCCGGACGACATGGTGCTGATCCCCGGCGTTCTCGACTCGACCACCAACTTCGTCGAGCATCCGCGCCTGGTGGCGCAACGCATCGGCCGCTATGCCGACATCGTCGGGCGCGAGCGCGTCATCGCGGGCGCCGATTGCGGCTTCGCCACGGTCGCGAGCGGTTCGCCGATGGTGGCGCCGAGCATCGTGTGGGCGAAATTCAAGGCGCTGGCCGAAGGCGCCGCGATCGCGTCGAAGAAACTATGGCGCTAGACGCCTAGCCTCGCCGGCGCTCGATCTCGGGCAGGAACATGGTCAACAGCCCGATGAGCGGCAGGAACGAGCACAATTCGTAGACGTAGGTGATGCTGGTCTGGTCGGCGAGGTAGCCCAGCACGGCGGCCGCTATGCCCGCCATGCCGAAGGCCAAGCCGAAGAAGAGCCCGCCGATGGTTCCGACCCGGCCGGGAACCAGCTCCTGCGCATAGACCAGGATGGCCGAGAAGGCCGACGCCATGATCACGCCGATGAGGATGGTGAGGATGCCGGTCCAGAACAAATCGGCGTAGGGCAGCGCCAAGGTGAAAGGAAAGACGCCGAGGATCGAGCCCCAGATCACGTATTTGCCGCCGATGCGGTCGCCGAGCGGCCCGCCGATCAGGGTTCCGAACGCGACCGAAGCGAGGAAGGCGAAGAGATAGATCTGCGCCGTCGCGATCGGCATATCGAAACGGTCCATCAGATAGAAGATGTAGAAATTGGTGAGGCCGGCCGTATAGAAGAACTTCGAGAACATCAGCGCCAGCAGCACCGCGAGCGACCATACGATGGTTCGCGTCGGCAGGCGCGCCAGGCCGTCCTGGACGCGCAGCCGGGTCCGCACCGCGGCCTGGCGCCGCTTGTACCAGGTGCCCACCCGCGTCAGCACCACCATGGCGAGGAGCGCCGCGAGCGTGAACCAGACGATGCTGCCCTGGCCGCGCGGAATGACGATGAATGCCGCCAGTAGCGGCCCCAGCGACGAGCCGGCATTGCCGCCGACCTGGAACAGCGATTGCGCCAGCCCGTGCCGCCCGCCCGACGCCATGCGCGCGACGCGCGAGGCCTCGGGATGAAAGATCGACGAGCCGAGCCCGACCAGCCCGGCCGCGGTCAGGATCAGCGCGAAGCTCGAGGCATAGGACAAGAACCCGAGGCCCAACAGGGTGAAGCCCATGCCCGCCGCGAGCGAATAGGGCCGCGGCCGGTGATCGGTATAGAGCCCCACCAGCGGCTGGAAGACCGAGGCGGTGCATTGATAGGTCAACGTGATAAGGCCGATTTCGGCGTAATCGAGCGCGAACGAGGTCTTGAACAGCGGATAGATCGCCGGCACCAGCGAGGCGATCATGTCGTTCAGGAGATGGCTGAAGCTCAAGGCGAGGATGATCGAGAACACCGCGCCTTCGCCAACAGTCGCGCCCGCCGATGGCTTGGCTGGGGCCGCATCGCGCGCCGCCTGACCCGTGGCGACCTTCATTCAACCTCTCCGCAATGGCGCAAATTTCTTAGCTGAGTCAATGCCTCCCGGCACCGCGCGTTTTTTCATGCGGGGAATGCAGGATTGCCGCGACCGGGCGAAAAAAAGTTGAGATCAGTCCAGCGCCAGCGGCTTGCCGGCGAGGTCCTCGGCTCGCTCCACCGCGATGAGGACGGCGTAGCCCTTCTTCTCCGGGTCGCGGCCCTTTTCGGGCTGGATCAGGCGGCGCCAGACCTCGTCATAGACGGGGCCGGACTTGTACGACTTGGCGGTGCCGTAGAAGCGCGCGACGCCGCCGTTGGGCAGGACGCCGTCGGCCCGCAGCTGCGGCTTGCGGAAGAAGATGGTGAGCTTGGCGCCGTCGGCGAGGCCCGCGTTGGTCGTGCCCAGTCCGCGCTCCCAGAGCGCGAAATGCTCGTCGTCATAGACCATCGTGCTGCCGCGCAACGTCACCTGCGCGAAGCCGTTGGGCAGCACGCTGCCGATCAGGACGACATGCTCGGGAAAGGCCGCGTTGATGTGCGCGTGCAGCTTGGTCGGAATCTTGGCCATGACATTGCCCCCGGGTTCGCCGTCACCCTAGCGCGCCCGCACGCGCCCGCAACCTCGATTGACTCGGCGGCGGCGATCGGGGGAAATGTCCGCAATGTGATGCGATTGGAGGAAACGGCGATGGCGGCGAAACATTGGGCGATGGCTGGCATGGTGGCTGCGTCGCTCGTCGCGTGGGGCGCGGCCAAGGCCGATCCGATTCCGCCGGGCTGGCAAGGGGACAAGGTCGAGCCCATCGGCTTCTCCGGCCTCGAGGGGCGGTTCGGCGCGTTCAAGCTCGCGATCAAGCACGGCGCCGATAACCGCTGGTATCTCTACATGGGCCATTCGTTCGATCACGGCTGGACCATTCTCGACGTGACCGATCCGACCGATCCCAAGTTCGTGCGCTTCATCCCGGGGCCGAGCGACGCGACCACCTCGCAAGTGACCTTGAACGGCAACCTCATGCTGACCGCCACCGACCGCGGCGAGAATCCCAAGGAGGGCGCCTCGGCGGTGTGGCTGTGGGACATCAGCGAGCCCGCCAATCCGCGCAAGCTGTCGGAGTGGGTCGGCGGCGTGAACGGCTCGCACCGCGACTCCTATCCCGGCGGCAAGTACGCCTATCTCGCCACCAGCATGCCCGGCTATGAGGGCAAGGTCATGGTCATCCTCGACGTGAGCGACCCGCTGCATCCAGTGCAGGCGGGATTGTGGTCGCAGCCGGGCCAGAAGCAGGGCGAGCCCAAGCCCAAGCTCGCGCCGGGATTCCACGGGCCGGCCAATGTCAGCCCCGACGGCAAGATGATCTCGACCGGCTACACGCCCGACGTGGTCAATCTCGACATCGCCGATCCGGCGCATCCGAAGCTCATCGGCTCGCTGACCATGACGCCGCCATTCATTTATGCAGGCGCGCAATCGGTGCACACGGTGCTGCCACTGTGGGACCGCAAGCTGCTCTATGCCAGCTCCGAGGCGATGGCGACGGGCTGCGACAAGGACGCGCTCAACTTCGCCGCCTTCATCGACAACCGCGATCCCGCGAAGCCGCGCCTCACCTCGATGTTCCCGGTGCCGCGCCCGCCCAAGGACGCGCCCTACAAGGATTTCTGCCAGAAGGGCGGCCGCTTCGGACCGCACAACGTGAGCCAGGAGATCCACAATCCCGACATCCAGAAATACGGCAACCTCATGTACATCGCCTATTTCAACGCCGGCTTGCGCGTCTTCGACATCAGCGATCCGCAGCTCGTGACCGAGACCGGCTGGTTCATGCCGCCCGAGCGTCCCGACGCGCCGCCGACCGCCGGCAACCATGCCTCGCCGATCGAGTGGACCGAGGACGTGGCGGTCGACGCGCGCGGCAACATCTATATCAGCGAGGACAAGTGGGGCATCTTCGTCCTGCGCTATAAGGGGCCGGTGCCGCCGGCGACGGCCGCCGCGAAATGACGCGATGACCGATCGCGCAAGCGCCGCGCCGGCCGCGCGCGCGGCAAGCGGCGTCTATTTCGGCTGGTGGGTGTTGCTCGCCGCCACGGTCGGGCAGGTGTTCGGCGCCTCCAACATGCTGCTCTTCAGCCTCGGCGTGTTCTCGCGGCCGCTGGCGGCGGAGTTCGGCTGGACCCGCCCGCAGCTCGCGGTGGCGGGGACCATCATCCTGTGGAGCATGGTGGTGGTGTCGCCGATCCAAGGCTGGCTGGTCGACCGCTTCGGCACCAGGCGCGTCAATCTCACCACCATGCCGCTGTTCGCGGTGGCGCTGGCGTCGCTCTACTTCCTGCCGCCGAACATCATGGTGTTCTATGTCGCGTGGTTCGGCATCACGCTCTGCGGCATCGTGTTGTGGAGCGGTCCCTACAACAAGATCGTCGCCGCCTGGTTCGACCGCCGCCTCGGGCTGACGCTCGGCCTTGCCAATGCCGGGCAGGGGCTCGGCACCGCGATCATCCCGCCCTACACGCAGCTTCTGGTGGGGCATTTCGGCTGGCGTGCCGCCTATGTCGGGCTCGGCGCGGCGATGCTGATCCCGTTCCTGTTCAACCTCGCGCTGCTGCGCGACCGGCCCCAGGACCGCGGCCTGCTGCCCGACGGCGACCGCGGCGATCCTGCGACGGTACAGGCACGCGCGGCGCTTCTCTCCGGACTCACCGTGCGCGAATGCCTCCATCGTCCGGCATTCTGGCTCATCCTCGCGTCGTTCCTGCTGATCGGCTTCATGGCGGGGTTCGTCACCACCGGCATGGTGCCGATGCTGATCGACCGCGGCATCTCGCCCGAGCGCGCGGCCGCGGTGGCGTCGGTGTTCGGCGTCGGCGTGATCGTGGGGCGGCTGTCGGTCGGCTGGCTGGTCGACCGGTTCTTCGTCGCCTGGGTGCTGATCGGCTCGATGATGTGCCCAGTCGCGGGGCTCCTCATGTTCGCGACCGGCACCGCCGGCGCGGCGGTGTTCGCCTGCGCCCTGCTGGTGGGCCTCGGCATCGGCTCGGAGAACGATCTCTTGGGCTTCTCGATCGCGCGCTACTTCGGGCGCAGATCCTACGGCAAGCTCTACGGCCTTTATATCGCGAGCTTCCAGATCGGCGCCGGCGCCTCCGCCGTGGGCTTGGGCGTGCTCCGCGCCGCCTATGGCAGCTATGCGCCGGGCCTCGTCGCGATGGCGGCGGCGCTGCTCGTCGTCATGCTCCTGTTCACGCGCCTCGGCCCTTACGTCTACCGCGCCGAGGCCAAAGCCTAGGGCTCCGGAGCCGATCGGTCTGGCTGTGGCGATACCCCTGACCTCGATCGGCGGCATTGCGGCGCCGAAATCTTGCTTTTGGCGCCCGGGGAAACTCAACCGTGCTGTGTGAAAACGCCGGACACGGTTGTCGGCACGCAACAACAGAATCGAAGTTGCGGTCTCGGCGAATCTTTCACGCGCCAGCGGCGTCCTGTTTGGATCAATCTTGCGTCCAGACGACGCGCCGAATGGTTTTCACACGGCCAACACCCACACCAGACATCGGCTCTGAAAGATAGACACCGAGTATGGATGCGTAACGGACCCATCGCTCGGGCCGGCACGAAGTAAACACATCAAGGCGGCGCGTCGATCAGTAGCCCATTCGGGCATACATCTTTGCCGCGATGGCGGTCAGCGCGGCGCCCGTACCGATGAGCACCCCGAAGTCGAGCGGCAGGCCGTAATCGGACGCCCCTCCGACCAGCATCAGGTCGCGCAGCGCGTCGACCTCGTAGGTCAATGGATTGAGATGCGAGACCGCGCGCAGCCAAGGGGGCATCAGCGACAAGGGGTAAATGGCGTTGCTCGCGAAGAAAATCGGCATGGTGAGCACCTGGCCGATGCCCATGAACCGCTCGCGCGTCTTGACGAGGCAGGCGATGATCAGCGAGAAGGTCGAGAAGAGTGCCGAGCCGAGCGCGATCGCGACGATGACGCCCACAATCTTCGCTGGATTGAGGGCGACCCCGACGCCGAGCACGAGCGCCACCAGATAGACGATGAGGGCCTGCGACAGCGCCCGCACGCAGCCGGAGATGGCCTTGCCAATCACCAGCGCCGAGCGCGGCGCGGGGCTCACGAGATAGCGCTGGAGAACGCCGAGGTCGCGCTCCCAAATCGCGGATATGCCGTTGAAGATCGCGACGAACAGAACACTCTGCGCCAGGATGCCGGCCGAGAGGAAATCGAGGTAGCGGAGGTTTTGCGGGGACACGCCGCGGACTTGCGCCATCACCTCCCCGAACAGAAGGAGCCACAGCACCGGCTGCACCGCGCGCGTGAAGAGTTCCAAAGGATCGTGATGAAGCTTCTGGACCTCGGCGGCCGCGACCCCAAAGACCTGCGTCGCATAATCCCCGATGGTCCGGCCAACGGCCTCCTCAGCCGTGTTCGCTGGCCGCGCGGCGGGCGCGTCGGGTCTCGCCATAGCGTTCCTCCGCTTCGGACTCGGATTTGCCGCCGACGAGCCGGATGAAGACATCGTCGAGCGTCGCGCCGGGACCGGCCTCGGCCTTCAGCGCGGCAGGCGTGCCGATTGCAGCGGTCCGGCCGCGGTCAACGAGGGCGATCCGGTCGCAGAACTGCTCGATCTCGTCCATGTGGTGCGAGGTCACGATCATCGTCGTGCGAAAGCTCTCCCTCAGATCGAGGACGTGGTCCCACACGGTCTCTCGCGCCGCCGGGTCGAGGCCGACCGTGGGTTCGTCGAGGAACAGAATCTTGGGCCGGTGAAGCAGGCTTTGCGCGATCTCGAGGCGGCGGATCATGCCGCCGGAATAATGGCCAACCAGATGGTGCGCGGCTTCCGACAGCCCCATCCGCGCCAGCGCCCGCGCGATCCGTTGCGACCGTTCGCGCCCGGGAATGCCGTAAAGCCGCGCCGACAGCAGGAGGTTCTCATAGCCGCTGAGCGAACCGTCGGCGGACAGAAGCTGCGGGACGTAGCCGATATGGCGGCGCACCTCTCCTGGCCGTTGGACGATGTCGTATCCGGCGACTATCGCCGATCCCGATGTGGGCGGAAGCAAGGTGGTCAACATTTTGATAAGCGTACTCTTTCCCGCACCGTTCGGGCCTATCAACCCGAAGATTTCACCCTCGGCGATCGTGAAACTAGCGTGATCGACGGCGACAAGATCGCCGAACCGACGTGTCAAATCGCGAACATCGACCGTGACGTGCGGGGATGGGTTATCGGTCATCGTAACGCCCATGGTGGAAGGCGACGACAGTCATTGTTCGTCGCGACCTACTTTCGCATGTTAGCGGCGATACCCGTCCGCGCCAGGGTCGATGGTACGTCCGGTGATGGCACGCATGCGAGGTGCTGCCAGTGCGCGACTTGCGGCCGCGTTCTGCACATGATCGGACGTGACGTGGGCGCCACGCCGCTCTACGCGGATATCGCGACCAAGCGGCTGGCGCTCGCGCGCGAGCTGGTGCTCAACCTCGAGACCGCGACGGCACTGGGCATCCCCGTCCCGCCGACGCCGGCTCGCGGCGCTTCCCGGAACAATCGCGCGGCGTCACTTCGGCAGGAACGCCTCGGTATAGAGCTTCGCCATGTCGGGCGGCGCGTCCAAGAGCTTCAGGTCGGCGAAGGTCCGCTTGAGCGTGGCGAGCGACTGCGCGTCGAACTTGCAGCCCTTGGTGAACATGCCGATCGTCAGGTCGTATTCCTTCGACATCACGCTTTCGGGGAGGCCGGTCACGCCGCTCTCGATCTTCACCGTCTCGGCCTTGTGCGCGCGGATGTAATCGATGGTCTCGATCCAGCCGGCGACGAATGCCCGGACTGCGCCGGGATCGGTGTCGATCAAATGATTCGACGCATAGAGTGCGCCGGAGCCGGCGCCGCCTTCGTAGTCCGAGACCGGAACGAGCAGGCGCGCGGCTTTCTTTTCCTGCATGTCCAGGAACAGCGAGGTCGTGCCGATGTCGGCGTCGATGAGATGTTCGCGGAACGCCGCGATGATGCCGGCGGCGCCGTTGCCGATCGCGACATTCGTGAGCTCGTCCGGCGCCCAGCCCTCTTTGCGCGCCAGTTCCTGCGCCAGCCAGTCGGTGAGCGAGCCCGGGCTCGAGATGCCTATCTTCGTGCCCTTGAGCTCCTTCATCGACTTGATCGGCGAATCCCAGGGCACGCCGATGCTGAGGAAAGGAAAGGTATCGGAGGATTCGCAGACGGCCAGCATGGGCACCCCCTTGGCGACGAGCGCCATCTCGGTTCCCGCGCCGTCCCCGATATCGATGCTGCCGGCGGCCATGGCCTGGGCCATTTTGCTGCCGCCGAGGAAATCCACGATCTTCAGGTCGAGCCCGTGTTTTTTGAAGATGCCGACCTGGTAGCCGACATCCACGGGAATGATCGGGTCGGCATTCGGCGCCGCCTTCCCGACGGTGAGAGTCGTGGCGGCCGACGCCGGCAGCGCCATGAAGGCCGATCCGAGCGCTACGGCGAAGGCGGCCCGAACCACGCTGCGCAATATGTCTGTGCTCATGGCTTCCCCTCCTTCACGGGTCGAATATGCACCATCACGCTCCGGCACCAAACACCTAGGGCAGGAAGCGCTCGGTATAGAGCTTCGTCAGGTCGGGGATCTGATCCAGGACCTTGAGGTCGACGAAGGAACGCGCGGTCGCCGCCAGCGCCTTCTGGTCGAATTTTCCGTCGGCCGCGAAGCGCGGCATCAGCAGATCGTATTCGCGCTCCTCGACGGGCTTGGAAAAGCCGGTGATCTTGCGCGCGATCTCGACGGTCTCGTCCTTGTGGCTGCGCATGAAGTTGACCGATTCGAGCCAGCCCGCGACGAAGCGCTTCACCGCGTCGGGATTCTTCTCCACCAGCGGCGTCGCGGCGAAGACGATGAACACCTGGAGATCGTGGATGTAGTCCGAGCAGGTGAAGAGCAGCCTGCCGGCCTGCTGCGTCTCGAGCGAATAGCCGATCGCCGGAGAGTCGACGAACGCGTCGACCGCATGCGTCTTGAGCGCGGCGAGTTCGGTCGCCAGCTCGCCGCCGATCGGCACCGGCGTCGCGCCGTCCGCGCCCCAGCCCTTGGCGGCGTTGAGTTGATCGACCAGCCATCGGGTCAGCGATCCGGCGGTGGTGACGCCGACCTTCCTGCCCTTGAGGTCGTCGATGGTCTTGATCGGCGAATCCTGCCCGACGATGTAGCCCATGAACGAGGCCGAGGACGTGATCGCCACCACGCCCAGCGACGGCGAGCCCTTGACGATGAAGGCCAGATCGGTGCCGCCGCCGATCGCGATGTCGATGCTGCCCGCGACCAGCGCCTGCTGCTGCTTGGCGCCGCCGCCGAAATCGAACTCGTCGATGTCGAGCCCGCGGCTTTTGAAGAACCCCTCCGCCACGCCGACATTGAGCGGCACGAAGCCGAAATTCTGCGCCACCACCTTGCCCACGCGCAGCGTCTCCGCGCCCGCCGGAGCCGCCACCGCCGCCAGAAGCGCCGCGATCGCCGCGCCGCAAACCCATCCGCCAACGATCCGCATGCCGTTTCTCCCCGTGCGACGCACGAGCCTAACACAAAGCCGAGGGGCCGATCAGGGGAACGGAATTCACACGCCTTGCCGCTTCGGTTAGTCTTGGCGCGAGCGAGCAAGGGAGCGGTGCCATGATGGTCGTCGATTCGCAGATTCACCTGTGGTCCAGCGGCAAGCCCAACGGCGCGCACCGCCAGATCCCGGTCTTCTCGGCCGAGGACGCGATCGCCGAGATGAAAGCGGCCGGCGTCGATGCGGCGCTGGTTCATCCGCCCGGCTGGGACCCCAACGCCGGCGCGGTCGCGGTCGAGGCGGCGCGCAAATATCCCGACCGCTTCGCCGTGCTCGGGCGCTTCCCGCTCGACAAGCCCGAGAGCCGCGCGTTGATCGACGGCTGGAAGAAGCAGCCGGGAATGCTCGGCCTGCGCTTCACCTTCCTCGAGCCGCACATGAAGTCGTGGATGACCGACGGCACCATGGACTGGCTGTGGCCGGCGGCCGAGCGCGCAGGATTGCCGGTGGGTCTTGCGGCGGCCGATCATCTCGCCGTGGTGGCGAAGGTGGCGGAGCGCCATCCGGGCCTCAAGCTCATCATCGACCATCTGGCCGCGGTCTCGGGCGCGAAGGACGCGGCCGCCTTCGCCAAGCTGCCGGAGCTGGTGGCGCTCGCCAGGTTCCCCAACGTCGCGGTCAAGGCCTCGGCCGCGCCCGGCACGTCGAGCGAGGCTTATCCCTACCGCAACGTCCACGGCTATCTGCGCCAGGTCTTCGATGCGTTCGGTCCGCGCCGCTTCTTCTGGGGCACCGACTTGACGCGCATGCCGTGCTCGTGGCGCCAATGCGTGACCATGTACACCGAGGAGCTGCCATTCCTTACGGCGGCGGACAAGGACCTCGTCATGGGAAGGGCGCTGTGCGACTGGATCGGCTGGAAGCGGGCGCAGTGACGGCGACATGATCCGTCTGCGCAATCGCTGGTGGATCGTCGCCGCGTCGATCTTGGGCGTGATGTGCGGCGGCGGGCCGATCAACATCTTCACCTTCGGCGTGTTCCTGCGGCCGGTGACCGAGGACCTCCATATCGGCCGCGGCGTGTTCGCCTCGGCGATGCTGGTGACCAACTGGATCAGCGCCGCGTCGGGGCCGTTCCTCGGCATGCTGCTCGACCGGTTCGGCGCGCGCAGCGTCATGATGATCGGCGCCGTGCTGTTCTCGATCGCGGTGGCGTCGCAGTATTTCCTCACCGCCTCGCTCCTCGTCATCTATATGCTGTTCGCCTTCAAGGGCCTGTTCAGCGTCGGGCTGTCGCCGGTATCGTTCGCCTTCGTGGTGGCGAAATGGTTCGACCGCCGCCGCGGCCTCGCGCTCGGCATCACCATGGCGGGCGTCGGGCTCGGCACCGCGATCGTGCCGCCCTACACGGCCTATCTGATCGGCGCCTTCGGCTGGCGCGCGGCCTATGTCGGGCTGGCCGCGTTCGTCCTGGTGGTGGGCTGGATTCCCGTGATCCTCCTGGTGCGCGAGCCCGGCGAGGACGAGCGCTCGCCCGAGCCCATCGCCGTGCGCGGCGCGCTGCCCGGCGTGAGCATGAAGGAAGCGCTCGGCTCGCGGCGGTTCTGGGGCCTCGCCTTCGCCTTCCTCTTGGGCGTCGTCGCGTTGAACGGCACGCTCACTCAGATCGTCGCCATGCTGATGGATCGCGGTTTCGCGCTGCAGGCCGCGACCAGCGTGCTGGCGGTCTCGGGCGTCGCGGCGATCGCCGGGCGCATGCTGTCGGGCTGGTGCGTCGACCGCTTCCGGGGATCCTACGTCGCGGTCGGGTTCTTCATCCTGCCGATGATCGGCACCGCCCTCTTCGGCAGCGGCGCGGGCGGATTTGTCCCGGCGCTGGGCGCGATCCTGTGCGGCGCGGGGCTGGGCGCCGAGATCGACCTGATGGGCTTCTTCGTCAGCCGCTATTTCGGCCTCAAGGCCTATGGCAAGATCTTCGGCACCATGTTCGGCATCTTCGCCGGCGCGACCGGAGTCGGCCCCTATCTGAGCGGACTCTCCTTCGACCTCTATCGCTCCTATAGTCCGGCCTTCGCGTTCTACGAGGTGATCCTGATCGTGGCCTGCGTCATCTTCCTCCAGTTCGGCCCCTATCCCTTCCCGGCGCTGCCCCGGCGCGCTCCCGCCCCGCTCGAAGGGGAGGTGCCGGCATGAGCGAAGCGGAAACGCCGGTCCTCATCGTCGGCGGCGGTCCGGTCGGGCTCGCGCTTGCGGCCGATCTCGGCTGGCGCGGCATCGCCTGCACCCTGGTCGAGCAGGGCGACGGCACCATCTATCATCCCCGCGCCAACACGGTGAACTCGCGCACCATGGAGTTCTGCCGCCGCTGGGGCGTCGCCCAGGAGGTGACGAACGCCGGCGCGCCTCCTGATTTCCCCTCCACCATCCTCTATCTCACCAGCCTCCAGGGCTACGAGCTGGCGCGCATCGAGCGCCCGACCTATGGCGGCGGCGATCGCGGCCGGATTCAGAAGCTGGCGACCAGCCCCGAGCGCTCGCAGCGCTGCAACCAGCTCTATTTCGATCCGATCATGCGCCAGCTGGCGCAGCGCATGCCGACGGTCACCATGCGCTATCGCTGCCGCTTCGAGGGTTTCGAGGAGAAGGACGGCTTCGTGCTCGCCACGGTGCGCGATCTCGCCAACGATCGCGTGGAGAAAATCGCCGCGCGCTATCTCGTCGCCTGCTGCGGCGGGCAGAGCATGGTGAGGAACGCGCTCGGCGTGCACATGGACGGCGAAATGGTGCTCTCATATCACCTCAACGTCTTCCTGCGCACGAAAGAGCTGTGGAACCGGCACGACAAGGGCAAGGCCGCGTTCTATTTCTTCGTCAACAAGGTCGGCAACAACCCGAGCCTCATCGAGCTCGACGGCGACGAGCTGTGGCGGCTCGGCATCAATTTGGGGCTCGAGCGCGTGGCGCCCGAAGCGGTCGACGTCGCCGGCATCATCAACGCGGTGATAGGGCCCGGCATCGAGTGCGAGGTGAAGTCGGTGCTGCCCTGGACCCAACGCAGCATCGTCGCCGACCGCTGGCGCCGCGGGCCGGTGATGCTGGCGGGCGACGCGGTCCATCAGCACGGTCCCTCGGGCGGGTTCGGCATGAACACGGGCCTGGGCGACGCGGTCGATCTCGGCTGGAAGCTCGCCGCCACGCTCGAGGGCTGGGGCGGCGCCGCGCTGCTCGACAGCTACGAGCGCGAGCGCCGGCCGGTCGCCAAGCGCGTCGTCGACGAGGTGCGCGAGCACCAGGACGAGATCTTCGACGAGGCGACGCTGGCCGCGATCGACCGGCCGGGACCCGAGGGCGACGCGCTCAGGAAGCGGGTCGGCGATGAGATCGTTCGGCGCCGCACCCGCGTCTACATCTCCGACGGCATCGCTCTCGGATACCGCTACGATCCGTCGCCGATCGTGGTGTCCGACGGTACGCCCCCGCCGCGCGACAGCGTGACCGAGTATGTCCAGACCAGCCGCCCGGGCTCGCGCGCGCCGCACGCATGGCTCGGCGGGGGACGCTCGACCGTCGATCTGTTCGGCCGGGGCTTCGTGCTGCTGGCATTCGGCGGCGCCGCGCGCGAGGCGCAGGGGCTCGAGGCGGCGGCGCGCTCGCGCGGCATGAAACTCACGGTGACGCCGATCGACGATCCGGCGACCGCGTCGCTCTACGAGCGGCGTCTGGTGCTGGTCCGGCCGGACGGGCATGTCGCCTGGCGCGCCGATGCGGCGCCCAAGGACCCGCTCGCGATCGTCGATACCGTCCGCGGCGCGGGCGCAAATTCTTAAGGAGGGGCTGGGATGGGTTATTACGAGATCGGGCAATCGGTGCCGCGCGAGGAAGACCCGCGGCTGCTGCGCGGAAACGGGCGCTATGTCGACGACGTGCGGCTGCCGCACGAAGCGAGGGGCCTCGTGCTGCGCTCGCCGCACGCGCACGCGAAGATCGCTTCGATCGACGTGCGCGCGGCCAACCAGCTGCCGGGCGTGCTCGCGATCTTCACGGGAGACGATCTGCGCGCGCGCGGCCTGGGCACGCTGCGGCCCGCGGTGCCGAGGAAGCGCAGCACCGGCGCGCCGGCCTTCGTCACGCCGCAGCCGCTCCTGGCTCAGGGCAAGGTCAGATTCGTGGGTGAGCCGGTCGTCTTCATCGTCGCCGACACGCTCGATCAGGCGAAGGACGCGGCCGAGCGGGTCGCGGTCGAGTACGAGGCCTTGCCGGTGCTGATCGACCCGGAAGCGGCGCTGGCGCCGGGCGCGCCGGCGCTGTGGGAGGACAATCCCGGCAACGAGGCGTTCTGCCACGAGGCCGGCGACAAGGCGTCGGTCGAGGCCGCCATCGCCAAGGCCGACCACGTGGTGCGCCACAAGATCGTAATTAACCGCATCACCGCCAACTCGATGGAGCCGCGCGGCTGCGTCGCCCAGTACGACGCCGAGGACGACCGCTACACCATCCGCTGCACCATCCAGTCGACCCACGGCACGCGGGCGCAGCTGGCCGACCGCATCTTCAAGGTGCCGCACACCAAGGTGCGCGTCATTTGCGACAACATGGGCGGCGGCTTCGGCATGAAGGGCGGCTGCTCGCCCGAATACGCGCTCTCCATGTGGGCCGCCGAGGTCACCGGCCGCCCGGTGCGCTGGATCGCCGAGCGCAGCGAAGGCTTGCTCAGCGACGAGCAAAGCCGCGGCAGCGTCATCGACACCGAATTGGCGCTCGACAAATCGGGCAAGTTCCTGGGCCTGCGCACGACCTGGCGCACCGGCATCGGCGCCTATTTCACCAATGACCGCGCGCCCCTGCCGATCACCGTGGCGTTGGGATGCCTGGTCAACACATACGCGCTGCCGGCGGTCTATGCGCGGGTCTATGCCGCGCTCACCAACACCATGACGATTGCGCCCTATCGCGGCGGCGGGCGGCCCGAGCCGCTCTTCGTCACCGAGACCATCATCGACAAGGCGGCGCGCGTGCTGGGCATGTCGCCCGAGGAACTGCGCCGGCGCAACACCATCCCGGCGAGCGCGATGCCGTACACCACCTCGATGCGCCAAATCTACGACAGCGGCGACTTCATCAAGAATCTCGACGACGCCAAGCAGCTCTCGGACTATTCGGGCCTCGCGGCAAGGCGCGCCGAGGCGAAGAAGCGCGGCAAGCTCCTGGGCGTCGGCGTCGCCACCGCGGTCGCGGCCACCGGCGGGCGCGATTTCGAGCATGCGGAAATTCGCTTCGATCCCTCGGGCGGGATCACGCTCATCACCGGCAGCATGGATCACGGCCAGGGCCACGGCACCACGTTCAAGCAAATCCTGTCCGAGAAGCTCAACATCGACGCCGACCGTATCCGCTATCGCTATGGCGACACCGATGTCGTCACCAACTCGATTGGCACGTTCGGCTCGCGCTCGGCCATGCTGGCGGGCTCGGCGGTGGTGCTCGCGGCCGAGCGGATCGTCGAGCGCGGCAAGAAAATCGCGGCGCACATGATGGAGGCGTCTGCGGGCGACATCGTGTTCGAGAAGGGCGGCTTCGCCATCGCCGGCACCGACCGCAAGGTGACCATGGACGAGGTGGTGAAGCGCTCGTTCGATTCGGCCGACATCCCGCGCGGCCTCGACCCGGGATTCTCCGAGCGCGCCGATTACGGGCCCCCCGGCGCCGCGACCTTCCCCAGCGGCGCGCACATCTGCGAGGTCGAGATCGACGAGGACACCGGCAAGGCGGAGCTGGTGCGCTATGCCGCAGTCGACGATGTCGGGACCATGCTCAATCCGCTCCTGTGCCACGGCCAGATTCACGGCGGCATCGCCCAGGGCATCGGGCAGGCGCTGCTTGAGGACATGGTCTACGATAAGGCGACGGGCCAGGTCCTGACCGGCTCGTTCCAGGATTACTGCATGCCGCGCGCCGACGATTTCTGCGCCTTCAAGCTCGGCAGCAACGTCTCGCCGAGCAACCGCAACCCGCTGGGCGTCAAGGGCGTGGGCGAGGCCGGCACCATCGGCGCGATCCCGGCGGTGATGAACGCGGTCAACGACGCGCTGGCGCAAGTGGGCGCGGCTTCGGTGGAAATGCCGGCGGCGCCGGAGAAACTGTGGCGGGCGATCCAGGCGGCGCGGGGGTGACCCGTCACCCGAACGTCACATACTCGTACTCCACCGGCTGCCCGTCGATGCCGCGCAAGGGCGGCGCGATCCAGCCGGCGATCTTGCCGGGCTCGGTGACGGGTCGCATGAGGCTTTTGACGTAAGCCTTGTCCTCGTCGGTGGGAAGCCATGACGGCATGCCCGCGCGCCACGCGGCTTCCGAGACCGGGCGCCCCGCGGGATCGACGAAGCGGCCCCCCCAGGCGCCGATGGTGCGGCGGAAGCGCGGGCTCGGCAGCGCGAAGGCGAAATCGATTCCGGCGCTGGCGATCGCCTTGTTCCAGCGCGCCAGCCCCATCGCGCAATCGCGGATATAGGCCGCGCGGGTCGCCTCGTTCATGGCGTTGCGCAGCGGCACGGTCTCGGTGACGATGCCGCCGGCGGCGTCGGGCACCTCGAGCGCCATGGTCGCCTCGGTACAAAGATGGTCGGCGAAATCCTCCTCGTCGGGCCGGCCCTTGATGCCGGAAGCGAAATAGGCGGCCGCGTTGGACGAGTTCTCGGCGCCGAACAAGTCCAATGACGAGCTGAACCAGAAGTTGAGATAGCGCTGCAGCATCGGCAGGTCCATGACGCCGCGTTGGCGCAGCGCGGCGGGACCGTCGGACTTCGCCTCCGCCATCGCCTCGAGCGTGCGCTTCACCACGCGCGAGATGCCGGTGTCGCCGACGAACATGTGGTGCGCCTCCTCGCGCAGCATGAAGCGGCAGGTGCGCGACAAGGGGTCGAACGCGCTCTCGGCCAGGCTCTTCAGTTGGAACTTGCCGTCGCGGTCGGTGAAGTAGGTGAACATGAAGAACGACAGCCAATCCTCGATCGGCTCGTTGAATGTGGAAAGGATGCGCGGCTTGTTCACGTCGCCCGAATGGCGCGCCAGCATCTCCGCCGCCTCCTCGCGCCCGTCGCGCCCGAAATAGGCGTGGAGGAGGTACACCATCGCCCACAAATGGCGGCCTTCCTCGACGTTGACCTGGAACAGGTTGCGCAAATCATAAAGCGACGGCGCGGTGTGGCCCAAGAGGCGCTGCTGCTCGACCGAGGCGGGCTCGGTGTCGCCTTGCGTGACGATGAGGCGGCGCAAGGTGGTGCGGTGCTCGCCCGGGATCTGCTGCCACGCCGGCTTGCCCATCTCGTCGCCGAAGCCGATGCGGCGGGAGGATTCCGGCTCGGCGAGGAAGATGCCCCAGCGATAATCCGGCATCTTCAGCTTTCCGAACGTCGCCCAGCCCTTCGTATCGACCGAGGTCGCGGTGCGCAGATAGATGTCGGCGGTCTGGAAATCGGAGGGCCCCATCTCGCGCCACCAGTCGAGGAATCGGGGCTGCCAATGCTCGAGCGCGCGCTGCAGGCTCTTGTTGTCGGCGAGGCCCACGTTGTTCGGGATGCGCTCCTGATAGTCGAAATCCATGGTCACACCCTTTCGCGATCGAAGCGCGGCCGCGTGCCGCTGCCGAAGAGCTTGAGCGCGCCACGCTCGCCCACGGCGTTGGGACGGCCGAAGATCCAGTTCTGCCATGCGGAAAGACGCGCGAAGATGCGCGTCTCCATGGTCTCGGGCAGCGCGAAACGGAGATTGGCCTCGAGGCCGGAGAGCGCGTCGGGCGACAGGCTGGCGCGCTCCTCGATGGCGAGGCGCAACTCCTCCTCCCAATCGAGCTCGTCCGGCGCGAAGGTGACGAGGCCCAATTCCAGCGCGGCGGCGGCGTCGAGTTCCTCGCCCATGCGCCGCGCGATGCGCACGACAGGCTCGCGCGCGCCGCCGAAGCGGTTGTCGAGGCGCGGCAAGCCGTTCGCCATCGGGAACGGCCCGAAATTCGCGGCCGACACGGCAAGGCGCGGCGCGGCGTCGCCTTCGGCCGCCAGCATGTAGGCGCGGTCGGCGGCGAGCAGCAGCTCGAGCAAGGTCCCGGCGAAGCACGAGCCGGGCTCGACGATGGCGAACAGGCTGCGCGACGTCACGTCGAGCCGCGACAGCACGCGGCGCAGGGAACCGACCGTCTCGCGCACGAACCAATGCCCGCCCTGCGCCAGCATCGCCGCGTCGGTTGCCAGCATCGCTTCGATCGAGCCGCGCGTCTTCAAGAGGATCGTGCCGAGCTCCGGTTCGTTGGCGCGCAGCATCAGGATCGCATCGTCGAGCGCGCGCGCCGTCGCCAGGGGCCACCATTGCGCGCCCGATGCTACGATGTCGTCGAGCGCGCTGGGGCCGTGCTCGTCCGGGCCCGTGACGGTCAAGGTCGCGGTGCCCGCCGCGCGGTCGAATGCGGCATCGACCCAGCGATAGTGATAGCCCTCGTCGTCGATGCGCCGCTCGAGCGGCGGCAAGGTCACGCCCGTGGCGGCCGGCCGGTCGCTGTGCGCCGCAAGCGCGCGGGCGCGGTGGTGCACCGCGTCGCCGAAGCGCGCGGGCGGCGCCGCGTGGTCGATCAGGTTCCAGTCCTTGGCGCGGTCGGCGCGCAATCCCTCGGCCATGGTGCAGAATGCGTCGGCGAGATCGCGCCGCACCTTGCGCTTGTCGATGAGGCGCGTGAGGCCGCCGGTGCCGGGCAGCACGCCCAAAAGCGGCACTTCCGGCAGGCTCACGGTCGTGGAGCGGTCGTCCACCATGAAGATCTCGTCGCAGGCAAGCGCCAGCTCGTAGCCGCCGCCGGCGCAGGCGCCGTTGAGCGCCGCCACGAATTTGAGGCCGGAATGGCGGCTCGAATCCTCGATCCCGTTGCGTGTCTCGTTGGTGAACTTGCAGAAATTCACCTTCGCCGCGTGGCTCGACTGGCCCAGCATGTAGATGTTGGCGCCGGCGCAGAACATGCGCTCCTTGGCGCTCGTCACGATCACCGCGCCCACCTCGGGATGCTCGAAGCGGATGCGGTTCAGCGCGTCGTTGAGCTCGATGTCGACGCCGAGATCGTAGGAATTGAGCTTGAGCTTGTAGCCGGGCGCGATCCCGCCATCCTCGGCCACGTCGAGCGCGAGCGTCGCCACGTTCCCGTCGAACGACAGGCGCCAGTGCCGGTAGCGGTCGGGATGGGTCTCGAAATCGATCATGGCGCGAACCGCCTCCGCCGGATGCCGGGCGGAGTATAGCCAATCACGGGCGCAGCAGGATGCGCCACAGCGGGGCGGTGAGCGCCAGGACGACGAGGCCCTCGATACCGATGGCGGCGGTGGCGGCCTGCGCGCCCCACCAATCGGCCAGGAGCCCGATATGGACGAAGCCCAGGGGGCCGATGCCGATGCACACCGACAGCACGCCGAAGACGCGGCTGCGCATCTCGGGCGGCGCCAGGACATAGATGAGGGTCGACTGCATGGTCATGAAGGCCGCGCCGGTGATGCCGGTGAAGAGCAGCGCCAGCCCCGCCAGCGCCGGCCGGTCGAGCAGCGCAAAGAGCGGCAGCAGCGCGAGATAAAGCGCGCTGCCCGCGATATAGAGCCGCGCATAGCTCGCCGGCCGCGCCAGCACCGCGATCATGGTCGCGCCTAGGAAGGCGCCGAGCCCGTCCATGCTGGCCAGGATCCCGATCCCCTCGGGGTCGAGACGCAGCGCGTCCTGGCCAATGACCGGCACCATGCTGGTGAAGGGCCAGCCGAACACGTTGAAGACGATGGTGACGACGAGCACGGCGAGGATGCGGCGGTCGCGCCGCACCACGGCGAAGCCCTCGGCCATGTGCGCGACGAGCGGTGCGTGCGCGGCGCTCGCGGGCGCGCTGCGGTGGCGGATGAAGAGTACGGCAAGCGCCGCCGCGGCATAGAGCGCCATGCTCAGGGTGAACACGCCCTCGATCCCGACGCTCGCCAGCAGGATGCCGCCCAGGGTCGGACCTATCATGCGGCTGGCGTTGTTGGTGCCGATATCGACCGACATGGCGCGGCCGACTTGAGCGACGCCGACCACCTCGCCGATCAAAAGGCGACGCACCGGATTGTCCGACGCCCAGGCGGTGCCGTTGAGGAAGGTCGCGACCACCAGGTGCCACACCTGGAGCGCGTCGAGATATGCGAGGACCGCGAGCGTCGAGGAGGTCGCGAACATCGATCCGACGACGAGGAAGAGCGCGGTGCGCCGCTCCAGGCGGTCGGCGAGCGCGCCCATGAAGGCGCCGAAGATCGCCATCGGCAGAAGCCGCAGCATTGCCAGCATCGCGACGATGAAGGCCGAGTCGGTCTTGCGGTAGACGAACACCGCCATAGCCAGCATCTCGAGCCAGCGCACGGTGAAGAAGATGAGCCCGACCAGCCACAGGCGCCGGAAATCGGCGGTGGCGAATTCGGGCCACCGCACCGGCAGTTTGAGCGGCCGGCGCGCGGGTCGGGCGGGGTACAATGCGGCCCTTGCGCCGGTTCCGGCCCTCTACTTCACGCCGCCGGCGTTGGTCACCGGCCCGCTATAGGCCTCGAAGCGCTTGCGCAGATCGATCAGCTGCTTTTCGTTGGTGACGAATTGCAGATAGCGGTTGGCGAGCTTGTAGCTCGAGAGCGGCTTCTGCCCGGCGGGCGGCGGTACGTCGCTGCGCGAGGAATAGCCGCCGGTGCGGCTTTGCCACTCCTTGGACAGGTAGAACGTGACGAACAGCCTGGCCGCGTTGGGATGGGGCGCGGCCTTGAGGATCGCCTCCGAGGTGAAGAACACGGGGAGCGCGTCCTTCGCCGGCGCCACCGCCTGGATCTTGCCGCCCTCGCGCTTGACGTTGCCGGTGCTGGCAAGGCTGTTGTCGAAGCTCGCGAGGCTCTCGCCCGAGCCCAGGCTGCGTGCCACGCCGAGATGGCCCTGGATGAACTTGGGCTGCTGCGCCATGTATTTGTCCATGTAGCCCCAGCCGTATTTCTGGACCACGGTGTAGAAGTCGTAGAGCGTCGCGTCGTCGTCCGCGGGATAGGCGGTGATGAGCTTGCCCTTGAACTGGGGCTTCAAGAAATCGAGCGCCGATTTCGGCACGTCGGCCGGCTTCACGCCGTCGGTATTGTAGCCGTAGAACAGCGGATTGGCGTTGACCGCGATCCAGGCGCCGTCCTTGTCCTTCATGCCGGCGCCGATCTTGTCGAACCCGTCGGGCTTGAAGGCCAAGAGCCAGCCGTTCTTCTTCCAGCCGACGAAATCCTGCACCGTCTGGAACACCACCATGTCGGTCTCGACCTTGTTGGCCTTGACCTGCTCCACCACCTTCGCGTTGAGAACGTTGCTGAAGCCGCCGGTGAGCGCGACCTTGACGCCGGGATAGCGCTCTTGGAACGCCTTGACCGCCGCCTCGTACCCCGCGGTCGGCCCCGCGCCCCACAGCACCAGCGCGCCTTCGGTCTTGGCCTTGGCATAGATATCGTCGATGCTTTCGGCCCGCGCCGGCGCCGCGGCGTACAGCAGCACCAGCGGCGCGAGCGCGGCCCACGCCGTACGACCCAACAGTCCCCACATCGTTTCTCTCCCGGCGGAAGGTCGATCCTTCCTGTGGCGCCGAGTCTAATTCGGATCGGCGGGGAGTGAAATCGGCGGGATTGGGGTGGGTCACCGCTCGCTCACGTCACGCGATCCGGTTGCCTCCAGAAGGCCCTTGACTCAGTGTAAGCCATCGCTTACGGTAAGCCATGCCTAACGCCCTTACCGCCCTCTCCGCCCTGGGCGATCCCACCCGACGCGCCATTTTCGAGCGGCTGGCGCGGCAGCCGCGCTCGGTCGGACAGCTCGCGCGCGGGCTGCCGGTCAGCCGGCCGGCGGTGTCGCAGCATCTGCAAGTGCTCAAATCCGCCGGCCTCGTCGCCGTCCATGCCGAGGGCGCGCGGCGGATTTATTCCGTCGATCCGCATGGGCTGGGCCAAATTCGCGCCTGGCTCGACCGGTTCTGGGACAAGGCGCTCGACGCCTTCCGCGCCGAAGTGGAGAAGGATCCGCCCAAATGACCGCCACCATCACCGCCGCGCCGGTGCGCAAGAGCATCGTGGTCAAGGCTCCGCCCGAGCGCGCCTTCGCGGTCTTCGCCGCCGGCATCGGCACCTGGTGGCCGGCGACGCATTCGGTCGGCTCCTCGCCCATGAAGCAGGCGGTGATCGAGCCGCACGAGGGCGGGCGCTGGTACGAGCGCGGCGAGGACGGCTCGGAATGCCAATGGGGCAAGGTTCTGGCATGGGAGCCGCCGCGCCGGCTGCTGCTGGCGTGGCAGCTCGACGCGCGCTTCAAGTACGATCCTGATCTGGTGACCGAGGTCGAGGTGCGCTTCACCGCGCTCGGCACCGAAGGCACGCGCGTCGATCTCGAGCACCGCAAGCTCGAAGCCTTTGCCGGCGACGCCGAGAAGGTGCGCGGCCAGGTCGATGCGCCTGGCGGCTGGACCCTCGTCCTCGACCGCTTCGCCCAAGCCATTGCGCAATCCTAAGGAGAAAGGACCCGAACCATGCCCGAGCTTCAGATCATCGGCGGCTCCGCCAGCAATTTCGTCTGGGTGTGCCGCATCGTCTGCGCCGAGAAAGGCGTCGCCTACACCCTCCTGCCGGTGATGCCGCACACGCAAGAGGTCGACGCCATCCATCCGCTCGGCAAGATTCCGGCGATGCGCCACGGCGACGTGACCTTGTGCGAATCGCGCGCCATCTGCAGCTATATCGACCGCGTCTTCCCCGGGCCGTCGCTGGTGCCCGCCGATCCGGTCGCGGCGGCGCGGACCGAGCAGTGGATTTCCATCGTCTGCACCGCGGTCGATCCCTTGTTCCTGCGCACCTATTTCGCGGCCTATCTCTTCCCCGGCACGCCGGACGGCAGCCCCAACCGCACCGCGATCGACGCCGCGGTGCCCAAGATGGAGCCGATGTTCGCCATGCTCGACCGCGCCGTCGCGCCGACCGGGCATCTCGTCGGTTCGACGTTCACCTTGGCCGACGCCTATCTCCTGCCGATCCTCTATTACATGCGCAGGAACGCGGAGAGCAGCGCGATGCTGGGCAAGCGGGCGGGCCTCGTCGCCTATCTCGACCGCCACCTCGCGCGGCCCAGCGTCGCCGGTTCCATCCCCACCGTGCCGCCCGGCCGGCGCTAGCTCAGCGTTTCGGCAGGAAGCGCTCGGTGTAGAGCTTCGCCATGTCGGGCTCGGCCTCGAGCACGCCGAGCTCGACGAACGACTTGCCGATGCGGTCGACGCTATCGCGGTCGAAATGCCCGTCGGGCGAGACCTCGCGCATCAGGAGATCGTATTCCACCGTCTCGTCCTCCTCGCTGAGGCCGGTCTCAACGCGGGCGATGCGGATCGTTTCCGCCTTGTTGGCGCGCATGAAGGCGACCGCCTCGAACCAACCCGCGACGAAGCGCCGGACCGCGTCGGGATTCTCCTTCACCAGCGCCGTGGTGGCGCTCATCAGATGGGCGATGAAGGGGCGCGCGTAGTCGGGCACGTCGGCGAGCCGGCGCGCGATATGGGCGCGCTCGAGCACAACGCCGGTCATCTGGGTGCTGACGGAGGCGTCGACGAGATGGGTTTTCATCGCCGCGGTGGCCGAAGCGTTCCCGGCGCCGATCCCGACCGTATGGATGCCGTCGCGCCCCCAGCCCTTGACCCGCGCCAGCTCGAGCGCCACCCACTCGGTGATCGAGCCCACGGTCGCGATGCCGATCGTCTTGCCCTTCAGGTCGTCGAGCGTCCGCACCGGCGAATCGTAGGGCACCATGATGATGAACTCGGTCATCGGCTCGGCGATGACCGCGATCGCGACCGCCGGCATCCCTTTCGCCATCGCCACCATGTCCATCGGCGAGCCGAGCGCGATGTCGACGGCACCGGCGACGATGCCCTGCACCATCTTGGACGCGCCCTCGAACGAGACGTGCTCGATCTCGAGCTGCCGCTTTTGGAACATTCCCTTCGCCATCCCGACATCGACCGGCGTGTAGGCGAAAAGATAATTGGGCGACTTGGCGACGCGCAGCCGGTCGGACGCGTGGGCACCGGCGCCGACAAGGAGGAGTGCGGCGGCGAGCGCGAAGGGCAGGCGGGCACGGGTCATGCGAACTCTCGTCGTCGGATGCAGGCGGCGGATGGTAGCGCCGCGCCGGCACGCCGCGCCAGGATTCCGCGGTTGGACGCAGGCGCGGGCGGACTTATCCTCGGCGCGACGAGCGACAGCGGAGCCGACCCATGTTCAAGGCGACCGAAGGCAAGCCTCTCGCGACCGCGATCACCGGCTCGCTGCCGCGACCGGCATGGTTCGGGGAGAATCTCCGCGGCCGGCCCTTCCTCGCCGCATTCAACGGCGACGCGGTCTATCGCGAGCAATATGCCGACGCGGTGGCGGCGCTCATCGCCGACCAGACCCGTGCCGGCCTCGACATCGTCAGCGACGGCGAGATGCGCTTCGACATGGATATCGGCGGGCGCTCGTGGTTCGGCTATCCGTTCGACCGCATGACCGGCCTGGCGGCGCAGGAGCGCGGCAGCGAGCCGCCGCGCGCGGGCTTCGCCGGCCGCACCAGCGATCCCGCCGACATCCTGTCCGAGTTCATGGACACGATGCGGCCGCCCCAGGTGGTGGGGCCGGTCGGCGCCGGCGTTCTTCAGTACGACGCGGTGTGGAAGGTGGCGCAGCGCCTCACCGACAAGCCGGTGAAGGTCGGGAGCTGCACCGGCCAGATGCTCGACCGCCAGAGCGTCGATCGCTTCTACAAGGACCGGCGCGAATCGATGATGGCGTTCTCGGCGGCGCTCAACGACGAGCATCACCGCCTCGCCGACGCCGGTTGTCCCGTGATCCAGCTCGAGGAGCCGTGCGTGCACGGTTCCGCTTCCCTGCCCGGCGCGCCGCTCGATCTCTATGTCGAGGCGCTCAACCGCGAGGTGCGGGGCTTGCGCGCCAAGACCGAGCTGTGGTGCCACACCTGCTGGGGCAATCCCTACGCGCAGCGGCTCCACGGCCATCCGTCCTACAAGCCGGCGCTGCCCTATTTCGAGCGGCTCGATGTCGACGTCATCACGGTCGAGGCGGCGGAAGACGGCGGCGCCGAATTGGCCGACATCGCCGCCGCCATCGGCAAGGACAAGAAGCTCTGCATCGGCGTCCTCAGCCACCGCACGCTCCAGGTCGAGATGCCGGAGGACGTGGCCCAGCTCGTCCGCAAGGCGCTGAAGCATGTGCCGCCGGAGCGCCTCATCCTGAGCTCCGATTGCGGCTTCGGGCGCCAGGGCATGAGCCGCACCCACGCGTTCTACAAGATGGCGGCGATGGTGCGCGGCGCCAACATCGTGCGCCGCGAGCTGGGCCTGCCTGAGACGCCGGTTCCCGCCGCCGAGCCCCGATTCGCGCTCGGCTGAGCCTCAGTCCCACTCCATCGGCAGCCCGACATAGTTCTCGGCCCAGGTCGTCATCGCGGCGCGCGAGCTGGTGATGTAGTCGATTTCGGCGAGTTGGCGGCGGCGGTCGAAATTATTGTCGCCGTCGAAGCGGTGCAGGAGCTGCGTCATCCACCACGAGAAGCGCTGCACCTTCCACACCCGGCGCAGGCAGGTGCGCGAATACGACTCCAGAAGATCGGTGCGGTTGGACTTGTAGTAGGCCACCAGCGCGCGGGCGAGCACGCGTACGTCGGCGATGGCGAGGTTCATGCCCTTGGCCCCGGTCGGCGGCACGATGTGCGCGGCGTCGCCGGCGAGGAACAGGCGTCCGTACTGCATCGGCTCGACCGCGAAGCTGCGCATGTCGGTGATCGCCTTCTGGACGATCGGGCCTTCCGACAGCTTCCAGCCGGCGCCGCCCGCGGTGCGCATGCGCAGCTCGTCCCAAATGCGCGCGTCGGACCAGTTGGCGATGTCCTCGTCCCGCGCGCATTGGAGATAGAGCCGGCTCAAGGTCGGCGTGCGCATGGTGAGGAGCGCGAAGCCGCGCTCGTGATGCGTGTAAACCAGCTCATCCTTGGTCGGAGGGGCCTCGGCCAGGATGCCGAGCCAGGCGAAGGGATAGTCGCGGTCGAAATAGGTGATCTTGTCGGTGGGGATGCTCGGCCGGCTGATGCCGTGGAACCCGTCGCAGCCGGCGATGAAGTCGCATTCGATCTCGCGCTGCTGGCCTTTGGCGGTGTAGGCGATGGAAGGGCGCTGGCTCTCGAGATCGCGCAGGTTCACGTCGGCGACCTCGAATTCGACGGGCGCGCCATAGCCGAGGCGGATCGCGACCAGGTCCTTCACCAGCTCCTGCTGCGCATAGATCATCACCGACCTGCCGACCAGGTCCTCGAAGTCGAGGCGATGCAGCTCGCCCTTGAACTTGATGTAGAGGCCGCGATGCAGCAGCCGCTCGCGCAGGAGCCGATCGGCGGCGCCGGTCTCGATCAGGATTTCGGCGCTGCCCTGCTCCAGGAGACCCGCGCGCAGGCGGTGCTCGATGTAATGGCGGCTCTTGTCCTCGATGACGATCGAGTCGATGCCTTCGAGATGGAGGAGATGCGCCAGGACCAGCCCGGCCGGCCCGGCGCCGACGATACCGATTTGCGTCCGCATCACACGTCCTCCCTCGCGGCGAGAATGAGGCGCGGGGCGGGCGCCCGTCAATCGGCACCCGCCCCGGCGCCCCGATTGCGCGCGGATCGGCTGGCCGATAGGATTTGCTCCGACCGGGAGGGACCCATGATTCTCGAGCATCGCTGCTATACGTTGAAGATCGGCACCACGCCAAAGGCGACGGACGCGTTCGCCTCACGTCTTCCCGCCCGGGCCAAGGTCTCGCCGCTGGCCGGGTTCTTCCAATCGGAGATCGGGCTGCTCAACCAGATCCACATGATGTGGCCCTACGCGAACCTCGCCGAGCGCGAGCGCTTGCGCGACGTGAAGGTCGAGGGATGGCCGCCGCCGCTCGGCGAATTCGGCATCGAGTACGACGTCCAAGTCCTCAACGCCGCGCCGTTCTCGCCCAAGATCGAACCGCGCAAGCTCGGCGAACTCTATGAGATCCGCACCTACAACTACCAGGGCGGCTCGATCCCCCACGTGATCGAGGCTTGGGGCGGGCGCATCGAGGAGCGCCAGAAATACTCGCCTCTGGTGTTTGCGGGATATTCCGAGTTCGGGACGCAGCATGTCTGGGTCCATATCTGGGCCTACCAGGACTGGAACCACCGCGCCCGCGTTCGCCACGAGACCCACGAGAAGGGCGTGTGGCCGCCGCGCGGCAATCCGGCGGCGGTGCTGCTCAGGCAGCGCAACGCGCTGGTGCTGCCGGCCTCGTTCTCGCCCTGGCATTGAACAAGATCGACCTCGCCGGCCGCGCCGCAATCGTCACCGGCGGCGCCCGCGGCATCGGCTATGCCTGCGCCGAGCGCCTTCTCGCCTCGGGCGCGAAGGTCAGCCTGTGGGATCGGGACGAGCCGGCACTGGCGCAGGCGGCGGCGACGCTCGGCCAGGCGGGCAATGTCAATTGGCAGGCGGCGGACGTGGCCGATGAGGCTTCGGTGGCGGCGGCGGCCGCGGCATCGATCGGACAATTCGGCGCGGTCGACATTCTCGTCAACAATGCCGGCATCACTGGCCCCAACAAGACCACCTGGGACTACCAGCCGGCGGAATGGCGCAGCGTCATCGAGATCGACCTGACCGGCGCCTTCCTGTGCGCCCGCGCGCTGGTGCCGCACATGATGGCGCGCAACTATGGCCGCATCGTCAACATGGCCTCGGTCGCGGGCAAGGAGGGTAATCCCAACGCGCCGGCCTACAGCGCCGCCAAGGCCGGCCTCATCGCGCTGACCAAGTCGCTCGGCAAGGAGCTGGCGGGCACCAGGATCACGGTCAATTGCGTGACGCCGGCCGCCGCCCGCACCGAGCTCTTTGCCCAGATGACCCAGGCGCATATCGACTACATGCTGTCGAAGATTCCGATGAATCGCTTCGTCGAGCCGCACGAGATCGCGGCGCTCGTCGCCTGGCTTTGCTCGGAGGACTGCAGCTTCAGCACCGGCGCCGTGTTCGACATCTCGGGCGGGCGCGCGACCTATTGAGACGCCGCATCGAGCAGCAATTGCGTCAGCTCCGCGGGCATGTCGAGCTGCACGAGATGGGTGCAAGGGAGCGTGTGCACGGTCCAGCCCGGCGCGTTCCGGAACTTCTCGTAGAACTGCGTGAAGCTGGTCGGCTGCGGATCGTTGGCATAGATGTAGTGGCGCCTGCGGATGCGGCCGATGCCGCCGGTGCGCTTGACCGGCTGCGTGAAGCATTGCGCGGGATGGGGCGTCAGGCGCGACTCCCACAAGGCCGCCTTTTCCGGCGAGACGCCGAAGGCGGAGGGCGGCAGCGGCGGCACCGCGATTCCGTCTCCCATGGGCTGCCGGCCTTGCGGCACAAGGTCGGCGAGCGCCTGGCCGTTCTCGGGCACGAAGGCGTCGAGATAGACGAGCGCCGCGATCTTGTCCGGAACCGCGTCGGCCACGCCCGTCACCACCATGCCGCCATAGGAATGGCCGCACAGCACGATCCCGGACAGCTCCTCGAACTTGATGACGTTGAGAATGTCCTTGATATGGGTGTCGAGATCGATGCCGGCGCGCAACAGGTGCGAGCGCTCGCCCACGCCTGTGAGCGTCGGCGTGTAGACCTCGTGCCCCTTGGCGCGCAACGGCCGCGCGATGGGCCGCCAGCACCAGCCCGCGACCCACGCACCATGCACCAGAACGAAGGTCGCTATGTCAGGTCTCCTGCGCCGCGCCGGGCGGCAGGCGGTCGTCGAGGGAAGCCGCCGCCTCGGGCACGAAGCGCGTGCGGCAGAAGGGACAGAACAGGCGCTGGCCGGAATGCCGCAGCTCCTGGTGGTTGCAGTAGAAGCGCCCGTGGCAGTGCGGGCACTCGGCCCAGAAGATGCGCTCCATGCCCTAGTTCCCCCGCGGCAGATAATCGGCGAGGCGGACGCGCTCCATCGCCTCGCGCGGCACCTCCGAGCGCGCGCCGAAGGCGAAGTCCCTGGGCCGCGTCGCGTCGATCATCACCTTGCCGCCCCAGTTGGTGGTGGCGAAGCCGCTATGGAGGCCGAGCGGCTCGCCGTGCATCCGGACGCCGCCCGCGATCGACGTGTAGGTGTGCATCGCCCACAGCACCTGCGCCTCGTCGTAGACGTCGATGTCGGCGTCGACCACCACCACGAGCTGCATGATGCCGACCGTGTCGAGCGCGATGGCGCCGATGCGCTGCGCCTCGCCCGGCTGCACATCGCGCACCGAGATGTAGGCCGCGTAGACGCCGCAGGCGGAATCGGGCGCATGAATCTGATGCAGGTTGGCGAAGGACGGCCTGAGCGCGTTCTCCAGCACCGCCTCTTTCATCAGCGCGCCTAGCGCGTTCGAATCGTGGAAGCCCGAGAAGATGTCCTGCACCATCGCGCCGCGCCGGAACGTGATCGCCTTGACGCGGAAGACGGGGCGCAGGCATTGCGCCTGGTAGAGCCGCGCCACCTCGCCGAACGGATCGCAGATGTCGCGCTCGCCGGGCGGGATCTCGCCCTCGACGATGATGTCGGCATCGGCCGGAACCAGGAACCTGTCGCCCCAGCTCAAGGACGGGGTGAGCCTGAGCGGCTCGCCCATGAAGGCGCCGATGGCGGCGTAATCGTCGCTGCCCCAATCGTGGCGGTTGATGCTGCCGAGATGGAAGGCGGGGTGATGGCCGATGACGTTGACGATCGGCGCGGGCTCGCCGCGCTCCTGGTACTCCCTGACCACGCGGCCCAAATCGCGGGTGTGGATGCTCACCACCAACCGCTTCGGGTCCCAATTGTAGAACGTCTTGGCGAAGGACACGTTGTAGATGCCCTCGAGCGAGCGCATGACGTGGGTCATGGTCAAGGTCGGCGCGATGTCCATCGCGAAATGGCGCACGATCGGCACGCGGCTGATATCGGCATCGCTGCCTTGCCACGCGCATTGCCGTACCGGCGCGTTCTCGGGTGCAACGACAACCGGCGCGACCCTGCGGCGCAGCGCCGCGGCATAGGCGAGGCTCAGATCCCAGTTCCGCCGCGCCGGGTCGAGCCCGAGCATGATGGCGCAGCGCTCGCGCGTCGCGTACATGTTGGTGAGGAGCGGAAACTCCGACGGCCGGTCCTCGGGGTCGAGGGGATGGCGGAACAGGACCGCGGGATAGCGGTGCTCGTCCTCGAGCTGCTTCAACAGCGCGGTGACCTCGAAATCGTGCGGCTTGACCGGCCGGTCGATCTCAACCAGGTCGCCGGGGCGGCTGCCGATCGCGGCGACGAAGTCCTGCAGGTCCTTGGCCACGCACCCTCCTTGGCCTCACGGCGCGAAGCCGACCGAGACGCTGCCGAAAGCGCCGAAATCGGCGGTGAAGCTCGTGCCCGGCGCGGCCGGCAGCATCTTCGCCAGCGCGCCGCTCATCACCACGTCGCCGGCGCGCAGCCTGCCGCCGAAGCGCAGCAGCGCCTCGCCGAGCCACGCCACTGCGTTGGCGGGATTGCCGAGACAGGCGTCGCCGCTGCCGCTGACCGCTTCCGCGTCGCTCGGGCGCACCGCCATCGCGATCGTGGCCAGCGCGTCGAGCGACGGCTTGCTGCGCTGGCCCGACAGCACGATCAGGCCCGAGGACGCGTCGTCGGCGATGGTGTCCTCGATGCGGATGTCCCAGTTGGCGATGCGGCTGCCGCAAATCTCGATGGCGGGCACGACATAGTCGGTCGCCGCGATCACGTCCGCCGGCGAGATGCGCCCGTCGCGGTCGCCGCGCAAATCGGATTTGAGCACGAAGGCGATCTCGCCCTCGATGCGCGGCTGCAGCACGCGGCCCTTGGGCACGACCGCGCCGTCGGGCACCACCATGTCGGCGAAGAGCGCGCCGAAATCGGGCTCGCCGACGCCAAGCTGCGCCTGCACCGCGGGCGAGGTGAGGCCGATCTTGTGGCCGATGAGCTTGCGTCCTTGGCCGAGCCAGACCTCGATGGTGGCGCGCTGCACCGCATAGGCTTCGGCGACGCCGGTGATCTCGCCGCGCACCGGCGCGATCGTCGTGCCGCTCGCATAGGCATCGAGGATGCGCCGTGCGATCTCCGCGGTCTTGCTCATGCGTTCTGCCCCCGTCGCGCCGTCGCGCAAAGCTAGGGCCGCGGCTTCGCGCGGTCAATCAAGCGGCAAAAGGTCAAAAGTACGGGCTTATGATGTTTTGCGTTGACCCTTGTCCGGGGCGTCCTTAGGCTCGCGCGCATGAGCTATTACATCGGCACCGACATCGGCGGCACCTTCACCGATCTCGTCATGCTGTCGGACGCGGGCGATGTGACCATCGTCAAGTCGCAGACGACGCCCGAGGACCGCACCCGCGGCGTGCTCGACGCGCTCGAGCTCGCCGCCAAGCAGTTGGGCATCGGCGCGCGCGAGTTGTCGCGGCAGCTCGAGTATTTCGCGCACGGCACCACCGCCGCCACCAACGCCTTCATCGAGCGCAAGGGCGTCAAGACCGGGCTCCTCACCACCCGCGGCTTCGCGGACGTGCTCGCGATCGAGCGCTGCATGGCGAGTTGGGCGGGCTTGCTCGACCACGAGATCGCGCACTATTCCACGCGCTCCATCCCCGAGCCGATCATCGCGCGGCGCCTCATCGAGGAGATCGACGAGCGCGTCGATTATCGCGGCCGCATCCTGGCTCCGCTCGACGAAGACACGGCGCGCGCCGCGATCCGCCGCCTGGTCGCCTCCGGGGTCGAGGCCATCGCCGTCATGCTTCTGTGGTCGTTCCGCAATCCCGCGCACGAGGAACGGCTCGAGGCGCTGGTGCGCGAGGAGGCGCCGGGCGTGTTCGTGACCATCAGCTCGTCGCTGGTGCCGATCCTGGGCGAGTACGAGCGTGTCTCGACCACCGCCATCAACTCCTATCTCGGCCCGGTCATCCACCGCTATATCAACGGGCTCGAGCGCTCGATGCGCGAGGCGGGTTATCAGGGGCCGGTCTCGATCATGGAGTCGGGCGGCGGCGTGCTGCCGGCGTCGGAGGCGGCGTTCCAGGCCGCCAATCTCCTGACCTCGGGCCCGGCGGGCGGCGTGCTCGCCTCGCAGCAACTGGGCGAACAGCTCGGCATCAAGGACATCATCACCGCCGACATGGGCGGCACCAGTTTCGATGTCGGCTTGATCGTCAACGGCCAGCCCGTGCTGCAGACGGTGCGCGAGGTCGGCCGATTTCACGTGGCGCTGCCCTCGATCAAGGTGACCGCGATCGGCGCCGGCGGCGGCTCGATCGCGCGGCTCCACGCGGGACATCTCATGGTGGGGCCCGAAAGCGCCGGCTCGGTGCCGGGGCCGGCGTGCTATGGCCGCGGCGGGGTCGAGCCCACCATCACCGACGCCGATGTCGTACTCGGCATCATCGACCCCGATTATTTCCTCGGCGGCCAGATGAGCATCGACATCGACAGGGCCAAAGCGGCGATCCAGGACCGCGTCGCGGGTCCGCTCGGCATGGACCTCTACGAGGCCGCCGCCGGCATCCGCGAGGTCGCCAACAACAAGATGGCCGACCTGTTGCGCCGCGTCACCACCTGGTCGGGCCACGATCCGCGCCACTTCGCGATCTGCGCCTATGGCGGCGCCGGGCCGACCCACGCGCATCAGTTCGCGTCGATCGCCGGCATCGCGCGCGTCATCGTTCCCACCACCGCGTCGGGCCATTCCGCCTTCGGCGCGGTCACGGCCGACCGCCACCGCTCGTTCTCGCTGGCCTTCGGCCACCACACGCCGCCGCGCTTCAAGCGCGCCTCCGATCATGTCGATCTTGCGGCGCTGAACCAGGGCTTCGCCAAGCTCGACGCGCGCTGCCGCGACGCGCTCGGCGCCAACTGCCGCATCGACCGCTTCATCGGCATGCTGTTCCGCCAGCAGGTGCACGAGGTCTTTGTCGAGGTGCTATCGGCGCCGCTTGCGGCAACGGACGTCGACGCGCTGGTCGACCGCTTCCAGGAGAAATACGAATACATCTACGGCAAGGGCAGCGCGCTGCGCGGCTCCGGCGTCGAGTTCACGACCTTGCGCGCCGAGGCGACCTCTCCGGTGATGAAGCCCAAGCGCGCCAGGCTCGAGCCGCGCTCCGGCAAGCCCCAGACGGTGGCCACGCGGCGGGTCTATTTCTATCGCGCCGGGTTCCGCGATACGCTGGTCTACCGCTCCGGCGATCTCGGCCCCGGCCATGTCCTGGCCGGACCCGCGATCGTCGAGCGGCCGGACACCACCGTCGTCGTCGGCGTCGGACAGCAACTCGAGATCGAGCCCTTTGGCAACATGATCATCGAACTCGCGCCGCGCGGAGCGCACTGACATGGACGAGGTGAGGCCGGTCGATTCGTTCCTCTACCGCTACGACCGGGCGGCGGTCGATCCGATCACCTTCGAGGTGATCCATCATCGCCTGATCTCGATCAGCGAGGAGCAGGCGGCGACCCTGTCGGCGATCTCGGGCTCGCCCTTGGTCAACGATGCAACCGACTTCAACACTGGCATCTTCCGCGCCCATGGCGAGATCGTCACCTTGGGCAAGACCGTGCTCTATCACGCCGCCTCGGTCGCCGAGATGGTGAAGCACATCATGGCGGACTGCGCGGTCAGCCCCGGCATCCGGCCGGGCGACATGTTCCTGGTCAATCATCCCTACAAGGGCGCGCTGCATCCCCCCGATTTCGGCCTCGCCGCGCCCGCCTTCCACGACGGCAAGCTCATCGGCTGGGTCGGCGTGTGCTCGCACCAGATCGATGTCGGCAGCGTGTTCGGCACCGAGGCGACCGAGGCCTACCAGGAAGGCATCCTGGTGCCGCCGCTGCGCGTCGTCGAGGACGACCAGTTCCGCTCCGATATGCTGGCGATGATCCTCGGCATGTCGCGCCTGCCGGTCAACATGGCGCTCGATTTCCGCGGCATGCTGGCGGCCAACCGGGTGGCACTGCGCCGCCTCAAGGAGACCATCGACCAGTACGGCGTCGACACCGTGCTCTCGGTGATGGACGGCGCCATCGAGATCTCCGAGAAAGCGGTGCGCGAGCGCCTCAAGGAGCTGCCCGACGGTATCTATCGCGCCCAGGCGCTGCTCGACCACGACGGCGTCCAGAACAAGCTCTACCGCATCCATGTCGAGATGACCAAGACCGGCGATCACCTGAAGCTCGACTTCACCAAGTCGGCCGACCAGGCGCCGCGCTTCATGAACTGCACCGCGTCGGGCCTGCTCGCCGGCATCCGCGCCGGCATGCTGCCGATCCTCGCCTATGACCTGCCGTGGAACGAGGGCGTGTTCCGCCCGATGGAGGTGATCGCGCGGCCCGGCTCGATCGTCTCGGCCACGTTTCCGGCGCCGGTGGGGCAGGGGCCGATCGGCGCCATGTGGCTCGTCGAGAGCGTCGTCATCGAGGTGCTGTCCAAGCTGGTCGCGACCAGCCCCAAATACATCCGCGAGGCCCAGTCCGCGCCCAATGGCGGGCCCGACACGTTCAACCTCCAGGGCCTCAACCAGTACGGCGAGCCCAATCACGGCGCCAGCCTCGACCAGGTCTATGTCGGCGGCGGCGCCTATTGCCATCGCGACGGGCTGAGCCCGCAAGGGCACCGCCATATCCCGGCGATCCGGCTGCAGAACATCGAGCGCGCCGAGAACAACACGCCGCTGCTTTATCTCTTCCGCAAGTTCCTGCGCGACACGGCCGGCCCCGGCCGCAACCGCGGCGGCGTTAGCGTCGGCCACGGCTACATCCTGCACGATGTCGAGAAGATGAACGTGCGCTTCTCGTGCCATTGCTATGAATCCCCGACCTCGCTCGGCCTGTTCGGCGGCTATCCCAGCGCCTGCAACACGCGGCGCCTGCGCAAGAACGCGACCCTGCGCGCCTCGCTCGATGCGGGCCGCATTCCCGCCGACCTCGAATCGATCGGCGGCGAGCTGCAGCATTATCCCGCCAAGATGACCCGGCCCGATCTCTTCACCCGCAACGACGTGTTCGAGAACGGCCCCAGCGCCGGAGCCGGCTGGGGCGATCCGATCGAGCGCGAGCCGGAGCGGGTGGTGCAGGATATTCGCTTCGACATGGTCTCGCGCGGCGCGGCACGGCTCATTTATGGCGTGGTCGTGGCCGCCGACGGCACGCTCGACGCCAAGGCGACAGCCGCGCGGCGCGCCGAAATCCTCGCCGAGCGCTTGGGCTGGACGGCGGAGCGCAGCCTCGCCGACGCGCCGCCCAAGGATGCCAAGGGCGAAATCCTGGCGCTCGCCGGCGACCGCGCCTCCATCCAGCGCATCGGCGCGCGGGCATTTTTCCGCTGCGCGTGCGGCACCTGCATCGCGCCCGCGAACGAGAACTGGAAATACTACGCGCTTCAGTCGACCGCGACGGCGGCCGAGCTCGGACCCCGGATCACGCTCCACGAGGAGCTCGAGGCGCGCCGCTACGCTTGCCCGGGCTGCGGCCGGCTGCACAATGTCGAGGTCAAGCTGAAGAGCGATCCGCCGCTCTATGACAGCGAGATCAAGGTCTGAGGGAGGGACGCGCCATGCCCGAGGCGTACATCATTCCGCTGCCGCCGCGCTGGGAGCGCGAGCTCGATTGCGGCTGGGTCGAGTTCAAGAGCGGCAAGGACGACATCCGCGGCTATTTCGCCATGCCCGCCGGGCGGCGCCACCTGCCGGGGATCGTCATGGTGCACGAGAATCTCGGCGTCATCGAGCATCGCCAGGAGGTGACGCGCCGGCTCGCCAAGGCGGGCTATGCGACATTGACGGTCGATCTCTACAGCCGCATCGGCGGCCAGTCGCCGCGCGACTTCAAGACCCCGGAAGAGCGCCGCGCCAAGGCCTTCCGCGCCATGCCCGACGAGCAAGTCATCCCCGACCTCGAGGCGGGATGCCGCTGGCTCGAGGGCCATCCCGATGTCGACCGCGACCGCATCGGCGCGATCGGCTATTGCTCGGGCGGCGGACTGCTCTATGGCTGGATCCTGGGCCACAGCACCAATGTCAAATGCGCGGTGGTGTTCTACGGCTCGACCGGCCTCAACGCCGACGCGCGGCCCGACGGCAAGCCGCTCGACCGCATTCCATCGGCGCCGCTGCTGCAATGCCCCATTCAGATTCACCAGGGCGAGGCCGACCGCCTGCTCGACAGCGCGCGCAAGATGGCCGCGGCGCTGAAAGAGACGCGCCACCCGGTCGAGTTCTTCACATATCCGGGCGCCGACCACGCCTATCACGACGACACCCACCCGGCCTATCACCAAGAGGCGTCGAAGGCGAGTTGGGCGCGCACCTTGGAATTCTTCGCGCGCCATCTCGCCGGCGTGCCGGTCGCCAAGACCGCGGCCGCCGACTGACGGCAGGAGGTGGCGCCATGCTCGATCGCCAGTCGATGCCGCAATCGCCCGACGCGCCCGGGCGCATGGAGGGCATGGTGCCGGGCGTCAGGGCCGGCGGGTTCCTGTTCCTGTCGGCGATCCGCGGCCGCGACCCCGCGACCAACAAGATGCCGGACGACCCGCTGGCCCAGGCGCGCCAGGCCTTGCGCAACATCGAGCTGGTGCTCGCCGCCTCGGGCGCGACCTTGGCGCACGTGGTCAAGGTTACGCTCTATCTCCACGACCTGGAGAAACGGCACCAGTTCCACCAGGCGTGGATGGAGTTCTTTCCGAAGGACCCGCCCGCGCGGATCGCGGTCGGCGTCGCCGACGCCAACGCCGCGCCCGGCGGTAACGCTCATTTCGCGTTGGACGTGATCGCGCTGGCGCCGTGACGCGCGCTGACAGGGAAGGGAGACGATGCCGATCGGTCTTGGACTAGCGGCCTCGCACGCGCCCAACGTCTTCATCGCGCCCGAGGATTGGGACGTGCGCTACAGGAGCGCCATCGACGACGTGCCGCAGCCGCTGAAGGCCAAGGACGAGACGCTCGAGGTCCGCCGCGCCTATGCGCGCCGCATCGAGGACGCCTTCGCCGTCCTGCGCCGCAAGCTCGAGGACTACCGCCCCGACGCCATGATCATGGTGAGCGACGATCACAGCGAGATGTTCGACGAGTTCCGCTGCAACCCCAGCCTCGCCATGTTCATCGGCAAGACCGGCAAGGGCGTGCTCGGCTTGAAGCGCGGCGAGACGGTCGACGATCCTGGCGCCCGGATCGTCTCGATCGCCTGCCACGAGGAACTGTCCGAGTTCATCGCCACCGGCCTGGTCAAGCGCGACTTCGATCTGACCCTGACGCGGCAGGAAGAGACGCGCTCGCTCGGCCCGCGCAATGTCGGCATGGGGCACGGGTTCTCGCGCATCGCGCCGAAGCTCGCGCCCTCGGGCGGCGTGCCGGCGGTGCTCATTTGGCTCAATTGCTATTACGAGCCGCTGCCGACGGCGCGGCGCTGCTTGGCGCTCGGCCGCGCCATCGCCGACATCGTCAAGGACCGGTCCGAGCGCGTCGCCATCATCGGCACCGGCGGGCTGTCGCACGATCCGCGCGGGCCGCGCGCCGGGTGGATCGACGAGACGCTCGACCGCGCGGTGCTGAAGGCGCTGGCCGAGGGCGATCCCGACCGGCTCTCGGTGCTGTACCAGCTCGATTCCGACACCTATCACGGCGGCACCGGCGAGATCCGCAACTGGCTGGTCGCCGCCGCCGCGATGGGGACAAGCAAGGCGACGATCGTCGACTACATGCCGATCCACCACGCCGTGACCGGCGTGGCGTTCGCCCATTGGGAGGAACCACACAGATGACGCGACATGTCCCGAGTCTTGCCGGCGCGCTGGCCGCGCTGGCCGTGTTCGGCCTGGCCGAGGCCGCTCCCGCCGCCGAGCCGGCCAAGGTCACGATCGGCGTGATCGGCATCCTCGCCGAGGCCGGGCTCTATGTGGCGCAGGAGCAGGGCTTCTTCGCCGAGGAGGGGCTCGACGTCGATTTCAAGCGCGGCATCTTCGGCCCCGACGGGTTTCCCGCGCTGGCGACCGGCCGGCTCGACGCGATGGGCGGCGCGTTCGGGCCCGAGACCGTCAACGCGGTCCAGCGCGGCATCGAAGTGAAGCTGGTGCTGGGCATGAACAGCTACATCAAGGGATGGGACGCGGGCTATCTGTCGGTGCGCAAGGCGCTCATCGACGAGGGACGGGTCAAGGATTGGCCCGACTTGAAGGGCCTCAAGATCGCGCTGTCGCCGCCGCAGCCGAACATCACCGACTTTTTCGCGACGCGCTACCTGGCGCTCGGCGGCCTGACGCTCGCCGA
Organism: Allostellaceae bacterium; assembly: GCA_035604615.1. Taxonomy (GTDB): domain Bacteria; phylum Pseudomonadota; class Alphaproteobacteria; order ATCC43930; family CGMCC-115725; genus DATJLY01. Next base: position 74,530 of record DATNID010000074.1, on the reverse strand, counting down.
CGTCACCACCGTGAACGTGCCGTTCGACCAGATGATCACCGCGCTCAAGACCGGCGGCGTCGACGCGGCGCACACGTCGGAGCCGTTGACGACCATCGCAGTCCTCGCCGGCGCCACCGTGAAGTGGCGGCCGGTGACGAGCTACGCGCCGCCGGGCCTGACCGTCGCGTTCCTGCATTTCGGCCCGTCGCTGCTCGAGAAGTCGCCCGACATGGGCAAGCACCTGATCACGGGCTATTTGCGCGGCGCGCGGCAGTACGACGAATGGCTGAAGACTCCGGAGGGCAAGGGCAAGGCGGCGGACATCCTGATCAAGTACACGCCGGTCAAGGATCGCGGCCTCTACGACAAGATCACCTGGGCCTACGCGCCGCCCAACGGCGACATCAGCGTCTCGGGCTTGCAGGACATGGCGAATTATTTCGCGAGCCACGCCGGCCCCAATGCCGGCGACGTCCACAAGCTGCTCGACGACCGCTTCCGCGAGGCGGCGCTCGCCAAGCTCGGCACCGTCAAGGAGTAGGCGCCGGTCACTTGAGCTGCCGGCACACCCGCACGAAGTCGCTGCGGTATTTCCCCTCGGAATAGGAGATGAGGGTGCCTTTGGCGTCGAGCACCCAGCGCTCGACCACCACGATGGGCGCACTCAAGGTGATGCCGAGGAGATAGGCCAATTCGGCATCGGCGACGCCGACCGTGATCGACTGGTGCGCGCTGGCGCCGGCGAAGAGGCGCGACTGCTCGACCGTCTGATAGCCGTTCGCCTTGTTGATCTCGTCCTCGCCCAGCTCGGCGACGATGCGGCGGTCGATATAGGTCGCGCCGACGAGATAGGGGATGCCGTCGCGCCGCACCAGCCGCCGCACCACGCCATAGCCCGACGCAAGCGCGCCGCGAATGTGGTTGGGCGCATCGGGTAGCCTGCCGTCGGGATCGAAGTGCAGGATCTCAGACGCGAGTTGCTCGCGGCTCGAATCGAGCGGCCCCCACGAGGCCGGGACCGAGAACCACAGATCGGTCTTGGGCCGCCGCACCACCTGCGTCCCGCGCCCGCGCCGGCTCGCGATCAGGCCCTCGCGCTCGAGGAAGCCCAACGCCTGGCGCACGGTTGCCCGCGCGACGCTGTAGTCAGCCGCGAGCCGGTTGAGGGTGGGGATATTGCTCCCCTCCACCCAATGGCCGGTCGCGATCTGCTGGCGGAAATGGATGATGAGCTGGGCGTAGAGCGGCGTGCCGTCGCTGAGGCCGTTGCCGCCGGGCCTGGCCTTGCGCCGCGCCTTCGCGTGCTTTGCCGGTGCCGTGGTCACGGCTTTATCCGCTCGAGGATGCGAATGCAGTCGCCGCGGAAATAGGATTTCGAGTCGAATATAACCGCGCCGGCGCGGTCGAGCGTCGTCAGGTGCACGATCGCGATCGGTGCGTTCAAGGGGATGCGAAGCTGCGCGGCAGTGTCGCGATCGGCGATGCCGAAGGTCACCGTTTCGTCGGCGCGCGCCACTGTCTTTTCGTCGAGCAGCACGGGGAACGGCGTCAGGCGCAGCTTGCGCGCGCCCAGCCGCGCCTTGAGCTTAAGGTCGAGGTGCGCGATCTCGAGGCAGAGCGGCTCCTCGCCGCGCCAGTAGAGGCGCCGGATCACGTGACGCGAGCCCGCGCGCGCCGAGTCCAGCGGCTCGACCGTGAGGTCCTTGTGCGCGGCGAGCGCGGCGGCCCAGCTCGTCGGCACGTCGTACCATTCGCGCCGCGCCGGCTTGGCGACGACGAAAGTGCCGCGCCTGCGGTAGGTCTTGAGCAGCCCGTCGCGGGCGAGCATGGCGACCGCCTTGCGCACCGTGGTGGCGTTGACGCCGAACTGCGCCGCGAGCCGCTCGTGGGTCGGCATCTGGCGCGCGACCGGCCACTCGCCGTTCTCTATGAGGCGGCGGAAGATCGTCGAAAGCTGCACGTAGATGGGCGCCAGGCTGCGCCCGAGATAGACCGCCGGATAATCCGCGTTGGGCAATGGGGGCTCGCTGCCGTGCTACGGCGCGAACGACACGCCGGTGGTGCCGCCGTCGACCAGGATATCCGCGCCGTTGATGTAGGCGGCCTCGGGCGAGGCGAGGAACACGGCGACGTTGGCGATGTCCTCGGGCAGGCCGTGGCGCCCCATCGGAATCTTCTCCATCAAGGCGGCGCCGATCGCGCGCTGCTCCTGGTCGCCGGTCCAGAAGCGCTCGGTCGCGGGCGAGCGGATGAGGCCGGGGCTGATGCTGATGGCGCGGATCCTGTCGCGCGCGCCCTCGGCCGCGAGCATGCGGGTCATCGCCATCACGCCCGCCTTGGTCGCGCCGTGTGCCGCGGTCCTGAGCGGCAGGAACTCGCGATGCCCGCTCATCGACGCCGTGCTGAGAATAAGGCCGCCGCCGCGCGCGACCAGATAGGGCCACACGGCCAGGCTCGACGTATAGACGATGGTCAGCTCGTAACGGATGGTGAGGTCCCATTCCTCCATGGTCGAGCTGGCGAACGGACCCTTGGTGCGCAACGAGCCGGCGTTGTTGTAGAGCACGTCGATGCCGCCCCAAGCGTCATGCGCCGCCTTGGCCCAGCGCCTGGCGCTCTCCAGGTCGCTTACGTCAAGCGGATGGAGCGAGCGCATCTCGCCGCCTTCGCGCGTGACGAGGGCGACGGTCTCCTCTGACTCGGCCGCTTTCACGTCGCAGCCAAAGACCTTGGCTCCGGCGCGGGCGAAGGCGAGCGCGGCGGCGCGCCCCTGCCCGCCGGCCGTGCCGGAGATGAGCACGATCTTGCCATCGAGGCGTGCCATGTCGTTCCTCCCTGCGAGCATACCGTCCCGCCACCGTCAACCATTGCGGGCGCCGTCGCAAGCTCTCTATCCTCGATGCCAATCAACGGGAGGGAAAACACATGCGCCACAGCACCGATAGGATCAGAACCTCGCATGTCGGCCGCCTGCCGCCGCCGCCGGGCTGGGAGGACATGCCGGCGCGGCTCGCCGCGGGCGAGGTGGTCGCTCCCGCCGAGATCGCGTCCCGCGTCGTGCCCGCCATTGCCGCGGTCGTGCGCAGGCAGGTCGAGACCGGGATCGACTGCATCAACGACGGCGAGTTCTGGACCACGCGCAGCCTCGCCCACTACGCCAATCATTTCTCCGGCGTGTCATCGCGGCCGCTCCGGCCGGGCGAGCTCGCCTCCTCGCGCGAGACGACGCGCGAGCGCGACGAGTACCGCGAGTTCTACCGCGACATGGACAAGGCCGGGACGCTGTTCTTCGTGCCGGGCGAGAAGCCGATGGTGGTGCCGAAGGAGCGCGTCATCGCCACCGGGCCGATCAAGGGGAAGGGCGCCGTCGCCATCGGGCGCGAGATCGACGCCTTCAAGGCCGCGATCGCGGCCTCCGGCGTTGCGGTGGAGGAGGCGTTCCTGCCGGTGCTGGCGCCGGGCTGGATCGACCACTTCATCTACAACGAGTACTACAAGACCGAGGAGGAGTTCCTCTTCGCGCTCGGCGAGGCGCTGGGCGAGCAGTACCGCGCCGTGGTCGCGGCGGGCTTCGTGCTGCAGATCGACGATCCCGGCCTGCCCGACTGGTGGGACATGCTCAAGCCCGAGCCGACCATCGCGGAATACCGCAAGTTCGCCAGCCTGCGCATCGACGCGCTCAATCACGGCCTCGCCGGCATACCCGAGGACAAGGTGCGCTATCACCTGTGCTGGGGCAGCTGGCACGGGCCCCACACCAACGACATTCCGCTGGAGCACATCGTCGATCTCGCGCTGCGCGTCAAAGCGCAGACCTATTCGTTCGAGGCCGGCAACGTGCGCCACGAGCACGAATGGAAGGTGTGGAAGACGGCGAAGCTCCCAGCCGGCAAGATGCTGATGCCGGGCGTCGTGAGCCACGCCACCAACGTCGTGGAGCATCCCGAGCTGGTGGCCGACCGGCTCGTACGCTTCGCCGGCGTGGTGGGACGCGAGAACGTGATCGGCGGCACCGATTGCGGCTTGGGCGGCCGCGTCCATAGCGAGATCGCCTGGGCCAAGCTCGCGTCGCTCGCGCAGGGCGCGCGCCTGGCCTCGCAGACTTTGTGGGCGCGGAAGTAGGGAGGCGGTCAGCCCGCGGTCAAGGCGGCGGCGGCGGCGAGCGCGGCGGCGGCGGCAACCACGAGAGTCATGGCGACGGGACCGAGCCCGGTTTGCACCGGCACCTTCTCGGCGCCGCGCGGGCCCGCGAGGCGCGCGGCCACGGCGTCGTTGAGCGCGCCGATCACCGCCGGCGACGGATCGATGAAGCGGCAGGCGAGGGTGTTTTCGGGCACGCCGTTGCGCACGACCTCGAGCGCGACGATGAACTTCCTGCTTTGTCCCGCGATCTCGAGCTGGCCCATGTGCCTGCTGCCGATCGCGAGCTGCGGCGCGGCGTCGAGCAGGAAGCCGCCGAGCGACCAGTCGCGCACCGCGTAATGCTCGGCGCCGAGCGCCACCGATACCGCGACCATCTGCAGGCGCCGGTCGCGGCGGGCATCGTTTTGCGACACCGAAATGCGGTTCGTCCGCAGCATGGCCTCTCCCGCGCAGTCGCCGCAATTTAAGGGGCCGAGGGTTAACGCAGGATTACCCGCCTCGACCATTGCCGAACGCGCCCCAAACGGTATGCTTGTGCCGGGGAATCGGGCCAAAGACACGTCTCGGGGAGTGGACCATGGAACGCACGCTCGAGCAGAGGACCATCCGCAAGGTCTATCTGCGGCTGCTGCCGCTGGCGTTGCTGAGCTATTTCCTGTGCTATCTCGACCGCATCAATGTCGGCTTCGCCGCCCTCACCATGAACAAGGATCTGGGGCTCGACGCCGCGACCTACGGCATGGCCGCCGGCGTCTTCTTCTGGGGCTATTTCCTGTTCGAGGTGCCGAGCAACGTGATCCTCGAGAAGGTGGGGGCGCGGCTGTGGATCGCGCGCATCATGGTGACGTGGGGCCTGTTGTCCGGGGCGACGGCCTTTTGCACCGGGCCATGGAGTTTCCTGACGGTGCGCTTCCTGCTCGGCTTGGCCGAGGCCGGGCTCTATCCCGGCATCGTGCTGTTCTTCACCTATTGGTTCCCGGATAAGCACCGCGCCCGCATCATGGCCGGTTTCACCCTCGCTCTGCCGGTCGCGGTGGCGGCCGGCGCGCCGATGTCGACCGCGCTGCTGCAGCTCAACGGGCTGTTCGGGCTCGCCGGATGGAAGTGGATGTACCTCGCCGAGGCGGTGCCGACCTTGCTCGTGGGCTTCGTCGTTCTGGCGTACCTCACCGATCGTCCCGCCCAGGCGAAATGGCTCGACGGTGAGGAGCGCGCCTGGCTGAGCGGCCAGTTGGAGCACGAGTGCCGCCAGATCGAGGCGCAGCACAAGGTCAGCGTGTGGCGCTCGTTCTATGACGCCAAGGTGCTGCTGCTGACGCTCAATTATCTCGGCATCGTCACGGCGAGCCTGGGCCTCCTGCTGTTCCTGCCGCAGATGGTGAAGCAGCTGGGCTTCACCACCATGCAGGTCGGCTGGATCACCATGATCCCCTACACCTGCGGCGCGATCAGCATGGCGCTGTGGGGCTACATCTCGGACCGGATGGGCGAGCGGCGCTGGAACCTGTTCTGGGCCTGCGCGCTCGCGACCATCGGGCTCGTTATCTCTGGCCTCACCATCGGCACCTATTGGGCCATCGTCGGCATGTCGATCGCGGCAATCGGGCTCTACGGCACCAAGGGGCCGTTCTGGTCGATGCCGGCGATGTTCCTCACCGGCACCGCGGCCGCGACCGGCATCGCCTGGATCAACTCGATCGGCAATCTCGGCGGCTTCGTCGGGCCGTCGATCGTCGGCTGGGCCAGGGACCTGACCGGAAGCTTCGCCAGCGGGCTCTACTGCCTGGCCGCGTTCGCGCTGATGTCGGCGGTGGTGTCGGCGTTCTGGCTCAGAATTCCGAGCCGGACCACGGTCGCAGGCATCGCGCAAGCCCCCGCCGAATAGCGCCGCGGCCGCGCGTGCCGCAAGGTTGGTTAATATATTTTCAAAATCAACTATTTGCCAACCTTCCACGGCTATGAATCATGCGAGGCATTCCCGAAAGCGCTCGCATCATCATGTCGCCGGCCAGGATCGATTTCGAAGGCATCGTCAACAAGGCCAATGACATCATCATGGTGATGGCGGTCGGGGAGGACGGTTCCGGGGCGCGCATCGTCTATGTCAACGAAGCGTTCACGCGGCTCACGGGATATGCGGCCGAAGAGGTTGTGGGAAAGTCGCCGCGGCTGCTGCAGGCGCCCGAGACGTCGCAGGACACGATCCGGGAGGTCAGCGCTGCGCTGCACAGCGGCCGATCGATCCGCTGCCGACTCCTGAACCGGGGCAAGGACGGCGAGCGTCATTGGCTCGAGGCCAGCATCGTTCCGCTGCCCGCCGGCGAGGGACACGTCACCCATTTCGCGGCGATCGAGCGCGACGTCACCGCCGAGATGGAGCACGAGCAGGCGCTCGAGGTCTTGGCGTCCACCGACCCGCTCACCAAGCTCGCCAACCGCCGCCGCTTCGTCGAAGTCATGGAGCGGGAATTCGGCCGCGCGCGGCGCACCGGCAAGCCGCTCTCCCTCGTCGCGTTGGATCTCGATCACTTCAAGCGGGTCAACGACACGTGGGGGCATGACGTCGGCGACCGCGTGCTGGTGGCCTTCGCCAACATGGTGCACGACGCGGTGCGCGCCTACGACTGCGTCGCCCGCATCGGCGGCGAGGAATTCTCGGTGATGCTGCCCGACACCGACCGGGCGGACGCGCTCCAGATCGCGCAGCGGATTTGCAAGCTGGTGGCGGCCGAGCCGCTCATCCTGGTAGGCGACTGTGCGATCGCGATCACCTGCAGCGGCGGGCTGACCTCGCTTGCGGATCGCGACGAGACGGCGGCCAGCCTGATGCTGCGCGCCGACCGGGCGCTCTACTTCGCCAAGAGCAACGGACGCAACCGGGTGCATGAATTGTCGCCCGAATTGTTGCTTGCGGCGACGCACTAGCGCCGTCCCGGCTTAGCATTCCCTTAACCCAGGGCCGTCAGACTCGCGGGGTCGAGCCTGTTCGGCATTACCGAAAGGAAGCAGGGAGAGAGCCCGGGAACAGGGCGATATCGGCGAAGGAGCTACCATGGGCGTCGAAATCGATAAGATTGTCGCCTTCTTGCACCTGAATCTCGGCTGGTGGTCCGCCATCATCGCCGTGCTCGTCTTCGTCGTCATCCGCGCCGCCGTCTCGCCCGGGAAGTGACCCTCTGACGACGCCATTGCCGTCGCGGCCAATGGCAATATGCTGGTGTGGCACATGCGGCGGGGATGACGCTGATGGCCACCAATGTCTCCGAGATCGTCAATTCGGCGCGCTTCAATTGGTACCATCTGCGCATCTGCCTGCTGTGCGCGATGCTCGTCCTGGTCGACGGCTTCGATTTGTCGGCGATCAGCTACGCCGCCGGCGATTTCGTCAAATTTCTCGGCGTCGACCGGGCCGTCATGGGGCCGGTGTTCTCGACCGGCTTCTTTGGCCTGAGCTTCGGCGCCCTGACCTTCGGCCTCATCGGCGACCGCTGGGGACCGAAGCGGACATTCATCCTGTGCGGACTCATCTTCGGCGTCTTCACCCTGGCGACGGCGGCTGCCACGTCGCTGACCATGCTGCTGGTCCTGCGCGCCATCGCCGGCTGGGGGCTGGGCGGCGCCACGCCGCTCTCGATCGCGATCGCCAGCGAATACCTGCCGCAGCGCCTGCGCACCTCGCTCGTCATGGTGATGTATATCAGCCTCGCGCTCGGCATCATGGTCGGCGGCTATGTCTTCGCCTATGTCACCCTGTTCGGCTGGCGCACGGTGTTCATCGTCGGCGGCATCCTGCCGTTCCTGTGCTCGCCCTTCCTCTACGCCTATCTGCCCGAGCGGCTCGAGTTCATGGTGATGAAGGGATTTGCGCCCGCGCGCATCGCCGCGGTACTGGCGCGCGTCGTCCCCGGCCGCGACTTCTCGCGCGAGACCGGCTTCACCGTGGACCAGGAGAACAAGCCCGGATTCCAGCTCGCGCAATTGTTCCAGGAGCGGCGCGCCGCCATCACGTCGGTGCTCTGGGTGGTGTTCTTCTCGTCGCTGCTCGCGGTCTATTTCTTCAACGCCTGGCTGCCGCTGCTGCTGGCGAGCTACGGCCTGTCGCAGCCCGACGTGGTGAAGATCAACAGCTCGCTGCAGTTGGGCGGCATCGCCGGCACGATCGTGGCCGCGACCTTCGTCATCGCGCTGGGCGGGTTCCGCACCGTGGCGGCAGGCTATTTCGTCGCCGCGCTGGCGATCGTCGCGCTGGCTATGGCGCCGCACACGTTCGGCTTCCTGTTCGTCGCCTCGCTCGGCTTGGGGTTCTTCCTGGTCGGGACCCAGAGCGTGCTCAATGCGTCCTGCGCCAATCTCTATCCGCCCGCCATCCGCGCCACCGGCGTGGGCTGGGGCTTCGGCATCGGCCGCACCGCCGCCATCGTCAGCCCGAGCGTCGCCGGCATCCTGCTCGGACTGCATTGGCAGCCGAGCGACCTTTTTCTGCTGGCGGCGATCCCGACCTTGTGCGCCTCGGTCTCGGGCCTCGCCGTGCTGCTGCTGGTCGGAAGGCGCCAGCGCGTCCTGGCGGTCGCGCCCGCGGAATAGATCACCGGTCGCGCTGATCGAGGCCGTGGAGCAGGTCGGTCGCGTCGCGCCCGATGCTGCCGCCACGGGCCAGCGTCTGCGCGCGAAGCAGCCACGGCCGTGCGCTGGCCTCGTCGCCTTGCGCCGCGGCGCTGCGTCCTGCGCGCAGGAACAGGTCCGCCGCGGCTTCGGTGTCGCCGCTGCGCTCGGCCGCCTCGCCCTGGAGCGACAGCGCGCGGGCGACGCCGCGGTAATCCATCGTGTCCTGGCGCAAGGCAGCGGCCGTCATCGCCTCCTGCCGGGCGCGCGCGGGATCGGCGTGCCGCAGCGCCAGCCTAGCCGCCAGTTCCGCCCGGTCCGCCTGCGGTGCCGGCCCGGACGCGGCGTTGAGACCGTCGAGCGCCGCGACCAGCCCGGCCTCATCGCCGCGCTCGTCCGCGATCAGGCCGCGAAGGAATAGGGCGCCCTGCGCCGCGTCCCGGTCCTCGCTCGTAACGATGCGCTGCGCCATCGCGTCGGCCGCGGGCGCCGTGCCGGTGCGATAGAGCGCGGTTGCTTCGGCGAGGAGCAGCGCCGGGAACGGCGTGGTGCCGCGCCGCTCCAGCTCGAGCCGCGTCGCCCGCGCGTCGGCCAGCGCGCGATCCGGCACATTGGCGCGAAGTTCCGCGACCGCGAGGTTGAAGCCGATATCGCCGATCGCGCCGAGATCGTCGCGCGCCTGGGCCCGGGTCAGCGCCGCCCGGTATTGCGATACGGCCTCGTCCGGCCGCGACATCTCGTAGGTGAGGCGGCCGGCCTGGGTCTGGCGCTGCATCATCTCGTCGGTTTGCCGCGGCAGCGGGTCGGGCGCCGTCCGGGCGCAGCCGGCGAGTACGAGCAGCACCAGCAGCAGGCGCCTCACGGCCGCACCTCCTGCGACGGCAGCCGCACCGGCACCGGCGGCTGCGGCGGGCCGCCGCCCAGGAGCCAGACGCCGCGCACCTGGACCGCGAGCTGCTCGACCTCGCGCGCGGTCTGCTGCACCTGGATGAGCAGCGCCGGCAGGTCCTGCGTCCCGGCCTCGACATTGCGCGCGATCTGCGGCGTCCGCTCGGCGGCGAGCGCCAGATCGTGCAACATCTGCTGGAGCGCGACGAGCGTGTCGTTGGCGCGATGCAGCAGGCCGGGAACGCCGGCGTCCTTCGCGTTGAGCGCGTCGCCGAGAGTGTTGGCGCTGCGCAGCGCCTGGTCGAGCTCGGCTTCGAGGCGGGTGAGATCGGACACGGCGGCGCGTGCCTGCGCCACCGTCGCTTCCAGGTCGCGCATCATCGTCTCGTCGTTCACCAGGCGGCCGACATTGCCCTGGCCCTTGTCGATGCGCTCGGCCACGCCGGCCAGCGATTTCGCGGACTTGCCGACATCGTCGAGGATCGGGAAGATCTTTTCACGCACCTGGTCGAGCAACGCGCCGACGCTCTCGGTCGGATCGCGCTCGGTGATGGCTTCGATGACGGCGAACTTCCAATCGAGCTCGGCGCCGGTGCCGCGGCTGATATCGACAAAGGCCGCGCCGGCGATGCCGAAGCGGCGGCGGATCACGGCCACGCTGTCGCGGCGGATGAAGGCGCGCGCCTGGTCGTCGATCTCCGCCTCCGCATACATCTGCTGGCTCGGGCTGATGACGACGCGCCGGATCACGCCCGCCGGCGTGCCAAGGATGTCCACGTCGGCGCCGACCGCGAGGCCCGCGACCCCGGCTTCGGGCAGCACCAGGCGCAGGTTGGAGACCGGCCGGAACCAGTCGCGCAGCACGCCGGCCTGGAGGATGGCGGCGAACAGGATCGCCAGCGCGGCCACCACCAGGAGGCCGACCCATTCGTCGGCATAGCGCAGCCGGATCATGCGGCGCGACCGGTCCCAAGGACGCCGCGGTCGTCGAGCCGCAGGCGATGGGTCGCGGAAACCGAGGGGTTGTGCCACACGAGATCGCTGCGCGTCAGCCAGATCGCCGCCGCGCCGCGGTCGCGCGCGCGCGCCAAGGCGTCGAGCAGCGGCGGAACCAGCGTCGCGTAGCGCCCTTGGACCGGGCTCTCGAGCACCAGCAGCAGCGGGTCGCCGAGAAACGCCCTGACGCAGGCGGCACGGGCGAGATCGCCCTCGGACAGCTCGCTCGCGCGCACCAGCGGCAGGCCGGGCAGGCCGAAAGCGCAGGCGAGCGAAGTCGCGCGCTGGCGCAGCTCACCCAGCTCCTCGCGCGTGTGGTGAAGTTGCGGCAGCAGGATGTTGGTGGCGACATCGAGATGGCCGATCCAGCTTCGCGTCGAGAAGACGCGCCCGATCCGGCCGCGCAGCGCCGCCGCGTAGGTATGGGGCAACTTGCTCCAGTCGCGGCCGAGAAAGCGCACGCTGCCGGAGGCGAGCGGGGCGAGGCCGCAGCACAGATCGCCGAACCAGGCCACCTGGGTCGCGTGGCGGGCATCGACGAGGGCGAGCTCGCCGGCCATCACGCGCAGCTCGATCGCGGGCTGCGGCGGCTCGCCCGGTTCGCTCAGCGGCCGGGAAGCGGCGAGAGCGAGGATCGGATCGCCCGCATCCATGGCTCAGACCGCCAGGCTCAAGGCGATGCTGGCCAGCAGGATCGCCATCACGCCGCGCACGTAGCCGCGCGGCAGCAATTGCGCCGCCTCGTCGCGCGGTCCCGCCGTCAAGGCGGTGAGCGAGGCGGCCAGCGCCACCAGCAGGCCGATCGCGATCATCTTGCCCGGAAACACCACGAAGTCGCCCGGATTCATGGCGAGCAGGACGCGGCCCAAAAACGACCACACCGAGACCTGCACCTTCCCCAAAAGGCTGCCGGCGACGAAGCCGGTCAACAGCGCCGCGAGCACGAACATGACCCCCAAGGTGTAGCAGGCGACCGAGAGCGCGCAAGCGCGCGGCAGCACCAGCAGCAGGAACGGGTCGAGGCCCTGCGCTTCCATGGCGCGCACCTCGCCGCCCATCTGCAGCGCACCGATCTCGGCGATCGCCACCACCCCGCTGCGCCCCAAGAGGATCATGCCGACGAGAAGGGGCGCCACCTCGCGCACCAGCACCACGACCAGGATCGGGCCGATCAACTCCTCCTGGCCCGCCTCGCCCAGCCAGTAGAGCGCCTGCGAGACCATCACCAGACCCATGAGCGCGGCCGCGACCAGGGTAGCGCCAAGGCCGCCGCGCACCGCCTGGCGCAGCGCCCGGCCGAATTCCGCGCGCACGGTGCGGCGCCAAGTCGAGGGGCGAACCGCCTCGCGCACCACGCCGAATCCCACGCCGGCGACCAGGAGCCCGAAGCGAGCGTGCCGCCGCGTCGCGCTGCCGATGTAGCTGAAGCCGCGCTGCAGCCACCCTGGCGCCGGCTGGCGTCCGATCGACATCCCGTCGCTCACAGCCGGCCGGCCAGCACGAAGGTGCGCGCCTCGCCGACCTGCGGCAGATAGAAGCTGCCGCGCTGGCGAAACAGGAAGTCGTGGCGCAGGCGCCGATAGGCGGCCTCGGTCGCCTGCACCGTGCCGGGGAGCGCGGACGCGGCCATGGTCTGGGCGACGGTGACGGCATCGCCCCACAGGTTGAACATGCGCGGCTCGCTGCCGACGATGCTGCCGATCGCGGCGCCGCAATCGATGCCGATCTGGAAATCCGCCACGTGCTTGCTGTCCTCGAAGAGCGCGGCGCAGCGGTCCCGCACCGCGAGCGCGGCGTCCGCGATCAAGCTCGCGGCGGCGGCGTCCGCCTTCCCGAAACCCGCCGCCGCCACCACCTCGTGTCCGACCAGCTTGAGGTAGGGGATGCCGTGCTCGGCCGCGACCTGCTGCAGGATGCGCGCGATCTCGTCCGACAGGCAGCGCTCCCCGCCCGCGACGCGCAGCGCCATCGCAGTCGCGTCGGTGAAGCGCAGCACCATGACGGCAACGTCGCGAAAGATTTCCGCCCCCAGCCGCGTCGGATCGATCTCGACCGGCCGCAGGTCGGAGACGAAGCTGCGCGCGACGGTCTCGTGCGGCGCCGCCGGATCGGGCGCGGCGCCGCGCTCCCGCGCCGGCAGGGCGGCCGCCGTGTCGCCCAAGCGCAGCGCCACCATGTTGGCGACCGCGCGGACGAAGTCGCGATTGCCGGCGCGCGCCGGCGCGTCTTCGAGCGCCACGGCGCCGACGACGCGACCATGCCGCCGTATCGGCATCGCGAGGAGCGCGGTGGTGCCGAAGGTGCGCATCATCACCCGATGGAGCTCCGCCGTGCGGACGTCATGCGCGGCGTCGGCGACGTCGATCTCGTCGCCCGCCAGCAGGTGCGCGAAGAGCTGGGGCAGCTCGTCGCGGTGCAGCTCGAGCCCGTCGATATGGCCGCCCATGTCGCGATCGCAGCAATCCTCGCAGCGCAGGATTCGCTCGCCCGCGGTGAAGCGCAAGATGCTGGCGCGGCGCGCGCCGGTGACGTTGGCCAAGGTCTCGGTCAGGCTGCGCGGCGGATCGTTCCGGGCCGGGTCGATGAGGCCGGCATCGGCGGCGAGCGTCGCGAAGGCGGCGCTCTGCCGGCTCATCACCGTCTGGCGGTCGAGCGCGAGCCGCGCGGACCGGTCGGCCCGAAATCCCTGCTGCACCAGCAGCAGCGCCAACAGCGTCGCGACCCCGACGATCACCAGCGACAGCGCCAGGGTCCGCCCATCATTGCGGGCGATGAAGCCGACGAAGTCGTCTTCCGGCACGACGATCATCACCGACCAGTTGCGTCCGGCGCCGCTGATCGGCGTGACCGCCGAGATATAGCGGCGGCCGTCCACGTCGATGGCGCGGTGCCCCGATCCGTCGATGCGGTAGCGGTCATAGGCATGGGTCAGGACATCGTCGCCGAGCTGATCCACCCGCGCGGTGGCGAGATCGCCGTTGGCGGCCTGCTGCACGGCGCTGCCGTGCGGGGCCGCGATCACGTGGCCGGTATCGTCGATGATGATGGCCTGCCCGTGCCGTCCGATCTCGAGCGTGCCGAGAAAGCGCGACAGCGCATCGAGCGTGATGTCGACGCCGAACAGGCTGGGCTGGCCGTCCGCGCCGCCATAGCGGGCCGAGACGGTGAGGCCCGGCACATGGCCGGTGAAGAAGATATAGGCCCCGGTCCAGTACAGGGCGTCGCTGCCGCGCGCGCCGATATACCAATCCCGGGTGCGCGCGTCGTAATCGTCGGCCGGGTCGTCGGCGCGTCCCAGCTCCGCGCCCTTGTCGTCGTAGCGGATCCAGGTGACGCGGCGCGCGCCCGGTGGGTTGACGATGAGCTTCATCTCGGTGCCGCCGGCCTCGCCGCGCCGGACCAAGACGAAATTGCCGGCGGCGTCGGCGAACAGCAGGTTGGTGGTCTGCGGGACCTCGCGCAGCAGGCTGCTGCTCATTGTCTCGATCAGCGGCAGCTTCTCCGCCAGCGCGCCGTCGCGCACCGCGTCGCGCTCGAGGCGCAAGACGCCCGCGGCGGCGTCGAGATAGTCCGTGACCTCGAGCGCGATCCGCTGCTGCAGCGCGGCCAACAGCTCGTCCGACAGAGCCAGGGCGCCGACCCGGTTCACCCGGTCGGAATAGAGCGCGATCGCCAGGATGGCGACCACCATCAGCGTCACCCCGCCGATCGGAATGCCGAGGCGCGACAGGGCCCGGCGCCGGCGCCGGCGCTGGTCGACCGGGTCGACGTTGATATCCACTACCTGGACGCCGGTGACCATCCCCCGATCTCCCGCCGAACCGGAAAGAGTGTGAGCCATCGCGGCGGGGATTGGTAGGGTTTGCGGGGGTTCCCTTGCGTCAGTCCGCGGCGGAGATCACGTCGAGATCGCGCGCCGGCTCGGGGACGAGGAACTGCCCGGATTGCCGCCGCCACAGCCGCGCATAGGTCCCGCCCGCTTCCAAGAGCTCGGCGTGGGCGCCGGTCTCGACGATCGAGCCCTCATTCAGCACGATCAGCCGTTCCATCCGCGCGATGGTCGAGAGCCGGTGCGCGATGGCGACGACGGTGCGCCCCTTCATCAGCCCGTCGAGCTGCTCCTGAATCGCCGCCTCGACTTCGGAATCGAGCGCCGAGGTGGCCTCGTCGAGGACCAGGATCGGCGCGTTCTTGAGAATGACCCGGGCGATGGCGACGCGCTGGCGCTGCCCGCCCGACAGCTTGACGCCGCGCTCGCCGACATGGGCGTCGAAGCCGCGTCGTCCCTGCCAATCTTCGAGGCCGACGATGAATTCGAGCGCGTGCGCCCGCTCCGCCGCCTCCACCACCTCCGCCTCGCTGGCATCGGGCCGGCCGTAGCGGATATTGTCGCGAATCGAGCGATGCAGGAGCGAGGTGTCCTGCGTCACCAGCGCGATGCGGGCGCGCAGGCTCTCCTGCGTCACGCGGGCGATGTCCTGCCCGTCGATCAGGATGCGCCCCGCCTCGCACTCGTAGAAGCGCAACAGAAGATTGACGAGGGTCGATTTTCCCGCTCCCGACGGCCCCACCAGCCCGACCCGCTCGCCCGGCGCGATGGCGAGGTCGATGCCGTGCAGCACGCCCCGCGCCGTGCCATAGCCGAAGCGGACGCTCTCGAAGCGCACGCTGCCGGCCGTGACCCGCAGCGACGTGGCGTCGGGCCGGTCCACCATCTGGCGTGGCACCGCGATCGAGCGCATCCCGTCCTGCACCACGCCCACGTTCTCGAAGATCGAGGTCACGTTCTGCGCCACCCAGCCGGCGATGTTGGAGACCTGCCAGCTCAGCGGCAATGCTGTGGCGAAGCCGCCGATGGTGATGCGCCCGTGAGTCCACAGGAAGACGCCGATGGCGCCGGTCCCCACCATCATCGCCCCGTTCAGGAACGTCAGCGTGATGCCGAAGAGGGTGATCATGCGGAGCTGCTGGCGGTACGCGTCGGTATGCTCGTCCACCGACTCGCGCACGAAGGCGTCCTCGTCGCGCGGCCGGGCGAACAGCTTCACGGTCAGGATATTGGTATAGCTGTCGACGACGCGGCCCGTCAGATTCGAGCGCGCCTCGGACATGCGGCGCGAGCGCACCCTGACGCGCGGCACGAAATAGCGCAGCGCGCAGGCATAGCCCGCGAACCACAGCACCACCGGCACGGCGAGCCGCACGTCGCTCGAGGCCAGGAGCACGATCGCGCTGGTGCCGTAGATCAGGATGTACCAGACGGCGTTGGTGGCGGAGACCACGCTCTCACGCAGGGACGGGCCCGTTTGCATGACGCGGTTGGCGATGCGGCCGGCGAAATCGTTCTGGAAGAAGGTCCAGCTCTGCCGCACCGCGTGCCAGTGGCTCTGCCAGCGGATGAGGTTGGTGAGGCCGGGATTGATCGCCTGGTTGGTGACGAGGTGCTGGATCGCGATCGCCGCCGGACGCAGCAGGAGAATGATCACGGCCATGCCGACGAGCTGCGGCCAGGCCGCCGCCAGAAGCTCGCCCGGCTTGTGGCTCGAGACCAGCGCGACCATCCGGCCGATGAAGACGGGAATGGTCATGTCGAGCAGCGCCACGATCGAGCCGATCACGAACAGAACGACGACGAGGTGCCGCGCCTGGCGCGCATAGTGCCAATAGAACGCGCCGAGTCGCGACGGCGGCGGCGCGTCGGGCGGCAGTGCGGTCGGCTCGAGCAGGGCTTCGAAGGCACGGAAGATCGACATCAAACGGTCACCTTGCCGCCGTTACAGTGGCGGCCCCAATCATGCGGCGGATGGTAGCACAGCGCGGCCGCCGATGGCGCGGGCGCGGCGATGGGGTAATCTGCTGCCGGACCTGCCCCGGGAGGACGCACGCATGAGCGCGCGCATGATCGACACCCACCACCACATCTTTCCGCCGCGCTTCACCACCGCCAACCTGCAGCGGATCGTCGCCGACGCCGGCTCGTTTCCGGCCTCGATGTATACCGGCTGGTCGCCGCGGGTCTCGATCGCGCAGATGGACGAGGCCGAGGTCCAGACCTCGATCGCGTCGATGACCAGCCCCGGCGTGTGGTTCGGCGACAACGCCGAATCGCGCGTGTGGGCGCGCGACTGCAACGAGTTCGGCGCCCAGATGGCGCGCGACTTTCCCGGCCGCTTCGGCATGTTCGCGGCGGCGCCGCTGCCCGATACGGAGGGAAGCCTGGCCGAGATCGCCTATGCGCTCGACGTCCTGAAGCTTGACGGCATCGGCCTCCTGACGAGCTATGCCGGGCGGCATCTGGGCGATCCCGGCTTCGCCCCGGTGATGGACGAGCTCAATCGCCGCAAGGCCGCGGTCTTCGTCCATCCGACGGTGTCGACCTGCTGCAGCAGCACCATCCCCGGCATCACCAACCCGCCGATCGAGTTCCCGACCGACACCACGCGGACCATCACCAGCCTCATCTATGGCGGCACTTTCGCGCGCTGCCCCGACATCCGCTTCATCTTCTCGCATGGCGGCGGCACCATGCCGATGCTGCTGCAGCGCATCGCGGGGCCGGCGCGGCGGATGAAGCCGGAAGAGGCGCGCGCCATCCTGCCGCACGGGATCGAGCACGCGGTGCGGCGCCAGCATTACGACGTGGCGAGCGTCGCCATCAACCCCATAGCCATGGCGGCGGTGTTGAAGCTCCTGCCGATCTCGCAACTCGTGTTCGGCGCCGACGCGCCGTTCAACTCGACCCTGCAAATCGCCGCCGCCGTCAAAGCCTTCGAGCTTCCGGCCGCCGACATCGCCGCCATCCAGCGCGGCAACGCGGCGCGGCTGTTCCCCCGCTTCGCGGGATGAGCGACGGCGAGCATGGGCGGGCGCAGGCTTGGCACGATCTCCGTGGCGCTCGGCCTGTGCGCCCTGGCGTTTCGGCCTGCGGCGCATGCCGATGACGATGCCGAGACCTGGAGCGCGCACGGCCAGTTGACCGGCGTCTACCAAGCCTACCCGTCCTTCCATTCGCCCTACCAGGGCCAGAACAGCCTCTCCGGCGACACCCAGATCCGCGAGACCATCAGCGGCACCGCCTATCTCGGGCGGCGCCTGCCGTGGCAGGGAGGCGCGCTCTATTTCGATCCCGAGTTCAATCAGGGCTTCGGCCTGTCGCGCACGCTCGGCGTCGACGGCTTCCCCAACGGCGAGGCGTCGAAGGCGGGCTTCGACACGCCCAAGCCCAATGTCGCGCGGCTCTATGTGCAGCAGATTTTCGGCCTCGGCGGCGACACGGAAACGCTCGACCCGGGGCCCAACCAGCTCGGCGACCGCGTCGATGTCGCGCGCGTCACCGTCACCGCCGGCAAGCTCGCCGCCTCCGATATTTTCGACGGCAACCAATACGCCCACGACGCCCGCACCGAATTCATGAACAGCAGCCTGTGGGAAGCCACGGCGTGGGATTATCCCGCCGACGCCAAGGGCTATACCGACGGGGTCGCGGCCGAATTGAACCAGAAGCGATGGGCCTTGCGCGGCGGCTGGTTCCTCGAGCCCAAGATCGCCAACCAGCGCGATCTCGATCCCCGCTTCGCCAAGCGCTACGGCACCGTCGTCGAGCTGGAGACGAGGCACGACGTTTGGGGCGAACCGGGCATTTTGCGTACGCTCGTCTTCGCCAACCGCGCGCCGATGGGCAATCTCGACCAGGCGGTGGCGCTGGCGCAGGCGACCGGCATGCCGGCGAACATCGCGCTGGTGCGGCGCGACCGCTGGAAGGCGGGCTTCGCGGTCAATCTCGAGCAATCCGTGACCGACGATCTCGGCCTCTTCGCGCGGCTCAGCTGGAACGACGGGCGCACCGAGGGCTGGGCCTTTACCGACATCGACCGCAGCCTCAGCATCGGCGCGAGCCTCAAGGGCGCCCGGTGGAACCGGCCGCGCGACACGGTGGGGGTGGCCGCCGCGGTCAACGGTCTGTCCAAGCCCGCGCGCAATTTCTTCGCCGCCGGCGGCCTCGGGATTCTCGCCGGCGACGGGCGGCTCAGCTACGCGGCGGAGACCATCGTCGAGAGCTATTACAGCTTCAGCATCATCGAGCCGGTGAACTTCACCCTCGACTATCAGTTCGTCGCGAACCCCGCCTTCAATTCGGCGCGCGGGCCGGTCTCGATCTTCGCCGCCCGCCTGCACCTCGAATACTAAGGCGCCTATCTGCCCCACAGCGCCTTGGAGGCGATCGCGGCGCCTTCCGTCAGCGACGCGAGCTTGGCCCAGGCGATCTCGCCGTGGACGCGGGCGCCCATGCCGCAATCCGCGCCCGCGATCACGTTCTCGCGGCCGACGATGCCGGCCCAGCGCACGATGCGCTGGGCGACCAGCTCGGGATGCTCGACGATGTTGGTCGCGTGGCTGATGACGCCGGGCATCAGGATCGTGCCGGGGCGAAGCTTGATGTCCTTCCACACCGTCCATTCATGCTCGTGCCGCGCATTGGCGGCCTCGAACGAGATGGTGTCGGCGTTGACGCTCAGCGCGATGTCGACGATCTCGCGCACGGGCAGGTCGTTGGTGTGGGGCCCATGCCAGCTGCCCCAGCAGAAATGATAGCGGACTTTCGCCGCCGGGATGCCGGCCAGCGCGTGGTTCAGCGCATCGACGCGCAGCTTCGCGTAGTGGCGATAATCCGTCAGGCTCGGCTCCGGCTTGATCATGTCCCACGAGGTCACCAGGCCGGGATCGTCGAGCTGCAGGATGAAGCCGGCGTCGACGATGGCGCGGTACGTGTCGCTCATGGCGTCGGCCAGGGCGTAGACGAATTCCTCCTCGGTCTTGTAGTGCTCGTTGTAGATGAAGTGATCGAGCCAGCCCGGCGCCAATGCCGGCACGAACCCCTCGTCCAAGGCGACGCCCGACTGCTGGATCGCGGTCTTAAACGCCGCGAGCTGACGTTTGGCCGCATCGGCTCCCTTGGTCTTGATCGGCCCGCTCGCGACGATACGCTGCTTGAGCCGCGGGATCGGAGTCTCGCCGGGGATGCAGAACATGGTCCCGACGCGGTCCATGTCGCCGTAGAGCGTCGGGAAGGCGTCGCGCTCGCGCGTCGATTCGCGGGTCGCGCCGACCTCGCCCGGCTTCAACGGCCGCACGCTGAGGCCGGTCATCTGCTGGCCGAAATAGGCGATGTTGATGGAGGACCAAAACTCGCCGTCGCCGATGCAGTCGATGCCGAGCGCGACCTGCCGCTTGACGATGGCGGCGAGCGCCGGTTCGACCCTCTTGGCCATCTCGTCGGCCGAGATCGCCTGTCCTCCCGCCAACCGGGGCGGCATGTCCTCGAAGCCCGCCGGCGCCGGCAGCCTTCCGACATGCGAGGTCCTGATCTTGGTGGCGCTGTTCTTCATCGAAACCTCCCGATCGGCGCGGTTTCAATCATCATCGCCAAGTCGGAGAGGCAAGTAAACGCCGTCGCCGCATTACCGTTCGGCTTGATCCTCAGAAGCGAGCGGCAGACGCATCACCACCCGTGTGCCCTCGCCCAGCGTGCTGGCGATCTCGATCGAGCCGCGATGCTGCTCGACGATATGCTTCACTGTCGCGAGGCCAAGGCCGGTGCCGAAATTCTTGGTGCTGAAGAGGGGCTCGAACGCCCGGCCGAGAACGTCCGGAGCGATGCCGGGGCCGTTGTCCTCGAACGCGATCTCGAACGCCTGCCCGAGCGCGCGGGTGCGGACGGTCAGGCAGGGCGTGTCATCGAAGTCGATGGACTCGGCCATCGCCTGCATGGCGTTGTCGAAGAGATTGATGACGACCTGGCGGAACCGTTCGGGATCGAACCTGATCTCGGTCGTGCCGCCCTGGAGGTCCAGCGCGACGCCGACGCGATCGGGCGCCGACTGTTCCTCCATCGTCTCGCGCAGCCAATCGTCGAAGTTGTGCAAGCGGCATTCGGGATCGCGTGCCCGCGAATAATCCAGCAGATCGCTGACGATGCGGTTGCAGCGATCGATGCTGCGCTGGATGCGCTGCAGCGGGCGTTCCAGGTCGATGTCCCGGGCTGCGGTGATCTCGCGCATGATGAACGCCGTGTTCTTGATCGCGCTCAAGGGGTTGCGCAGCTCGTGCGCGACTGTCGCGGTGAGCTGGCCGAGCGTGGCGAGCCGCTCGCGCTTCAGCAGCTCGTCATGCGCCGCCTGAAGCTCGAGCGTGCGCTCCTCGACGCGGCGCTCGAGCGCGGCGTTGGCGTCTTGCACCGCGCGCGCCAGCGCCTCGGCCTCGTCCTTGGCGACGCGCAATTCCGCTTCGAGTTTCTTCTGGCGCTCGATGGCCTCGTGCGCCCGGGTGACGTCGCGTATGGTGCTGATCGAGCGCAGCGGATTGCCCTGCTCGTCGGCGATGACCTCGGCCTCGCGGTAGACGACCCGCACGCTGCCATCGGGCCGGACGATGCGATACTGGAGCTGAACGGGAATGCCCTTGGCGGCTTTCGCGAGCGCTTCCGCCACCCGCGCGCGGTCCTCGGGATGGACCAGGGCGAGCATCGACTCAGGGCTGGGCGTGAAGCTTTCGGGATCGACGCCGAAGATGCGAAAGGTCTCCGCCGACCAATCCGTGCGCTGGGTGAGAAAATCGCGTTCGACGCTGCCGGTGCTCGAGATGCGCTGCGCGCGGGAGAGGTTTTCGTGGCTGCGGCGAAGTTTCTCCTCGGCTTGGACGCGAGCGCCCGCATCCGAACACGCGACCAGCGCGAGCGTGCGGCCGTCGAGCGCCAGACGGTGCCGCAGGATATCGACGAAGAAGCCGCTGCCGTCGGCCTTGCGATGCAGGCGCTGACCCGCCTTCAGCACGATGCTGGCGCGGTCCTCGGCAGCCTGCGCCGCGTCCTTGGCCATCATGAGATCGGTGACGCGAAGGCCGAGAAACTTGGCTCGGGAATAGCCGTATTGCGCCAGCGCGGCGTCGTTCACCAGAACGATATGTAGATCGTCCCAGTCATAGACGAACATCGGAATGGGCGAACGCTCGAACAGGAGCGGAAAATAGATGCCGAACGCACCGTCTTCGCCGATGGCGTCGTCATCATGCCGGCTCGCCCGCGCCAGCGTTTTCGGCGCCATCATGGACCTTGTCGCCCGATCGTCCAAACCGGTCAAGACTGTCATGCAAATGTAAAGAGGTGCCTAATCCGCAGGCATTCAGGGTATTTACCATAGGATGCGCGAGGCGAGGCGGGCGCCTTCGGCGAGGGCTTCGAGCTTCGCCCACGCGATTTGCGGGTGGACGCGTCCGCCCAGGCCGCAATCGGTCGCGGCGATGACGCGCTCGCGGCCAACGAGTCCGGCGAAACGCAGGATGCGCTCGGCCACGAGCTGCGGGTGCTCGACCACGTTGGTGGCGTGGCTCACGACGCCTGGCAGAATGAGCTTGCCGTCCGGGAGCTTCACGTCCTGCCACACGCGCCATTCGTGCTCGTGCCGGACATTGCCGGCCTCGAAGGAATAGGCCTGGCACTTGATCGCCAGCATGATGTCGACGATGTGCCGCATCTCGATGTCGGTCGTGTGGGGTCCGTGCCAGCTGCCCCAGCACAGATGGAACCGGATACGGTCCTCGGGCAGGCCCTTGATCGCGTGGTTGAGCGCGTCGACCCGGAGCATGGTGAATTTCCGGTAATCCTCGACCGCCGGCTCGGGATTGACCTGGTCCCAGTTCTCGGCGATCGACGGATCGTCGAGCTGCAGGATGAGGCCGGCATCGAGGATGGCCTTGTACTCCTCGCGCATGGCGTCGGCGCAGGCGATCATGAACTCTTCGTCGGACTTGTAATGGGTGTTGCGCAGCCGCGCGGCGCTGCCCGGCGCGACCGAGGTCATGAATCCTTCCTCGACGCCCGCGGCCGCGAGCCCCGCCTTGAAATTGGCGATGTCGCTGGCGATCGCCGCCTGGCCGGTATAGCTCACCGGCCCGACGCACACCGGGCGCCGCATCACGATCGGTCCTATCGAGACGCCGCCTTCGGGGTCGGAGTTAGGCCTCGCGGAACTTCACCCGGTCACGACGGTCGGCCATGCTGGTGAGCACGATCTCGCCCGGCCCGTGCCGCCGTACCGGCATGTCGATCTCCTTCGCGTCGGCGGCCAGTTCGAGCCCGCTCAGGCGCTGGAACGAATAGCTCCACCACGCGCCATAGTTCACGCGGTGGCCCATCGACTTGCCGTACTCGCCGTCGCCCGGGATGTCGATGCCGAGCTCCTTCTGCCGCCGCACCACGTCGACCGCGGCCGCGCGCAGCTTGTTGCGGAAGACGCGCTCGTCGCTGGCCTCGCCGGCGGCGCGGGCGCGGTAGGCCTCGATCAGGTCGTCAGGCCGCGGCAGGCTGCCGGCGTGGCTCGTGAGGATGTGGGTGCGGCTGTCTTTCATGATGCTCCACCCTAATCCCGCGAAACGCCGGCGGGCAAGATCGTGCCCGGACGCCGCGGACGGGCGTGGTATCCTGACCGCAGCCGGTTCGATCACGAATTCGGAGTGAGCCGCCCTCATGAACCGGAAGCTCCAGCCCCTCATTGGCCGGCGCGTGCTGCATCTGCTGCCGGTGATCGTGCTGGCGACGTTCGTGGTGTTCTCGCTGCTGCACCTTGTGCCGGGCGACCCCGCGGTGACCCTCGCCGGCGATTACGCGACGCCGGCGCGGATCGCCGAGATCCGCCAGCTCTACGGCCTCGATCGGCCGTTCCTGGTGCAATACGGGGTGTGGCTCGGGCACGCCTGCCTCGGCGATCTCGGCCATTCGCTGCTCTCGAGCGAGGATGTCCTTCAGCTCATCCTGCATCGGCTGCCGCATTCGGCGCTGATCGCGACCTGCGCGCTCATCCTGTCCGCTTCGGTCGGGATTCCCCTGGGTCTCGCCGCCGCGACCCGCGTCGGATCGCGGCTCGACGCCTGCATCGGCGGATTCGTCTCGCTCGGCGTCGCGCTGCCCAGCTTCTGGCTGGCGATGATCCTGATCGGCACGCTGTCGCTGAAGCTGCATCTTTTTCCCGCGACCGGCGCGGCCGACCTCACCGCCGCTCCGCTCGATGCGCTGCGCCACGCGGTGCTGCCGGCCGTGGCGCTCGCTTTCAGCGGTGTGGCGGAGCTCGCGCGGCAATTGCGCAGCGCCATGATCGAGGTGCTGGGCTCGCAGTTCGTGCGCACCCTGCGCGCCAAGGGGCTCAGCCCGGCCGCGATCTTGTGGCGGCATGGGCTTCGGAACGTGAGCGTCACGCTGCTCACGATCCTCGGCCTCCTGGTCAATCGTCTCTTTGCCGGCGCGGTGGTGATCGAGGCGGTGTTCGCCGTTCCCGGGATCGGCAGCCTCGTCTCCTATTCCGCCCTCAACAAGGACTTCCCCGTCGTCCAGGGCGTGGTCCTGGTGATGGTGGTGATCGTCATATCGGTCAACCTGCTGGTCGACGTGCTCAACGCCATCCTCGATCCCCGCGTGGCCGGGCCATGAGCGTCGTCCGCCTCATGTGCCGCGACATGCGCGCCGCGCTCAGCATCTCCTACCTGGCGATGCTGGCGCTGGTGTCGGTCTTCGCCGCCGACATCGCGCCCTATTCCCCGACCGAGCAGAACGCCGCCGACCTGCTGCTGCTGCCCAGCACGGCGCATCTCCTCGGCACCGACGATCTCGGCCGCGACGTGCTCAGCCGTCTCATCTGGGGCGCGCCCAACAGCCTTTATGCGACCCTGCTGGCGGTCGGCGTCGCCGTCCTGCTCGGCGTGCCGGTCGGGCTGCTCATCGGGTTCGTGGGCGGATGGCTCGACACGGTGATGAGCCGGTTCATCGACACGCTCCTGTCCTTTCCGGCGATCGTGCTCGCCATCGCCGTCACCGGCGCGCTCGGCATCGGCCTGACCAACGCCATGCTATCGGTCGGGATCGTGTTCTCGCCCGGGCTCGCGCGGCTGGTGCGGGCGCAGACGCTGGTGGTTCGCGGCGCGCTCTATGTCGACGCGGCGCGCGGCTTCGGCGCGTCGCCCGGCTATATCATCCGCAGGCACATCGCGCCCAACGCGATTCAGCCGGTGATCGTGCAGGTGACCTTGCTGCTGGCGGTCGGGCTCCTGGCGGAGGCGACCTTGAGCTTCCTGTCGCTCGGCGTGCAGCCGCCGGCGGCAAGCTGGGGCGGGATGCTGGCGCGCGCTTACAATTACATGGAAATCGCGCCCGAGCAGATGTACGCGCCGGGCTTCGCCATCCTTTTGACCGCGCTCGCCTTCAACGCGCTCGGCGAAACCCTGCGCGTCGCCCTCGACCCGACCATGAAGCGGCGCTAGCGCGCTCAGCCGTCGAGCCAGACCTGGGTCAGCTTCGGCTTGTCGATCAGGCCCCAAACGAAGTTCCTCACCTTCGGCGTATGGGCCACGACCGAGGTGTTGAACAGCAGCGGCACCAGCAGCGCGTTCTCGATCTGGAAGCGCTGCAGCTTGGCGAAGGCCGCCTTGCGCGCGTCGCGGTCGGTCGTCGACATGGTGGCGTCGAGCAGCTCGCGATAGCCCGGCAGCTCGACATTGCCGGCGTTGAAATACGCATCCTTGCTGAACAGGTTGTCGTATTCCTGGCTCGGGTCGGGCCGCGCGGCAATGAGCGCCATGCGCCCCGCGCCCTTCTTCTCCGGCCCGAAGAAGCGGGCGGCGCTCTCGCTCGGCGCGGCCGGGGTGAGCTGGATGCGGATGCCGACCTTGGCGAGATGCGTGACCATGACTTCCTGGCGCTGCATCGAGAGCTGGTCGGACCAGCCCATCATCGGGATGTCGATGCCGTTGGGAAATCCCGCCTCGGTCAGCAATTGCCGCGCCTTGTCGGGATCGTAGCGGTAATGATCGAAGGTCGCCGAGTCGCACGCCCAATGCTCGCGCGGCAGGATGGCCGAGCCCGGCTCGTCGAGGCCCAGCGCGATGGTCTTGTTGAGGTCGTCGCGGTTGATGCCGTAATTGAGCGCCTGCCGCAGCCTCACATCATCGAGCGGCGGCCGGCCGTAATTGAGATAGATGCCGACCATCCCCATCGAGCGGCTGACGTCAGTGACGAGGTTGCCGGCGCGGTCCGCCACCGGCTTCTGCTGCGGCCCGAGATTTGTCGCGACATCGTTCTCGCCGGCGATCACCGAGCGCAGGCCGGTCATCGGCTCGGCGATGATCGCGATGTTGACGCCGTCGAGATAAGGAAGCCCGGGCTTCCAGTAGTGCTCGTTGCGGGTCAGGACGATGCGCTCGTTGTCCTGCCAGTTCGCCAGCTTCCACGGCCCCGTGCCGACCGGCGCGCGGTCGACATTGGGGCCCTTGGCCTTGATGAAGCTCGGCGACAGCATCATGCCGACCCGGTCGGTCAGGATCGCGGGGATAGCGGCGTTGGGCCGGTCGAGATAGAGGACGAGCTGGTGGCTGCCGCTCGCCTCTATCGTGGTCACCGTGGCGATATCGGCCTTGGCGTTGGAGCGCGGGTCGGTGCGCGCGCGCTCGAGATTGAACTTCGCCGCCTCGGCGTCGAAGGGCGTGCCGTCATGGAATGTGACATCCTCCTCGAGGTCGAGCACCAGCGTCTTGGGATCGGCGAACGTCCACGACTTCGCCAAGCCGGGCTTCAGCTCGACCGTGTGGGGGTCGAAATCGATGAGCCCTTCGAATAGCGTGTAGAGCACGGTGAAATCCGACGCGGTGCGCCCGGTGATGGGGTCGAGCGAAGCGGGGTTGTTGGCCATCGACCAGCGCAGCACGCCGCCCTTGCGCGGCGCTTCGGCGCGCGATCCGCGCGGCAGCAGCGCGGTCCCAGCGGCGGCCGCAGCGCCCTGGAGCACGGCGCGGCGGGGGATTGCCTGTCTTCCGCGAAATTCGTTCGGTGCCATTCGTCCCTCCCGCCGCGTGCGGCGATCTGTCTTTGGCCCGATGATAGACCCGGACCGCGCCGTTGACACCACGCGCCGGCCGCTCGCAAGGCGGCGCCGTTCGATCTACGCTGTTGGCTCAAGGGCCGCATCCAGCGCCGGGGAACGAGATGACCGCAACGAGCACGCCGATCGACATCCACACCCATATCGTGCCCGCGTCGTTGCCGGCCTATGTCGGCGCCGCCGCCGACATTCCCTGGCCTTCGATACGCCATACCGATGCCTGCCACGCGCAAGTCATCATCAACGGGAAGAATTTCCGCGACATCGACGATGCATGCTGGAGCCTCGAGCGCCGGCTCGAGCACACGCGGGAAATGGGCATCGGCATCGAGGTGTTGTCGCCGATGCCGGAGCTGCTGTCGTACTGGCTGCCGGCCAAGGATGCCAGCGTCCTCGCGCGCTATATCAACGAGCAGATCGCGGCGATGGTGCAGGCGGCGCCGGAGCGCTATGCCGGTCTCGGCATGGTGCCGCTGCAGGACCTCGACCTCGCGATCGAGGAGCTTGGCCATGTGGTCAAGACGCTCGGCCTGCTCGGCGTCGAGCTCGCAACCAACATCGACGGCAAGCCGCTGGGCGATCCCGCATTCGATCCGTTCTTCGCGGCCGTGGTGGCGCTCGATGCCGCGGTATTCGTGCATCCGCTGCGGCCGGCCGGGATGGACCGTATCGTCGGACCGCGCAGCCTCGAGGCGGTGCTGGCCTATCCGTGCGAGACCGCGCTCGCGATCGGCTCGATGATCACGGGCTGCGTGCTCGACCGCCATCCCAAGCTGCGCATCGCCTTCAGCCACGGCGGCGGCGGCTTCGGGCAGGTGCTGCCGCGGCTGCAGCATTCCTGGTCCACCAACCGCGCGCTCCAGGCGCTGGTGCCGCACGCGCCCGCGGAAACGGCGCGGCGGTTCTATTACGATTCGCTGGTCTACAGCGAGACATCGCTGCGCTTCCTGATCGAACTGTTCGGCGTGACGCAGATCGTCCTCGGCACCGACCATCCCTTCGGCATCATGGAGAAACATCCGGTCGCCCGCATCGACCGGCTCGCGCTGCCGGAGCGGGAGCGGGCGCTGATCCTGTCAGGCAACGCGCGGCGCTTCCTCGGGCTGGACCCGTCCTGAAGCGAGGCGACATCGGACACGCGATGAGGTACTCTATCGCCGTGCGACGTCAACGCGGGGAGCCCACCGATGGCTGAAGTCGAACGCACGCGCCAGCGCGAGCGGGAGCGGCCGGAGCAGAACTCCTACGAGGTCACGATCCAGCAGGACAAGGCCCGCGCCGAGCGCCAGATGACGGGCCGCATCGTGGTCAGGATGGCGGATTGCCAGCAGGAATTGTCGCGCCAGGGGCGGCTCCGCTTCTATCTCGACCGCACGGTCACCGACACGCCGCTGCAAAGCTGGACCGTTTTCACGCACGAGGTGCGGACGGTGTCCGGCAAGCATCGCCACCAGGGCGGCCTCGTCATCTACGTGATCGACGGCAAGGGCTATTCCGTCGTCGACGGCGAGCGCATCGACTGGGAGAAGGGTGATCTCCTGCTGCTGCCGCTCCGGCCCAACGGGGTCGAGCATCAGCACTTCAACACCGATCCCAACAAATACGCGCTGTGGATGGCCTTCATCCACAGCCCGATGCGCTCCTATCTCGCATCCGAGATGACGCAGACTGAAGTCTCGCCCGAATATCGCGAGCAAGAGGCGAAGGCGGGCCGCTGAGGAGCGGAATTCAATGACAGTCTCGATTTCGCGCCGCGATGCGCTGGGCGGGCTCGGCGGCACGCTCGCGCTCTTGGGCGCACCCATGGCGGCGCGCGCGGCGGACCTCGTCCAACTGCATGTCAGCATCGTGCCGATCTTCGACGTGGCGCCCTTGTTCGCGGCCACGGCGGAAGGCTATCTCGCCGCCGAAGGGCTCGCGGTCTCGACTCAGGCGGTGCAGGGCGGAGTGGTCGGCATTCCCGGGCTGGTGAGCGGTGCTTACGACATCTGCTACACCAATTCGATCTCGGTCATTGTCGCGCTGGAGCGCGGGATCGATCTGCGCATCATCGCGCTGGGGGCGCCGATCGGCGACAAGCCGCCCGATCCGGGCGCCGTGCTCCGGCGCAAGGGCGATCCCTACCGCACCAGCAAGGATCTCGAGGGCAAGACGATCGGGGTCAATTCGCGCAAGGACATCATGTGGCTGGTGGCGCGCTCGTGGGTGAAGGCCACGGGCGGCGACCCCGACAAGGTCGATTACCGCGAGGTACCGGTGCCGCAGGCGCTCGATGCGCTCAAGTCGAAGCAGGTCGATGCCGCCATTGTGCTGGAGCCGTTCCTGACCATCGGCCTCGCCGATCCGGCGCTCGAGTTCGTGGGCTGGCCGTTCAACACCGTCCTGCCGGGGATGCGAACGGCTTTCTGGGTCGTGACCGGCCCGATGGCCGATGCCAGGACAGCAACCGTGCAGGGCTTCGTGCGCGCCTTCCGCAAGGGCGTCGCGTGGGTCAACGCCAATATCGGCAAGGAGCCTTATTTCAAGCTCGTCTCCGGCTACACCCGGATCGATCCCAATCTGATGCAGAAGATCCACGTGCCGCAGGAGGTGGCGGGCGTCGATCTCGGACCGATCAAGGAGCTGAAGGCGCTGATGCGCGAGAACGGCCTGCTCAACGCCGACGTCGATGTCGAGGCCAAGGTGTTCAAGACCGGCTGAGGGTCATCGATGGGGGCGACAGGTCGGTCCCGGTGCGGTAATACGGGCGATGGAATTGAGGAGCAAGGAGTCCGCCGATGGCTGAGATCGAACGCACGCGCGAGCGCGAACGGGAACGGCCGACGCTGAACGCTTACGAGGTCGCGCTGCAGGACGACAAGGCCCGAGGCGAGCGCATGATGACCGGCCGCATCGTGGTCAAGATGGCGGACTGCCCGCAAATGCTGTCGCGCCAGGGGCGGCTCCGCTATTACCTAAGCCGCACGGTCAAGGACACCCCGCTCCAGGACTGGAGCGTCTTTACCCACGAAGTGCGGACCATGTCCGGCAAGCACCGCCACCAGGGCGGGCTGGTCATCTACGTGATCGACGGCAAGGGCTACTCCGTCGTGGACGGCGAGCGGATCGATTGGGAGAAGGGCGATCTCCTGCTGCTGCCGCTGCGGCCCAATGGGGTCGAGCATCAGCACTTCAACAGCGATCCCAACAAATACGCGCTGTGGATGGCCTTCATCAACGGCACCATGCGGGAATATCTCGCATCCGAGATGACCCAGACCGAAGTCTCGCCCGAATATCTGGCGCAAGAAGCGAAGGCAGGCCGCTGACGTCCGGGGAATCGATGTCAGCCTCGATTTCGCGCCGCGCAGCACTGGGCGGGCTCGGCGCCGACATTGACGTCGAATCGAAAATCTTCAAGATGAGCTGATGCGACCGAGGAGACCCATCATGCCCGACGACGTGACCGCAACGCGCGGCTTCAAGCGCGCCGAGATCGCCAAGGACGCCGCCTTCTTCAAGCTGCGCGCGCCGCTCCCCGACCAGGGCCGCATGGACACCGAGGTGGCGCGCACCGAGACTTTCTCGGCGCGCGTCAAGGTCTATGCCTCGGGCGGCGAGAACACGCTTCATTGCCACACCAGCGAGGATCACCTCTTCGTCGTGCTGCAGGGCAAGGTGCGCTTTTATGACAAGGACGGCGGCACCGTCGACCTGGGCAAGAACGAGGGCGTGATGCGGCCGGCCAAGACCTATTACTGGTTCGAGGCGACCAGCACGGAGCCGCTCGTGATGCTGCGCGTCGGCGCGCGCGCCGGCAAGCCGGCCGGCGACGACCGGCTCAACATCCGCGGCGAGCCGATGGCGGGCGATTCGGAGGAGAACAAGTCCGTGCCCGTCATCGTCCGCGAGAACGCCTTCTTCGAATAAGGAGGCGCAGTGCCCCACGAATCCCACGAACACGACCACGATCACCATCATCACCATCCGCGCCGCCGCTTCACCGCCAGCGTCGATCACATGGCGAACGAGTATGCCGCCGGCGCACGCCTCTTGGTGGTGCTCGACGCCGATCTCATGCACGACAACGGGCTCGCGCCCGACGATCTGGTGCGCATCGCGACCGAGCGCGGGCGTAGCGTCATCGCCCGGATCGACCAGCCGGCGCCGGGCGACGCCAGGGCCGGCATCATCCGCATGGACCGCTTCCTGCGCCAGGCGCTCAAGGCGCATCTCAACGAGACGGTCGAAATCGAGCCCGCCGAGGCCCCGCCCGCAACGCGCGTCGAGCTGAACCCCGCCATAGACGTCTCGACGGCGCACGATCTTCTGCCGCACCTGAAGAAAGTGCTGGTCGAGAGCCGCACGCCGGTGAGCGTCGGCGCGGTGCTGTACATCCCGTTCCCCGGAACGCAGGCGGGCACGACCTACGAAGTGCTGCGGCTCCCGGACGGGCCGGGCGTCGTGACCGAGGCGACCGAGCTTTCGCTGCAGTACCACGACGCCCATGTCCCCGAGGGCACCTTCGACGTCACGTTCGAGGATGTCGGCGGGCTCGGGCGCCAGATCAAGCTGGTGCGCGAGCTGGTGCAGCTCCCGCTCAAGTTTCCGCATGTCTATCGCCAGCTCGGCATCAATCCGCCGCGCGGCATCATCCTCTACGGGCCGCCGGGCGCGGGAAAGACGCATCTGGCGCGCGCCGTCGCCAATGAGGTCGAGGCGCGCTTCTACTACATCAACGGGCCTGACATCATCGGGACCTATGCCGGCGAGACCGAGGGCAACCTGCGCCGCATCTTCGGCGAGGCGGGACACCATGCGCCGTCGATCGTCTTCATCGACGAGCTCGACGCGCTCGCACCCAAGCGCGGCGAGACCGGGGCCCATTCCGACATCCGCGCCGTCACGCAGCTGCTCTCGCTCATGGACGGGCTGAAGCGGGTCGACTCGGTGATCGTCATCGGCACCACCAACCGCATCGACACCGTCGATCCCGCGTTCCGCCGGCCGGGCCGGTTCGACCGCGAGATCTTCGTCGGGCCGCCCGACCTGCCGGGCCGGCGCGAGATCCTCGACATCCAGACGCGCGAGATGCCGCTGACCGAGGCGGCGCTCGGATATCTCGACGAGGTCGCGCGACACAGTCACGGTTTCGTCGGCGCCGACCTCATGGAGCTGTGCCGCGAGGCGGGATTGAGCGCGCTGCGCCGCAGCACACTCAATCTCGAGGACCCGCGCGCCGCGTTCCGCATCGACATGGCCAACCTGCACGTCGAGCGCGAGGATTTCGAGACCGCGCTGGCGCAGGTCCAGCCCTCGGCGATGCGTGAGACCCTGATCAGCGTGCCGGAGGTGAGCTGGGGCGACATCGGCGGCCTCGCCGCGGTCAAGGAGCGGCTGCAGGAGCTGATGGAGCATCCGCTGCGCCACCCGCAGCTCCTGGCCGATGCCGGCCTCACGCCGCATGTCGGCGTGCTGCTCTACGGGCCGCCGGGCACCGGCAAGACGCTCCTCGCCAAGGCTGTCGCTAACGAGTGCGGCGTCAACTTTATCGCCGTCGACGGGCCCGAGCTGTTCACCAAATGGCTCGGCGAGTCCGAGGAGGGCGTGCGCCACGTCTTCCGCATTGCCCGCCAGGTGGCGCCGACCGTGATATTCTTCGACCAGCTCGACTCGATCGCCCCGGTGCGCGGCGCGCACGAAGGCTCGATGACGACCGAGCGCGTCGTCAATCAGCTTCTCGCCGAACTCGACGGCGTCGAGCAGTTGTCGCGGGTCATCGTGGTGGGCGCGACCAACCGGATCGACCTGGTCGATCCCTCGATCCTGCGGCCGGGCCGCTTCGGCGTGCACGTCCACGTGCCGCTGCCCGACGCCGCTGACCGGGCGGCGATCCTGCGCGTCCATCTCGCCGGAAAGGGATTTGCGTCATCGCCCGATCTCGAGACGATCGCCGAAGCGCTGACGACGCGCACGGAGGGGTTCTCGGGCGCGCGGCTGCGTCAGGTCTGCCAGGAAGCGAAACGTCTGGCTTTGCGGGCGGCGGGCTTTACCAAGGCGATGCCGCCGACCCTCGACCACGCCCTCGCCGCGCTCGCCGCCGAGCTCAAGGAGCACGAGCGCGGCGCGTCCTGAAGCGCAGGCCGCCCCTCAGCGCCGGTATTCGGGCGCGTCCTCGATCTGCTCGAAGCCGGAGCCGCGGTCGACCGTGGTGCAAGCGAAGAAATTGGGCTCCGCGGCGACGAACTTGGCCGGCAGGTTCGGGTCCTCGTTGACATGCTGGACGATGATGCCCTGCTTCCTGACTGGGAGGTTGAGCACGTCGCCAGCCGCCCAGGGATGTTTGACCCCGTCGATCAGCGTGTGGCCCTTGCCCTCGAGGATGTAGATCACCTGCTCGCCCTGGAACTTGTACTTGCCGGAGCGGCTGCCGGGCGGGATCTCCTGCTCGAAGAACATCAAGGTCGAGAGGATCGTGTCGGTGATGGCAGGGTGCAAATACCAGCGCATCATCCCCTGGCGGTTCACCTCCTGGGGTAGCTCGGAGCCCTTCACCACCTGTATCGCGGTCTTCAGATTCTCACGCTGGCGGTCGCGCATCGCCAGGAGCTCGTCCCAGAGTTTCGCCTTCGCCAGCTTTTGCGCCCGCTCTGTCGTCATCGCATCGCACTCCCCTGATGAGGGCACTATATCACTCGGCGGCCGGTGCATTCCAGAAGGTGGTGCGCCGCTCGGCCCAGCGGAACAGGACGTTGAGCCCGAACCCCAGCACCGCGACGATCACCAGCCAGGCGTAAGAGTCGGTGACTTGGAACGAGCGCTGCATGTCGAGAATGAGATCGCCCAGTCCGCCGGTGCTCGAGATCATCTCGGCGATGATCACCACGACCAGGCTGATGCCGAGGCTGATCCGCATCCCGGCCAGGATAAAGGGCGCGCTCGCGGGCAGCAGGATGCGCCACAGCACCGCCGGCCCGGAATGGCCGAAGGTGCGCGCCATGTCGGTCATCACCGGATCGACCGCGCGCACGCCCTGGACCGTGTTGATCAGCACCGGAAAGAACGCGCCGAGCGCCACCACCGTCACCTTCATGCCGGCGCCGAGGCCAAGGAGCAGCATCAGCACCGGCACCAGCGCCGGCTTGGGGATCGGCCGCAGCAGCTCCGTCACCGGCTCGAACAGGAGATAAACCGGCCGGTAATAACCCATGAGGATGCCCAGCGCGACCGCGGCGAGGCAGCCCAGGCCATAGCCCGCGAACAGCAGCAGCGTGGTCTTTAACAGCGGCCCACCCGCGCCGCCGGTGACGATGAGGGCGATGGTCCGCGCCGCGACCGCGCTTGGCGCCGGAATGAAGGACTTGTCCACCAGCCCGGCGCGCACGGCCGCCTCGAGCGTGAGCAGCAGTAGCCCGAGGAACGCGACGCCCGGCAGCGCGTGCAGCACCCGGCTACGCATGCCCGGCCTCCGACGTCTCCGGCTTGGCCAGAAGATGCCCCAGCAGGCGATGCCGCATCTTCAGGAAATTCGGGTTCTCGTGCGTCTCGACCACCTGGCGCGGGCGCGGCAAGTGGGTTTCGATCACCTCGGATATGGCGCCGGGCCGCCGGCTCAGCACCGCCACGCGATCGGCCAGGAAGATCGCCTCGTCGACATCGTGCGTGACCAGCACCGCGGTGAAGCGCTTCTGCGTCCAGAGATCGAGGATGAGGGCGTGCAGCTCGAGCCTCGTCAGCGCGTCGACCGAGGAGAACGGCTCGTCGAGCAGCAGCACGCGCGGCTCGGCGGCAAGCCCGCGCGCGATCGCCACGCGCTGCTGCATCCCGCCCGAGAGCTGCCACGGGTAATGCGCCGCGAACTCCTTGAGCCCGACCATCTCGAGATATTCGCGGCAGCGATCGCGCGCCGCGCGCCGCTTCAAGCGCATTCGATGATTGAACGAGAACAGGACGTTCCCTTCCACCGTCTGCCACGGCAACAGCGACTTCGAGTATTGCTGGAAGAGATAGACCATGTGCGCCGGCTGCGCCGTCACGTCCTGGCCGCCCAGCAGGATCTTGCCGGACGAGGGCGAGATCAGGCCGGCGACGATCTGCAGCAGGGTCGACTTGCCGCAGCCGCTCGGCCCGACGATGGCGAGGAACTCGCCCGGCTCGACCTCGAGGCTCACCGACCGGATCGCCACGAGATCGCCGCCGGGAGTCGAGAAGGTCTTGCCGACCGAATCGATGCGCAGCGCCTCGCCGCCGCGCGCGGGGGCAGCGGTCATGGTTGCTTCCCCGCCGCTTCGCGTGTCCGTGCCCAGCCGATGACCCGCGCCTCCCAGGCGATGAACACCCAGTTCAGCGCATAGGCGACGGCGGCAAGGAGGATGATCGCCGCGTACATGTCGGCGGAGCGCACGGCGAACTGCATCGTGATCAGGTAATAGCCGACGCCGGAATCGCCCGCGATCATCTCGGCGACGACGGCCACCACCAGGGCGAGCGCGAGGCTGGTGCGCAGCCCGGCCAGCACGAAGGGAAGCGATGCCGGAAATACGACGCGGTACAGCGTCCGCACGCGCGAGACGCCGAAGGTACGCGCCACCTGTACGTAGATCGGGTCGACCGACGCGACGCCGCTCATGGTGTTGAGCGCGACCGGGAACAGCACGGCGAACGCGACCGCGAACAGCTTCAGCGGATCGTTGATCCCGAACACGAAGATGAGCGGCGGGATGATCGCCGGCACCGGGATCGGGCGCAGCAGCTCGATGGTCGGCTCCAGCGTCCAGCGCACCGGCCGAGAGAGCGCGACGGCGATGCCGAGCGGCACGCCGATGGCGCAGCCGATCGCATAGCCGCGCGCCATGCGCCACAAAGTCGAACCGATGACGGAGACGAGCTCGCCGTCCGCCAAGCCGCGAAAGAGCGCCACCAGCACGGCGCTGAACGGCGGCCAGTTGACGCTCTGGATCAGCCCGAACCGGGCGCTCGCCTCCCACAGGCACAGGAGCGCCAGCACGAGAACGACGCCGCCGAGGCGCGTGGTGCGAAACAGCGCG
Organism: Allostellaceae bacterium; assembly: GCA_035604615.1. Lineage (GTDB taxonomy): Bacteria > Pseudomonadota > Alphaproteobacteria > ATCC43930 > CGMCC-115725 > DATJLY01. The sequence continues at coordinate 38,976 of DATNID010000074.1, read as the reverse complement.
CCGATCCGTGCGAGGGACGACGCGCCCCACATCTCGGTCGGTGTCGCGGCGGTATGAGACGGGCTTGCCGCCATCCCGTCCGCCGCCCGCTTCAGCGTCCTCCCGGCGGCGCGTCGATCACGCCGTCACCGGTGCGGCGATACCGGCCGCGCGATGCCGCGGCCGCGCCGACGGCGATGGGAAGAGGGCGAAACATTTCGCCGAGTTGAACACGTAGCTCTCGACGAAGTCGACCACCTCGACCGAATGGCCAAGCTCTGTCATGGCGCCGGCGAGGCAAATCCAGTTGAGGATCTCGTGCTGGCCAGAGTCGTCGATCTGGCTTTGCGCGAGATTGCCCCAGTCGCGGAACCGTCCGCTGCGCAGCTCCTCGGCGCGGGCGCGATCGGCCTCGAGGTCGGGATAGAGCCGCCCGTGCTTCGGCGTCAGCGACCCGTGCGACCAGCTTGCCGATCCGATCAGCGCCACGCGCCACGGCGATTGCGCGAAGAAGCGCGCCGTCGCCCGGCCGAGAGCGAAGCAGCGCGCCGGGCTCGGCGCCGGCGGCGAGATCTCGTTGGAGCCCTCGCCGACGGCGCTCGCGCTCGTCGTCATGAGCTGGTTGCCGTAGCAGTTCACGTGGAACGGGATGATCGGATAGTCGAAGCCGCGTCGCTCGTAGTCGAGATAGAGCACGGTGTTGTTGAACGAATGGGCGAGGCCGGCCGGGTGCCGCGTCGTCCGCGAATAGGCGAGGTCGAAGCCCTCTTCGATGAGCGTCCGGCACAAGGCGGCGGCGCCGTCATAGTGGCATCGGATCGGCAGCTCTGTGTCGGCCGGCAGCCCCCACGCGTTCTCCGAGGTTCCGAACGGCACCTTGCCGCCGCCATAAGGGCGGCTGATGACCTTGTCGAAGATGCCAACCGAGAACGCGGGAATGCAGTCGCGCTTGAAGTTCTCGAACTGATCGTCGCCCCAGATGAGGACGAGATCGGGCGCGAACGCGTCGAGCTCCTCGCGCAGGCGCGTGAATCCGGCCAGCAGGCGGCGGCGATGCTCGCGCGCGGCGCTTTGCCCCTCGTCGCTGCCCCATTCCGCGCGCATCGGCGCGGGCCAGCGCGACTTGTCGGCGAAGAGATCGGGCGCGACCCGCCCCAGCTTCACCCACTGGGAAAGCATGTGCGGCCAGAATTCGACCGGCACCCCCGGCCCGGGATAGTGGCTGAGCCCGAAACCCATGATCTCTGCCATGTCGCGTCCTCCAATTCGGATGCGCATCTTAACAGAATTCCGCGAGGCAGGCGATGTCGCCGGGGACCGGCATGCTGGCGCGCCTGGGGCGCCGGCAGTATTGTGCCGCCACGGTTTCGGGCGCGGAGGGGAGCCGCATGGCAGGCATTCGTCTCGGTATCGCGGGCGTGGGGATCGCCGCGCTTCAGGTCGTGGGACACCTCGAGGAGCTGAAGGACCGGATCGAGCTCACCGCGCTCGCCGACATCAGGCGCGACAATATGGAATTCTTCTGCGACCGCTTCGGCAAGCCCGTCGCCATGTTCGAGAACGTGGCGGAGATGTGCCGCAGCCCGCTCATTGACGCAGTCTGGGTCGCGACGCCCAATCTCCTCCATGCCGAGCACGTGATCGCCGCCGCCACGAACGGCAAGCACGTCATCTGCGAGAAGCCGATGGCCGTCACCGTCGAGCAGTGCCTGGCGATGACCGATGCGATCGAGCGCTCCGGCATCAAATACTGCCAGGGCCATTCCAAGGCCTACGACACGCCGGTCCGGAAGCTGCGCGAGATCGTCGCCAGCGGCGAGCTCGGCCGGCCGATTCACATCCAGACCTGGAACTACAACGACTGGATGATCCGCGCCTTGATGGCGAACGAGGTCGATACCGAGCAGGGCGCCGGCGTGATCTTCCGCCAGGGACCGCATCAGATCGACATCGTGCGCTTCGTCGCCGGCAGCAAGGTCCGCAGCGTCCGCGCCGTCGCCGGCCGTTTCGCGCCCAACTTCCCCAACTGCGAAGGCAACTACACCGCCCTTCTCGAGTTCGAGAACGGCATGGCCGCGACCATGGTGTTCGACGGCTACGGCTATTTCGACGTGTGCGAGCTGACCTGGGGGATCGGCGAGTCCGGGATGCGCTCGAACAATCCGGAATCGCTGACGCCGCGCTATCGGCCGGCGGGTCCGGTTTCGGCCGAGGACAAGTTCGCGCTGGTGCGGTCGGGCAATCCCTATGGCTACGGCGCCGGGGGCGGCTGGGATCGCAATTCGCCGGTGCGCAACCCCTTCTTCGGATTGACGGTGGTGAGCTGCGAGCGCGGCGCGATCCGGCAATCGCCCGACGGCGTCTTCGTCTACGGCAAAGACGGAAGGCGCGAGGTTGCGGTGCCGCGCAGTCCCGGGCGGGCCGCGGAACTCGTCGATCGCCACGACGCCGTCGCCAGCGACCGCCCGACCATGCTCGATGTGCGGTGGGGCATGGCGACGGCGGAGATCTGCCTCGCCATTCTCCAGTCGTCGCGGGAGCATCGCGAGATCGCGCTCGCGCATCAGTCGCAAGCGCCCGTCGTGCCGTAGCTGCGGCCGGCACGGGCTCGCGCATTGCCGCCCGCCGACAAACGCCGGACTCGTCCTCCGAAAGGTTCACCATGCCAGGACATCTCTTGCCGACCACCGTCGTAGGCAGCTATCCGCAGCCGGACTGGCTGGTGAATCGCGAGCTGCTGCTGAAATCCGTTCCGCGCGTGCGCCTGAAGGAGATCTGGCGGGTGCCGGAGCCTTTTCTCGAGGAGGCGCAGGACGACGCCACCATCCTCGCCATTCGCGACATGGAGCGTGCCGGCATCGATGTCATCACCGACGGCGAGATGCGCCGCGAAAGCTATTCCAACCGGCTCGCCACCGCGCTCGACGGCATGGACAACGACAATCCGGCGCGCATCACCAACCGGTCGGGCACGACTGTCGTGGTGCCGCGCATCGTCGGCAAGATCCGCCGCATCCGTCCGGTCGAGGTGCGGGACATGGCGTTCCTGCGCCGCAACACCGATCGCAAGACCAAGATCACGCTCCCCGGTCCCTTCACCATCGGGCAGCAGGCGCAGAACGAGTTCTATCGCGACGACGAAGAGATGGTGATGGATCTGGCCGCGGCGGTGAACGAGGAGGCTCGCGACCTGCAAGCGGCCGGCGCGGACGTCATTCAGCTCGACGAGCCGTGGCTGAGGAACAATCCCGAGGCGGCGCGGCGCTATGCCGTCAAGGCGATCGACCGCGCCTTGCAGGGCATCACCGTGCCGACCGCCATCCATCTCTGCTTCGGCTATGCCGCGGTCGTCGCCGGACAGAAGCCCAGCGCCTATTCCTTCCTGGCGCCGCTGGCCGGGAGCAGCGTCGCGCAAATCTCGATCGAGGCGGCCCAGGCCAAGCTCGATCTCGGCGTGCTGTCGGACCTCGCGGGGAAGACCATCGTTCTCGGCGTCCTCGATCTCGGCGATCCCGCGATCGAGACAGCCGAGACGGTGGCGGCGCGCATCCGTCTCGGCCTCAAGCACGTGCCGCCGGAACGACTGATCGCGGCGCCCGATTGCGGCATGAAATACATGAAGCGCGCGGTCGCGTTCGGCAAGTTGCAGGCGCTCAGCGCCGGCGCGGCCATCGTGCGCCGGGAACTGTCGGCAACGAGCCGTTAGTCGCGCTTCATGATGACGTTGCCGCTGATCTCTTCGACGCTGCTGAGGCGCACGAGCACCGCAGTGCCCTTCTTCTCGGGATCGGGCTTGCGCTCGGCCTCGGGGATAAGGTCCCACACCTTGTCGCGCTCCGGGCCGCTATCGACCAGGCGGACTTCGCCGTAGAAGCGCATGACCGCCGCGCGATAGGGCATTTCCGAGACGCGCGCCGGATTGCGGTAATAGACGCAAACATGCGGATTTTCCTCGATCCGCTTCAGCGCCGAGCGCTTGCTGCGCTCCCAGTAGCACAGATGCTCGTCGTCGTAGACGACGACGCTGCCCTTGGGGCTGATTTGCGGATAGCCGCCCTTGGTCGCCGTGCCCAGGAGGCAAGGGGTGCCATCGGCCAACGCCGAATTCAGCAGGGTCCGCATCAAGTCGGTCAGTTTGATCAAGTCGAGAACTCCCGTTGTCCGTGGCGCCGTTCCATCTCTTATGGCGCGGCGCGGGCGCAGTCCAGGGCCAATCCTCCGCAAGCTTACAGCAGGCCGGCGTCGCGATAGTAGCGCTCCGCGCCGGGATGGAGCGGGATCGTGGTGGTGGCGATCTTCTTCGGCACCAGCGGATAAGTGACGGCGCTGCGCTCCGGCGGGATGTGCCGATAGGCACGCTCGATGATCTCGCGCCTTTCGCACATGCACCAGGCGAAGAGATAGGCGATATCGTCCGGCAGGTCGGTGCGCGCAATGACCAGGAAGTCGGAGAAATCGAGCGTCGTGAACGGGCCGTGCATGCCGCGGAGATATCCCTCCGGCAAGGTCGCGCGCGGCCAGAAATAGTCCTGCTCCATCTTGGCGAGCACCGTCTCTTCCATCGGCAGGAAGGAGATATCGTTCTTGTTGGCGAGATCCTGCCACCACGGCGTCATGATGGCCTCGTGGATGACCGCGTCGGCCTGGCCGCCCGCGACGAGGCCGATGCACTCGTTGGGCCGCTCGCGCTCGACGTAGCTGCCGCCCCAGGATTCGATGGTAGCGCGCGACAGGCCCGCCAGCTCCATCACCCGCTGCGTCGCGTAGCCGATCGTGTTGATGCCGTCGTCGGGCGAGGCGGCAATGCGGAGCCGGGGCGCCTTGCGGCGGAAATCCTCGAAGCTGCGAATGCCGAATTCGGATTTGACCGCGACCACGAGCCGGTCGGTCTGCGGCATCGTGCCGAGGGCGCGCACATCGGGGAATTTCTCGCCCTTGGCGATGCCCTTGCCGGTGATGGTCATCGGCACGAAGGCGGTCGGCACCGCCAGCGCGACGTCGACCAGCCCGCGTCCCACCGCCTGCACGGAGTCGAGCTGACCGCGCCCGCTCCAAATGCCGATGCGCGTATATGGCCCGGTGCGGTCGTTGATCTCCTGCGACAGCCAGCCGCAGATGCGGTGCAGGTTGGCACCGCCCCAATCGCCCTGGATCTCCAGCGTGATCGAACGCGCGATGCGCGGCTCGGGAACGGTGTTGCTCATGCCGAACGATCTCCCCTCAGGACCGCCCCGATTGTCGATCGGCATCGGCGATAAAACAAGCGTCCGTCGCCTGGGACCGCCAGCCTACCGCGGCAATCCGCATCATGTTAAATGCTGTGCCGCGGAGGGACGAGCCATGGCGAATGCGGGCGGCGAGCAGCGCGAGCATTCTCTCGATCGCGCCGCCATCGTCGAGGCGGTGCAGAATTGGGGCTTCTTCCGCGACGACGGGCGCTGGGACGAGCTCGCCCAGCTCTACGCGCCGGACGGATTCCAGTCGACCACGTGGTCCCGCGGCACCGCCGCCGACTTCATCGCCGCCTTGAAGCGGCGCCCGAAGGACGGCCCTTATCGCGGCATGCATATCGTGGGCGCCTCGACCGTCGCCATCAACGGCGCGCGCGCCATCGCCGAGACCAAGATGATCATTCTCCTGCGCGGCAAGTTGCATGACATCGAGGTGGACGTCTCCAATTGGGGCCGCACCTATGACCGCTTCGTCAAATCGGAGGACGCGTGGCGGATCAAGGAGCGCGTGCCGATCTACGAGAAGGACCGGATCGACCCGGTCGATCCCGCCGCGACCATCGCTCTCGATCCTGCCGAGATTGCGAAGTACCCGGCGGGATATCGCCACCTCGCCTATTTCCAGGCGGCGAGCGGCGCGCGCATCAATCTCGACCTGCCGGTGCCCGGCAACGCGATCTTCGAGACCCTCCATAAAGAGGGCGCGGCGTGGCTCGCCAAGGGCGGTTGACGCGGTCGGGCGAACTCCAGAAGATATTTCCGATATCCCCGGGCAAGGAGTGTCGCCGATGACCGCACCTGCAGCCCTGACTCGCATGAGCCGCGCGGATGTGATCGAGCGCGCGCGCGGCATCGCCGCGGTGGTCGGCCCTCAGGTCGAGCGCACCGAGAAGCTGCGCCGCCTGCCGCCCGAGAACGTCAAGGCGATGATGGAGTCCGGGCTGATGCCGATGATGCGGCCGGCGCGGTTCGGCGGCTTCGGAGGCGACTGGCTCGATCTCGTCAATGCCTGCACCGAGGTGGGGCGGGTGTGCGGCTCGACCGGGTGGTGCCTCTCCTTCCTCCTTCATCACCAATGGATCTTCGCCTATTTCCCCGATGCGGCGCAAAGGCGCGTGTTCGGCACCGCGCCCGATCCGAAATTCGTCGTCTCGTTCGCGCCGGCCGGCAAGGTGCGCGCCGTTTCCGGCGGCTGGGAGCTGAGCGGCGAATGGCCGTGGGGCTCGGGCGGCGATCATTGCGACTGGAGCATGGTGAGCGCCATCGTGCCCGGCCCCGATGGCGGCCCGCCGCACGCGCGCATGTTCATGCTCCAGCCCGGCCAGTTCCGCATGCGCGACGTGTGGTACAGCGTCGGCCTCAAGGGCTCGGGCACCAACAACATCGTGGTCGATCCGGTGTTCGTGCCGGAGGAATTCACGCTCGACCTGCAGCAGGCGCGCGACGCCACCGCGCCCGGCTGCAGCCTCGATGACGGCGCCATGTTCCGCTCGTCGCTGACGGCGCAGACCTGGATCGGCATCCTGGCGCCGCTCCTCGGCGTCGCGCGCGGCGCGTGCGACGCCTTCATCGACAACGCGCGCGCCAAGATCTCGACCTTCGGCGAGAAGGTCGCCGAGGGCGGGCCGATGCAGATCGCGATCGGCGAATCGCTGGCCGAGCTCGACACCGCCTTCGCGCTCGCCGAGCGGGTCAATGCCGCGATCTTCGCCGAGCAGCCGCTGACGCTCGATCATCGCGTGCGCCATCGCCGCGATGCCACCTGGGCCTCGCGGCTCGCGCTCCATGCCATCGACCGGCTGTTCAACCTGGCCGGCGCGCAGGGTCTGACCGAGACCGGGGCCTTGCAGCGGCATTGGCGCGACGCGCATGCCATTTCCAACCACTATGCCTTCAATGGCGTCGCGTTCCAGAATTCCGGCCGCCGCGCGCTCGGCCTCGGCATGACGCCGGGCGATATGCTCTACTGAACGGCGCGGCGCTGGCCCGGATTGCGAGAAGCCGCTCCAGGCCGATAAGATGAGCTCAATTAAATAGGGGGGGACGGACCGTGACCAGCAATCCGAAACATCCATCACGCCGCAAGATCATAACGGGCCTGGGCGTCGGCGCGGCGGGCGCGGTCGCGGTGCCGAGACTATTGACGCGGTCCGCGCGGGCCGCCGGCCGCACCGTCAAGATCGGCATGGTGAGCCCGCAGACCGGTCCCATCGCCGCGTTCGGCGAGGCCGACAATTGGGTGGTGGGCGAGGTGCGCAAGGCGCTTGCCGGCGGCATCGCCATTGCCGGCGAGCAGCATGCGGTGGAGATCGTCTACCGCGACAGCCAATCGAACGCGAACCGTGCGGCGGAAGTCGCGGCGCAACTCATCAACAACGACAAGGTCGACATGATGGTCGCCTCGTCGACCGGAGATACCACCAATCCGGTGTCGGACCAGTGCGAGCTCGCCGGCGTGCCCTGCATCACGGCGGACGATCCCTGGGAGGACTGGTTCTTCGGCCGCAAGGGCAATCCGGCGAAGGGCTTCGAGTGGACCAATCACTTCTTCTGGGGCTTCGGCCAGTTCGGCAACCTGTTCGCCGACATGTGGGCGACCCTGCCGACCAACAAGATCCTCGGCCTCATGTTCACCAACGACTCCGACGGCATCGCCGCCAACGACGACAAGAACGGCCTGCCGCCGCTGTTCAAGTCCAAGGGGTACAACGTCGTCAACCTCGGCCTTTATCCGCCGTTGAGCGAGGACTTCACGGCGCAGATCACGCAGCTCAAGAACGCCAATGCCGAGATCTGCTGCGGCATCTTCAACCCACCGCAATTCGTGACCTTCTGGACCCAGTGCGCCCAGCAGGGCTATCGCCCCAAGATCATGACACCGCCCAAGGCGCTCCTGTTCCCCTCGGCGGTTGAGGCCTTGGGCGCGCGCGGTGCCGGCACCACTACCGAGGTGTGGTGGTCCGCGCACCATCCGTTCAAGTCCGGCCTCACCGGCCAGACCGCGCAGCAGTTCTGCGACGCCTTCACGGCGGCGACGGGCAAGCAATGGACCCAGCCGATCGGCTTCAAGCACGCCTGCCTTGAAGTCGCAGTAGACGTATTGAAGCGCGCCAAGAAGCTCGACGCCGCATCGATCCGCGACGCGATCGCCGACACCGACTACCAGTCGCTGGTCGGCCCCCTCACCTGGAAGGGAGGACCGTCCAATCCGGTCAAGAACGTGTGCGCGACGCCGCTGGTCGGCGGGCAGTGGAAGCCGGGTAAGACGTTCAAGTACGACTTGAACATCGTCTACAACAAGACCGCGCCCAGCATCCCGCTCGACAGCCCGTTCGAGGTGCTCAAGTACTGACTGGCCGGGCATGACGGTCCTGCTCGTGCTCGACGGCGTCTCGAAATCGTACGGCGCCCTCAAGGCGACGGACGGAATCAGCCTCACGGTCGAGGAGGGTGAGGCGCTGGCCGTCATCGGTCCCAACGGCGCCGGCAAGTCGACCATGTTCAACCTAATCACCGGCGACGCAGCGCCAGATTCGGGGCGCGTGGTGTTCCAGGGCGCGGACATCACGGCGATGGCGCCGCATGCGCGGGCGCGCCTCGGAATCGGACGCTCGTACCAGATTCCGCACCCGTTCGCGAACATGACGGTGTTCGAGAACCTCTTGGTGGGCGCTATCTTCGGCGCCCGCCGGAGCGAGCGCGAGAGCTACGACCGCTGCGCCGAGGTGCTGGAGCTGACCGGGCTCATCGGCCGCGCCAACGTGCCGGCCCGCACGCTGACGCTGCTGCAGCGGAAGCGCCTCGAGCTCGCGCGTGCGCTGGCACTCGAGCCGAAGCTTCTCCTCCTCGACGAGATCGGCGGCGGCTTGACCGAGCACGAGAGTCGGGAGCTGGTCGAGACCATCCGCGCGATCCACGCGAGCGGCACGACCATCGTGTGGATCGAGCACATCGTTCACGCGCTGGTGTCGATCGCGAGCCGGCTGATGGTGATGAATTTCGGCCGGGTGCTGGCCGAGGGCGAGCCGCACGCGGTGATGGCGGATGCGCGCGTCCAGGAAGTCTACATGGGCATCCAAGTTTCATGACGCTCCTGCGGACGCGGGGCTTGCGCGCCTTCTACGGCGACTTCCAGGCGCTCTTCGACGTTGACGTCGCCGTTGCCGAGGGCGAGACGATCGCGGTCATCGGCGCCAACGGCGCTGGCAAGACCACGTTCCTACGCGCCGTCGCCGGCGTGCTGCCATGCGGCGCCGAGATGGTGGAATTCGACGGGCGCCCCATCGGCGCGCTCGCGGCGCACGAGATCGTCCGCCTCGGCATCGCCATGGTGCCCGAGGGACGCAAGCTGTTCCCGAGCCTCACGGTCGAGGAGAATCTGCTGCTCGGCGCCTATTGCGGCCGCTCCGGCGCCTGGACCCTCGCGCGCGTCTACGAGCTCTTCCCCATGCTCGCCGAGCGTCGCGCACTACCCGCGACCGCGCTGTCGGGCGGACAGCAGCAGATGGCGGCGATCGGCCGCGCGCTGATGTCCAACCCGCGCCTCCTGCTGTGCGACGAGCTGTCGCTCGGGTTGGCGCCGGTTGTGATCCGCGACATCTACGCGCGGTTGGGCGCCATCACCGGCGAGGGCACGACGCTCGTCATCGTCGAGCAGGACATCAACCGCGCGCTCGCGGCGTCGGCGCGGTTCTATTGCTTCCAGGAGGGCCGCGTCGCGCTCGCCGCGGATTGCCGCGACTTCGATCGCCAGGCCATCGCCAGCGCCTATTTCGGTCTCTAGGACGGGCGCGATGGACTGGCTCAACATCCTGATCCAGGGCGCGCTGCTGGGCGGGCTTTATGCGCTCTTCGCCATCGGGCTGTCGCTGTCCTTCGGCATCATGCGTCTCGTCAATATCGCCCACGGCGATCTGATCGTGCTGTCGGCCTATATCGCGCTGGTGACGATCAATGCGACCGGCCTCGGCGCCATCGCGAGCCTCGTCGTCGTCGTGCCGGCGATGTGCGCAGTGGGCTATGCGCTGCAGCGCGGACTCTTGAACCTGACCTTGAGCGGCGGTCTCTTGCCGCCGCTGCTGGTCACGTTCGGCATCTCGGTGATCATCGAGAACGTGCTCCTGGAGCTGTTCGGCGCGGACATCCAAAGGCTTCACGCCGGAACAATCGAAACGGCGAGCCTCCAGCTCGGCGGCATCGCGGTCGGGGCCTATCCGCTGGTCGTGTTCGCCACCGCGGTGGCCGCCATCGCCGGGCTGCAGATCCTGTTCTATCGCACGGCGCTGGGCCGCGCCTTCCGCGCTACCTCGGACGACGCGGAGACGGCGGAACTGATGGGCATCGACAACCGGCACCTCTACGCCGTGGCGATGGCGATCGCCATGATCTTCACCGCGCTCGCCGGCGTCCTCATGGCGATCCGCACTACCTTCGATCCGGCGGCGGGCCCGATCCGGCTGATCTTCGCGTTCGAGGCGGTGATCATCGGCGGGCTCGGCAGTTTGTGGGGCACGCTGCTTGGCGGCATGGTGCTCGGCCTCGCCCAGGCGGTCGGGGCGGCCCTGTCGCCGACATGGCAGATCCTGGCGGGCCACATCGCCTTCCTGATCATCCTGGTGTTGCGCCCGAGCGGGTTCTTCCCGCGCACGAGGGATTGATGATCGGGTACCGGGTCGAGCGCGCAACGCGGGAGAGCCGGTGGTTCGCGGCTTTCCTGCTGCTTTGCCTCGCCGCGCTCGCGGCGCTCCCGTATTGGGGCGGGCCGGGCGCCATGCGGCTCGTCTCCGAGATGGCCTATTATCTGGCGCTGGCGCAGTTGTGGAACCTGCTCGCGGGCTATGCCGGCTTGGTGTCGGTGGGGCAGCAGGCCTATGTCGGCATCGGCGGCTATGCGCTGTTCTATCTCACCAGCGAATTCGGCGTGCACCCGCTGGTGGCGTTGGCGCTCGCGGGTCCCATCGCCGCGGCCATCTCGCTCCTGGTGGCGCTGGCGGTGTTCCGCCTGCGCGGCGCCTATTTCGCGGTCGGCACCTGGGTCTTCGCCGAGACGTTCCAGCTTGGCGTGAGCCTCATTCAGCCGCTCGGCGCCGGGTCGGGCCTGAGCCTTACCCCCGCCATCGTGCGCGAGATCGCGCCGGACCGGGCGGGGCGCGAGCTGATCGTCTATTGGCTTTCGCTCGTCATCGTGGTGTTCGTGTGCGCCGTCGTCTATCTGACGCTGCGGTCGCGGCACGGTCTGGCGCTCACGGCGATCCGCGATTCCGAGCCGGGCTCGGCCAGCCTCGGCGTCGACAATTTCCGGACCAAGCTGATGATCTATGTCGTGACCGCCGCCTGCACCGGCGTGGTCGGCGCGTTCATCTTCCTCGAGAAGCTGCGGATCTCGCCCGAGGCAGGGTTCAGCGTCAACGACTGGACCGTGGTGGTGATCTTCATCGTCGTGATCGGCGGCATCGGCACGCTGGAAGGTCCGTTCATCGGCCTGCTGATCTATTTTGGGCTGCGCGAGCTGCTGGCCGATTACGGCTCTTGGTACTTGATCCTGCTGGGCGTGGTTGCCGTCGCCATCATGCTCACGGCCCAGGAAGGCCTGTGGGGCCTCGTCGCCAGGCGCTTCAACCTGCACCTGTTCTCGGTGCGCCGCCACCTGACCCGCTTGCCCGGCGGTTGACCAGGCGCGCGCGCTGGGATCAGATGCGAGGGGCAAGCGGAGCGGGCGCATGGACGCGGAGCACGAAGTCGACATCACCGAAGTCGAATATCTGAGGCACGGCGCCAAGCCGTTCCTCGCGCGCGTCTTCATGCCGCGCGGCAAGGGACCCTTTCCCGCCGTCGTCGACGCCCATGGCGGCGCGTGGTGCGAAGGCACGCGCACCAACAACGACGCCATCAACGGCGCCGTCGCCAGGGGCGGCGTCGTGGTCGCAGCGCTCGATTTCCGCAACCCGCCCGACGCGACATATCCCGGCTCGGTGGCCGACGTGAATTACGGCGTGCGCTGGCTCAAATCGCAGGCCGCGCGCTTCAACACCAGGCCTGAGATGGTCGGCGGAATGGGGACATCGAGCGGCGGTCATCTCGTCGTGCTGAACGGGCTGAAGCCGCGCGATCCGCGCTACGCGGCGCTGCCGCTCCCGGGCTTCGATGCGCGAGTGCGCTACGTCGTCGCGCTGTGGCCGGTGATCTGCCCGCTGGGCCGCTATCGCGACCGCGTGGCGGCGGCGCAGGGACGGCGGCCGGAAGGCGCGGCCGCCATGCAGATGAAATACTGGCTCACCGAGGATGCGATGGGCGAGGGCAGCCCGACGCTTGCGCTGGAGCGCGGCGACGCGGTGGAGCTCCCGCATATACTCTATCTCCAGAACCCGATCGACACCCTTCACCCGCGCGCCAATCTCGAGCAGTTCGTCGCCAACTACCGCAAGCGCGGCGGCCAGGTGCAGGTCGAGTTCTTCGAGGGCGCCGCCTACGATCTTGTGCGCACCGACCCCACGTCGCAAAGCGCGCGGCAGGCGATCCGCAAGATCGTCGATTTCATCCATCGCGAGACGGCGCGGGAGGGATGACATGGATTACGGCATCGCGCTCGCCACCCACGCGGAAAGCTGGAAGCATGTGAAGCGCGCTGAGGAGTTGGGCTATGCCAGCGCCTCGTTCTTCGACACCCAGCTCCTCAATGCCGACCCGTTCGTGGCGATGGGCGCCGCCGCCATGGTCACCAAGACGATCAAGCTGATGACCGGCGTGCTGATCCCGTCGAACCGGATCGCGCCGGTGGCGGCGAGCGCGCTTGCGTCGTTGAACCAGCTCGCGCCGGGCCGCATCGAGTTCGGCATCTCGACCGGATTCACCGGTCGCCGCACCATGGGCTTGAAGCGCGTCAAGCAAGCCGACATGAAGGAATACATCCGGCTGGTCCAGGGCCTGCTGGCCGGCGAGACCTTGGAATGGGACTTCGAGGGCAAGCGCCGCAAGATCCGCTTCCTCAATCCCGAGATCGGCGCCATCAACATCAAGGACCGGATTCCGCTCTACGTCTCCGCGACGGGGCCGAAGTCGCGCGCTCTTGTGGCCGAGCTCGGCGCCGGCTGGATTTGTCCGCTGGGCCGCGCGATGTCGGCGATCGATGCCATGGCCGACATGAAGAAGAAATGGCAGGCGGCCGGGCGTGACCTCAAGGATCTGCATGTCTATGGCGAGATCGGCGGCTGCGTGCTGAAGGAGGGCGAGGCTTACGATACCGATCGCGTAAAGGACCAGGCCGGTCCCACCGCCATCATGCTGGTGCATGACCTGGTGGAGCAGGACATGCAGGACCGCGCGCCCGGCCCCATGCCGCCGCCGCTCGCCGCCGCGCTCGAACGCTACCGCAAGCTCTACGAGCGGATGGAGCCGGCCGACGCGCGCTACCTCAGCAATCATCGCGGGCACCTGATGTTCCTGAAGCCCGAAGAGCGCGACATCTGCGATGCCGAGTTGATCAAGACCTTTTCGTGGACCGGCACCAGGCGGGAATTGCAGGAACGCTTGCGCGCCATCCGCAACGCCGGCTTCCACCATATCGCGGTGCAGATCCGCCACGGCCACCCCGCCATGCTCGAGGACTGGTGGGACGTGTTCCAGGGCGTGTGAGAAGCGGCGATCGGATGGATTGCATGGCGAGATCGCGCGGCGCACGGACGGGACACAGCAAGGCGGGGGCGGCGTTCACCGAGCTGGTGCTGGAGACGTTTCGCCTCAACGGGCGGCTGGTCCTAGCCGGGGACAGGCTCACGCGCGACATCGGGCTGACCTCGGCGCGCTGGCAGGTTCTCGGCACCTTGCGCAAGCCGCAAGCGCCGCTCACCGTCGCCACCATCGCGCGCAACATGGGGATGCAGCGGCAAAGCGTGCAGCGCACCGTCAATCTCCTGGTCGCGGAGGGGCTGGCGAGTTTGGTCGAAAACCCCCGTCACCGCCGGGCAAAGCTGGTGGCGCTGACCGCCAAGGGGCACGCCTCGGTCCACAAGGTCGGCCTCCTCCAGGTCGAATGGGCCAACGACATCGCCAAGGGCATGGATGCGGGCGAGCTGCAGGCGGCGGTGCTGATCATGCGCAAGCTGCGCCAGCGCCTCGGCGACCGCTTCGCGACCGCTCCGGATTGGCGCGTGCCGAGCCTCGATCTCACCTGATCGTGCTGGGCAGCCACAGCGTCAGGAACGGGAACAGCACCAGCAGGGCCAGCTTCACGAAGTCCGACACCAGGAACGGCACGATGCCGCGGAAGATCGTGCCGAGCGCCACGTCGGGGCCTGCCACGCCCTTGATGATGAAGGCATTGAGCCCGAAGGGCGGGTGGATGAGGCCCAGCTCGATCACGACAATGGTGACGATCCCCCACCACACCGGGTCGTAGCCGAGGCTCGCGATCAGCGGCGCCACCACCGGCACGGTGACGAACAAGGTCGTGATCGGGTCCATCACGAAGCCGAGCAAAAGATAGACCACGAGCAGCAGCACGATCACCGCGAAGGGCGGCAGATGCGCCGCCTGGATCGCCGCCACCAGCGTCTGCGGCAGCTGCGACACGCCAATGAAGAACGAGAAGATCACCGCGCCGAACAACAGCATGTAGATCATCGCAGTGTTCATCGCGACCTCGCCCATCACGCGCCAGAACGAGGCCCCGCTGAGGCGGCCGCGGGCGAGCGCGAACAGGAATGCGCCGCCCGCGCCCACGGCGCCCGCCTCGGTGGCGGTGAAGACGCCGAGATAGATCCCGCCGATGACCGAGCCGAACAGCACCACCACGCCCCAGCTGTTGATCAGGGCGGCGAGCACGTCGCGCCGCCCGGTGCGGTCCACCGGTCCGGCCGCGCTCGGCTTGAAATGGACATAGATCGCGATGGTGATGAGATAAAGGCATGTCGCGAGAACTGCCGGCACGATCGCGGCGATGAAGATCTTGCCGATCGAGGATTCCGTCAGGATGGCGTAGATCACCATGATGCCCGACGGCGGAATGAGCGAGCCCAGCGTCCCACCCGCGGCGACGCAGCCGGTGGCGAGCTCGACCGAATAGCCGCGCTTGCGCATCTCGGGGAGCGCGACGCTGCCGATCGTGGCGGCGGTGGCGAGCGAGGAACCGGAGACCGCGCCGAAGCCGGCGCAGCTTCCGATCGTCGCCATCGCCAGCCCGCCGCGGCGATGCCCGAGCAGCGCGTGGGCGAGCCGGTAGGCGTCGTTGGAAAGCCCGGCGGCGGTGGCGAAGCTGCCCTTCATCAGGAACAGCGGCAGGACCACGAGGTTGAGGTTGCTGAGGAAGGCCGCCGAATGAATCACCAGCGTGTTGGCGGCGGCGTCGAAATTGGTCAGCACGCTGCCGCCGACGAGGCCGCACGCCGCCATCGCTACGCTGACCGGCACCATGATCAGGACCGGGAGCCACAGCGCCGTGAACGCCACCGCGGCGAGCGTCACCGGTCCCAGCGCCACGCCCCATTCGATCATCGCGGCATAGAGGAGCACGGTCGCCGCCAGGCACGCGATCACCAGCCGCGTACCCGACGCCGCGCCCGGCCGCACGTCGCGATCCGGCCGCAGCGCCTCGATGAGCTGGTTCAACAGAACAACCGCTTGCATCGCCGCGCCGAGCGTCAGGAAGCCGGTCACCATCCACCAGAACGGCGCCACCGGCAGGTTGGCGATCAACGTCGCCTCCTGCCGCTCCATGAGGCGCGACGCGTATTGGCCGAAGCGCCACGCCAGCAGGATCATCAGCGCCAGGACCATGGCGCCGCCGATCGCCTCCACCACGGACTTGGTGCGGCGTCCCAGAGCGTTGCGCAGGAAGTCGATGGTGATGTGGTTGCGCGTGGCGATGCCGATGGGGAAGCTCGCGCTGATCACCACCGCCATGATGAGCTGCGTCGCCTCGTCGAGGCCGAGGATCGGCTCGGTCAGGAAATAGCGCAGGCAGATATCGGCGATGGTCAGCAGCGACAGGACCAGCATGCCGGCGACGCCGACGACAGCGACGCGCCGCGCCAAGGCGGCGCAGTAGCCCTCCAGTCGCGCGGGCCACGCCTGCGGTCGCGGCGCGGCCGCCGCCATCAGCCGCCGTTCCGTGCGGCGGCGACCTCGGCGCGGAACCCGTCGAGAATGGCGGGACCGTTCGGCACGCGTTGCGCCCACGCGGCGGCGACGGGCTCGGCCGCCTTCTGCCAGCGCGCCAATTCGTCCGGCACGAGCGCGTGAAGGGGCTCGACCTTGCCGTCCTTGGCAAGCCCCGCGAGCAGGGTCTTCACGCGGCCGACCTCGCCGTCATTGGACTTGCCCAGCGCGCGCGACAACGCCTCGCCCGAATTCTTCTCGAAGGCGTCGCGCGCGGCCTGCGGCAGCTTGTCGAAAGTCTCGCGCTTCATGATCAGCATCGCGCCGGCGCCGTTGAGCGGGATGTCGAGGAAGTACTTGCAGATCTCGAACAGCCGGAACTCGCGCGTGCCGGTGAGCGACGCCCACGCGCCGTCGATCACGCCGCGCTCGATCGACTGATAGATCTCGTCGACCGGGATGTTCACCGGCGTCGCGCCCAGCGCCAGGACCGTGTCGGCCTGGAGCTTGCCCGAAACGCGCAGCTTCATCCCCTTCAGGTCCTCGAGCTTCGCGACCGCCCGCGACCGCGTCTGCACGGCGGCGGCGGGCCACGCCGTCACGCCGAACAGCTTGACCGCATCATAGTCGCTGGCGATCAGGCCCTTTTGATAGAGCCGCCAGAACGCCACCGCGCCGGACTCGCCGGTCGTATAGCCGAACGGCAGCTCGACGATGCTGGACTTGACGAACTTGCTGGCGGTCACGCCCTGGAGCGCCCAGCCGATGTCGGCGGCGCCGCTGAGGACGGCATCGTACATGTTGCCCGCGTTGCCGATGACGCTGCCGCCGTAATACTTGATCTCGACCGCGCCGCCCGCGTCGCGATTGACCGCCTCCATCCACGGAATGATGACCTCGACATAGAAGAAGGATTGCGGCGGTCCGAAGGTCGCGAGCTTCAATGGGATGGGGTCCGCCGCAGCATTGCCCGCAACCGCGCACGCGGCCATCACCGCAGCGAGGGCGAAGAGTCGAAACCCCTTGATGCGATCGGAATGCGTCAGACGCTGCATGGTCCCGTTCTCCCTGTTCATGGCCTTTGGCCGTTATGCGCTGCCCCCGCTCGCGATGGGCACCAGGAGATGGGAATCGAAGCGGCCGCCGCAATGGAGCGTGTGGGCGCCGCGGTTCGCCGATGCCCTGTGCTTGAAGACCGGGTATTTCGCGCCGTCCCTTCCCTGCACCGAAAGCTCGAGCCGCGTTCCGGCCTCGAACAGCGTGCTCGACGGCAGGATCTCGATGTCGATGGGAACGATCTCGCCGGGGCGTAGCGTGTCGAGCCGCGCATGCGTGTGCCAGGGGCGCGACGGGCGGCTCTTTGCCGGATCGAGCGCCCGGTGCGACACGCGCAGCCAGCCCTTGGCGACGGCGTCGCGCGCGAACCCGTTATAGCCGGGGAAGAACACCTCGCGCCCGGCCGCGTCGAACTTGCGCAGGACGACGAAGAGATCGAGATCGTCGCCCTCGGACGTGCTCACCCACAGGCGCAGCGCCATCTCGCCGGTAAGCTCGGTGTCGCGCTCGAACGGGAACGCGAATACGGCCCGGCCCGAGGCGGCATCGTAGGAGACGCTGCCTTCGGCCGAGGCTTCGCTGGATTGGAGCCTGCCCGTCCGGCATTCGAGGAATAGCTTCACGAGCCGGGTCGAGGCCGGCGGCCAATGGTCTTCCGAACGGACACTGTGCCGGCCGAAGGCGCTGCGCACTTCGAGGCGCACCCGCGGCGTCGCGGGCCAGCCGTTGTCGGCGCCCTTGAGGAAGTGATCGAGGAACCGCTTCTGCGTCGTCTGGCCGTCCTCGCTGTAATAGGCTTCCCACTTTCTGCGGCCGTGGGTGTAGAGCCATTTCTGCGGCGAGGCGATTCGGCTGAACCCCTCGATCGAGCCGCGCGTGTGAAGGCCCTGGTCCGACCAGCTCGCGCAGACGAGCGCCGGCACCTCGATCCGCTCGAGCGCTGCCCGGTTGCCGGCCCAGTATTCGTCGTCGAGCGGATGTCGAGCGACGTTCTCGAGGAAGTCGTCGGCGAAGGGAAAGCGCCGGTTGCGCCCGCGCACCATGCGGTTCTTCCACCAGATCGGAATGAACCCGGTCTCGGGAATGCCGCCGTGGAAGGCGAACTCGCGATAAAGGTCGCTCACGCCTTCCCACGGGATGATCGCCTTCAAATGCGGCGGCTTGAGCGCCGCGACCCGCCATTGCGACATGGCGAGATAGGAGACGCCGCTCAGCGCCACCCCGCCGTCGCACCACTCCTGCGCCGCCGCCCATTCGATCAGGTCGTAATAATCCTCGGCGTCCTGATCGGTGAGGACGCCGGCATTGCCTTCGGATTTGTGCATGCCGCGCACGTCGGCCTGCACCACGGCATAGCCGTTGCGCACCCAGTAAACCGGGTCCGGCGCCTCGAACCCCGTGTAGCGCGACGTCTCGATCCGCCCGAACCGCACGCCCGCGAGGCGCATGATGGTCATGCCGATCCGGTCCGGCAGCTTGTCCTTGCCGTAGGGCGTGACCGACATCAAGGCGGGCGTGCGCGCGGCACCTGGCGCGCGGAAGACGTTGGCCATGAGATGCGCGCCGTCGCGCATCCGCACGGGCACGTCCCGCTCGAACAGCAGGTCCTTGGGCGCCGCCCGGCCGATCATTCGGCGCGTCGGGCCGAGGTTCCTGCGGCTCGCGCCATCGAGCGCATCGCGGAGAGCGTCGCCCGCGTCCGCGCCAGATACTCGTCCCAGCCCCAGCGATGGAGCGGGAACGGCGCGTTATGCGCGCCGCACGAGGGGCAGACGATGTCCGGGCCCATGGCGTTGTAGGCCTGGGCGCTGAGGCAGGACTCGACGATGGTGGCGATGGTCGGAAGCTCCGGCGTGAACAGGTCAGACTCGCGCGATGGCGCCGGGTTGCCGTTGAACTCGCGCTTGTGCAGCTCGCGCTTGCAGGAATGGCACACGAAGGTGACCGCCTCGCGCTGCTCCTCGCCGCGCGGATGGCGTTGGGTGATGACATTGACCGCGGCGGTGTCCTCGGGATCGGGCTTGGCGTTGAACGAGCCGACGCCGTGCGAGCGCGTGCCGACGCGCGCAAAGCCGGGCTTGATGTAGCTGTTGACCGCGCCGAGGCTCAGCACCACCTCGTCGATAGAATTGAAATGCACGAAATGCCCGGCGATGCTGGCCTCGCCGCCGCGATGCAGCGAGATGCAGGGGACGATCGATCCGGGCTCGAGATAGGGGAACATCGGCGTCAGCTGGCTGTTCACGATCCGCGCCATCCAATAGACGTTCTGCTTCAGCGGATGCTTGGTCGGGTGCGGCGCGATGGTAAGTTTCTCGTTGGTCGGCTCGCCGGGCGCGCGGCCCAGCTCGGCGCGCAGCTCATCCGCGATTTCGGCCCATTTCGCGCTCGACGTGTCGACCGGCGGATGGACCGTGCCGCACGACTTGCAGCGCCGCAGCGCTTCGTCGCGATTGAACGCAGCGCTCGCGCGCAGATAGGCTTCCTGAGGCAACTCGCGCGCGGTGTCCCAGACATCGCGGTGAAGCTCGGCGCCGCAAGCGGGGCAGTACCAGGCGACCCCCTCGAGGCCCGCCTTCTCGGCCTTGAAGCGGTATTGGACCGACTCTTCCGTCGGGCTGTAGTGGTGCGGCACGCCGCCGGGAATGTAAACGAAGTCGCCTTGGGTCATGTCGAAAAAGCGCACCGAGGCATCGCGAAACTCCACCCGGCCGTTCCCCGAGAGCTGGACCAGGATGCTATCCTGCTCGCAGATCAGGTGGAAGGGCTGCGGCCGGTCGTTGCGGCTGAGGTGGAGCTGCGGGTCCTTGCCCGGCCCGAACACCGGGTATTCGTCGTAGGCGCCGCGCGAAGCCGCGATCTCGAAGGTGTCGACTTGGGGTTTCCGTGCCATGGCGCGATGTCCTCCCGTGAGTCAGGCGGTGCTGCGAGCCGCCGCAAAATTTGACATGATGCTGTCAACTTGTCAAACGCGGGCGCCCCCACACGTAAGCACTGGAAGACGCGGCCGGCCAGGGCCGGCGTGGCGGTCCAATGTCGACATTGTCGGCCCTTGTGCATCACCGCCTTCCCGATCAAGATCGCGCCGCCAACCAAGGGGGGACCGATGATGACGTCGAGCCGCTATTTTGCGTTGAATCGCCGAACCATCATCAAGGGCGCGGCCGCCGCAGGCGCGTTTCAGGTGGCGTCGCCGTTCATCCTGCAGGCGCGCGCCGAGACGCCGCTCAAGATCGGCATGGTCGATCCCCTGACCGGCGTCTATGCCGCGGTCGCGCAGAACGAGGTGACGGGCGCCAAGCTCGCGGTCGAGCAGATCAACGCCAAGGGCGGCATCCTCGGCCGGCCGATCGAGCTCCTGGTCGAGGACAGTGCGAACGACGTCGGCACCGGCGTGCAGAAGGCGCGCAAGCTCATCGAGCGCGACGAAGTCACGTTCGTCATCGGCGACGTGAATTCGGGCATCGCCCAGGCCATTGCCCAGGTCACCAACGAAAAAAAGGTGCTCCACATCGTCTCCGGCGGCCACACCGACACGATCACCGGCATCGACTGCAAGTGGAACGTCTATCGCGTCTGCAATACGACGAGGATGGAAGCCAACGCGGTCGCCAACCTGCTCTTCACCAAGTACGGCAAGAAGTGGCATTTCATCACCCCTGACTATGCCTTCGGCCACACCTTGCAGGAGGCCGCTTCCAAAGACCTCATCGCGCTCGGCGGCTCCATGACCGGCAACGAGCTGACGCCGCTCGGCACCACCGACTTCTCGGCCTATCTCATTAAGGCGCGCGCGGCCAATCCCGACGTGCTGCTGGTGCTGCCGCAAGGCTCCGACATGGTCAACTGCCTGAAGCAGATCGCGCAGTTCGGAATCGAGAAGCAGATCCACGTGGCCGGGCTGCAGCAGGAGCTCGAATCGCTCGAGGCGATGCCGCCGGAGGCGCGCGTCGGCATCTGGATGTTCGAGTGGTACTGGAAGCAGGCGGGCGTGCCGGGCGTCGACAAGTTCGTCGCCGACATCCGCAAGATGAACGGCGGCAAGGTGCCGACCGCGCGTCACTGGTTCGGCTACACCTCGGTCCACACGCTCGCCGGCGTCGCCAACAAAGAGAAGACGCTCGATTCCGTGAAGCTCGCCGAGGCGCTGGGCGGCTATGAGCTCAGCGACGAGATCAAGCTGCAGCCCAACAAATGCTACTACCGCAAGGGCGACCATCAGCTCATGACCTCGTCCTTCGTCGGCCAGGCGCTGTCGAGCGGCAAGGACGACCCCGAGGATCTGTTCCAGGTCGACAACATCATCGCCGGCGACAAGACCTCGCCGCCGGAAGGCGACACCGGCTGCAAGCTGGTCTGGCCGAGCTGAGCGCGGCGGCCGCGCGATTGGGGGCCGGCGCGACCGCCGCATGACGCAGCTTCTTCTCTTCAATGTCACCAATGGGCTGATCATCGGCGCGTTCTACGTGCTGATGGCGCTGGGCCTGTCCCTCATTCTCAATCTGAGCAACGTCATCAACTTCGCGCATGGCGGCTTCCTCGTCGTCGGCGGCTATATCGCCTACACCGTCACGCCCTATGTCGGGTTCTGGGGCGCGCTGCTGATCGCGCCGCCGCTGACGGCGGTGATCGGCCTCGGCATCGAGAGGGTGCTGATCCGTCCGCTCTATGGGCGCGATCCGCTCTACAGCCTGCTGCTCACCTTTGGCCTCGCCTTCATCTTCGAGGACGGCACCCGCTTCATCTGGGGGGCGCAGGGCAAGCCGGTGACGGTCCCGGCGATCCTGGCCCAGCCGTTGAGCAACGAGCTGTTCTTCATTACGGGATATCGCCTGTTCATGGTGGTGACGGTAGCGATCGCCGTCGCGTTGCTGTTCGTGCTGCTGCGCTATACGCGGCTCGGCATCCGCATCCGCGCCGGCACGCTCGATCTCGAGACCGTGGCCGCGCTCGGCATCAATGTCGGCATGCTGCGCTCGCTCAATTTCGCGGTCGGCATATACCTGGCTGGCCTGAGCGGCGTGCTCGCGGCCGGTCAGCTCGGGCTCGAGCCGACCATGGGGACCGGGCTGCTGATGCCGAGCTTCATCGCCATCATCGTCGGCGGCGTCGGCAGCCTCACCGGCACGCTGCTCGGCGGCCTGCTGATCGGCGTCGCGTCGGGCGTCACCGCGGTGTTCCTGCCGGCGGCGAGCGAGGCGATCATGTACGTGCTGATGGCGGTGGTATTGTTGATCCGGCCTCGCGGGCTGCTCGGCGAGGAAGGCATGATGACATGAGCGGGCGAGTGCAAGCGCGCCGGCTCATGGCGCTTGCCGCCATCTGGGCCGCGCTCCTGGCCGCGCCCTATTGGATGGCGCCGCTCGGCGGCTATACCGCGCTCGGCACGCGCGTCCTGGTGCTGGGCTTGGCCGCGATGTCGGTGAATTTTCTCCTGGGATTCACCGGCGTGCTGTCTTTCGGCCACGCCGCCTATTTCGGGCTCGGCGCCTATGGCGCGGGATTCGCGCTCAAGTTCCTGGCGCCGAGCACGCCGTTGTCGCTGGTGTGCGGCATGCTTTTGGGCGGCCTCGCGGGCGCCGTCCTGGGCCTCCTCATCGTGCGGCGGCGGGGGGTCTATTTCGCGATGGTGACGATCGCCTTCGGCCAGGTGTTCTACTACATCGCCTTCCAATGGAGCTCGCTCACCGGCGGCGACGATGGCTTGCGCGGCTTCTCGCGCCAGCCCTTGAAGCTCGGCTTCGCCACCATCGACATCCTGTCGAACGCCAACGCGTTCTATTACTTCGTCCTGGTGTGCTTCGCGCTGGCCGTCGGCGTCATGGGGTTCGTGCTGCGCTCGCCGTTCGGCCGCACCATGATCGCGATTCGCGAGAACGAGCGCCGCGCCCGCTTCCTCGGCATTCCGGTCGAGCGCCACATCTGGATCGCGTTCACGCTCTCCTGCTTCTTCATGGGGTTCGCCGGAGCGCTCTATGCGCTCGTCAATAACTTCGCCGACCCGCGGGGGCTGCATTACAGCCAGTCGGGCGATTTCGTGATGATGGCGGTGATGGGCGGCATGCGCAGCTTCTGGGGGCCGCTGCTCGGCGCCGTGGTGTTCGTCGTGCTCCAGGATTATCTCTCGAGCATCACCGTCAACTGGATGTCGTTCGTCGGCATGTTGTTCGTCGCCGTCGTGCTGTTCTTTCCGCGCGGCCTCCTCGGCTTCATCGGACGCAAGAGCGACGCATGAGCCTGCTCGAGGTCCGCAACGTCAGCAAGCGCTTCGGCAGCCTCGTCGCCGTGCGCGACGTGTCGCTCGCGCTCGAGCCGGGCGAGCTGCGCGCCATCATCGGCCCCAACGGCGCCGGCAAGACGACCTTCTTCAACCTGATCAGCGGCCTGTTCCCGCCGTCATCGGGCGCCATCTTCTTCGATGGGCGCGACGTGACGTCGATGCCGGCGCATCGCCGCGTCGCGCTCGGCATGGCGCGCACGTTCCAGACGACGGAGGTTTTTCCCGAGCTCACCGTGTTCGAGAACCTGCGCCTCGGCACCGAGGTGGCCGACGGCTATCGCCTGCGCCCCTGGCTCGGCCGCGCGGCCGAGGCGGAGATCCGCCGCCGGGTCGCGGAGACCCTCGCGCTGGTAGGATTGGAGGCCAAGGCGGAGCGGCTGGCGGGCGAGCTTGCGCATGGCGACCAGCGCGCGGCCGAGATCGCCATGGCCCTGACCTTGCGGCCGCGTCTGCTGCTGCTCGACGAGCCCACTGCAGGCATGGGCGACCAGGAGACCTACGAGATCACCCGGCTCATCCGCCGCCTCCACCGCGACGGCAACTTCACCATCGTGCTCATCGAACACGACATGCGGGTGGTGTTTCACCTGGCCGACCGGATCACGGTGCTCGATCAGGGCACGCTCCTGGCGGAGGGCACGCCGCCGGAGATCGCTGCCAACGCCGCGGTGCAGGCCGCATATCTGGGCAAGGCCGCATGAGCGTCGCGCTCCGGGCCGAGGGGCTCCATACCTACTACGGCAAGAGCCACATCCTGCGCGGCGTGAGTCTCGAAGTGGCGGAGGGCAAGATCACGGCGCTGCTCGGCCGCAACGGCGCCGGCAAGACGACGACCTTGCGCAGCCTCATGGGCCTGACCCCGGCGCGCGAGGGACGCGTCACCATCTTCGGCGCCGAGACCACACGCTGGCCGACCTTCCGCATCGCCGCATCGGGCGTCGGCTACGTGCCGGAGGGACGGCGCATCTTCGCCAATCTCAGCGTTGACGAAAACCTGAAGGTGCCGCTGGAGCGCGGCGGCCCGTGGACGAGCGCGCGCATCTACGATCTTTTTCCCCGCCTCGCGGAGCGCAAGCTCTCGCGCGGCCGCCAGCTCTCCGGCGGGGAGCAGGAGATGCTGTCGATCGGGCGCGCGCTTCTGATCAATCCCAAGCTCCTCATTCTCGACGAGCCGTCGCAGGGATTGGCGCCGCTCGTCGTCCGCGACGTTTTTCGCATCGTGGCGCAAATGCGTACCGAAGGGATTTCCGTCCTGCTGGTGGAACAGAACGCCAGGATGAGCCTCGAGATCGCCGACGACGCCTATGTGCTCGACGACGGCGCGATCGTCTATTCGGGGTCGGCGGGCGAATTGGCCGCCGACGAATTGCGCGTCCAAGCGCTCGCGGGTGCTACCGCCGAGGAGTGGAAGACGCCCTAGGCGGCCCGGTCGGCCTTCCGCGTCAAGCGGATCGATGCTGCGCGTCCGCCGTTCAGCCACCGCATGATCAAGACCGCGGCGGCCGCGCCCGCCATCTGCGCGACCATGAAACCGGCAACATTCGCGGGCGCGATGCCGGCGAAGCTGCCGGTCAGGGAACGCGCCAGCGTCACCGCCGGATTGGCGAACGATGTCGACGAGGTGAACCAGTAGGCGGCGGTGATGTAGAGGGCGACGGAAGCGGGCACTGCGGCGGCGAAATGCCGCCGCCCGCTTTCGATCACCGCGAGCAGGCCGAAGGTGGCGATGAATTCGCCGGTCCATTGCCCGATGCCGCTCCTTGCATGCAGCGAGGTTTGCAGGATCGGCAGGTCGAACATCAGGTGCGCCGCCCACACGCCGATCACGGCGCCGGCGCATTGGGCGAGGATGTAGGGCGCCACGTTGGCGCGCGGCATTTCGCCGGCGGCGACCATCGCCAGCGTGACCGCCGGATTGAAATGCGCGCCCGAGACCGGACCGAAGGCGCGGATCAGCGCGTAGAGCGCGGCGCCGGTCGCGATCGAATTCGCCAGCAGTGCCAGCCCGACATTTCCGCCCGACAGACGCTCGCCCATGATGCCCGAGCCGACCACGGCGGTGAGCAGAAACGCAGTGCCGAGGAATTCCGCCGCGACCTTGCGCCCGTCGGTGGCGCAAGACGTCAAGACGCGGCCCCGGTCGCGATGTCGGGACGCAGGCGGCCGATCCCGTCGGCCTCGCGCTTCTGCGCCATGCGGTCGAGCTTCTCGAGCGGCAGCGCGACGAACAGCTTGATGCGCGCGTCGAGGCGCCAAAAGGCATCGCGGAAGGCTGCCATGCGCTGTGCCTCGGTGCCTTCGACGGCGGCAGGATCGGGCACGCCCCAATGCGCCGTCACCGGATTGCCGGGCCACACCGGGCAAACCTCGCCGGCCGCCTGGTCGCACACGGTGAAGACGAAATCCATCACCGGCGCGCCGTCGCGCACGAACTCGCTCCAGCTCTTCGAGCGCAATCCCTCGGTCGGCAAGCGCATGGACCGGAGCAGCTCCAGCGTCATCGGATGCACCTCCCCTTTCGGGAAGCTGCCGGCGCTGTAGCCGTGGAAATGGCCCTTGCCCCAGCGGTTCAGCAGCGCCTCCGCCAGGATGCTGCGGGCGGAGTTGCCGGTGCACAGGAACAGCACATTGAAGCTGCGCGCCATCGCCGTCACTCAGCGTCGGATTTGGCGAGTGCCGGGGTGCAGCAGGACGCGCCTGCGGACCTGTCGGCGAGGCGCTCGACCGCGCCGCCATTGCCATAGACGGTGGAGTCGCCGTGCGTCAGGAACGTCTCCCACGCCACGCCTTGCGGGTCGGCGATCCACTGCTTGTCGGATTTGGCGTAGCAGCAGGTGGTGGCCTTCTCTTCGAGGATCGGACGCTCGGCCCGGCTCAGCCGGTCGTAGACCTCGGCGAGCTCGGTCTCGCCCTCGACCTGAATGCCGAGATGCTCGATGCCCGGGCTGGCGCCGCGCTGCGAGATCGCGAAGTTGACGCGCGGGTCCTCGAGCATCCACTTGGCGTAATCGGGCTGGAGCACGGTGGGCTCGGCCGCGAACAGCGTCGAATAGAAGCGCACAGATTGCCGAAGGTCTTCGACCGAGACGTGGACGTGCATACGTTTCATGCCGATCTCCTTGGTTTGCCGCCGCGCGCGGTCGTCGCGGCAGCGGCGGCGGGATTGCAGGCAGGCGCGCAGCCGGCGGCGTCGGCGCCGCGGCCGCAGCAATTCTCGGTCAGATAGGACACCAGCCCGTTCATGGCGGCGAAGTCGGCGGCGTAGATGAGCTGACGGCCGAGCCGCCTCTGCGTCACCAGCCCGGCGTGATGCATCTGCTGAAGATGGAAGGTCAGCGACGACGGCGGCATCTCGAGGCGTTGGGCGATCTCCCCGGCCGGAAACCCCGCCGGTCCCCGTTCCACCAGCATGCGATAGATCGCCAGCCGGTGGTCGTGTGCGATGGCGCCGAGCGCCGTGACGACGTTTTTCGGGTCCATGCCCCTATCCCAACGTTTCGACAATGATCAAAATATATCGACCCTCTCGGCTTGTCAACGACAATTCCGGGAAAGTCGTAATATGGCGCCGGGGCGGCGCTGCGCGGCCCGCGACATGATGGCCGCCAATGACATCGCCCATGGGCCGGGGTAGCGTGATCGGACGAGGCCGCGACAAAGACGGCCGGGACAGGGAGGTGCCGCGTCATGGCGCAATCGCACAGCTACAACGTCACCGCCGTCATCAACGAGGCGCGGGTGAGCCGCTACCAGTGGATGGTGCTCGGGATCAGCCTGGTGACCGCGATGTTCGACGGGTACGACACCCAGGGCATCGCCTATGTCGCCCCGGTGATGGCCAAGGATCTGGGCATTCCCCCGTCGGAGCTCGGCCCGGTCTTCAGCGCCGGGCTTCTCGGTCTGACCTTGGGCGCGATCGTGTTCGGGATGATGGCCGACCGGATCGGCCGCAAGCAGGCGATCGTGTGGCCGGTGGTGATCTTTGCCGTCTTCTCGATCCTGACGCCGTTCGGGCACAGCGTTCGGAGCATCGTCGTCCTGCGCACGCTTGCCGGGTTCGGGCTCGGAGGAACGCTCCCCAGCGTCACCGCCTACGTGCTCGAGTATTCGCCGCAGCGCATGCGCGCCTTGCTGGTGAACAGCACCGGCGCGTTCTTCGCCTTCGGCTCGATCACCGGCGGCGTGCTGGCGAATGTGCTCATTCCGACCTGGGGCTGGCAGTCGACCTTTTACGTCGGCGGCGTCGTGCCGCTGCTCTTTCTCGTCGTCGTGGTGGTCTGGCTGCCGGAATCGGTGCGCTTCCTCCTGCTCTCCGGGAGATCGATGGAGCGCGTGGCGCGCATCATGCAGCAGATGGTGCCCGATCGCCGTTTCGCTCTCACCGCGCGGTTCACGCTCGAGCAGCAGCTCACCGGCATCTCCGTGAAGCATCTCTTCACCGCTGGCCGGGCCTTCGGCACGATCCTGATCTGGATCGCCATGACCATGAACCTGTTTGTTCTGGTCTATCTGATCTTCTGGTTCCCGACCCTGCTGCGCCAGGTCGGCCAGCCGCTCGAGATCGCCATTCGCGTCACCATCTTCTACAGCATCGGCGGCATCATCGGCGGCCTCACCATAGGCTGGATCGCCGACCGGATCGGCTCGCTCTACGGCGTTCTCGCGACGGCCTATGTGGGCGCCGGCGTGTTCATCACCATTGCCGCCTTTTCGCTGCACGACACGACGATCCTGATCCCGGCGATGTTCATGACGGGATTCAGCATCAATGGCGGCCAGCCCTCGCTCAACACCATCTCGGGCATCTATTACCCGACGGCGATCCGGGCCACCGGAATCGGCTGGGCGCTGGGCGTCGGT
Organism: Allostellaceae bacterium; assembly: GCA_035604615.1. Taxonomy (GTDB): domain Bacteria; phylum Pseudomonadota; class Alphaproteobacteria; order ATCC43930; family CGMCC-115725; genus DATJLY01. The sequence continues at coordinate 10,479 of DATNID010000074.1, read as the reverse complement.
CGGATCGGCGCCATCGTCGGGCCGATGGTGGGCGGCATGCTCGTGGGCATGCACTGGGCGGTGTCGTCGGTGATCCTGGTCAATATCATTCCGGCGGCGATCGCCGCCGTCGCGATCCTGCTGCTGCGCCAGAAGCGCGCCGCGGAGATCGCCGCTTCGCCCGCGGCCGTGTCGCTCTAGCTCAAACGGCCGGCCGCTCGAGGCTTGCCCGGTCCCACCGCGCGAGGGTCGCCGCGCCGTCGTACGTGCTTTGCAGGAAGGCGAGCAGCGCCTCGTCCGGCGCCGCTGCGGCGCGAACGGCGTCATAGGGCAGGATGAACTCGCCGAAGTCGCGGTTGTAACGCGCGTCCGCCGGCCGGACCGGCCAATCCGCGAATCCGGGCGGCTGCGGATAGGCATAGGAATAGAAGATCGGCTGCTCCATCGCGGGTCCGCCCGGCCAGAAGCCGCAGCTGCTCACCTCGTGCGAATAGGCCTCGCGGGTGACGCCGTCGGCGACATTGGGCGCGCCCGGATGCTGGGGCGCGATCCGGCCGGAAAAGCGCGTCACCGCCAGGTCGAAGCTGCCCCAGAAGAAATGCACCGGGCTGGCCTTGCCGAGAAACGCGCCGCGAAACAAGGTGAGGACGCGATCGGCCTGCGCCAGGATGCGCCAGAAGCGCTCGATGCTGGCGCGGTCGTATGCGGCATGGACGCGATCCTGGTCGAAGGGGATCGGATCGGCGATCTCGACCGGCGTGGTCCAGATCCGCGTCGCCAGGCCCAGCGCGTCGAGCCGGCCCATCAGCTCCCGATAGAAATCGGCGACGCTGCACGGCACGAGCGGGAAGCCGTCCTCCTTGCCGTCGTCGGTCGCGATCGACAGGCGATGCGCGATGAAGTCGAATTCGATGTGAAAGCGGCGCGTGCCGTAGGGAATGGGCGACGTCGCGAGTCCCCGGCAGCTCACATAGAGCGGCACGTGCCACCAGTGATTGACCGGCGACGCGTGCGCCAGGCGGACCTTGCCGACGATCTGCGTCCACATATGCAGCGTGGCGCAGCTTTCCCGCCACGCGGGGAAGGAAAGGCTCGGCCAGGCCTCGGTTCCGGCGCCGGTCATTGCACGAATTCGTCGCTCGACAGACCGTCGTAGGATTTGAGCAGGTCGCCCGGCTGCATGAAGCCCGCGTCGACGTTGATCTCGTCGGCCTTGCGCAGCGCCACCAGATCGACCTTCGGCACCGGCGGCATGATCTTCGCCAACGCGTCGAGCGAGCGCGGCAGAACCGATGGCTTGACCTTGTCGAAGCGCTTTTGCAGGAGCGCAAGCACGTCCTGGGGCCGCTCGTGCACGGCCTTGGAGGCGAGGACCATGGCGTGCCCCATCTTCATGCACAGCGAACGGTGCTCGACGCAGAGCTGCGGCCGGGTGATGAGCAGGCTCGAGGCGATCGGCACCAGCGAGCCGGGTTCGCCGTTGGGGCCGATGGCGACGGCCACGGCGCTGCCGTCGTCCTCGACCTGCTGCGCCCAGGGCGGTCCCGAGACGAAGCCGTCGATCGACTTGCGCGAGAACGCCGCCAGCGTGTCGGGCGGCGCCATCGCCGCCACAGTGATGCCCTCGAGCTCGGAGCCGCCGATTTTCGCGACGATCTTGAGATAGGCATGATCGAGCGCGTTGACCCCCTGGATGCCCATCGTCCTGCCCTTCAGGATTTGCGCGCGCAAGGCCAGCGGCGCCTTGGGATCGAAATGGGCGGCGTCGGCGATGTCCTTGCGCACCACGATGTCCCAGACCGGCAGGTTGTTCATCTGCGCCAGAGCCAGCATGCGCTGTCCGTGCGCCGCGGCCCGCGTCAGCGACGATCCGGACGAGAACGAGAACTCGACCGAGCCCGACACCACGGCATTGAACGAGCCGACGCCGGCGATCACCACCGACTTGATCTCAAGCTGCTGCTGCGCGAAGAGGCCGAGGTCCTCGGCGACGTAATAGGCCAGGAAATTCATGCCCTCGGCCGGCAGCGCCAGAATCGCACGCTCGCTCTCGGCGCGCGCCGGCGCGATGGCGCCGAGCAGGCACGCGCACACCCCGGTGATCATCCCGAATCGCGACATCCGCGCCATAGTTGTCCTCCCCTAACTTACCTGCGGCAGATTAACACGAAGGGGCGAGAAACGCCCCGGCGACGGATCAGGGCATGGCGCAGTCAGTGCGCCAAGCGTATGATTGCGGGGCCAAGGAATCCGGGGGCGGGCGCGCAGCTATGGACTACGATTATGTGATCGTTGGCGGCGGCTCGGCGGGGAGCGTGCTCGCCAACCGGCTCACCGCGCGCGCGGGCAATCGCGTGCTCCTGATCGAGGCCGGCATGGACACGCCGCCGGGCAAGGTGCCGTCGGACATCCTCGAGATGTTTCCGGTCGCGGCGCTCAATCCCGCCTACAAATGGATGAAGCTCCTCGCCTACACGCAGTCGCTGCGGCGCAACTATCCGCGTCCGCCGACGCCCGTGCTGTACGACCAGGGCAAGGTGATGGGCGGCGGATCGAGCGTCAACTACCAGGCGGCCAATCGCGGCGCGCCGGCCGATTACGACGAATGGGCCGAGCTCGGCGCGGCGGGCTGGGGCTGGAAAGATGTGCTGCCCTATTTCAGGAAACTCGAGGACGACGCCGATTTCGATGGCGAGTTCCACGGCAAGGGCGGCCCCATCCCGGTGCAGCGCATGAAGCGCCAGGAGTGGTCGGGCTATTCCAACGCCGCGGCACGCGCGCTCGAGACCGCGGGCCTGCGCTATCTTCACGATCAGAACGGCACCTTCGTCGACGGCTATTTTCCGGCGACCCAGAACAACCGCGGCGGGAAGCGCGTGTCCGCTGCGATGGCCTATCTCGACGACGAGGTCCGCCGGCGGCCCAACCTGAGCATCCTGTCGAAGAGCCACGTCCTGGCGCTCATGTTCGAGGGCCGCAAGGCGGTCGGCGCCACCGTGCAGACTCCGCAAGGCGTCGAGACCGTCCGTGCCAGGGAGATCATCCTCGCGACCGGCGCCGTGCATTCGCCCGCGATGCTGATGCGCTCGGGCATCGGCCCGGCGGCGCAGCTCTCCGCGCTCGGGATCGGTGTGCTGCAGGACCTGCCGGGCGTCGGCGACAATCTGCGCGACCATCCCGGCGTCGGCATCATGGCCTATGTGACGAGCGGCGCGCGCGTCGACATGGCGAGCCGGCCGCTGCAGCTCTCGTTCCGGTATTCCTCGAAGATCGAGGACTGCCCGCCGAGCGACATGTTCACCGCCGTGTTCTGCCGCGGCGGCTGGCACGGCGTCGGGCGCAGGCTCGGCATGGCCATGACGTGGGTCAACAAGTCTTTCTCTTCCGGCCGGGTCAGCCTGCAAAGCACCAACCCGCACGACGAGCCCAAGGTGGAGCTCAATTTCTTCGACGACCAGCGCGACCTGACGCGGCTCAAGGACGGTTTGCGCTTCCTCGGCGCCCTGTTCGATTCGGCGCCGATGAAGGAGGTCACACGCTCGCCCTTCGGCGGCCGCCTGTCGCAGCGCGCGCGCGAGGCGAGCGCGGTCAATGTTAAGAACGCGGTGAAGATGGGCGCGGCGGGCATGCTGCTCGACGGGCCGGCGAAGCTGCGCGACGCAATCATCCGCAACCGCATCAGCGAGGCGCCCGAGCTGTCGGTGATGATGAGCGACGACGGCGTCCTCGAAGAGTTCGTGCGCTCGACCGCGATGGGGATCAAGCATCTCTCCTGCACCTGCCGCATGGGCGAGGCGGACGATCCCAAGGCGGTGACGCTCACCGACGGCACCGTCAAGGGCGTGGGCGGGTTGCGCGTCGTCGATGCCTCGATCATGCCCAATCTGCCGCGCTGCAACACCAATTTGACGACGCTCATGATCGCCGAGAAGATGTCGGATAAGATCCTGGCTTCCTGATGGAGACCGCCATGGTGGAGACTTTCAAGGACAACGCGGTCGAGGTTCTCGCCGATTTCGACAACCGCGCCCGTCGCGCTGCTCTGGCGGCGAAGCGCCGCTCGATCCAGACCATCCCGACGATCGATTTCACCGCCTGCACCAACGGCGGCAGCCTCGAGGAGCGCAAGCGGGTCGCTCGCGCGCTGCGCGCGGCCTGCACCGATACCGGCTTCTTCTATCTCGCCAATCACGGCATCTCGCAGGCCGAGTTCGACGTCGCCCATGCCTGGGGCCTGGTGTTCTTCGAGCTGCCGCGCGCGGAGAAGGCAAAGCTCGACAAGAGCACGAATCCCGCCCGGCAAGGCTGGATGCCGGTTGGCGGCATGAATCCCGGCGCCAATCCCGACAAGGACGCCGACCAGAAGGAGACCTTCGTCCTGCCGCGCGACTACCTGCCGGGTGAAGTGCAGGGCGAGAATCCCGCTGTCGGCCACGGCAACTGGCCCGATCCTGCGCTGATGCCGGGATTCCGGGATTTCATCCGCGCGCACATCATGAAGCGGGTCGCGGTGGCGCAGCGTCTGGTTCGCGCGCTCGCGCTGAGTCTCGACCTCGACGAGGAGTTTCTCGACGACGCGCACCGCTATCCCGGCATCTCGCTCACCTACAACTACTACCCGCCGCTCGATCCGGAGACGGCGGGCCGCACCCAATGGGGCATCTCGCCGCATACCGATTACGGCAGCTTCACGCTCCTGTCGCAGGACGCGCTCGGCGGGCTCGAAGTGCGCAACAAGGCGGATGAATGGATCGACGTGCCGCCGGTTCCCGGCACGTTTGTCGTGAATATCGCGGATCTCTTCGCGCGCTGGACCAATGGTGTCTATCGCTCGAGCCTGCATCGGGCGTCGAATTTCAACACCGGCAGCCGTGCCCGCATCTCGCTGCCGCTGTTTGTCATTCCCCACCCCAAGGCGCGCGTCGAGTGTATGCCGACTTGTCAGGGTCCGGGCAATCCGCCGCAATACGAGCCGGTGGAGGCGGGGCCGTACGTTAGGGCGTTGCTCGAGCAGTCCTACCGCACCGGCCGGCCGGGCGTGGCGCAAAAGACCGTCGAGGAACGCTTCAAGGTTCTGTGACGGCGATCAACCGACGCTAAAGGGGGGATGGACATGGCCTATCGCACGAGCACCGCAAGAGCCGAGGGATACCCGTCTCTCGGCTTCGCCTGGTACGCGCTGATCTGCCTGGTGCTGTGCTACTTCATGTATTTCGTCGACCGCAACATCCTGACATTGCTGGTCGCGCCGGTGCGCCGCGATCTCGGCATCAACGATTCGCAAATGGGCATCCTGCAGGGCTATTCGTTCTCGGTTCTCAACGGATTAATGGCGATTCCCTTCGGCTGGTACGCCGATCGCAAGAGCCGGCGCGCCGTCTTGGTCTTCAGCCTGGCGCTGTGGGGCTTGAGCACCATCGCGTCGGGATTCACGACATCCTTCACGCAACTCATGTTCACCCGCATGGGTCTCGGCATCGGCGAGGCGGGGTTGATGCCGGCGGCGTTCTCGCTGATCTCGGATTATTTCCCCAAGGCGCAGCGCGGGCGCGCGGTCGGCGTGTTCGGGATCGGCGGCTTCGGCGGCATCGGGCTTTCCTATCTCATCGGCGGCGCGGTGCTGGCGGCGTTCCGCGGCGTCGATACCGTGTCGCTGCCGGTCGTCGGCACCACCTCCTTGTGGCACGCGGCCTTCATGGTGGTGGGCTTGATCACCCTGGTTCTCGCGGCCATGACGGCGACGGTGCGCGAGCCGCCGCGTCACGACACCACCAAGGAGGCGATCGCAGACGGCGAGCCGTTCTTCCGCTATTTCCAACAGCATTGGCTGGCCTTCACGTTGGTGATGGGCGGCTATATCTGTCTCGGCTTCTGCGCCATCGGCTGGTTCGCGTGGCTGCCCACATACTTCATCCGCGAGTTCAAGATGGCGCCGATCGCCGCCGGGGTGCAGGTCGGCACGGTCACGACCATCAGCGGCGTGCTGGGTGCGGTGGCGGGCGGCTATATCGCCGACTGGATGGCCCGGCGCGGCCTCAGGGGCGGCAAGCTCTTGACCCTGACCGTCATGTTCGTGATGTGGATTCCCTGCGCCCTGGGGCTGTGGCTGTCGAACGATCCGCTTCTGTCGCTCTTGTGCGTGTTCGTGTTCACCTTCATGGACGGCATCGGCTTCATGCAATACGGCAACGTGGTGCAGGAGATGTTCCCGCCGCACCTGCGCGCACGCTCGATCGCGGCCTGGGCGGTGTGCAGCTCGACCTTGTCGTATGGCCTGGGTCCGCTCGCGTTCGGCTTGGCGACTGATTACGTCTTCGGCGCGTCAGGATTGCGTTCGGCGATCAGCCTGGTGTCGATGCCGGTGATCCTGCTCGGCCTGGCGCTGAGCTGGTGGGGGCGCAAGCCCTATGACCGGGCGCGGCACGCGTCCGATCCGAGCGTCGGCGTCGACATCGAATGGGCGGCGGCGGCGCGGCCGCTGGCGGCTGCGGCGCGCAGCTCCTAGCGCCACACCTCGTCGGCGAGCTCGACGACGAGGCGCAGCTTCGCCCATTGCTCTTCCTCGGCCAGGAGGTTTCCCTCCTCGGTCGAGGCGAAGCCGCATTGCGGGCTGAGGCAAAGCCGGTCGAGCGGGACGAACTTGCTGGCCTCGTCGATGCGCCGCTTGAGCAGGTCCTTGCTCTCGAGCATCCCGCTCTTCGTGGTGACCAGGCCCAGAACGGCGATCCGGTCCTTCGGCATGAGGCGCAGCGGCTCGAACCCGCCGGCGCGGTCAGTGTCGTATTCCATGAAGTAGCCGTGGACCTTGATGCGGTCGAACAGGATCTCGGCCACCGGGTCGTAGCCGCCCGTGCCCATGAAGGTCGATTTGTAGTTGCCGCGGCACAGATGCATGGTGATAGTCATGCCGGCGGGAATGTCCGACATCGCCTGGTTGATGAGGTCGCCATAGATTTCGCCTAGCCGCTTGGGATCGTCGCCGCGCGCCTTGACCGAATTGCAATAGGCCTCGTCGCACAGCATGGCGATGAACACCTCGTCGAGCTGAAGATAGCGGCATCCGGCGTCTGCGAATTGGCGCACCACCTTGCGGTAGGCGGCGCCGAGATCGGCGAAGAATTCGTCGATGTCGGGATAGGCCGTCCGGCTGATCGGCCCGCGTCCGGTCCGGCCATAGAGCGCGGAAGGCGCCGGAATGGTGATCTTGGCCGTGCGGTCGGTATGGGCCTGGACGAACTTGAAATGGTCGATCATCGGATGCATGCCGCAGCCGAGCTTGCCGACGACGCGCACCCCCTGCGCCCGGGTCTGCGTCCCCTTGAAGCCGATCCCCTGGTCCATCTCGTACCATTCGACGCCGTCGAGCCCGGCCAGGAAATCGAGGTGCCACCACGAGCGGCGGAATTCGCCGTCGGTGATGGGCTGGAGTCCGACCGCGGCCTGCTTGGCGATGATCGACGCGATCTCGCGGTCCTCGACCGCCTTCAACGCGGCCGGCGTGATCTCGCCCTTTTCCCGCCTGGCGCGCGCCTCGCGCAGCGGCGCCGTGCGCAGCAGGCTGCCGACGTGATCGGCGCGGAATGGCGGTTGCGTTCGTTGCACGAGCCTTCCTCCTTTCGGCGCGTCTTGCCAACGGGGCGCGAGAGCGCGCATCCTGGGTCCCGGACAGCTTCGTCCTAGGTCATGCCCGCGGGTTTGCCAAGGAGGACGACGATGAGCGAACGGCGCACGCTCTACATCTCGACGGATCGAGGCCTCTTGCGCGGCGTGCTCAACGGCGCGCTCGGCGATATCCGGCCGCTGGGGCTGGAGAATTGCGGACGCCTCGCCTCCGTCGTGGTCGATCACCGCGATCCGCGCCGGCTCTACGCCGGCACCGGCCGCGGCGGCGTGTTCCGCTCCGACGATGGCGGCGATCACTGGCGCCAGATCAATGCCGGGCTTTTCTATCAGGAAGTTTCGTCGCTGGCGCAGCACCCCGTGACCGGCGAGCTTTATGCCGGCACGCGGCCGGCCTCGATCTTCAAGAGCGTCGACTACGGCGAAAGCTGGACCAATTGTGACCGGCTGCACAGCCTGCCCGAGACCAAGGATTGGACCTGGCCCAATCCGCCGCATTACCCGCACGTGCGCGACATCGGCCTGTCGCGCGGCGATCCCAACCTGGTGCTCGGCGCGGTCGAGGAAGGCTGGCTGGTGCGCTCCACCGATGGCGGCCGGACCTGGGCCAATCTCAAATCCGGCACCGAATACGATTCCCATACTGTCAAGGTCATGCCCGACAACCCCAAGGTGCTGATCTCGACCAGCGGCACCGGCGTCTATCGCAGCGAGGATGGCGGCGACCGCTTCGTCGCGGCGAACGACGGCATCGAGAGCCGTTACCTCGCGCATCTCGCCTTCCATCCCGCCGAGCCGGCGCTCTTGTTCACGGCCGGGGCGGAGGTGCCGCCGCCGCACTGGCGCCGGCCCGAAGGCTGCCGCTCGCGCTTCTATCGCAGCGACAACCAGGGCCGGAGCTGGCACGCGCTCAAGGCCGGCCTGCCCGAGGACATGCGCGCGGCGCCGCGCACCGTGGCCGGAGACGCCGAAGCGCCTGGCTGGGTCATGGTCGGGATGCAGGACGGCGCGCTGTGGCTCAGCCGCGACCACGGCGAATCCTTCGCTCGGATCGCGTCCGGCCTCTCCGCCATCATGGGCCTGACCTCGGTCGCGATGTAGGGATGGCGCCCTAGAACCCGAGGCACTGGGGCGGGGTGTTGCCGATCGTCACCGCGCTCGCTCCCAGATGCGCGAGAAGCACGACGGTATTGCCGGCGACATGCGAGCTTGGGTTCGTCGTCGCCGGACAGGTCACTCCGCCCGTGACGATGTTCTCGCCGGTGTTGGAGACGTTGAAGAATCCGTTCGAGGCTTGGGTCAGCTTCACGGTGCTGGTGACGGTGATGCCGCCATCCATGCGGAACGACGAGTTCTGCGCGACGCTGATCGCGCCGGTCCAGGTCGATGGAGTCGTCGAGCCGGTGCCGAGCTCCATGTTGCTCTCGATCTGGACCGTGCCCGCGCCGGTGATGGCGTCGGCGCCGGCGGGGATGCCGAACTGCTTGGCGATATGCTGGTGGAACGTCGATGCGTTGGAGAGCGTCATTGCGCCGCCGGCCAAGGAGTTGGAGATATTGTTGCCGCCCGCCGAGATCAGCGCCGAGCCGTCGCCGAAGAAAACGGTCGGGTCGGACGCGTCGTTGTCCGTGACCGTGGCATCGAACATCGACAGGCTCGAATTCTCGATCGCGTAGATCGCATTCGAATGGCCGCTGCCGGTGACGGTGAGCGAGGGTCCGGACAGTTGCAGGCCGGAGCGCAGCATCAGGATCGTCGGCACCGTCACGCTGGCCGGCGACGACACGGTTCCAGCGTTGATATCGGCCGAGCTATGCACGAGCGTGATTGCCGGGCCGCCGGTGTTGGCGTGGATGTAGGCTTGGTTGATGAATACCTGGGCATTATCGTTTGCGCCGATCCCGCCCTGTTGGTTGCCGGTTATGTTGACAGCTTGCGAGGGATCGACGGGGCCTTGGCTCCCGAGATGAACGGTTGAACCCTCATAGACGGCAATTCCGGCGCCGGTATTGTTCTGGATCGTCGTGCCGGAGAACTGCGCATTGGCGCCCTGAAACAGATTGACGCCCGGATTGCCGTTTTGGGAGGTTTCGATCGTGCCGCCGATCACGTTGACGGTCGCCTGCCCGACATTCAGAGCGGAGCCGGCGCTGTTCTGGAGGGTGACGTCGTTGAGGCTGAGGACGGCGCCCTGATAGATGCCGACATTGGCGAAGGCCCAGTTCTCGATAATGCAATTGGTCACCAACGCATTGGCGCCGGTTCCGCCTGCCACCAGCCCGCCGCCCGTGTCAGCGGAACCGGTGCCGTCGATGGTCAGGTTGTTAACCTGAATGTACAGGTTGTTGATGTTCACGTGTCCCATGATCGTGCCGGGCACCCCCGCATCGCCAAGGAGTTCCATGGCGATCTGGAACAGGCTCACGTCGCCGAGGCAGGTCCCCTTGACGTCCACGGTGTCGCCGGGGCCGGCGTTGGCCCCAATAAAAGTCTGGAGCGCGCCCGATCCGGAATTGGCGGGCTGCGTGCAATCGAAGATAAAGGTAGTGGCGCTGGCCGGCGCCGGGAAACCGAGCGGCCCGCCCACCAAGATCATGGCCGCCAAAATTAACGAACGTAAGCACATGCCGCGCCGCCTCCCCGTGAGCGGCCCGGTCAAACACACCGGACCGCCGCGATCTTCCCTCCTCCGAAAGGATGTACGGATTTCTCCATCAGGACAAGGCGGTTCGTCGATAGGTGTGGCTAGCTCGTGATCTGTCCGGTGTTTGTAGCTCGTGATCTGTCCGGTTTTAGAACTGCTCCAGCGAGGGGGCAGCGATGGACCGGGCGAGAGTTCACGAGGGAGTTCGACAGATGAGGATCGAGGCATTGATCGAC
>DATNID010000073.1:0-27859 GCA_035604615.1 Allostellaceae bacterium | reverse complement strand
CCGCCGCGCAGCAAAAACCGCCGGCGCCGCCGGCAAAGGGCGCCGCCGCGCCCGAGGAGGACCAAGGCATTATCGCAAGCGGCGGTTGCCGGGTCGATATGCTGGATTCCGACAAGAGTTACGGTACTCAGGTGCGGGATGGGGGGACAATCCACGTTCGCACCGGCGGCAGAGACAAAGTGCTGAGATGCACGGATGGTGCGTGGGCGTGCCCGCCCACGACCGGGCCTTCCTTGACCGACCGCAATCCGTGCTAGCGCACGCCGGCGCGCGCGCCGAAGCCTGACAAGACGCCGGTCGCGATGTTCAGGGATGTGATCTAGGAGACCGCGATCCGACCAGGTCGCATTGCCCTACCCTATCGTCGCCCGCGGGCTTGACCCGCGGGTCCATGGATTGCCGGAACAAGTCCGGCAATGACGAAAAAGTGTGAGCGCAGCTGATCGAATCGTGGTCTAGGCGACCAGAGAAAATCAGCCGAACGGTTCGGAAGGAGCGGCACGAAATTGAACGGGCGCAGCCCGCCGAGACAAAACATATTTTTGGCTGCTCCGGTATCGTGATTCGGGGTGTATGAGAAGCATGAGGCACCAGAAAGCAGATTTACAAATTTCTAAGCTCGCAGCCGCGAGACGGCAGATCGATGCCGCCATACGAATGTTTTTTTCGCAAGAAGACAAGCTTGCAACTTATACCGTAGCATCGGCGGCATATAAAATTTTGCGCGACATTCTCAAGCGCAGGGGCAAGAGTGCGCTCGCAGGTCAATTGCGCGCGAATGTTCTAGGCGTTGCCAATGCTTTGAGGAAGGGCACCCTTTCAGATTGGGAGAAGGAGGGGCTGATAGGAACGGAGCTTTGGAAAATCATCACGCAGGTCGCGGAAATGGACGATGATAGCAAATTCACTTTGAGGATCTCGCCTGACGATGAGATGAAGCACTTTTGGCGCCGTGATAAGCCCGCAAATTTTCTGAAACATGCCGATCGGGATTCCGAAGATTTTTTGGCCATTAACGACGTTGATTTGCGAGGATTGCTCACAGAGAGCTGCATGTCATATTTGGATGTAATGCGCGTACCAACGCCTGAGATGGAGGTCTATTTCGCATTCCAATTCGCAGAAAGTGGGGACGACTTCAATACCTCGTCTTTCGCGCCTCATCTCATACAGATGATTAGCGCGCTAAAAAAGCTGAGTGGACAGTCACGGCTTAGAAAATGCGCCAGGATGGTGGCTAACCGAACGACCAAGACGAGCGCGTAAACTAATGGATCGAATCGTTTGCTTGGCACAGGCTCACGAAAGCAACAACGGCGAGTGACCGGATGCCGCTGCGCGAGGACACTTGGGCATTATCTGTTTGTAAGCGCCTGAATGATTCGTGGTCAGTTACCCAACGGCATAAGCCGAAATACGAAGCAATCTGTAAAAAGGAGCTTCCCTATCGAAACGAGGTTTTCGGATATCAAGCAAATAAGCCAATCGAGCATCGGACTCCTGAAGCTTACCAGACTGATGTTCTCGTAATAGAAAACCGTACCGATGGCACGTGGATTCCAAGGGTGGTGATCGAATGTAAGCTGGCTTCAATTACCACACATGACGCGATCACGTACAGCGCCAAAGCTGCAACGCACAAGCAGGTCCACCCTTACTTGCGCTACGGTATTCTGATAGGGGCCTATAAGACTGTTCGCTTTCCACTTCGCCTATTTCGACACGGAGCCTATTTTGATTTTATGGTGGCATGGCGCGGCCAAAAGACAACAAGGAATGAATGGCAAAAGTTCGTGCAATTGATTAGGCGTGAGATTCGCGCGTCTCAGCAGACGGAGCGGTTTCTTCTTAGAGCTTCGGATAACCCCTACACCATCATCCACCGACCACTGATTTTCGATCGGTAATCGAACCGCGCGGTCAGAAAATGGGCATCAACAAAATCGAGATGGTCGTGACCTCCACCCTCACCCCTACCGCCCCCCCACCCTAAACTGCTTCGCCAGCGCCAGGCCCTGGTGTTGGTAGCTCGAGCCGATGGCGGCGCCGTAGAGGCGGTCGGGGCGGGCGGCCATGCGCTCGTAGCGCAGCCAGCCCACGGTCTGGCCGTGCTCGAGCATGAACGGCACCTCGTGCGAGCGCACCTCGAGCACCGCGCGGCTCGGCCCCCCGGCCGTGTCCCAGCCGAAGCCGGGATCGAAGAAGCCCGCGTAATGGACGCGGAACTCGCCCACCGCGGTGTCGTAGGCGACCATCTCCGCCGCGTAGTCGGGCGGCACCCGCACCGCCTCGCGCGTCACCAGGACATAGAATTCGTTGGGGTCGAGCACGATCGAGCGGTGGCGCCGGAAATGGAGCGGTTCCCAGAAATCGTAGGGGTCGTAATGGCCGACCCGGTCGATGTCGATGCGGTCGGTATGCTTTTTCGCGCGATAGCCGATCAGCGAACCCGCTCCCGCGCCCTCGAGATCGATGCTGACGCCGACCAGCCGCTCGCGCAGGTTGGGCCGCGAATCCTCGCCCTGGACGAGCTGGCCCTCGCCCTGAAGGCGCTGGATCTCGCTGGCCGCGATTTGCGGCGAACCGCGGCGGAAGCGGACCTGGTTGAGCCGCGTTCCCGCGCGCACCACGATGCTGAAGGTGCGCGGCGCGATCTCGATGTAGAGCGGACCCTGGTAGCCGCGCTCGACCTGGTCGAACGCCTCGCTGCGGTCGGTCATGAGGCGGGTCAGGATGTCGAGCCGGCCGGTCGAGCTCTTGGGATTGGCGAAGCCGGTGACGCCGCTCGCGCCGGAGAGAGCAAGCTGCTCCATCAGCGGCACGACATAAACGCAGCCCTTCTCGAGCACGGCGCCGGCGGACAAGTCGATGGCGTAGCCGTCGAGCTGCTCGATGCGCTCCATCACGGTCGCGTGCCGGCCGGGCAGGAAGCTGGCACGGACGCGATAGGCCTTGGACCCGAGCCGCAGGTCGAGGCTCGCCGGCTGCACCTGGTCGGCCCCGATCTCGGCCTCGAGCGAGACGATCTCGTGCTCGCGCAGCATGGCGCGAAGCTGCTGATAGGGCAGGATGCCGGTGCGCGGCGCCAGGCCGGCGTCGGATGTGGGCTCCTGCGGGAACAAGGTCTTCGCCTCTGCCATGGCGCTCTCCGTCTCTCCCCGGATGAGGCCGCAAGCGGGCCGCCAAAGCAAGCGCGTAAGGCTCGATCTCATGCGTCTATTATGCCGCGCTTGGCCCCCCGACTGCGGTGCCGCAAATGGTTGAACAGTCTGGCGAAACCGATTTCTCCCCGGGACTCACCGGTGATGGGGAAAATCCATCCCCAAGCCATTTCGCCTCAGGGCGTCGCCGTGTCGCCGGCGGGGCGCTCGATGGTACCGAGCGCGTCGGCCAGGCGCCGGCTGGCGCTGCCGGGACGAAGCGGCCGCGCCTGGCTCTCGTGCGGCGCCCAGGCGGTCAGAGTAATGAGTTGGAACGACGCCGGGATGCGGCCGTCGCCATCGCCGAAGAGTGCGGCATAGCGCGCGGCGGCGCGAACCAAGGTGGTGCGGCGGGTGAAGCACTTGCGGCGCTCGATCACGGCGTTGCTCTCGCCCATCGCGCGTAGGTCGCGCATCAGGGCGAAGGCGTCGGGATATGTCACCTCGATGCGGTCGCCATCGACGACGGGCAGCGCGAAACCGGCGCGCTGCAACAGGCCGCCGAGATCGGCGATGTCGGCGAAGGGCGAGACGCGCGGGCTGGCCCCGCCCTCCTCCTCTAGCTCCGCCTCGATGAGCGCGCGGCGCAGCTCGCCCAGCGTCTCGCCGCCCCACATCGTCGCGAGCAGGAGCCCGTCGGGCTTGAGGCAGCTTCGCAATTGCACCAGCGCGCCCGGCAGATCGTTGGTCCAGTGCAGCGCGAGGTTGCTGATGACGAGATCGAACGCGGCGGGCGCGAAGGGCAGCATCTCGGGCTCGGCCACGGCCCGGGGCGATGGCGCCCGGCGCGCGCAGGCCAAGGCCGGATCGCACGACACCAGGCGCTCGATGCCGCCGCGTCCGGTCAGCGCCCGTCCCAGCGCGCCGAGACCGCTTCCGAGATCGAGCGCCACGGGAAAGCGGCGATTGATGTCCTGGAGCCGGTCGGCGAGCCGGTCGGCCGCCTCGGCGGCGAGGAAATCGACCGCATCCCGCCGCGCCGCCGCCCGCGCGCGATGAAGGCGCACGGCGGCGAGATCGAACACCTGGCTGGGCGACAAGGACGCCATCCCGCCACTATGCCACGCCGCGCGCTCGAAGTCCGGTTGACAAGCGCCGCGCCGGCCTGTCCCATCGCCAGGGTGAGGATGCTCGCGCACGCCCCGTCCCTGCGCCGCGCCGCCGGCGCCGCGCTCGATCTGTTGCTGCCGCCGCGCTGCCTCGCTTGCAGCGCGAGCGTGGGCGAGGCGCACGCCCTGTGCGCCGGCTGCTGGCGCGCCATCACGTTCCTGGGGGCGCCGTGCTGCGCCTGCTGCGGCTTGCCTTTCTCCTATGAGCAGGGCGCGGACGCGCTGTGCGGCACTTGCGCCAAGGCGCGACCCAAGTTCGAGCGCGCGCGCGCGGCGATGCGCTATGACGAGCACAGCCGCCGCCTCATCCTCGCCTTCAAGCATGGCGACCGTCTGCAGCTGGCGCCCGCGCTCGGCACCTGGATGCGGCGCGCCGGGGCCGAGCTGCTGGCCGATGCGGACCTATTGGTGCCAGTGCCGCTGCATTGGACCCGGCTGTTCGCGCGGCGCTACAACCAAGCGGCGGTGCTGGCGCACGCACTCGCCGGGGCGGGCGGGCCGCCGGTGGGGGCCGACTGGCTGGTGCGGCGCCGGCGAACCCCGTCGCAAGGCAAGCGCAACGCCGCCTCGCGCCGCCGCAACGTCGCCGGCGCCTTTGCCTTGAAGCGCGGCCGCGACGCGCGCGGGCGCCGCATCGTGCTGGTCGACGACGTGTTCACCACCGGGGCCACGCTCGAGGAATGCGCGCGCGTGCTGCTGCGGGCGGGCGCGGCGCGAGTCGATGCGCTGACCTTGGCGCGCACGGTGCGAGAGGAGGCTTGACCGGAGCGCGGCAATCATTAGATGAGATGGGGTCGGCGTGGCAGGTGACGCGATGGCACGGGTCGAGATCTATTCGACGATGTTCTGCGGCTATTGCGCGCGCGCCAAGGCTCTGCTCGAGCGCAAGGGCGTCGCCTACGAGAATGTCGACGTGCTGGAGGACACCGCGCGCCGCGACGAGATGATCGCGCGCGCCGGCGGCCGCACCACCGTGCCGCAGATCTTCATCGACGGCGTCCATATCGGCGGCTCGGACGAGCTGTTGGCGCTCGACCGCGCCGGCAAGCTCGACCCGATGCTCGGGATCGCGCGGTGAGCGGCAGCTTCATCGCCGCCTGCATCCAGCTCACCTCCGGCCGCGAGGTCGAACCCAACATCGCCGCCGCGTCCGACCTGGTGCGCCGCGCCCGCGACGCCGGCGCCCGGCTCATCATGACGCCCGAGGTCAGCGACATGATCGAGCCGCGGCGCGGGCTTCGGCGCGACAAGGCGCGGACCGAGGCGGAGCACCCCATGCTCGCCGCCTTTCGGCCCTTGGCGCGCGAGACCGGCGCGTGGCTGCTGCTCGGCTCGATCGTGGTGCGGGACGGCGACGACGAGCGCCTGCGCAACCGCTCGATCCTGATCGGACCCGACGGCGAGGTAGTTCAGCGCTACGACAAGATCCACATGTTCGACGTGGCGCTGGAGAACGGCGAGAACTATCGCGAATCGGCCGCCTTCCGCCCCGGCGAGCAGGCCGCCCTGGCGCGCCTGCCGTGGGGCGTGCTGGGCATGACCGTATGCTACGATTTGCGCTTTCCGGCGCTTTATCGGGCGCTGGCGCAGGCGGGCGCACGCTTCCTCACCATCCCTTCGGCCTTCACCGTGCCGACCGGCCGCGCCCATTGGCACGTGCTCCTGCGGGCGCGGGCGATCGAGACCTTCTGCTTCGTGTTCGCCCCGGCGCAGTCGGGCGAGCACGCCGAGGGCCGCCGCACCTACGGTCATTCGCTGATCGTGGCGCCCTGGGGCGAGATCCTGGCCGAGGCCGAGGACGGGCCGGGTTTCATCCTGGCCGAGATCGACCCCGCCAAGACCGAGGAGGCGCGCCGCGCCGTGCCCTCGCTCGGCCACGACCGGCCGTGGGCTCCGCCCCGGCCCGACGGCCTCGCCGCCGAATGAACCCAGCCAGCCAACCCGATTGGCACTTGATCGTTGAAACTGCTAATCTTATCTGAGGACAAGGCGGCCAGAATGCCGCCATCCCAGGAATGATCCGGCGCCGGCGATGATCCTGTTCAAGCTCAAATGCTCGGCCGAGCACGAATTCGACGGCTGGTTCCGCGACAACGCGGCCTATGACCGGCAGCACGCGCGCGGCGAAATCGCCTGCCCGGAATGCGGCGACGAAGCGGTCGAGAAGGCGCCGATGGCGCCGCGGCTCGGCCGCTCGCGCTCGGACCGGGGGGAACGGCAAGCGGAACAGCGGACCGAAGCGGCTCCGGCGCCGCCGGCATCGCCTGCCGCTGCGCCGCGGAATCCTGCCGAGCTGCGCCGGGCGCTCCAGGAACTGCGCAAGCAGGTCGAGACCAACTGCGACAATGTCGGCCCTCGCTTCGCCGAGGAGGCGCGCCGCATGCATCGCGGCGAGGCCCCGTCGCGCGGCATCTATGGCGACGCCACCCCGGCCGAATCCCAGAAGCTGGCCGAGGAGGGGATCGAGGTCGCCTGCATCCCCTGGGTTCCGCCCAACGACGCCTGAACGCGTCTCGCCATCACCGCACAGCGTGCCGAGCCAAGGCAAGCCCATGGCCAAATTCCTGACGCTCGACGACATCGACCCCAAGGGCAAGACCGTGCTGCTACGCGCCGATCTCAACGTGCCTGTGAAGGACGGCGTGGCCGGCGACCTGACCCGCATCGAGCGCACGGCACCGACCATCCTGGAGCTCGTCGGCAAGGGCGCGCGGGTGGTGGCGATGTCCCATCTCGGCCGGCCCAAGGGCCGGGACCCGGCGCTGTCGCTGAAGCCGGTCGCGGCGGAATTGTCGCGCGCCCTGGGCGGACGCCGCGTCGCCTTCGCCGCCGACTGCATCGGTCCCGAGGCGCGCGATGCCGTTGCGGCGCTTCCCGCGGGCGGCGTGGCACTCCTGGAAAACCTCCGCTTCCACCCGGAAGAGGAGGCCAACGATCCCGGCTTCGCGCGCCAGCTCGCAGCGCTGGGCGACCTCTATGTCAACGACGCCTTCGCGGCGGCGCATCGCGCGCACGCCTCGACCGAGGCGATCGCGCATCTCATGCCGGCGGTCGCGGGCCGCCTGATGCAGGCCGAGCTCGAGGCGCTCGCGGCCGCGCTCGAGACGCCGCAACGGCCGGTGATGGCGATCGTGGGCGGCGCCAAGATCGCGACCAAGCTCGATCTCCTCGATTTCCTGCTCGGCAAGGTCGACGTGCTGGTGATCGGCGGCGCGATGGCGAACACGCTGCTCCT
This sequence comes from Allostellaceae bacterium, assembly GCA_035604615.1. Lineage (GTDB taxonomy): Bacteria > Pseudomonadota > Alphaproteobacteria > ATCC43930 > CGMCC-115725 > DATJLY01. The sequence goes on along the minus strand of DATNID010000073.1, from coordinate 20,315 downwards.
CGCCCAAGGCATCGCGGTCGGCGCCTCGCTGGTAGAGCACGACATGACGGAGACGGCGCGGCGCCTGGTGGCGCACGCGCGCGACACGGGAAAGACGCTGATGCTGCCGGTCGACGCGGTGGTAGCGGCGCAGCTCGCGGCGGGCGTCGCGACGCAGATCGTCGCGATCGACCGCGTGCCGGAGGATCGCATGATCCTCGATATCGGTCCCAGGAGCGTCACCCTGATCGGCGAGGCGCTCGGGCGCTGCCGCACGTTGGTGTGGAACGGGCCGGTCGGCGCGTTCGAGACCAAGCCGTTCGACGAGGGCACCACCGCGATCGCGCGTCGCGCGGCCGAACTCACGCGCGCCGGTACGCTCAAGAGCGTCGCCGGCGGCGGCGACACGGTGGCCGCGCTCGCGGCTGCCGGCGTGAGCGACGATTTCAGCTATGTTTCGACCGCGGGCGGCGCGTTCCTCGAATGGCTCGAGGGGCGCGAATTGCCGGGCGTCGCGGCGCTGGTGCAGGCCGCGCGGCGTTAACCCTAACGCACGCAATGATTGCAATCGCAAGCGTGATGATGCTAGACTTCGTCTCGCTTTCGTTGGAGTTGGCCTCGTGCGCATCGTTAGCAATCAACAGACCGTCATTCCGCCTGCTTCGAGCCAGCGCGAGGCCGCGCTGTTCGCGCGCCGCGCCTCCGACATTGTGATCCCCTCGGCGAAGACTTCCGCGCCGCGCGACCAGCGCACGACGGACCAGTCGCCGACGCGCGGCCGGTACATCGACATCGTCGTCTGAGCGGCGCCAGCGGCCGGCGCACCGCGGCCGCGCGTCAATCCCCATTATCGTTTCCCCGCTTTGTTGCCTGCCGCGGTAGCGCCGCCTATAGTGCCCGGCGCCCCCGTCCCCGGTTCTGCGCGGCGGCGGCAGCGAGGGAGGATACAAGAATGCACAAGACGCTATTGGCGGCGCCGGTGATCGCCGGGCTCGCCCTGACGGCCGGCACGGCCGCCGCCCAGACCGTCAAGATCGGCGTCGTCAGCACCTACTCTGGGCCGACCGCTCAGCAGGGCGACATGATGAATCGCGGCTGGAAGCTTTACGACAAGTTGCATCAGAAGGACCTGCCGGCGGGCGTCAAGGTCGAGATCATCGAGCGCGACGACACCGGCGCCAATCCGGAGACCTCGAAGCGACTGGCGCAGGAGTTCGTCACCCGCGATCACGTCAACCTGCTGACCGGGTTCGTGTGGTCGCCCAATTTCATGTCGGTGGCGCCGGTCGCGACCGAGGCGAAGCTCCCGGTCGTCAGCCTCAATGCCGCGGCGATTCAGGCCGTCGGCATGTCGCCCTACATGGTGCGCACCTCCTTCACCCTGACGCAGCAGGCCTACCCGCTCGGCAAATGGGCGGCGAAGCAGGGCTACAAGAAGGCCTACACCGCGGCCAGCGACTACGCGCCGGGGAACGAGGGCGCGGACGCCTTCGCCAAATCCTTCACCGAGGCCGGCGGCCAGGTGCTCGGCCAGGTGAAGTTCCCGGCGCCGCCGACCACGCCCGACTTCGCCCCGTTCCTGCAGCGCGTTAAGGACGCCAAGCCCGACCTCCTCTATATCTTCGTGCCGGCGGGACCGCAGGCGACCGCGATCATGAAGGCGGCGCGGGATCTCGATCTCAAGGGCGCGGGCATCACGCTCATCTCGACCGAGGACCTCGTTCCCGACGAGGAGATGCGCAACATCGGCGACCAGGCGGTCGGCCTCGTCACCTCGGGCATCTACACCTCCGACGCGGCGCGCCCCGCCAACAAGGAATTCGTCGCGGCCTGGTACAAGGAATACGGCGACAAAATGCCGCCCGATTTCGAGTCCGCGGACGCCTGGGTCGGGATGAAGATGATCTACGACTTCATCGGCAAGACCAAGGGCAAGTTCTCCGGCGACGAGGCGATGAAGTATTTCTCGACCTGGAAGGACGACAACTCGCCCAAGGGTCCGGTGATGATCGATCCCGCGACGCGCAATATCGTCCAGAACGTCTATATGCGGCGGGTCGAGAATCAGGGCGGCAAGCTGGTCGATGTCGAGTTCGAGAATCTCGGCATGATGAACGCGCTGGGACAGCCTTACGCGGCGGCGAAGTGATCCTGCCGCGCGCCTCGGCCTAGCCTCGCGCACGACGCGTCCGGCAGCCTCGTCATGGCCGACGCGTTCGCCGCCGCCGTCAGCATCCTGTTCCATGGCCTCGCCTTCGCCATGGTGCTCTATCTCGTCTCGGTCGGGCTGTCGGTGACGATGGGCCTGATGGGCTTCGTCAATCTCGCGCACGGCGTGTTCGCCGCCGCCGGCGGCTATGTCGCGACCACGCTGATGAGCCGCGTGGGCGTGCCGTTCGCGCCGGCGATCGCCGGCGGCGTGCTGGCCGCCATGATCGCGAGCGTGCCGCTGGAGCGCTGGCTCTATCGCCGCCTTTACGGCAAGGACGAGCTCGATCAGGTGCTGCTCACGATCGGCCTCGCCTTCATGTCGGTGGCGGCGGCGAAATTCGTGTGGGGGCCGCTGGCGCAGCCGTTCCATCCGCCGCCGGCGCTGTCGGGGCAGATCGAGCTCGGCTTTCGCGAGTTTCCCACCTATCGCAGCTTTCTCATCGCCAGCGGCGCGGTGCTGGTGACGGCGCTGTGGCTCGGGCTCGAGCGCACCAGGTTCGGCGCGCAGATCAGGGCCGCCGTCGACAACCGGCGCATGGCGCAGTCGGTCGGCGTCAACACCTCGCTCCTGTTCACCTGCGCCTTCGCGCTCGGCAGCGGGCTGGCGGCGCTGGGGGGCTCGCTGGGCGCGGAGATACTCGCGATCGAGCCGGGCTATGCGCTCGAGCACCTGATCTATTTCCTCATCGTCGTCTCGGTGGGCGGGCTGGGCTCGATCAGCGGGCCGTTCTTCGCCGCGCTTTTCCTCGGCGTCGCCGACACCGGGTTCAAGTATCTGCTGCCCGAGTTCGGCGCGTTTTTCATCTACGCTCTGACGCTGGTCATCCTGCTGTGGCGGCCGCGAGGCCTGTTCGGTCACGCATGACGGCCGAAACCGCGACGCCGCTCGCCGCCGCCGCCGTGATCGACGCCTTCTCGCGGCGTCACCGCCTGCACTGGGCCGAGGCCATTCCCTGGGTGCTCATGGTCGGGGCATATTTCGTCTTCCCCGATTATCTCGCGCTCGGCGCGCAGGTGCTCGCGACCATCCTGTTCGGCCTGTCGCTCGATCTCATCCTCGGCTATGCCGGGATCGTCACGCTCGGACATGCGGCGTTCTTCGGCACCGGCGCCTATGTCGCGGGCCTCCTCGCCGCGCATGGCTGGGGCGAGCCGATCACCGGTCTTCTCGTCGCCGCGCTCGCCGCCGCCGCGGTGGGCTTCGTGAGCGGCGCGGTGGTGCTGCGGACCCAGGGGCTGACACTCTTGATGCTGACCCTGGTGGTCGCGACCATGCTGTACGAGGCGGCCAACAAGGCGACACCCATTACCGGCGGCGCCGACGGGCTCGGCGGCATGGATGTGTGGCCGGTCCTGGGCTTCCGCTTCGATCTCTTCGGCAAGGTCGCCTATTGGTATTGCGGCGCGGCCTTGTTCGCGAGCTGGATCGTGGCGCGCAACATCGTGCATTCGCCGTTCGGGCGCTCGCTCACCGGGATCCGCGAGAACGAGCGCCGCATGCACGCGATCGGCTCGCCCGTGTTCTGGCGGCGCCTCGCCATCTACACCATCGCGGCGGGGATGGCGGGCGTCGCCGGCGCGCTCATCGCGCAGACCACGGCGTTCGTGGGCCTGGGCGTCCTGAGCTTCGACCGTTCCGGCGCGGTCCTCATCATGCTGATCCTGGGCGGCGTCGGGCGGCTCTATGGCGCCTTCATCGGCGTGCCGCTTTACATGATCCTGCAGGATCAGTTCGCCGAGGTCGATCCGGTCTATTGGTATTTCTGGATCGGCCTCATCCTGGTGCTGGTGGTGGTGTTCGCACCGGGCGGCGCCTTCGGCTTCGCCGACCGGCTGATCCGGCGCCTGCGGCGGAGGGCGCGGTGAGCGAGGCGGCGCTCGAGACGCAAGGCCTGTCGATGAGCTTCGGCGCCTTGCGCGTCGCCAACGACATCGACTTTCGCCTCGAGCCCGGCGCGCGCCACGCCTTGATCGGCCCCAACGGCGCCGGCAAGACCACCTTCGTCAACCTGGTCACCGGCGCGCTGCAGCCGAGCGCGGGCCGGATCATGCTCGCCGGCCACGACATCACCCGCCTGGCGCAGGCGCAGCGCGTCAAGCGCGGGCTGGTGCGCACGTTCCAGATCACCGCCCTGTTCCGCGGCCTGTCGGTGCTGGAGAACGTGACCCTGGCGGTGGGCGAGCGGCACGGCGTCGGGGGCGACATGCTGCGCCCGTCAGGCTCGCGCCGCGCCGTCATCGCGGAAGCCTATGCGCTGCTGGAGCGTCTCGGCATCGCCGACGAGGCGTTGCGGCCGGTGAAGGAGCTGGCCTATGGCCGCCAGCGCCTCGTGGAGATCGCGGTGGCGCTGGGGCTCGATCCCAAGGTGCTGCTGCTCGACGAGCCCGCGGCCGGCGTGCCCTCGGCCGAGAGCGGCACCATCATCGAGATGATCGAGCGGCTGCCGACCGGGATCGCGGTGCTCATCATCGAGCACGACATGGACCTGGTGTTCCGCCTGGCGCGGCGCATCACGGTGATGGTGCAGGGCGCGGTCCTGGTCGAGGGGCCGCCGCAGGAGATCGCCGCCGATCCGCGCGTGCGCCAGGTCTATCTCGGCGAAAGGGAGCCGGCGTGAGCGAAGCCGGGGCCGATGTCGCGCTCGCGCTCGCCTTGGACGGCGTGCGCGCCGGATATGGCGACACCGTCGTGCTCGAAGGCGTCACGACCGGCGTCCGCGCCGGCGGCACGCTCGCCATACTGGGGCGCAACGGCGTCGGCAAATCGACGCTCCTCGCAACCATCATGGGGCACACCACGCTCCACGGCGGCTCGATCCGTTTCGCCGGGCAGGAGCTGGCGGCGATGGCGCCCTATCGGCGCTCGCGCCTCGGCATCGGCTACGTGCCGCAGGAGCGCGAGATCTTCAAGTCGCTGACCGTGGCCGAGAACCTCACGGTGGCGGCCCGCAAAGGACCGAGGAAGGCGGTGTGGACCACCGAGCGCGTCTACGACTTCTTTCCCTCGATCGCCGAGCGGCGCCGGAATCGCGGCAACGAGCTGTCGGGCGGCGAGCAGCAGATGCTGAGCATCGGCCGGGCGCTGATGGGCAATCCCGCGCTGCTGCTGATGGACGAGCCGCTCGAGGGGCTGGCGCCGGTCATCGTCGAGGCGGTGCTGGCGGGCCTCGCCCGATTGAAGCGCGAGGACGATCTCGCCATCCTGCTGGTCGAGCAGCATGCGCGCATCGCGCTCGACTTCGCCGAGGCCGCCATCGTGCTCGATCGCGGCCGCATCGTTTATGAAGGTGCGAGCCGCGTCCTGCTCGAGGCGCCGGAGCGCCTCAACGCGCTGATGGGCGTGTCACACGACGGACTCGCCGCGGCCGGCCACTGAGACCCCGAAAAAGCAAGACCCGCCAGCCTTGCGGCTGGCGGGTCGAGGTCGAAGCCGGTTGCCGGCTTAGAACTTGAACAGAGCCTGGGTCTCGATGCGCTCGTGCGAGCCCGAGGCGCCCGACTGGACGACGCGGTGGTACCACTGGAACTCGGCGCCGAACTGCACCGCCGGGAGCGGCGACCACATGATGCTGGCATTGGCCGAGAGATGCCGCTTCTCGATCAAGGCCAGAGCCGAGGTCTGTCCCGAATTCGTGCCAAGAGTCTGTCCGGAAGCGGCGGCACCAGCCGCGGCACCCACGAACCCGCCAGCGGCATTCCGGATCCCACCCGGCTGCAGCCACAGGCCAGCCGCCGACGGCTTGCTGACCTCGTCGATGCCCGCCGAAATGCCGGAACGCCACTCGTCCGTCCACGCATGCGAGTAGCCCAAGGTAATGCCCATCGTGCGCGGCTCAGAACAGTCCCAATTGTGGGTCCAAGTGTTCGTGTACGGGTTGCCGCCGACCGAGCAAACCAGCGTCTCTTCCCACTGGGAGCCGAGCTCGGCGAGGGAGTCGTTGAACTGCCCCGCGCCCCTGCCGTAGTTGAGCATCCAGGTCAACTTGTCGCGGCCAATCGTGTTCAAATGGCCAGATTCCTGGAGCTGGTATCCCCATTTGGAGAGATGGTCGCCCTGCATGAAGCCCGGCCCGAGGCCGAACGGCGATCCGGCCGCCGGGCTCGAGGTCGTGATCTGGTTTTGGAGACGAGCCTCCGCGACGACGAAGTGGAAGGAGGTGTGGCCCCAGGGCTGGTCGATACGGGCGCTGCCGATGAACGCCGGTATCTTCTGGCTCATGCCGGGTTCGTCGAAGTTGTTGTATGTGGTCGCCGAGCAGTTCGCGATGAAGACGGAAGCTGTAGCCGTACCGCAGCTGCCATAGCTACCGTTCTGGGTCCCGCTCGCCGCGCCGGTGAAGTTGCTGGTCGGCCCCTGGAAGCCGTCGAGCGGCGTCGACACCACGTTCATGCCCGACGTCAAGGCGCCGTTGACCGAGGACACCACCAGGGCTCCGGTGGTGACCGTCTCGATCGCCGCCGCCAGGCTGATGCCGTTCGGCAGCAGGTAGGTGTAGCGGATCTGCGGGTTGTAGCGGGTGCCGTTGAAGTCATAGCCGCCCGCGTCGCCGCCGCCGTTCAAGCTGTCCGGCCACGCATCGAGATCCGAGAACAGGCTGTTGGTCATGCCGAACAGCCACGGACCCAAGGTGCCGTAAGCCTGCTTGAGGCGCGCGACGCTGGTGTTGGAGCAGCACGGCGTGCCGGCGGTCGGGCCGGGGCCGGCGGGAGACGGGCCGGCGGCCGGGTTGGCCGAGCCGACGCCGCCGATGCTGACCGAGCCGGCGAAGTCGATTTCGATGTAGGTCTTCAATTCGCCGTAGGGCGTCGGCGTCCGGGTCTCGAAGTTCGGCCGCGACGTCTGATCCGTCATGCGGAACACGCCGTGCGAGTTGTTGCCCGTGCTGGAGAACGCCGCGCCGGCGCCTTGCACGCCCGTCGCGGCGGGATATTCGTTGTCGTGCGCGCCGGGGCTCACGCCGCCGTCGAACTCGGTGGTGTCATACTGCATGTCCAGCGAAATGACGCCGCCGATATGCAGCGAGGTGTTCGTGCCTGGCACGATGAAGGAGCCGGGGAACGAACCGGCGCCCGATAGCGCCGGGCCCGGCGAGGGCGCTTGCGCTTGTGCGCCCGAAAGCCCGACCAGCAGCGCGGCAGCGGCCGTGAAGCTGCCCAGCGCGGTCGCCGACAAGAAGCTGCGTGACTTTTTCATTCATTCCCCCAGTAAAATGTTCCGCGTTGACGGCCTACGCAATCGGACCCACGCCGCCGATGGTTAATTCAGACCGAGCCGAGGCCTATGAGCAAGTCTCGAAACCGCTTGGCGCGCCGATTGACGATCCCTGTTGCGCCCCTGCAACACCGCCGTACCGGGCCGCTCCCCCGCGTCGCGGGCACGGCCCCGCCGATCCGGCCCGGCAGCCTGCGCCCGCCCCGCCGCCGCCGTTCCATTACGGAAAAACCGTACGTATATCATTCTTGCAGCACAGCGTTGTTCATGGGATGCGAACGTTTCATTCGTCCATCCGCGGCACGCGCCGCGCCGCGGCCGGCGCGGCGGTCGCGTCGCGCCGCTGATGGGGCGGGCGGAAGCGAAATCCAGCCCGACCGAACGGGCAGGGCCGCGAGTCGCGAGTCCTCGGTCACGGTTCCGTCACGCCCCGGCCGGCCGCGATCCGCGCCAGCTCGGCGCTGGCCGCGGCAAGGCCGGGGTCGAGCGCCAGCGCCTGGCGCAGCGCCGCCTCGGCCTCGTCGTTTCGCCCCTGCCGGCGCAGCGCCAGGCCAAGCGTGAAATGCGCCATCGCCTGGCCGGGCGCGACACTCAGGCCGTTGCGGAGCTCGATCTCGGCGTCGCCGGCGCGGCCCTGCTCGAGCAGCGCGCGGCCGAGATCGACGCGCGCGGCCCAATCGTCGGGCGCCAGCGCCAGCGCATGGCGGAACTCGGCCTCGGCCTCGCGCCACGCGCCCTCGCCCAGGAGCCGCCCGCCGAGCGCGGCGAGATAGCGGAACGCACCCTGGCGCAGCGCCTCGGCGGTCTCGCTCTGGCCGACCCGGGCGGCGACGGCGCGCGCCCGGAGCGCGAGGTCGGCCGCGCTGCGATAGGCCAAGGCGAAATTCGGATCGTGCTCGATCGCGCGGGCATAGGCTTCGTCGGCGCGCCCGGCGTCGCCGATCCGCTCGTAGCTCTCGCCGAGCCGGCACAACAGCGCCGCGTCGCCGCCGCCGCGCCGCAGCACGATCTCGAAGATCTGGATCGCCGCCTTGTGCTGGCCCGCGCGCTGCTGCGCCAGGCCGCTCGCGCGCAGGCTGGCGAGGTCGTCAGCCTCCGGCATTGCCTCGGCTTCCGCGCGGCCTATGCTCCGCGCCGCACCGTTGAGAGGGAGGGAAGATTTGCAGCCCCGCGACCGCGCCCCCTACTCCGCCATCGTCGATCGCCCGTCCCTCGTCCTGCCGCCGGGCGTGCGGCTGGTGATCTGGCCGATCGTCAATCTCGAAGTGTGGGAGATCGAGCGGCCGATGGCGCGCCAGGTACTGCCGGCGCCGACCGGCGTCGCGGTCATGCCCGACGTCGCCAACTGGAGCTGGCACGAATACGGCATGCGCGTCGGCGTGTGGCGCTTCTTCGCCGCCTTGGACCGCATCGGCGCGCGCGCCACCTTGTCGATCAACGCCGAGGTGGTGGACCGCTATCCGCGCGTCGCCGAGGCCGCGCGCGAGCGGCGCTGGGAGTTCATGGGCCACTCCTATGTGCAGATGCCGATCCATCAGCTCGCCGACCAGCGCGCCACCATCGCGCGCTCGCTCGACCGGCTCGAGGCCTTCACCGGCACGCGTCCGCGCGGCTGGCTCGGGCCGGGGCTGACCGAGACCTTCGAGACCCCCGACCTCCTGGCGCAGGCGGGCGTGCAGTATATCGGCGATTGGGTCTATGACGACGAGCCCACCGTGATCGCCACATCGCACGGTCCGCTGGTGACGCTGCCCTATACGGTCGAGCTCAACGACATCCCGCTCGCGACGGTGCAGCATCAAACGTCCGACGTCTTTCTCGCGCGCGCCTGCGATCAGTTCGACCGGCTCTATGCGGAGGGCGCGGAGCGCGCGAAGATCCTGTCCTTCGCCATCCATCCCTACATTACCGGCGTGCCGCACCGGATCAAGTATCTCGAGGCGTTCCTCGCCTATGCGCGCGGCCACCGCGGCGTCGCGTTCTGGACCGGCGACGAGATCCTCGACTGGTATCGCGGCGCTACTTCCCGAACAAGCCCTACTTCCCGAACAGGCCCTTGAGCTTGTCCATCGCGCCCGAGCCGACGTTGCCGCCGGCGCCGGCCGCGTTGCCGCCGAGATTGCGGAGCTGATTGAGCACCGCGCCCGGCGACTTGGCCGCGCCCTGCAGCGCCGCGCCCAGGTCCGGCCGATAGCTGAGGTTGTCCCACGGGCCGGTGACCGCGATGGGCACGCCGATCGCGCCCGCGGGGCTCACCGTCACGTGGTAGTCGACGGTGCGGTCGGGCAGGTCGACGGTGCCGTTGCCGGTGACCGGCACGAGGCCCGATTCGAGCTTCAGATCGTCGTTCTTGACGATGCCCTTCGCGATCGTGAAAGTGCCGGTGAGGCTGCCGAAATCGGTGCGCGCGTCGCTGTTGGCGCCGGTCACCGGCGCCGTCAGGTTGGCGGCGAGCCCGATCAGGTTGACGCCCTTGATCTGGCCGTTGGCGAGATCGACCGCGCCCTTGCCGCCGAGCGTCGCGATCAGCGCGCGCTGGCTCTTGCCGGTGCCGGTGACGTCGATGTTGAGCTTGCCGGTGCCGCTGACCTTGTCCATCCCGGCGGCGGCGGCGAGCAGCGGCTCGACCTGCACGCCGGACAAGGCGAAGGTCATCGCCAGCGCCGGCGTCGCGCCGCTCCCGTCGAGCGCGACCTTGCCCTGGCCCTGGCCCTGATAGAGCGATAGCTTGCTGAGATTGGCGGTGAGCTTGCCGCCCTTCAAGTGGACGTCGAGCGCGCTCTGGCCGATCTCGATCTTGCGGTACACGATGGCGCCGGCGGTGAGATCGAAATCGCCGTCGGCCATCGCCAGCGCCGAGGTGTCGATCGGCGCGTCGCTCCAGCCCGCGGCGGCAGCGGCCGGGGGCGCCGCCTTGCCCGGCGCCGCGCCGGGTACGCCGGCGGGCGAAGCGGGGGCTCCGGCGGCGGGCGGCGGCGGCAGATAGGGGTTCACGTCGAGCTTGGCGATCGCGAGGGTGCCCGTGAGGGCGGGGCGCTGGCCGCCGGTATCGACCGCGAGCGAGCCCTTGGCGGTGATCGCGTCGATGGCGATGTCGGCGTCGCTGAATGACATTTTTGGACCGGCCATGTCGATGCGGCCCTTGATCGCGATCTTCTCGGGCACCGGGCCCGGCGGCAGCGGCGCGCCCGCCCATTTGGCGAGACCGCGCACCGAGGGAATGGCGAGATCGACCGTGCCGCCGAGCTTGGACGGCGGCAATCCGGTCGCCGTGCCGGCGAAATTGAACGACACCGGCGTGGCCGCGAGCTTGATCTGGAAGCCGCCCTCGGTGCCGGAGATGAGCGCCCGCGGCTTGGCGATGGCGACGGTGAGCGCGATCTTCTCGGCGTGCCATACGGCGGAGCCGTCGGCCGCGAACGGGCTGTCGAGGCTCGGCAGCGACAGCTTCATGTCGATGGCGTCGAGCTGCTCCGCGGTGGTGGCGCGGTCGTCGCGGTAGCTCACCGAGCCGTCGACCAGGCGGACATCGTCGAGGCGCAGTTCGGACAGTGCGCCGGCGGGATTGCCGCCGGCGGCCGATGGCGCCGCGGGCGGCGCCGTGCCGGCGCGCGCGGGCGGCGGCGCGGCGGGCGCGAACACCCAATTGGGCTTGCCGCTCTTGTCGATCTCGAGCGCGATCTGCGGCGATGTCAGAACGAAGCTGCCGACCTCGATCGCGCCGTGCAGCAGCGGCAGGACGCGCAGCCGCACCTCGAGCTTCTTGAGCCGCATCATGTCGGGGAAATGCGCGCCCGGAGCGTTGGCGAACGAGACGTCGCCGGCCTCGATCTCGAGCTCCGGCAGGAGCGAGAACTTGACCGGCCCGGCGATCTTCAAGTCGCGCCCGGTCGAATCCTTCACCAGCGCGATGAGGCGGGCCTTGTAGGTGTCGGTCGGGATGAGGAACGGCGCGGCCAGCGCGGCGGCGATCACCAGCACGATCAGCGCGCCGAGCGCGATGAGAACTTTCTTCACCAGCGGCCTCCTTGGTCCGACCCTGGGCGTTGCACCGGCGGGTCCGATGATCCGTTGCTGCTTTGCAACATGTCTAAAGATTTGATCCATTGTGCCTTGCCCCGTGGGCCGGGGCAATGCTAGTGGGGGTAACGTCTTACACCGACTTGGCTGCGTTGTGATCCGTGGCAAGCGATTTGCAAGTTGTCGCAGGGGACCGCGCGGATGGCGGGTTCTGAGTGCGTACGATGACACATTCCTAGGCATCCCGCCTACCAAATGGGCATCCGCGAAGGATGTCCGACCGGTGAACTTTTGAAGGGGACTCGAATCATGAAGCTGACTCCAATCGCATCGGTTGCCGCCATCTGGGTCGCGGGCGCGTTCGGGCTTGCCACGCCGGCCGATGCCCAGGCTCCGGCCGCGCCCGCCGCTCCGGCTCCGGCGCCCGCCGCCGCGCCATCGACGGCGATCAGCCTGCCCTACGGCATCAGCATGACGGGGCATGTCGAGGTCGGCACGAGCATCAACCCCGACAGCCCGGACAACAACACCAATTTCGGGCAGACCTTCACCGATCGCGACAACACGTTCCGCATGAACCAGTTGATGCTGAACGTCGAGCGCGATCTCGACCCCAAGAACGCCGACTGGCAGTGGGGCTTCAAGTTCACCGGCATGTACGGCACCGATTCGCGCGTGACCCACTTCCTCGGCGAGTTCGATCGGGTCACCAAGAGCCCCTACCAATGGGACATCGTCGAGCTCGACGGGCAGGCGCATATTCCGATCCCCATCGGCGGCGGCACCGACTTGAAGCTCGGCCAGTATCCGACGCCGCTCGGCGCCGAGGTCATCGACGCCACCGGCAACACGTTCTATTCGCACAGCTACATCTTCAATTACGGCCTGCCGTTCAAGCACACCGGCCTGCTCACCACGACCCATGTCACCGACATGATCGATGTGTGGCTCGGCCTCGACACCGGCTCGAACAACTCGATCTTCGACAAGGGCATGGCCAACAACTATTTCCCGAAGATCCTTACCGGCATCGGGTTGAACGGGCTGATGGACGGGAACCTCACCGTGCTGGCGCTGCTCCATGCCGGCCCGGAAAACCCGCGCTTCACCGAATTCGCGGCCACATGCTTTCCGAATTGCGATCCCGCCACCCAGCAGGGCGGCCCCTTCACGTCTAATTTCCTGACCGCGCCACCCGCCGGCCAAGGCTCGTTCGGCGGCCAGTTCAACCACTCCGCCAGTTCCGCGATGCGCGAGTACTTCGACGTCGTGACCACCTACAAGATCAACGACGCGTGGACCACGGTGAACGAGATCAACGTCATCCACGACGACCTCGGCAAGGCCACCGGCGGCGGCATGTCGCAGTATGTGACGTACGCCCTCAACGACCAGTGGACCCTGGGCGCGCGCATGGAAGGGTTCGAGGATCAGGGCAAGGCCACCTCGACCGCCGGCACAGCGGCGCATCCGGGCATCTTTTTCCCCGGCTTCGCTTGCGTCGGCACCACCAATCTGAGCTACACCGACGCCCAGCGCGGGCTGGTGCCGGCGCTCGGCTATTGCAGCAACGCCGCCGACTTCAACGCGCTGATCGGCGAGCTCACCGTCGGCGCCACCTACAAGCCGCCGCTGTCGCTGCCAGTCAATGTCATGATCCGGCCCGAGGCCCGCTTCGACACGATCGTGGGCGGCAGCCGCGGCCTGAAGCCGTTCGATGTCACCAACAAGGGCCAGTTCTCGGCTCCGGCCGGCTCGCCTCTCAACCCGACCAGCGCCGGCACCAAGACCAGCCAGGTCACCTTGTCGGTCGATCTGATCATCGGCTTCTGATCGGTCTTCCCGCGCCATCGACGGCCGGCCCTTCGCGGGGCCGGCCGTTCGCGTTTAAGGGCGCGCCGATGGCAGGGGATTTGCGGTGTTATGTAGCACCCGCCACAAGAAACTGCGCTGCCGCGTCCCATATCGGGCTGCATGGACCACGGCCACACCGTTTCCGCCCTTATGCGGAAATACTCCGAGCTGTCGGGCAAACTCGCGGCTTGCCGAGCCGAGCAAGCGCGTTCGGGGATGCCGGAAAGCCAAGGCTCGGTTACGATGAAGATCAACCGCGTGGCGTTTCCGACATGGTTTTTCATGGCGAGCATGAAGGCGATAGGAAAGCCGCATGTCACGCTCGACGAGACATGGCGAGATGAAACGGGGCGAGGTTCCTGACTCGCTCGGGAAGATAGCGGCGGCGCTACTTGCGCTGATCGTCGCCGTAGTTTTATTCGTTCCAGCCACAGCTTGGTCACCAAAGGCCGGAAAACAAAATCAGAGCGGCAACCGCAACCAACAGCCAGCCGCCCAGATTTCCACCCTCGACCAAAATCAGTCCACGCGCCAAGCAAAGACTAACAGCGGCGATAACCAGAAAAAGGAAGGCGACGGGCGGCAACCCTCTCCCCCACCCCAACAGCCGCCTGATTACACGCCATGGCTGGTATTGATGACCGGATTCTTGGCTGCCGCCGCCTTCTGGCAGGGGGCTATCGCCCGCGACGTGGCGCGGCGACAATTGCGCGCGTACGTCACTGGTGCTCCACTATTTACGTTCGCGTTTGACGAAAAAACTCGCCCCGCCGTCCGCGTGAGCCTGACCAATTCTGGTCAAACCCCAGCCCATCATTTGCGGGAACGATATAAGGTCGATCTCTTGTCTCACCCCCCAGGGCCGGGAATGAACTTGCCAATAATCACCAGCGAATTCAGCGCGCCCATGGTGCTCCATCCGAAAGGCGAGCCATTTTTTTTCCGCGCAATTTGCGACCGTGATTTCACCGAGGAAGAGATAAGCCGCATCCGTGATGGGAGCGCTCGCATCTACATTTATGGCGAACTTATTTACTGCGATGCCTTTAACACCGAAAGGCATACACGATTCTTTTATAGCATCACAGCAGACGCGGAGACCTTGAGAAAGCTCACATCCTCTTATGCAAAGGAGGATTTGTTCATTCGATATGAAATTGCGCAGATTGGCAACGACGCAGATTGAAGCGGCCACGGCCGCCAGCGCGAGCACAACCCACCTACCGACTGGCGATAGATGGTTGCGATGGCAAAAATGGCTTGTGGCAGTTGCTACATAATACCGGGGATTTTCGTAAAATTTTCGGCGATTCATCGGGAATTAACGCCTCGGGCCGCAGTCTCGTCGGCGCTGGCGCAGGAGGCGAGCGATGAAGGCCCAGGCCCGAATTCTGGCGATCGACACCACCGCCGCGGACGAGGCGGCGCCGTTGCGCTTCTGGGGCGCGGGGCTGCTGGCGGCATCGCTGGCGTCGTGGGCGCTCGTCATCGGTGCGGCGCGGCTCATCGCCCACCTGGTCTGAGCCCCGACGCGCGCCTCTAGCGCGCGCCTTCGTGGAACAGGATGACCCTGACCGTCTGCAGCAGGATCAGGAAGTCCAGGAACAGCGTCCGGTTCTTCACGTAATAGAGATCGTAGGCGAGCTTCTCGCGCGCATCCTCGATCGTGGCGCCATAGGGATAATTGATCTGCGCCCAGCCGGTGATGCCCGGCTTCACCGAATGGCGCTCGCCGTAATAGGCGATCTTCTGCGTCAGCGCGGCGACGAAATAAGGCCGCTCCGGCCGCGGGCCGACGAAGCTCATGTCGCCCAACAGCACGTTCACCAGCTGCGGCAGCTCGTCGATGCGGAACTTGCGCATGACGGCGCCCGTCCGGGTCACGCGCGGATCCCGGTTGCACGCCCATTGCGGCGCGCCCTCCGTCTCGGCGTCGACGCGCATGCTGCGGAACTTGCGCAAGGTGAACTGCGCGCCATCGCGCCCGACCCGTTCCTGGCGGTAGAGCACCGGCCGGCCGTCCTCGAGCACGATCGCGAGCGCGGCGGCGAGCATCACCGGAAGGGTGAAGACCAGCAGCACCAGGCTGACGCCCAAATCGAAGGCGCGCTTGGCGGCGCCGACCACGACGCCCTGACGGAACCCGTCCGAGAAGATGAGCCAGCTCGGCTGCAGCGCCTCGAGCTCGACCTTGCGCGTCTCGCGCTCCCAAAAGGTGAGGTAGTCGATCACGTTGACGCCGGCGAGCTTGCAGTGGAGAAGCTGCAGCACCGGCATGCCGCGGCGCTCGTCGGTCGCGACCACGATCTCGCGCGCGCCGAGCTCGCGCGCGTGGGCGGCCAGCGCGTGATCGTCCTCGGAGCGGTCGAGATCGAGCTTGGCGCCCATGACCATGCGCAGATCGCCGCCGGCATGGACGAAGCTCTTGACCGAGAACGAGCGGTTGGCGCCGCGCCGCACCAGGTCGGCGATCTGCGCCGCGCGCACGCCGGTGCCGAGCACTACGACCGGGCGCCGGAACAGATCGCTGTCGGCATAGCGCAGGAAGACGATGCGCGTCAGCGTGACCGCCATCATCCACGCGAAGCTCGCCTTGAGGCACCACGCCGCCCAGCCCGCGCGCGTGCCGTCGAGCGCGCCGGGGAACGTCTCGTGCGACAGCGCAAGGCCGGCGCCGGCCGCGAGCGGCGCCACCAGCAAGAGCGCCGCCACCGCCTTGATCGCCATCAGGCGCGGGTCGAGGAAGACGTCGTGGTGATAGAGCCCGACCGCTACCATCGCCAGCACCGCGAGCGCCGCGATCGCGAGCGAGACCTGCGCCGGAATCGAGACGAGCTGCAGATGGAGCGCCGCGGCCGGCGCCGTCACGAGGTAGAACGCGACCGCCAGAAGGATGGCCTCGAAGAACCCCAGCGCAAGCGCGGGCACCGGCACGAAATGGCCGAATATACGCAACATCCGTCACCAGCCCGTGAGGCCTTGGTGACGTCTCGTATACCGAGAGAAGGTTGCGAAACCGCGAATTAGGCGCGCGGTATGGTTAACGTCACGCGCGCTTGTCGAGCTCCTTCAGCACTGTGTCGCCCATCGCCGTCGTGGAGACGCGAGTCATGCCGGGCTCGAAAATGTCGCCGGTGCGCGCGCCGCCTTCGAGCGCGGCAACCACCGCCGCCTCGAGCAGCTTGGCCTCGTCTTCGAGGTCGAAGGAATAGCGCAGCATCATGGCGAGCGACAGGATCGAGGCGAGCGGGTTGGCCAGATCCTTGCCGGCGATGTCGGGCGCGCTGCCGTGGACCGGCTCGTAAAGCGCCTTGCGCCGGCCGCTCGCATCGGCCGCGCCGAGCGAGGCCGAGGGCAGCATGCCGAGCGAGCCCGTCAGCATCGCCGCGCAGTCGGACAAGATGTCGCCGAACAGATTGTCGGTGACGATCACGTCGAACTGCTTGGGGTTGCGCACGAGCTGCATCGCGCAATTGTCGGCGTACATGTGCGTGAGCGCGATCCCCGGATAGGCCTCGTCGTGCAGCTTCTGCACCTCCTCGCGCCACAACACGCCCGATTCCATCACGTTCGCCTTCTCGACCGAGCACAGGCGCCGCTGGCGCTTGGCGGCGAGCTCGAACGCGACCGCAGCGACGCGGCGGATTTCGGGCGTCGTATAGACCTGCGTGTTGACGCCGCGCCGCGTGCCGTCGGGCAAGGTCTCGATGCCGCGCGGCTCACCGAAATAAACGCCGCCCGTCAGCTCGCGAACGATGATGATGTCGAGCCCCGCCACCACCTCGGGCTTCAAGGTGGAGGCGCCGATGAGCGGCTTGAACACCAGCGCGGGCCTGATGTTGGCGAAGAGCTCCATGTCCTTGCGCAGGCGCAGGAGGCCGCGCTCGGGCTTCGCCGCGAACGGCAGATTGTCCCATTTGGGCCCGCCCACCGCGCCCAGCAGCACGGCGTCGGCCTCGAGCGCGCGCGCCATGGTCGCGTCGGTCAAGGGCGTGCCGTATTTGTCGTAGGCGCAGCCGCCGACCAGGTCTTCGGAGACGTCGAAGCTGGCGATGCGGCGCCGGTCGTACCATTCGACCACGCGCGCCACCTGGCGCATCACCTCGGGCCCGATGCCGTCGCCGGGCAGGAGCAAGAGCTTGCGGTTGGCCGGCATGGCTCAGATCCAGGGCTGCGCGGCGCGCTGCTTCGCTTCGTAGCCCGTGATCGCCTTCTCCTTCTGCAAGGTGAGGCCGATATCGTCCAATCCGTTCAAGAGGCAATGCTTGCGGAAGGGATCGATGTCGAACGAAACGGTCGAACCGTCGGGGCGGGTGATCGTTTGCTTCTCGAGATCGATGGTGAGGCGCGCGTTGGCGCCCTTCTGCGCGTCGTCGGTGAGGAGCGCCACCGTCTCCGGCGGCAGCTTGATCGGCAGCACGCCGTTCTGGAAACAATTGTTGAAGAAAATATCGGCGAAGGACGGTGCGATGACGCAGCGTATGCCGAAATCGAGGAGCGCCCACGGCGCGTGCTCGCGCGACGAGCCGCAGCCGAAATTCTCGCCCGCGACCAGGATCTTGGCATTGCGATAGGCCGGCTTGTTGAGGACGAAGTCGGGATTCTCCGAGCCGTCGGCGCGATAGCGCATCGGCTCGAGGAGAAACTTGCCGAAGCCCGTGCGCCGGACCGACTTCAGGTGCCGCGCGGGAATGATCTTGTCGGTGTCGATATTGATGACCGGCAGCGGTGCGGCGACGCCGGTCAAGACGGTGAACTTGTCCATGGCCTGCCCTTGAAGCGAGCGATTGGCGATGGTTAGCCGACGCCCAATGCGAAGGCAAGCACAGGGGCGGCGCCTTGCGCGCCCGTGTCCGCGCTCCCACATGGGTTGCATGGGCAACGATCGCGACGATGGCCAGCCCCGCCACCCCGTGGCGGAGCCCGAGATTCTTCCGCCCGAGCGCGCCGATCCGCGCCGGCGCGGCGCCGATGGGGTGTGGGTGACGCATCAGCGCGTCTTCATCGCCCCGCCGGGGCCGCTCGGCATGGTGCTGGGCCTCATCGCCATGGCCGCGCTCGCGGCGCTCGGCGTGCTGGCGTTCCTCGGCTTCTTCCTGATCCTCATTCCGGCGCTGGGCGTGATGGTCGCGGCCATCGTCCTCGCCGCTCTCTTCCGCGGCGCGCGACGGACCTAGAAGCTACCCCAGCTTCCTCACATCCGTGAGGCGGCCGGTGACGGCGGCAGCGGCGGCCATGGCGGGGCTCACCAGATGGGTGCGCCCGCCGCGCCCCTGACGCCCTTCGAAATTGCGGTTCGAGGTCGAGGCGCAGCGCTCGCCCGGCTCGAGCTTGTCGGCGTTCATGGCGAGGCACATCGAGCAGCCGGGCTCGCGCCACTCGAAGCCGGCGGCGACGAAGACGCGGTCGAGCCCCTCCTCCTCGGCCTGGTGTTTGACGAGACCCGAGCCTGGAACCACCATCGCGTTGACGCCCGCCGCCACGGAGCGGCCCTTCGCCACCGCGGCAGCCTCGCGCAGATCCTCGATCCGGCCGTTGGTGCAGGAGCCGATGAAGACGCGCTGCACCGGGATGTCGGCGAGCCTGGTGCCGGGCTTCAAATCCATGTATTCGAGCGAGCGCTCCATCGAGCGACGGCGGAAATCGTCGCTTTCCTTGGCGGGATCGGGCACCGCGCCGGTGATCGGCAGCACGTCCTGCGGGCTAGTGCCCCAGGTCACCTGCGGCACGATGTCGGATGCCTCGAGCACGATCTCGCTGTCGTAGTGCGCGCCCGGGTCGGACGGCAGCGTTTTCCAATAGGCCAGCGCCTGCTCCCACTTGCCGCCCTTGGGCGCCATCGGCCGTCCCATCAGGTAGGCCCAGGTCTTGTCGTCCGGCGCGATGAGCCCGGCGCGCGCGCCCGCCTCGATCGACATGTTGCACACCGTCATGCGGCCTTCCATGGAGAGGCCGCGAATGGTGCTGCCGCCATACTCGATGACGTGGCCGGTGCCGCCCGCGGTGCCGATGCGGCCGATGATGGCGAGGATGATGTCCTTGGCCCAGACGCCGAACGGCAGCGCGCCCTCGACCCGGATCAGCATGTTCTTGGCGCGGCGCTGGATCATGGTCTGGGTCGCCAGCACGTGCTCCACTTCGCTGGTGCCGATGCCGAAGGCGAGGCAGCCGAAGGCGCCGTGGGTCGCGGTGTGGCTGTCGCCGCACACCAGCGTGGTGCCGGGAAGCGTGAAGCCCTGCTCCGGCCCGATGATGTGGACGATGCCCTGGCGGATGTCGGTCATGCCGAAATAGGGAAGCGCGAATTCCCTGACGTTGCTCTCCAAGGTCTCGACCTGGAGGCGCGATTCGGGCTCGGATATTCCGGCCGAGCGGTCGGTCGTCGGCACGTTGTGGTCGGCGACCACGAGCGTGGCGTCGGGCCGCCGCACCTTGCGTCCGGTGACGCGCAAGCCCTCGAACGCCTGCGGGCTGGTCACCTCGTGGACGAGATGGCGGTCGATATAGATGAGGCAGGTCCCGTCGTCCTGCGCGTCGATCAGATGGCTGTCCCAGATCTTGTCGTAGAGCGTGCGCGGTCCGGTCATCGGCGTTGCGTCCTCAAGTCTCGACGTTGATTCTTTCGCTGCCTCGGCGAGGTGCGTCCTTCGACTACGCCCTTCGGGCTCCGCTCAGGATGAGGTAAAATTGTTCCTCATCCTGAGCGGAGCGAAGCGTAGTCGAAGGACGCACACTATCGAAGTGTCACGCGCCGTCCTCGCCCTCGCTGGTCTCGACCACGTCGCGGGCGCGCTCGGCGATGCGGGCGGCCTTGCCGGTGCGGCCGCGCAGGTAATAGAGCTTGGCCCGCCGCACCGCGCCGCGCCGCACCACCTCGATCGCGGTGATGCGCGGCGAATAAAGCGGAAAGATGCGCTCGACTCCCTCGCCGTAGGAAATTTTCCGCAGCGTGAAGCTCGAATTGACGCCCGCGCTTTTACGCGCGATGCAGACGCCCTCGAAGGCCTGGATGCGCTCGCGCTCGCCTTCGACGACGCGC
>DATNID010000072.1:0-38174 GCA_035604615.1 Allostellaceae bacterium | reverse complement strand
ACGAGGGAGACGAGGTCTCCGGTGACGGCTGGGCAGAACTCGACGACGATGGCTCCATCACCGGCGAAATCACCTTCGACAACGGCGATGAAACCACCTATCGCGCTCGGCCATGGTAGGTTCTTCAACAGCCTGCTAGGGGGAAACGCATGTTCAACCAGGTTCTGGACCCGGTCGGGAATCTGTTCGCGACTTGGGTCGTCGCGCTCATACCGGTGGCGCTGCTGCTGATCATGCTCGCGGTCTTTCGCCTGTCGGCATGGCTCGCGACCCTGATCGGCTCGCTCGTGACCTATCTCATCGCCGTCTATGTGTGGGGGATGCCGGCGGATAGCGGCGCGCTGGCCTATCTCTACGGCTCGGCGACGGGCGTATGGAACGTCGACTGGATCACCATCTGGGGCGTGATGCTGTTCAACACGCTGGTCGTGACCGGCGTGTTCGAGCGCTTCCGGCGCTGGCTCATCGCCCAGGGCACCGCCGATGTCAGGGTCCAGACCATGCTGTTCGCCTGGGCCTTCGGCGCGCTGCTCGAGGGGCTGGTCGGGTTCGGCTATCCCTGGGCCTTCGTCGCGCCGATCCTGATCACCCTCGGCATTCCCGATATCGACGCGCTGCGGGTCGCGGCGCTGGCCAACAATGCGCCCGTTTCCTATGGCGCGCTGGGGGCGCCGATCATCGGTCTCGCCGCCGTGACCGGACTGCCGCTGCTGACCCTGTCCAGTTCGGTCGGCCATATCGTGGCGGTGCTGGCACTGCTGCCGCCGTGGGTGCTGCTCTACCTGGTCAGCGGCAAGCAGGGCATGTGGGAGGCGTGGCCGCTCGCGGTGGTGGGCTCGCTCGGCTACATCGCGGGACAGCTGCCCGTCGCGGTCTATCTCGGCCCCTACCTGCCCGACGTGGCCGGCGCGATCCTGTGTTTTGCCTGCCTCCTGGCCCTGTTGAAGGTGTGGCACCCGGCGACGGTCAGGGGCTATGGCGGCACGCCCCTGACGGGGTCGGCGCTGGCCCGCGCCGGCTCTGCCGATCACGGCCTTACCAGCGGCGAAATCTTCCAGGCCTGGCTGCCGATCATCGTGCTGATCGTGATCGTCGTGCTGTGGACGGGTCCGTGGTCGAACATCCCGAAATACGTGCCGCTGCGGCTCGCGGTGGCGGCCGGCTCCTCGCTCGAGCCGGGCAAGTCGGTCGCTGCCGTGTTCGCCTGGGCGCCGGGCGTCGGCGGCTCGGCCATCGCGGTGTCGTGGGTGGTGGTGGCGCTGCTGCTGCGGCTCTCGCGCGCGCAGCTCGCCGAGGTGGTGCGCAAGACCTGGCAGCAGATGTGGGGCGCGTGCCTCGTTGGCGTGTTCATCTTCGGCCTGGCCTATGTGTTCAACTACTCCGGCATGGCGGCGTCGCTGGCGTTCGGCTTCTCCAAGATCGGGCCGTGGTTCATCATCGTGGCGCCGATCCTGGGCTGGATCGGGGTGGCGCTGTCGGGCTCGAACACCTCGACCAACGCCATGTTCGGGGCGTTCCAGCTCGCGGTCGGCAAGATCCTGGGCTTCCCGCCGGTGCTGCTCCCGTCGCTCAACTCGGTGGGCGCCGAGATCGGCAAGCCGATCGCGCCGCAGACCGCGAGCGTCGGCGTCTCGACCAGCCGCTTCGTGCGCAACGAGGGCGAGGTGATCCGCCACAACATGGGCTGGACCTTCGTGATGCTGGCCTATCTCATCGTCATCGGCGTGGCGTTCTATCTCTTCCACCCGACCGTGACGGCGCTGGGCTCGGGGTAAGATTCACCCCACCGGCAGGTACAGCACGTCCTCGATGCGCTCGGCGCCGGTGGCGAGCATGACCAGGCGGTCGACGCCCAGGGCGATGCCGGCGCTCTCCGGCATCGCTTCGAGCGCGGCGAGGAAATCCTCGTCGACCGGATAGGCCTGGCCGTAGAGCGCCTGGCGCTTGGCCCGGTCGGCCGCAAAGCGGCGGCGCTGCTCCATGGGATCGGTCAGCTCGCCGAACGCGTTGGCGAGCTCGAGGCCGCACACATAAAGCTCGAAGCGCTCGGCGAGGCGCGGGTCTTCTTGCTTGGGCCGCGCCAGCGCCGCCATCGCGATCGGATAGTCGTAAAGCACGGTCGGCGCGCCGAGGCCGAGGCGCGGCTCGATCTCGGCGAGAAAGACGCGGAAGAACAGATCTTCCCACGTGTCGCCAGCGTGCGGCGCAATGCCGAGCGGGCGCGCGGCTTCGGCGAGGAGCGCGAGATCGGGCGCGAGTGGGTCGGGGCACGTCGCCAGCAGATCGATGCCGCAGAAGCGCCGGAACGCGTCGGCGACCGTGACATAATGCCACGGCGCGCCCGCATCGGCGGTGCGCCCGCGCCAGGCGAAGCTGCGCCCACCGGCCGCCGCGCGGAGCAGCGCTTCGCAATCCGCCATCAGGTCGCGGTAGGTCGCGCCCGCGCGATACCATTCGAGCAGCATGAATTCGGGATGGTGCAGCGCGCCCTGCTCGCCGTCGCGGAAGGCATGCGCGAGCTGGAAGATGCGCGTCATGCCCGCCGCCAGCAGCTTCTTCATCGCGAACTCGGGCGAGGTGTGGAGATAAAGCGTCTTCGCATCCTCGCCTGCAAGCGAAAGGCGGGTCGCGAACGCCTTCAAGTGCGGCTCGAGGCCGGGGCTCACCTGCAGCGCCGGCGTGTCGACCTCGACGAAATCCCGCGCGCGGAAGAAATCGCGGATCGCGTCCACGATGCGTGCGCGCGCGGCAAGGTTCTGCGCACGCAAGGCGAAACGCTCGGGCCGCCAACTTCCGCCCTCCGGACCGGTCATCGCGCCTCCTTCCGCGCGTCAGCGTAATGGCGGAAAATGCGCCCGCAAGGGGTTGGCGAAGCGCGCGCGATCCGCTAGGAACAGGCCTCGCGCGAGGTTCGGCACCATGAAAATCAATGCCATCGACATCAAGCCAGGCAACGTCCTGGAGCACCAGGGGAAACTCTGGATTGTGGTGAAGCGCGAGCTGATTCAGCCGGGCAAGGGCGGCGCCTTCGCGCAGATCGAGATGCGCGACCTGCGCGGCGGCAGCAAGTCCAACGAGCGCTTCCGCACCCAGGAAACGGTCGAACGCGTCCGCCTCGACGAGAAGGAGATGCAGTTCCTTTTCCTCGACGGCAACCAGGCGACCTTCATGGACAACGAGACCTTCGAGCAGATCACGGTCGATCGCGACATGATCGGCGAGCCGGCCGATTTCCTGCGCGAGGGCATGGTCTGCACCATCCAGCTCTACGAGGGCGAGCCCCTGTCGGTGACGATCCCGCAATCGGTGGTGATGCAGGTGGTCGAGGCCGATCCGGTGGTGCGCGGGCAGACGGCGTCATCGTCTTACAAGCCCGGCAAGCTCGAGAACGGGCGCCGCGTGATGTTGCCGCCGCATATCGAGGCCGGCACACGCATCGTGGTCAACACCGCCGACGGCAGCTATGTCGAACGCGCCAAGGACTGACGCGCCCGCATGGCGGTCCGCTCTGCGCTCATTCATGTCATGGCAGCGGCCGCGCTCAAGGCGGCGCGCGGCATCATCCGCGATTTCGGCGAGGTCGAGCAGCTTCAGGTTTCGGTGAAGGGGCCGGGCGATTTCGTCTCCAACGCCGATCTGAAGTCCGAGCGCATCCTCAAGACCGAGCTCGCACGCGCGCGGCCGGGCTATGGCTTCCTCATGGAGGAAGGCGGCGAGACGCCGGGCGACGGGCACAATCGCTGGATCGTCGATCCGCTCGACGGCACCACCAATTTCCTGCACGGGCTGCCGTTCTTCGCCATCTCGATCGCGCTCGAGCGCGACGGCGAGCTGGTGGCCGGCGTGATCTACGAGCCGATCCGCGACGAGATGTTCTGGACCGAGAAGGGCGCGGGCACGTTCGTCAACGACCGGCGGTTGCGCGTCTCGGCGCGCCGCCGCCTCGCCGAAGCGGTGCTTGCCACGGGGATGCCGTTCCGCGACCACGGCGATCATTCGGCTTATCTCGCTACGCTCGCGCCGGTCATGGCTGCGACCAGCGGCGTGCGCCGGTTCGGGGTCGCCTCGCTCGATCTCGCCTATGTCGCGGCCGGGCGCTTCGACGGGTTCTGGGAATTCGGGCTGAAGCCGTGGGACATCGCCGCCGGGCTCCTCATGGTGCGCGAGGCGGGCGGCTATGCCACCGACTTCTCCGGGGCGCACGGCCTGCCGGAATCGGGCGATGTGCTCGCCGCCAACGACCATCTCCACCCCCAACTCGTCGCGCTGATGGCCGACGCGCTGCACGGCGCCGTCGTCGAGTCGCAGCCAAAGTGAGGGTGGTACGTCTCGCGCCGCTGGAGTAGGTTAAAGCATGTCGCAGACAGGTGGAATCGGCAGCGCAATCGCGTCCCTCTCGGCGCGAAGCGGGGAGAGGGAAGATCGACCGCATGCGGTCGATCGTCGCGAATGCGATGGGGAGGGTGCATCTTCGTTCGACGAACGCGCGCGCCATCGGCACCCACCTCACCCAACCCTCTCCCCCCGCAAGCGGGCGGAGAGGGCTTTCAGCGGCGCTTCGATCAGTGTGGGATATGCTCTAACCGCACGCGCTTGGCGCAGGATGAGGCGCTTTGGTCGCATGAAATCGACGACTTTATTTTCCTTCGAGCGCAACCGGGCAGGCGCAGCCGCGCTAGGGGTTTGCGTGATGTTCTTCCTGGCGCAAGGGGCACTGGCGCAATCCGCGCCGTCGTCCGTGTCGGTCGATTGGAGCGCGCTCGACGCGCTGGGCTCCGCGCCATCCGCCGCCGCTCCTGCGGTCGTGCTGCATGCGCCGCCGAAGCCGCCGGTCATGGCGGCCCGCCCGCCAGCGGCGGCGCCCAAGCCGCCCGCGCCGGCGCCCCTCGCGTCGGGAGCGCTCGCGAGCGTCGCGCCCGCTCCGGTCCCCAGCGCTCCGCCGCCTCCCGCGCCGACGCCGGCGCCGCCGCGCGCGGCCGCTGCAGCGCCCGCGCCTGCTCCGGCTCCGGCCGCGGCTCCGGCTGCGCCCAAGGTCGCGCTGGCCGGGGCGCCGGCTTCCGTGCCCGCGCCGATGCCTGGCCGCACCACCATGGTGCGCTTCGTCAAGGATCAGTCCGACATTCCGGCCCAAGGCCGCGGCGCCCTCGATGCGGTCGCGGCGCAGCTCGCGGCCGATGCCAAGCTCAGGCTGCAGCTCGTTGCCCATGCCAGCGGCACCGGCGACGACGCGGTCGAGGCGCGGCGGCTTTCGCTCGCGCGGGCGGTGAAGATGCGCTCATACTTGATCGAGAAGGGCGTGCAGAGCATTCGCATGGACGTGCGTGCGTTCGGCAGCCGGGACGTCGGCGACGGTCCGGCCGATCGGGTCGATCTCGTGATCGTCGATCATTGAGGGCTCGCCCCGCGTTCGAGGACAGGATGACGTGACTCGTCCAAATTCATATCTCGCACGAATGGCCGTGTTCGTGGTCGGTGTCGCCCTCCTGGCGGCGCTGCTCGAGCCGGCGCTGTTCCCATTCTTCATGGGCAATCCCTGGGTCAACGGGATCATCGTCGGCATCCTGGTCGCCGGCATCGCCTACATCTTCCATCAGGTCGCGCTGCTCAACCGCGAGGTCGCCTGGTTCGAGAAATTCCGCCTCAACCAGACCCATGCCGGCTCCGACACGGCGCCGCGCCTCCTGGCGCCGATGGCGACCATGTTGGGAGCAGGCCGCGGCGGACGCGTTTCGTTGTCGCCCATGTCCTTGCGCACCTTGCTTGACGGCATCTCGACCCGGCTCGACGAGACGCGCGAGACCTCGCGCTACCTGATCGGGCTGCTGGTCTTCCTCGGCCTGCTGGGCACGTTCTATGGCCTGCTGGAGACGGTGCAGTCGGTGAAGGGCGTGCTGGGCGGGCTGTCGCTCGGCGGCGGCGATCTCGGCGCCGCCTTCGCCGACATGAAGACACGGCTCGAGACGCCGCTCGGAGGCATGAGCACGGCGTTCAGCGCCTCGCTGTTCGGCCTGTCCGGCTCGCTCGTGCTGGGCTTCCTCGATCTCCAGGCAGGTCTGGCGCAGAACCGCTTTTACAATGAGCTCGAGGAGCTGCTGTCGGGCTACACGCGGCTCTCGGGCGGCGGTCCCGCGGTCGAGCTGGGCGAGGCGTCCGTGCCGGCCTATATCCAGGCGCTGCTCGAGCAGACGGCGGACAGCCTCGACAATCTCCAGCGCATCCTGTCGCGCGGCGAGGAGAGCCGCATCGCCGCCAACGCGCCCATCATCTCGCTCGCCGAGAAGCTCTCGGCCCTGACCGACCAGATGCGCGCGGAGCAGAGCCTCATGCTGCGGCTCGCCGAGCAGCAGATCGAGCTGAAGCCGGTGCTGCAGAAGCTGGCCGAGGGCGGCGCCAACGCCGCGCTCGGCGACGACATGCGCGGCCATCTGCGCAACATCGAGATCTACCTCGCGCGCATGAGCGAGGAGATGACCCACGGCCGCAGCGAGCTGGTGCAGGAGATGCGCAGCGAAATCCGGCTGGTGGCCCGCACCATCGCGGCGCTCACCGAAGTGGCCGAGCGGTCCTAGGGGATGACAAGACCGAATACCAAAGCCCTCTCCGCCCGCTTGCGGGGGGAGAGGGTTGGGAGAGGCGGGTGTCGATCGCGGGCGCGGTCATCGCGCTTAGACACACCTCACCCTCCCATCGCTGCGCGATGGGCCCCGCCCTCTCCCCGCTCCGCGCGGAGAGGGACGCGACCGTGCGGTCGATACCATCGCGCGACGGGGTCCTAGCGCCATGGCAATGTCGAGGCGTCGCGCCGTGCGCGGCGGCGTCAATATCTGGCCCGGCTTCGTCGACGCGCTGGCCCAGCTCGTCATGGTCATCATCTTCGTCCTGCTCATGTTCACCGCGGGGCAGTTCTACCTGACCGACGCGCTGTCGGGCCGCGACGCGGCGCTCAAGAAGCTCACCGACCAGGTCAACCAGCTCACCGACATGCTCTCGCTCCAGCGCTCCGAGAACGCCTCGCTCACGCTCAACGTGACGCGGCTCTCGTCCGACCTTGCCGCCATGACCGCCGAGCGCGACACGCTCACGACCCAGGTGGCCGCGCTCGCCGCCAAGGCCGACGAGACCACGCAAAAACTCACCGCCAGCGAAGCCCAGCTCGCCGAGGCGCAGCGCACGGTCTCGACCGGCAAGGACCAGATCGAGCTGCAACTGCGCCAGATCGCCAGCCTGCAGCACGACATCGCCGCCCTGGAGCAGGTCCGCGCCGATCTCGAGAGCAAGGTCACCGGGCTCGCCGCCCAGCTCGCGCAGAACGACCAGGACCTCACCGCCGTGCGCGACCGCACCAAGGAGCTCGATACCCGCCTTTCGACGGCCGAAGAGCGCACCGCTCTGGCGCAGAAGGAGATCGCCGCGCGCGACGTGCGCGTGGCGCAGGCCGAGGGCACGGTCAGCGACCTGACGACGCAGCTCGAGGCGCTGCGCCGGGAACTGGCCCGCATCGCCCAGGCGCTCGACGCGTCCGAGGCCAAGAACCAGAACCAGCAGGTCCAGCTCGCCGATCTCGGCAAGCGCCTCAACCAGGCGCTGGCGAGCAAGGTCGAGGAGCTGGCGCGCTACCGCTCGGAGTTCTTCGGCCGCCTGCGCGACGTGCTCGGCGACCGGCCCGACATCCGCGTCGTCGGCGACCGGTTCGTGTTCCAGTCCGAGGTGCTGTTCCCGCCGGGCAGCGCCGATCTGAGCCCGGAGGCCAAGGCCCGCATCAAGCCGGTGGCCGACGCGATCCGGCAGATCGCGCCCAAGATTCCGACCGACCTTCCGTGGGTCCTGCAGATCGCCGGCCACACCGACCGGCAGCCGATCAACACGCCGCAATTCCCATCCAACTGGGAGCTGTCCACGGCGCGGGCGCTGTCGGTGGTGCGCTATCTCGCGGGGCAGGGCATCCCGCCGGAACGGCTTTCGGCGGCGGGCTACGGCGCCTACGAGCCGATCGATCCGCGCGACAATCCCGATGCCTACCGCAAGAACCGGCGCATCGAACTGAAGCTGACCGAGCCCTGATAACACGAAAGCCGCCGAGCGACCCCCTGCGGCTTTCGCTGAAATGGCCGTCGACCAACGGGCCGCGGGCCCGACTTAGCGCCGGCCCTTCTTCTTGCGGCCGCCCTTTTTCTTCTTTGCCGGAGCCTTGGCGGCGGCCTTGCGCCCGCCTTTCCGCTTGGCGGCGGCCTTGCGCCCGCCTTTCCGCTTGGCGGCCTTCCTCGAGGCTGCCTTCTTCTTTTTTGCGGGACCCTTCTTGCGGGCCGGCGGGGCTGCCGCCTTTTTCCGTTTGGCCTTGCGCCGCGCGGGCGCCTTCGGAGCTGGAGCCGGCATGGGGGCGGGCTCGGCCATCGGAGGAACTTCGCCTTCGGTTTCGCTCGACATTTTGTGTGAACCCCCTGTGCCTACGAACCGAAATCGACTTTATGTGACTCCGGAATGAAAGTCGAACGGATTTCCCTTGCGCGGGGCCCGTCCCTTTGCGCGCCGATCATTTTCGGCGGAAACTATTGTCGGTGCCCGGCCGCGGCGCCTTGGCCCGCGCCCCGTTCCCGCGAATCGGCACACATTGCGTACATCCGCGATCGCGGCTATAACCGCCGTCGCAAGGAGCGCTGCGATGAAAGACGGCATTCATCCCGACTATCACGAGATCACCGTCGTGATGACCGATGGCACCGCGTACAAGACGCGCTCGACCTATGGCAAGGCGGGCGACACGCTGAGGCTCGAGATCGATTCGAAATCGCATCCGGCCTGGACCGGCGGCCAGCAACGTCTCCTCGACAGCGGCGGCCAGCTCGCGCGCTTCAACAAGCGCTTCCAGGGCTTCGGCCTGAAATAGTCCTCACGCCATGCGGCGCGCCAACTCGTCGAGCCGCGTTACCCGCACGTAAAGACGCCGCGAGCGCCCCAACAGGTCCACCAGCCGGGGCGGCAAATCGCGATCCTCTTCGGCCTCTCCATCCATGCACACATCGAGCGCCGCGAGCGGCTCGTCGCCGAGCGCCTTCTCCCGGCTCAACTCGCCCGAGTGCACCGCGCGCTGCGCCAGGAGCCAAGCCATGATCTGGGTCAGCCGGGCGGTGAGGCGCAGGGTCTCGGAGCACATCGCCAAGCGCTGGGTCGGCATCAGGGCGCGCCGCTCCCCGGGCTCGTCGTGGGCGAGATAATCCCGCGCCACGAGCAGCAGATCGACCGCCTCGCCATAGGTCTTGCCGAAGAAGGCCGTCTCCGCCGCGATTGCCGTCACGCCACCCACCGGTTTGCTTCGGGTCCTTCAAATACCATTGGTTTGGGCCAAAAAGCGAGTCCGCTGCGCGGCGAGCAAGCGCGGTAAATCGCTGCCCGAACCCCTTGAACGGGGTCCGCAGGCCACTTATGTCGAAGCTGCACGGACACGCCCAACGGGGTGTCCGTCAAGACACAGCCCGGCCGTGTTCGGCGGGCAACCCGACCCATATTGCTCAAAGGAGAATGTGGTCATGAACGGTTTCGACCTTTCCCCCTTGTTTCGCTCGACGATCGGATTCGATCACTTGGCGCGCCTCGCCGATACCGCGACGCGGCTCGAGAGCGGGACGTCCTATCCTCCCTACGACATCGAAGTGACCGGCGAGAACGCCTATCGCCTGACCATGGCAGTCTCGGGCTTCGGCGCCGAGGATCTCGACATCACGGTCAAGGAGAATGCGCTCCTGGTCAGCGGCCGGTCCAAGAAGGAGGAACGGGCACAGTATCTCCATCACGGTCTCGCACGGCGCGCCTTCGAGCGCAGCTTCCAGCTTGCCGAGCATATCAAGGTGACCGGCGCGACCCTCGAGAACGGCTTGCTGCACGTCGACCTGGCGCGCGAAGTCCCCGAGGCGATGAAGCCGCGCAAAGTCGAGATCGCCACCGGAGGCGCCACGCGCGGCGTGATCGAGCAAAAGGCGGCCTGACCCGGCAGGCAGCCCATGATCGGCGGCGCTTCAGCGCCGCCGATTTGCTTTCACGTTAGGGTTAACGCTTGAATAGCGCTTCGGCGCCGCCGCGCTGCTTGCGCTTGGCGGCGATGTCGGCGCGCGCCCGCGCGATTTCCTCTTCCAACTCGACGATGTAGACCTCGAGTTCCGCGATCGCCATGGGCGCGAGATCGCGCTTCTGCTTGGGCTTGCGGAGGGGGAGGAGATCCTCTTCGTCCATGGCGCATCTCCCTGAGGGCCGACGATTGCCAGCATGCCGCGATCCGGCTAGAGGTGCAACGCGCCCCGAATGAGGGCAGTGCAGAGTGTCGAGGATGACCAGCTTGGCCGCGACCACGACGGCGATCGAGATCAACGGCAACGGCGGGCCCGAGGTGCTGCGCCTGACCGAGCGGCCGATGCCGGTGCCCGGCGCAGGCGAGGTGCTGATCGCGGTCGAGGCGGCTGGCGTTAACCGGCCCGACCTGCTGCAGCGCCTGGGCGAATATCCGCCGCCGGCGGGCGCGTCCGACATTCCCGGGCTCGAAGTCGCGGGCCGGGTCGCGGCGACCGGCCTTGGCGTCGGCCGCCTCGCGGTCGGTGATGCAGTCTGCGCGCTGGTCACGGGCGGCGGCTACGCCGCCCATTGCGTCGCGCCCGAGCCGCAATGCCTGCGCGTGCCCAAGGGCTTCAGCATGGTCGAGGCGGCGGCCTGCCCTGAGACTTATTTCACCGTTTGGTACAACCTTTTCGAGCGTGGCCGGCTCGTTGCGGGCGAAAGCGTGCTGATCCATGGCGGCTCGAGCGGCATCGGCACCGCCGCCATCCAGTTCGCCCGCGCGTTCGGCGCACGCGACATCTTCGCCACCGCCGGCAGCCCCGAGAAATGCCGCGCCTGCGAGGCGCTCGGAGCGACCCGCGCGATCGCCTACAAGCATGAAGACTTTGTCAAGATCGTCAAGGACGCCACTGGCGGGCGCGGCGTCGATGTCGTGCTCGACATGGTCGGCGGCGACTATATCCAGCGCAATCTGAGCGCGCTCGCGATCGAGGGGCGGCTAGTGTTCATCGCTTTTCTCGGCGGCGCCACCGCGACCGTCAATTTCGTGCCCATTTTGCTGAAGCGCATCACGGTGACCGGTTCCGCGCTGCGCGCGCGCAAGGTCGAGGACAAGGGGGCGATCGCCGTTGCACTGGTACGCGAGGTCTGGCCGCTGATGGAGGCAGGAAAAATCAAACCGGTGATCGATCGCACTTTCCCGCTGGCGCGGGCCGCCGACGCACACCGCCTAATGGAGAGCTCTGCCCATATCGGCAAGATCGTGCTCACGATTTGACCAGATGCGGCCGAATGCCTATATAAGGTCTATTCAGGATAGGACCGGCGGCCTCGTCCAGCGTCTCCGAAAAGGCGCCGGAGCGAAGGTCGCGACAGCTACAGGGGAACCGCCTTGGCAATGCCGCTGATGCCGAAAGCCACTGCCGTCTGGCTGGTGGAAAACACGTCGCTCTCGTTCGACCAGATCGGCGAGTTCTGCGGCCTCCACGCGCTCGAGGTCCAGGCGATCGCCGATGGCGAGGTGGCGCTGCAGATGCAGGGCCTCGATCCCGTGGCCAACGGCCAGCTCACGCTTGAGGAGATCGAGCGCTGCCAGCAGGACACGGCCGCGCGTTTGAAGCTTGCCAAGGAGGCGCTGCCGGTGGCGATGGTGAAGCATCGCGGCCCGCGCTACACGCCGATCGCCAAGCGCCAGGACAAGCCCGATGCGATTGCCTGGATCCTGAAGAACCATCCGGAGCTGAGCGACGGACAGATCTCGAAGCTCCTCGGCACCACCAAGCCGACGATCCAGGCGGTGCGCGACCGGACCCACTGGAACTCGAGCAACATCAAGCCGCGCCATCCGCTGTCGCTGGGCTTGTGCACGCTCGAGGATTTGGACGCCGCGGTCGCCCGCGCCAATCGCGGCAAGAAGGTCGAAGCGGTAGCCGAGCCGCCCGAGTTAGAGGCCGTCGAGGACGCACAGCCTGAGTGATGCGAGCTGGTTGATCAGCAGGGCTGATAGCCCTATGCCCGCCTGACGCCGAAGCCCGCGCCCTTGAGCGCTTCGGCGATCTCGCCGAGCGCGGCCGGGTCCTCGATCGTCGCGGGCATGCGGTAGTCCTCGCCGTCGGCAATATGTCGCATCGTGCCGCGCAGGATCTTGCCCGAGCGCGTCTTGGGCAGGCGCTGCACCACCACCGCGTCCTTGAAGCTCGCCACCGGGCCGATGCGGTCGCGCACCAGCGACACCGTTTCGGCGGCGATGCGCTCGGGAGGCGCGTTGGCGCCGGCCTTGAGCACCAGGAGGCCGAGCGGCACTTGACCTTTGAGCGCGTCGGCGATGCCGATGACGGCGCATTCCGCGACGTCGGGGTGACCCGCGAGAACTTCCTCGATCGCGCCCGTGGACAAGCGGTGACCGGCGACGTTGATGATGTCGTCAGTGCGCGTCATCACGAAGACATAGCCGTCCTCGTCGATGTAGCCGGCATCGGCGGTGTGATAGTAGCCGGGATATTCGGCGAGGTAGGAGCTCACGAAGCGCGCTTCGGCGTTCCACAGGGTCGGCGATGAGCCTGGCGGCAAAGGCAACTTGACGCAAAGCGCGCCGATCTCGCCGCGCTTCATGTCGTTTCCATCGGGATCGAGGACGTGGAGATCGTAACCGGGCGCCGGCTTGGTCGAGGAGCCGAGCTTCACCGGCAAACGCTCGAGCCCGACGCAATTCGCAGTAATCGACCAACCGGTCTCGGTTTGCCACCAGTGATCGATGACCGGTACTTTGAGATGGGTTTGCGCCCATTCGATGGTCGGCGGATCGGCGCGCTCGCCGGCGAGGAACAGGGTACGGAAGCGCGACAGATCGTATTTCGCGATGAAGGTACCGTTGGGGTCCTCGCGCTTGATGGCGCGGAAGGCGGTGGGCGCGGTGAACATAGCGTTGACGCCGTGCTCGGCGATCAGGCGCCAATAGGCGCCGGCGTCCGGCGTGCCGACCGGCTTGCCCTCGTAGAGCAGGCTGGTGCAGCCATGGAGCAGCGGCGCGTAGACGATGTAGGAATGGCCCACCACCCAGCCCACGTCGGAGGCGGCGAAATAGACTTCGCCGGGCTGCATGCCATAGACATTCGCCATCGACCACGCGAGCGCGACCGCGTGGCCGCCAGTGTCGCGCACGATGCCCTTGGGCTCGCCGGTGGTGCCCGAGGTGTAGAGGATGTAGAGCGGATCGGTCGCCTCGACTGGTACGCAATTTGCCGGTTTTGCGGCGGCGACGATTTCGCGCCAGTCGCGGTCGCGGCCGGGGACGAGCGGCGCTTCGAGCGCCGGGCGCTGCAGGATGAAGGAGGCTTGCGGCTTCCATGTTGCCAGCTCGATCGCGCGGTCGAGCAGTGGCTTGTAGGCGACGATGCGGCCCGGCTCGATGCCGCACGAGGCGCTCAGCACCATCTTGGGTTGGGCGTCGTCGATGCGGGTGGCGAGCTCGGGCGCGGCGAAGCCGCCGAACACCACCGAATGGATGGCGCCGATGCGCGCGCAGGCAAGCATCGCCATCACCGCCTCCGGCACCATCGGCATGTAGATGAGGACGCGGTCGCCCTTGACCACGCCCTCGGCGGCGAGCGCGCCCGCGAGCAGCGCCACCTCGTCACGCAATTCGCGGTAGGTGAAGCTCCGCTTGGTGCTGGTGACGGGGCTGTCGTAGATGAGCGCCGCCTGTTCGGCGCGCCCGCGCTCGACATGGCGGTCGAGCGCGTTCCAGCAGGTGTTGAGCCGGCCGCCGCGAAACCAGCGGTAGAACGGCGGATTCGACCGGTCGAGCACTTGGTCCCAGCGCCGGTCCCAGTCGATCGCTGCGGCGGCCTCGCCCCAGAAGCCCTCGGGCTCCGCGAGCGAGCGGCGATAAGCTTCGTCATAGCGGCCGGTCATGGCGCCTCCTCGCCGCGGAGATTGTCATTGCGCGCCCAGCGACGCAATCTCCCTGCCACCGAGGGACGGGTGGAGATGACGATGAGCGACCCCTACGCGGCCGGTCTCGAGCGCAACGCGGCGAATTTCATGCCACTGACGCCGCTCGACTTCCTGGTGCGGACGGCCGCGGTGCATCCCGACCGGCTCGCGGTGGTGCATGGAGCGCGGCGCTACAGCTGGGCCGAGACCTATTCCCGCTGCCGCCGCCTGGCGAGCGCGCTCACGCGGCGCGGCATCGGCAAGGGCGACACGGTCGCGGTGATGGGCGCCAATACGCCCGAGCTGTTCGAGGCACATTTCGGCGTGCCGATGGCGGGCGCGGTGTTGAACGCCCTCAACATCCGCCTCGACGCCGACACCATCGCGTTCATCCTCAAGCACGGCGAGGCGAAGGCGCTCATCACCGACCGCGAATTCGCCGCGGTCATCGAGCCGGCGCTAGCGCAACTCGCGCAGCGGCCGCTGGTGATCGACATCGACGACACGCTGGCGGTGGGCGGCGCGCTCCTCGGCGAAACGACCTACGAGCGCTTCCTCGAGGAGGGCGATCCCGACGCGCCGTGGCAGGGGCCGGCCGACGAATGGGACGCGATCGCGCTCAATTACACGTCGGGCACCACCGGCAATCCCAAGGGCGTCGTCTATCATCATCGCGGCGCCTATCTCACCGCGCTGGGCAACGCGCTGGTGTGGACCATGCCGCGCCATCCGGTCTATCTCTGGACCCTGCCGATGTTCCATTGCAACGGCTGGTGCTTCCCGTGGACCGTGACGGCGCTGGCCGGGACCCATGTCTGCCTCAGACGGGTCGAGGCGGGCGCGGTGTTCGCCGCCATCGCCGAGTACGGCGTGACGCATCTGTGCGGCGCGCCGGTGGTGATGACCATGCTGCTCAATGCGCCGGCCTCGGCGCGTCCGCCCGCCGGCCGCCGCATCGCGCTTATGACCGCGGCCTCGGCCCCGCCCGCGGCGATCATCGAGGGCATGGAGGCGCTGGGCTTCGATATCACCCACGTCTATGGCCTCACCGAGGTCTACGGGCCGGCCGTGGTGTGCGACTGGCACGAGAACTGGAGCGCGCTGCCCGTGTCCGAGCAGGCGGCGCTCAAGGCGCGCCAGGGCGTGCGCTACCCGGTGCTCGAGGGGCTGATGGTCGCGCATCCCGAAACCCTCGCGCCGGTCGCTTCCGACGGCGCCGAGATGGGCGAGGTGTTCATGCGCGGCAACGTCGTGATGAAGGGCTATCTCAAGAACGCGAAGGCGACGGGCGAGGCGTTCGCCGGAGGCTGGTTCCATACCGGCGATCTCGGCGTGATGCATCCCGACGGCTACATCGAGATCAAGGACCGCTCCAAGGACATCATCATATCCGGCGGCGAGAACATCTCGACCATCGAGGTCGAGGGCGTGCTGTTCCGCCATCCCGCCGTGCTCGAGGCCGCGGTAGTGGCAAGGCCCGATGAGAGATGGGGCGAGACGCCATGCGCGTTCATTTCGCTGAAGCCCGGCGCGGCCGCAACGGCGGAAGAGATCATCGCCTTTTGCCGTGCGCACATGGCGCATTTCAAGGCGCCGAGGACCGTGGTGTTCGGGCCGTTACCCAAGACGTCGAC
Organism: Allostellaceae bacterium; assembly: GCA_035604615.1. Taxonomy (GTDB): domain Bacteria; phylum Pseudomonadota; class Alphaproteobacteria; order ATCC43930; family CGMCC-115725; genus DATJLY01. Next base: position 22,563 of record DATNID010000072.1, on the reverse strand, counting down.
GGGCAAAGTGCAGAAATACGTCCTTCGCGACCAGGCGAAGACCCTGGTCTGAACTCAATGCGGATGCTCAGTGCGTGGTGTGCTCGAGCAGCGCGATCTCGTCCTTGATTCGAAGTTTCTGGCGTTTCAGGTCGTTAACCATGTCCATGTTCGGGAGAGGTCGGCTGACCTCCTGATCGATCTGCTCCTCGAGGCTGCGATGCCGGGTACGAAGTGTGTCGATGCGTTCGTTCAGAGACATGGCTCCTCCTGTTTCACGCCGAATCAGGACTGCGCAGATTATGCTAACGCCGATTGGACCCGCCGGCCAAGTGGGATATGCTCGGCCCTCCCAAGCCGGCCCTGGCTACTATTAAAAATGGCAGAAGTATGAGCGAAACGCAACGGCTCGTTGTCGGCATCAGCGGCGCCTCGGGGGTCATTTTTGGCATACGCCTGCTGGAATTGCTGCGCTCGCTCCCGGTCGAAACGCATCTGGTGATGAGCCGCGCCGCCGACGTCACGGTGGCACACGAGACCAATCACAAGCTGGCCCAGGTCCACGCGCTCGCGCATTACGTCCATCCCATCGCCGATATCGCCGCCTCGATCTCTTCGGGCTCGTTCAAGACCATAGGGATGGTCGTCGCCCCATGCTCGATCCGCAGCATGTCGGAGATCGCCTCGGGCGTGACCTCGTCGCTCTTGACCCGCGCTGCCGACGTGACGCTCAAGGAGAAGCGGCGCCTCGTCCTGATGGTTCGTGAGACGCCGCTGCATCTCGGCCATCTCCGCACCATGGCGTTGCTCGCCGAGATGGGGGCGATCATCGCCCCGCCGGTCCCCGCCTTCTATTCGCGCCCGCAGAGTGTCGAGGATTTGATCGACCACAGCCTCGGCCGTGTGCTCGACCTGTTCGGCCTCGAGACCGGCAAGCTCAAGCGCTGGGGCGAGGAAAATGCCGACGCGCCGCGCCGGCTGCGCCGCAACGAGCCGGGTTGACGGACTCTCGTCAATGCGAGAGATGCGCCTCGACCGGACGCTGGGCCTCGAAAGGCGCGCCGATCAGCGCGGCGCGATAGAGCGCCGGCCGGTCGATGAGGCGCGCTGCGACTGCTTCATCGATCTCGCGCGTTCTGCGCCGCGGCGGGCAGCTCAATCTCAATTGCGTCCATCCGGCCTCGTCGAGCGCCTCGCGCGGTGCGCCGAGCGGTCCCGGCGCCGCGGCGATCCGTTCGGCGATGGCGGCCGGGTCGTCCGCGAGCCCTGACGTGCACACGGTCGGCACCACCCCATGGTGGTCGAGGCGATAGCCGCGCGGCGCGACCAGGTAGGCCCATGTCACGGTCAGCTCGCCGCCGTTGCCGGTGCGGAAAACGGTCTGCACCGTGCCTTTGCCATAGGACGAGGTGCCGATGACGACGGCACGGCGCGCGTCCTGCAGCGCAGCCGCCACGATCTCTGCCGACGAGGCCGATCCGCCATTGATCAGCACCGCCATCGGCGCCGTCTCGGGCATGCCGTCGCGCGGCGCGGAGAAGCTTTGCTCGCTGTCCGGCACGCGCCCAGTGGTCGAGGAGACCGGCGCGCCGGCGAGGAACAGGCTCGCGAGATCGATCGATTGATCGAGCAAGCCGCCCGGATTGTCACGCAGGTCGAGGACGATGCCGTGCAGCGCGCCGCTCTTCCCCTGGTGCGCCTCGTGCAGCAGCTCGGCCGCGACCTTCGCGGTGCGGTGATTGAACACGCGCACCTTGAGCCAGGCGACACCGTCCCTGCGCTCGAGCGTGACATTTTCCTCGACGATGACGGCGCGCCGCATCACCAAGGTCAGCGTGCCCGCGGTGCCGTCGCGCGCGATCTCGAGCGTCACTGTGCTGTTCTTCGGCCCGCGCAGGCGATCATGCACTTCGTCGGCGGAAAGCGAGGCGACCATCGCGCCGTCCACCGCGACGATGCGGTCGGCAACGCGCAATCCCGCCGTTTCGGCAGGTGTATCGGGCAGGACCGAGGCGACGCGGACCTCGTCGGCCGCGATGTCGAGCGCGACGCCGAGCCCGACGAAGCCGTCACGCTTGGCGCGCCGCTCGCTCGCGAGATCCGGCCGCAAGTAGCGCGAATAGCGGTCGAGCGTGACGAGCGCGCCGCCGATCATGCGCTCGTCGGCAATGTCCGGCGCGAGCCCGGCGATTTCCGGCGAAGCCGCGCGCGCCGCGGCGACGATTTCGCCCGTGAGATCGCCCCAGCCGGCGATGTCGCCGGCATCGGGGGCGGGGAAGCGGATCGCCTGCTCGCCATGGCGCAACACGACGATGCCGCCGGCCCGCTCGACCGAGAGCGCAGGGTCGATGCGGCCAAGCGTCGCCAGCGCCGCCAGCGACAGGCGGTCCGCGCCGGTCTCCTCGACGTGATAGCTGACCACGTCGCGATAGACTTCGCCGAAGAGGTGTCCCTCCATGGACTCGTGAAGCTTGCCGCCGCCGCACCCCGCGAGCGCGAGCGGTGCGATCGCCGCCACGGCACAGGCAAGGCGCGCGAGACCTGCCCGAACCATCATCCCGCTTGCCGCCACGCGCGCCGCTCCCGCCTTCGCTCTCCTGCGGTCATTCTCCCGTCGCTCCCCGGTCCTTGCAAGCGGGGAAGCCGGCGGTTAGCGGCGGCGGCGCGCCCCATGCGGACGGGCGGGACGCGGCGCCGGCGTTTCGTCCTCCTCGGCCAGCGCGAGGACGAGGCTGCCGGTGACGGTCTTTGCCTCGGCGAGACGCGCCGTCACGGGATCGCCGAGGGTGAAGGCGCGGCGGGTGCGGCGTCCAACCAGACGGTGATGCGCCTCGTCGTGGTCGTAATAGTCGCCCGGCAGGTTGCTCATCGGCACCAGCCCGTCGGCGCCGGTTTCGTTCAAGGTGACGAACAGTCCGGCGCGGGTGACGCCGCTGATGCGCCCGGCGAAGCTCGCGCCGACGCGCTCGGCAAGGAACGCGACGAGATAGCGATCGGCGGCGCTGCGCTCGGCGGCGGCGGCGCGGCGCTCGGTCATGGACACATGCTCGCCGGTGGCAGCGAAAGCCTTGGCGTCGGTCGGCGGCAGCCCGCCGGCGCCGAAAACTTGTCCAGTGACGAGCGCGCGATGCACCAGCAGATCGGAATAGCGGCGGATCGGCGAGGTGAAATGCGCGTAGCGCCGGAGCGCCAGGCCGAAATGACCGAGATTGGCGGGGCTGTAGACCGCCTGGGCCTGGCTCCTGAGCACGAGCTGATGGACCAGCGTCTCGTAGGGCGTGTCCTTCGCCTTGCGCAGGATGTCGTTGAAGTGCCGCGGCCTGATCGCCTGGCCCTTGGCGAGCTTCAAGCCGCCGATGCCGAGACTGTCGAGGAATTCCCGGAGCGCGGCGAGCTTCGCCGGATCGGGCACGTCGTGGACGCGGTACATGCAGGGCTGGCGCAGGCGCTCCAACGCCTCGGCCGCGGCGACGTTGGCGGCGATCATCAGCTCCTCGATGAGGCGATGGCTATCGAGCCGCTCGCGCTTCTCGATGCGCGCCACGCGGCCCGACGGGTCGAGCAAGATTTGCCGTTCGGGCAGATCGAGCTCGAGCGTGCCGCGCTTGGCGCGCGCCGCGGAAAGTACGCGAAAGACTCCGTAGAGCGGTTTCAGCACCGGCTCCACCAAGTCGCGGGTGGCGTCGTCGGGATTGCCGTCGATCGCGGCCTGCGCCTCCTCGTAGGTGAGGCGCGCGGCCGAGCGCATCAGGCCGCGCACAAAGTGGTGACGCTCGAGCCGTCCCTCTTCGTCGATCGAGAGATGGACGGCGATGCAGGCGCGCTCGACCCCGGGCTTCAGCGAACAAAGCTCGTTCGAGAGATCCTCGGGCAACATCGGCACGACGCGGTCGGGGAAATAGACCGAGTTGCCGCGCTCGCGCGCGGCGCGGTCGAGCGCGTCGTCCGGGCGCACGTACCACGCGACATCGGCGATGGCGACGAGCGCGTGCCAGCATCCCGGCCGCGCCGCATCGGGCTCGGCCCAGACGGCGTCGTCGAAATCGCGCGCATCGGCGCCGTCGATGGTGACGAGCGGCACGGCGCGCAGATCCTCGCGGCTGCCGAGCGCCACCGGCCGCGCCCTGGCGGCAAGTTCGAGCGCATCGTGCGGAAACTTGGTCGGGATGCCGTGGCCGTGGATGGCGATGAGGCTGAAAGCGCGGGGATCGGCGCTGTCGCCGACGCGCTCGACGATCTTGGCGTCCGGGAGGCCGAAGCGGCGCTGCGACACGATCTCGGCCAGCACGATCTCGCCGTCCTGCGCGCCGCCGGCATCGGCGGGGGCGACCCGGAACTCGGTCCTGATCTTGCGGTCGGTCGGCTCGAGCCGGCCGCCGTCGCGCTCGCGGCGATAGATGCCGAGCACGCGGTCGGGCGAAGCCGCCACCGCGCGGATAATGCGCGCCTCCCAGACGTCGCGCTCGATCCGGCGATAGCGCACCACGGCGCGCTCGCCGACGCCCAAGGCCGGTGCGTTGCGCTCGGCGATGACATGGATTTCCGGCGCCGGCGCGTGCTCGGGCCAGGAGAGCGGTCGGCCGCGCATCTCGCCGTCGAGGTCGATGCCGGTGATGGCGAGAACGCCGGTCTCGGGAAGCTGGGCCTCGGGCGCGCGCCGCCGCGCCGCGCCGCGCTCACTCGACCGGTTCGCGCGCTTTCTGTCGCCCCTTGGGCGCGCTGGCCTTGCCACCGCTCCGCGATCCTTTCGCCGATTTCTTCTTCGCCGCCTTTGGCGCCGCCGGCTCTGCCGCAGGCGACGCTTTCGCGGCCTTGCGCGCCGGGGCCTTGCGCGCCGCCTTCTGCTTCGCGGCAGGCTTCCTCGCCGCCTGAACGGCCAGCAGCGATACTGCCTGCTCGAGCGTCAACTCGTCGGGGTCAATGTCGTTCGGCACCGTCGCGTTGATCCCGGCATGGCTGACATAGGGACCATAGCGGCCGCCATAGAGATTGATCACCGCGCCGTCCGCGGGATGGTCGCCCACGACGCGCAGCGGCTGGCGTCCGCCGCGCCCGGTCCTCGGCTCGGCGAGCAGGCTCACGGCGCGGTTGATGCCGATGGTCAGCACGTCGTCGCCCGCCGCCAGCGACTTGTATTGCTTGCCGTGACGGACATAGGGACCGAAGCGGCCGATGCCGGCGACAATGGGCTCGCCGTCTTCGGGATGGTGACCGATCTCGCGCGGCAGCGACAGGAGCTTGAGCGCGCTCTCGAGCGTCACGTCGGCGGGCGACATGCCTTTCGGGAGCGACGAGCGCTTCGGCTTCTCGCCCTCGCCCAATTGGACATAGACGCCGTAAGGGCCCTTGCGCAATGTCACGCCTTGGGCGCTCGCGGGATCCAGCCCCAATTCGCGCGGGCCGGCGAAGTCGCCGCCCTCGGCGCCGTCCTTCTGCTCCAGCCCCAAGGGCCGCGTGTAGCGGCAATTGGGATAGTTCGAGCAGGCGATGAAGGCGCCGAAGCGGCCGAGCTTGAGGCCGATCCGCCCTTCCTTGCACGCGGGGCACAGGCGCGCGTCTCGGCCGCTGCCGTCGTCGGGGAAGAAATGCCGGCCGAGCACCTCGTCGAGGGTGGCGATCACCTGCGATATTTTCAGGTCCTTGGTGCCGTCGACCGCGATCTGGAAATCGCGCCAGAATTCCTCGAGCACCTGGCGCCACGGAATCCTGCCGCCGGAAATGTCGTCGAGCTTGTTCTCGAGATCGGCGGTGAAGCCGTACTCGACATAATGCTCGAAGAAGCTGGCGAGGAAAGCGGTGACGAGCCGGCCGCGATCCTCCGGCACGAAGCGCTTCTTCTCGAGCTTCACGTAATTGCGGTCCTGCAGCACTTGCAGGATCGAGGCGTAGGTCGAGGGACGGCCGATGCCCAGCTCCTCGAGCTTCTTCACCAGGCTCGCCTCGGTGTAGCGCGGCGGCGGCTGGGTGAAGTGCTGCAGCGGCTCGACCGCGCCGCGCGTCAGCGCCTGGCGCTCCTCGAGCGGCGGCAGGCGGCCGCCGTCCTCGGTTTCGGGATCGTCCTCGTCCTCGTGATAGAGCGCGAGGAAGCCCGGAAACGCGATGGTCGAGCCGTTGGCGCGCAAGGTGACGCCGCCATCGGCGGGCGCGACATCGACGGCGACCTGGTCGACGAGCGCCGCCTCCATCTGGCTCGCCACTGCGCGCTTCCAGATGAGATCGTAGAGACCGCGCTGGTCGCCGTCGATGTAGCGCGCCACGTCCTTGGGGCGGCGGAACATGTCGGTGGGCCGGATCGCCTCGTGCGCTTCCTGCGCGTTTTTCGCCTGGTTGCGATAGATGCGCGGCGCGTCGGGCACGTAGTCGCGCCCGTGATCCTGCTCGATCAGGCGGCGTGCGGCGGTGATCGCCTCGTTCGAGAGCGCGACGCCGTCGGTGCGCATGTAGGTGATGAGGCCGACCGTGTCGCCGCCGATCGCGACGCCCTCGTAGAGATGCTGCGCGGTGCGCATGGTGCGGCTCGCGCCGAGGCCGAGCTTGCGCGACGCTTCTTGCTGCAAGGTCGAGGTGGTGAAGGGCGGCGGCGGGGTGCGCCTGATCTGCTTGCGCTCGACTGCGATGACGGCATAGTCCGTGCCGTGCAGGATACGATCGGCGGCCGCGCGCGCCTGCGCCTCGGTGGCGAGGTCGAACTTGTCGAGGCGCTTGCCGTCGAGATGGGTGAGACGCGCGGTGAAGCGGTCGCCGGCAGGGCTCTGGAACTCAGCCTCGACGGTCCAATACTCGCGCGCCTTGAAGGCCTCGATCTCGTCCTCGCGCTCGCACACGAGGCGCAGCGCGACCGATTGCACGCGCCCCGCCGAGCGGCTCCCCGGCAGCTTGCGCCAAAGCACCGGCGACAAGGTGAATCCGACCAGGTAGTCGAGCGCGCGGCGCGCGAGATAAGCCTCGACCAACTCGCGGTCCAATTCGCGCGGATGGCGGAAGGCTTCGAGCACCGCCTGCTTGGTCACTTCGTTGAAGGCGACGCGCTTCACGTCGACGCCTTTGAGCGCCTTGCGCTGGCGCAGCACCTCCTCGATGTGCCACGAAATTGCCTCGCCCTCGCGGTCGGGGTCGGTCGCGAGATAGAGATGATCGGCGCCCTTCACCGCCTGGACGATTTCCTTGAGGTGCTTTTCCGCCCTGCCGTCGACCTGCCACGACATCGCGAAATCCTCGTCGGGCCGGACCGAGCCGTCCTTCGCCGGCAGATCGCGCACATGCCCGTAGCTCGCGAGCACGGTATAGTCGCGACCGAGATACTTGTTGATTGTCTTCGCCTTGGCAGGCGATTCGACGATGACGACGCTGCTCATTAAGGGTCCGGATCTGCGGTAAACCCGCGACACATGGCGATGGGAGGGCCCTAAAGCAAGGAGACTTGGTTACCGGGCTGGCGCTCGATTCGCCCCGCGAGCTCGAGTTCGAGCAGCACCGTGACCACCAGGGCCGGTGACAATTGGCATTGCCGCACCAATTCGTCAACCGGCAAAGGCGAGGGCGACAGGAGGGCCAGCACCTTCGACCGCGCCCGCTCGAGCTCGATGTCGCCCGGCGTCTCGCCCGCCGCGGCTGCGAAAAGCGCGCGCCGCCGCTCCGACAGCGGCACCGCCAGGAGGGGCGCCAGCTCCTCCATCACGTCGCCGGCGCTCTCCACCAGGCGCGCGCCCTTGCGGATGAGATCGTTGGTGCCGCGGCAGCGCGGATCGAGCGGCGAGCCCGGCACCGCGAACACCTCGCGCCCCTGGTCGAGCGCAAAGCGCGCGGTGATGAGCGAGCCCGAGCCGACCGCGGCCTCGACCACGATGACGCCCAGCGAGAGCCCTGAAATGATGCGATTGCGGCGCGGGAAATGGCGCGCCTGGGGCGTGGTCCCGACCGGCATCTCGGCCACCAGCACGCCGCGCTCGGCGAGCGATTCGTGGAGCGCGCGGTTCTCCTCCGGATAGACCATGTCGATGCCGCCGGCGAGCACGGCGATGGTGCCGGTCGCGAGCGCGCCCTCGTGCGCCGCCGCGTCGATGCCGCGCGCCAGCCCCGATGCGACCACCAGCTTGTGCGCGCCCAGCTGCGAGGCGAGGTCGCGCGCGAAGCGGCGTCCGTTGGCCGAGGCGTTGCGCGCGCCGACGATGGCGACGGCGCGGCGCGCGAGCAGCTCGGTCGCGCCCATGACGCTGATGAGCGGCGGCGCATCCTCGACCGAGGCGAGCGCCGGCGGATAGAGCGGCTCGCCCCGGTGTTATGTAGGAAGTGCCACAAACCGTCACTTTTCGACGCAGGCGAACACCATTCGGTTTTCCAAGATGTCCAGTCCGGTCACTTGGGCAACCCGTCCATACTGCCTGCAATGTGAGTCGGCCAACGCAAAAGCGTCTGCCTCGTTGTTGCCGGTTCCATGTCGCACGATACCGCCGCGTTCGTTCACCGCCATTAGCGACGGAGCGCATCCGGCCAACATTAGAACAAGAGCCGTGCAGATTTTTCTCATGCCGACTGCCCTCAAGGTGCGTTTGGTGCATACTAACGGCGCGCCACATGCGGCGTAGAAAGGAGGGTGTCTATGTGGCTTCTTCTGAAGCTTCTTAAGACTCCCCGCCGAAAACCTCATGGCGAGGATAACCTCGGTCCCGGCGTAAGCCGTTGGTAGAGCGGCTAGAGGATCATCAGCGACCGAGCCTAGTACGGCAAGGCCGCGAGTTATCGCGGTAAAGCAACGCATGGCACGAGAGGCGGCGCTTTCTACCCGGCGCGCGCCTCTCACAATCTCAGGCAAGCATGTAGCGAACTTTGTCGCCGCATTTGTCACATGGCGGAAACGCGTCGCCCTCATCCGGTTCGATCAGCCCTTCCCCTGCATGACCAACATGCTGAACGCGGAAAGGGGTAGATCCCGGCACAATGTCGCCGGGCGCAAAAGTCTTGTCGGCCCAATCCGGTTTTTTCGCCTCACCTGAGGGTCGCTTCAATAGCGCACGTATCTTTCGCTGGCGCTTCACATAATCCTCTAGCGCCCCTAACAGGAAATCGTCCACGTCACCGCTCGCAACCAGCTTCAGATACTGGTTGGGGGCTCCTTCTTCCGTGTAAACGATCCGCTCGCCTTCCATCAGCCGCACCTTGTCCTTTCCGGGGAGAGACGGTGGGGGCGGCGTGCGTCGTTTTTCGTCCTCCGCGCGTGCGCCTTCATCCGCTTCGTCGCCGTTTTGATCTTCCGGCGAGAATTTATCAGATTCGGACAGGCCTGAAAAGGTGATAGTAGCGTCATAAACCTTCAAAAAATCGCGGGCGCCCGCGACGCTGAAACCATCTTTTTGCACCAATTGGTCAATGCAGGCAGCGTCGGCGGGGCGATCAGTGCCCCATTCTCCCCATGCCTTGGCAATGGCCTTCGGGCGCAGCGCTACCGCGCGGATCACCTCGCGCTTGGTCTCTTCCTGTTGCGCCTTGAGATATTTTCGGCCCTCTTCAGAGACCACAACATGCCGGTCTTTGCCCGCGCCCTGGTATTCAAGGAGACCGTAATAGCGCAGCGCTGCTGCAATCCGATCCACATACGCCTTGGTGCCGATATTCCAAGCGTCGCCCACCTTTTCCGCTCGGGCAGGGCTTCGCTTGAAGTGCGCCTCGAACTGCGCCAGCCGCTCTAAAGCCGTTTGGAGCGGGATAATCGGGAATGCTGGGCTACGGTCGCGTTGCTGTCCGGAAATTTCAGTGGCTTCCGCCATGGCAAAGGCCCCTTTCTGAGCCTTAGCATACAGACGCCACGATAAAAGTCAACCTCGGGTGCACATTTTTATCGAAATTTATCTCCCATAGGGTTGACATAAGCGTTCCTACGGAATATCGTGTTCGTATGAAAGGAAATCAGCCATGCCCAGAGTTGGAGTCGCTGGCGGCGCTAGCCGAGCCGTTGGCGGCGAAGATCGGGGCCGTCCCGCTGCCCGGTGAAAGCGAAGGGACGGCCCGCAATCGGCTTATCGACGTTGCCCTGTGGTCTAACGGTAGGACGCTCGGTTTACAGCCGGAGAGGTCCAGGTCCGAACCCTGGCGGGGCAGCCAAGAATTAGCGGGACCGGGAGCGGTTGGCGCCGCTTCCGGCCCCTGGATCGAAGTAACCGGATTGGCCCCGGCCACCCTGATCGTTCGGCGGATTATAACGAAGTTGGCGCTTCGTTTCCACCGGGCCGAGGGCCAATCCCAACCGATGGATTGGCCCCATGTCGCAACATTTCCTACTGAGCGCCCGAGCGCGCACCCTGAGCCTCGTACAGGTCATGCGCCTGACGGATGGCGAGGCCGAGACAGAGTTCCGCAAGGTCCGCTGGCCCGAGACTGACGGCGAGCCGGTTTGCGTCCATTGCGGCTCTCTGACGGTCTATGAGTGCCGCCGTCCGAACGGCTCGCCCCGCTGGCGGTGCAAGGACTGCGAACACGATTTTACGATCACAAGCGGGACGCTGTTTGCAGCCCACAAATTGTCGCTCCGCGTCTATCTCGCGGCCATCGCCGTATTCTGCAACGAGGTAAAGGGTAAGTCGATGCTCGCCATGTCGCGCGATCTCGGTTGCCAATACAAGGTCGCCTTCGTCCTCTGCCACAAACTCCGCGAGGCGATGTCAGCCGACATGCACGGCCAAGCCGTCGGTGGCGAAGGCAAGACGGTCGAAATCGACGGCCTATATGCGGGCGGATATGTGAAACCAGCGAACCATCGCGAGGATCGGAAAGACCGGCGCCTCTTTGAGAACCGTTCGGGCAAACGGCAAGTGGTGGTGGTCGCTCGCGAGCGCGGCGGTCGCACCATCGCTGACGTGTTCCCGACTGAAGCGGCAGCGGTCAATTTCATTCGCTCGCGGGTCGCGCGCGGCACCGTGATCCATGCCGACGAAGCGGGCGGCTGGAACGATTTGCACGGGCGGTTTGAAATGTTCCGAGTGAACCACCAAGAGACGTACAGTGCAGAAGATGGCGCTTGCACCAATGTAGCGGAATCGTTTTTCTCTCGACTGCGCCGCGCCGAAATCGGCCATCACCATCACATTGCCGGGCCGTATCTTGCGCGCTTCGCCCAAGAGTCCGCTTGGCGCGAAGATAATCGGCGGCTCGCCAACGGTGAGCAAGTCCACGCCGTCGCAACCCTCGCCATGAAGTGCCGCCCCTCTGCCGAATTCTGCGGATATTGGGAGCGCGCGGAGAAGAAAGGGGCGGTGAAGTGATGGAACACAAGCCCGCGATCTATGCCTTGGTGCGGCTCCATGCCGAGCTAGGCGGCAAGATCAAGGACAACCGCCGCGAGGCGAAGCGCCTGGCGCAGGACATGAAGCACGTCGAGGCCGTATTGAAGATGCTCGAACCGGACTTCAACCTACGTGGCATATCGACCCGCCGCCGCTATGAGCGCCATGCGCCCTTCACGCGCGGTAAGGGGACGCGGCACATTATGGACACGCTGCGGGTTGCGACGGAACCACTCACGTCGTCTCAGATTGCTGAGGCGGTGCTACAGAAGGGCGGCATAGCCGAACCGTCCCCAAAGGAAATAGCCATCGCGCGAGGATCGGTTCACTCGACGCTGCGGCGGTATCAGGGCAAGAGCGTCGAGGCGGTTGGGGAAGGCTTCCCTATCCGGTGGCGGTTGCTCGGATAAACGATTCTCCGCAGAAATTGGCCTTTCCCTGGGGTTAGCGGACCGCTAGGCAGCCTTCGCGAGGGGCGCCATTGACTTCCGGAACGAGTCCCCCAAAATGACGTTTAACCAGAAATAAACCGTGGTAGCCTACCTTTCGGCGCGCTCTGCGGGAGGCCTTGAGATATGACGAGCGACCCGAAGACCTCTGAGGTCGAGCGGAATTACGCCGCTTTCGTGAAGCGGCTCCCGGAATTGCTGACAACGCACCAGGGCAAATTTGCCGTCATGCACGGAGGCGAAATCGTCGCCTTCCTCGACACCCTGAGCGATGCGGTCCGATATGGGCGCGAGAAGTTCGGCGAACCGGGCAAATTCTCTGTGCAAGAGGTAACTAGCAGGAATGTGAACCTCGGCTTCTACGCATATGCCGTGTAGCACGTTCCCCATTGATCCACTTTACGGGCCGGTCATTGACATTGGGATAGCAGCCCCTCTCTCGCTGGCCCCCACAGGCGCGCCGCCGCCGCCGATCACTTGGATCAAGGCAATCGCTGATACGGGATGCACGCATACGTCGATCTTCACGGACGCCGCGAAGAAAATCGGAATCCCCGTGATAAGCAAGACAACCGTGAACAGCACCACACAGGCCGTGCCCGCTGACGTTTATCTTGCAGACCTTTTCCTAAGGTGGTCCCATCCATGGGCGCCGGGCCAAGTATTCGAGTACCCATTTCGCGACCGGCGGATGCTCGAACTGATCCGCTCCACTCCGGCCAACGAAGCGTTGCTCGGGATGGACATAATGGGGATAGGAACAATGTACGTGAACGGCCAGAACGGCACGGCAACCTTTTGCTGGTAACGGTTTCGCTCAGATCACTGGCATTTCCTACATAACACCGATCGGCCCGACATTCTCGCTGCGAATGAGACGCAACCAATCGAATCGCTCGGACGGGGTCAGCGGGCGCGGCGCGGCATTCATGGCCGCGCACCATGCGGAAGAATCACGGCGCCCGTCAACCCAAGGATTTGCAGCCTCGCGGCAGCGTGATCAGCTCTTCCGGCCGAGGACGAGGCGGCTTTCCTCGCCGCGCATGAGACGCGCCACGTTGCTGCGATGGCGGAGGATCACCAGAATCGCGATGATCGCCGCGGTCTCGGTCGGCCGCGCTGCGCCGGTCAGGAGCCAGGCAAAGACCGGCGCGAGCAGCGCGGCCACGATCGCCGCCACCGAGACATAACGCGTCGCCAGCACCGCGACGAGCCAGGCGACGCCGCTCGCGAGCCCCACCGGCCAGACATAGACGAGCAGCACGCCGGCCGCGGTCGCGACGCCTTTGCCGCCGTTGAAGCGCAGCCACGGCGGGAACATGTGGCCGACCACGGCAGCGACCGCGGCCAGTGCCGCCATGTCGCCGCCATAGCGCCGCGCCCACAGCACCGCGAGCGCGCCCTTGCCGATGTCACATAGCAGCGTCGCCGCCGCCAGGGCCTTGCTGCCGGTGCGCAGCACGTTGGTGGCGCCGATATTGCCGGAACCGATCCGCCTGATGTCGCCGCGCCCGGCGAGCGTGGTGAAGACGAGCCCGAACGGAATCGAACCCGCGAGATAGGCCACCGCCGCGACCAGCGCGGCTTCACCCAGGGGCGGCATGCGGTTGTATTGGCGGCGTCGACCTGTTAAGCATCCGCGCCCATCTCCACGGTCGGTCCGGCGTTGCTCCCATCACTATAGGATAGGCCAAAGGGCGGGATGAAGCGCGACGTCATCACCATCAACGATCTGACCAATCCCGAGATCGAGGAAATCTTCGATCTCGCCGACCGCTATCTCGCCGAGATGGGACGCGAGGCGGGCTCGCATCAGATCCGCGGCCGCCGCGCCGACGCGCGCGAGTTCCTGATGACCAGCCTGTTCTACGAACCCTCGACGCGCACGCGCTTCTCGTTCGAGGCGGCGATGGTGCGCCTCGGCGGCAGCGTGCTCGGCACGGTCGATCCCGCGACCTCCTCGGCGGTCAAGGGCGAGAGCCTCGCCGACACGGTGCGGGTGATGGAGAATTATGCCGATCTCATCGTCATGCGCCACCCGTCCGAGGGCGCGGCGCGCGCGGCGGCGGACTATATCGACATCCCCGTCATCAACGGCGGCGACGGTGGCCACGAGCATCCGACCCAGACGCTGTGCGATCTCTACACGCTGCGGCGCGAGAACCGGTCGCTGCGCGATCTCAACGTGCTGCTAGTCGGCGATCTCAAGAACGGGCGCACCATCCACTCGCTCGCCTACGGGCTGGCGCGCTTCGAGGCCAACATCATCCCGATGCCGGCCAAGGGCTTCGAGCTGCCCGACCATGTCGGGCGGCGCCTCCAGGAGGAATACCGCTATCGTCCCTATCCCAAGGAGGCGGTGTTCGGCACCGAGGAGGATCTGCCGCCCATCGACGTCGTCTATGTCGGGCCGCGCAGCGCGCTGAACCTGAGCGCGCAGGGGCTGGCGCAAGGGTCGGGCGAGGACGGTGGCGGCGAGTACGAGGCGCGGTCGAAGCGCGCGCTCAAGTTCGATGTCTGCTACGTCACGCGGCTCCAGGGCGAGCGGCTCGCGCCGGGCCAGACGCTGAGCGGCGACTACCCGGTGATCGACAGCAAGTTCCTGCGCGGGCGGCGCTACAAGGAGACACGCGTGCTCCATCCGCTGCCGCGCGTCAACGAGTTGGGCTACGACCTCGACAGCGATCCGCGCGGCGTCTACTTCAAGCAGGCCGCCTATGGCGTGCCGGTGCGCATGGCGCTCATCGCCAAGGTGCTCGGGATCGAGCCGTTCCAGGCGCGCGTGCCCGCGCCCGCGCGCCGCGTCTATGGCCACGCCGACGGCATGTGGTGCCCCAACCGGCGCTGCATCACCCAGCACCCGACCGAGCGCACCCATCTCATTCCTAAATTCTGGTTCATCCGATCGACCCGGCCCTTGGCGCGCTGCGTCTATTGCGAGACCGACACCGAGATCGGCTGCTATGTCGATCTCGCGGCAAGGCGGATGTCGCGCGATTTCGACCGGCTCGACGCACTGGCGCCCGGCGACGTGCTTTTTTTCGCCTCCGAGGACGACGCGGCGAAAGCCGGATTCCGGCGAAATTAAGGCATTCCTGCCCTCATGGCACCCATGCGGACCGCCGGGGGATGGTACGGGACGATCCGTCCCTATGTATCAGGCGAGGAACGCCCGGAAGCATTTCACTGGCTACGACGAGAGACATGAAATGCCAAATATGCTTGGACCGTCAACCAACACTTGCGTCGACGGCATCGACGTCGCGGGCCGCGCGATCTCGGATTCGATCACGTCCGCACTCGCCGACCGGCCTGCGACGGCGTTCGTGTGCCTTCTCCTGTGGGCCTTCCTGTGGCCGGTGAACCTGCTCTAGCCGCCTGACGCCCCCGGCTCGCCCCGCCCGATGCGGTCGAGGAGGCCCTGGAGGATGTAGGCGGCGGCGACCTTGTCGATGATCTCGGCGCGGCGCTTGCGGGTCATGTCGGCGTCGATCATCTGGCGCTCGACCGCCGCGGTCGACAGCCGCTCGTCCCAGAACGCAACCGGCATGTCGCGCACGGCCAGGAGATTGCGCGCGAACTGGCGCACGCCCTGGGTGCGCGGGCTGTCGCGTCCGTCGAGCGCTAGCGGCAAGCCGATCACCACCGCTCCGGCGCCGAGCTTGTCGCACTCGGCCAGGAGCCTTGCGGCGTCGTCGCGGAAGCGGCCGCGGCGGATGGTGTCGAACGGCGTCGCCACCAGGAGCGTCGTGTCGGAGAGCGCCATGCCGATTGTCTTGGTGCCGACATCGAGTCCCAGGATGCGCCGGCCCGGCTTCAGCAAGGTCTTGAGATCGCTGGGGTTGCAGAGCGGCATAGCGGATGCTAGGTGAGGCGCATGGCGTTGGACAAGACCACCGTGGCGCGGATCGCCGCCCTGGCGCGCATCAAGGTGCCCGAAGCCGATCAGGAGCCCCTCGCCGAGGAGCTCTCGAACATCCTCACCTGGATCGAGCAGTTGGACGAGGTGCCGACCGACGGCGTCGAGCCGATGGCGAGCGTCGCCAATCTGCGCCTGCCGCAGCGCGACGACCAGGTCACCGATGGCGACTGCCGCGACCGCATCCTCGCCAACGCGCCGCAACAGGCGCGCGGATTCTTCGTCGTGCCGAAGGTGGTGGAGTGACGGCTCTCACGGAGCTGACGCTCGCCGCGGCGCGCGACGGATTGAGACGCAAGGCATTCTCGGCGCGCGAGATGGCGCTGGCGCACATCGACGCCGTCGTGGCTTCGCGCCCCCTCAACGCCTATCTCACCGAGACGCCCGAGCGCGCGCTGGCGATGGCGGACCAATCGGACCGGCGGCTCGCGCGCGGCGAGGGGCTGGCGCTCGACGGGCTGCCGCTCGCCATCAAGGATCTGTTCTGCACCGAGGGCGTGCGCACCACGGCGGGCTCGCGCATCCTCGACGGCTTTGTGCCGCCTTACGAGTCCACCGTGACCGCGAATCTGTGGCGCGCCGGCGCGGTGATGCTCGGCAAGCTCAACATGGACGAATTCGCGATGGGCTCGGCCAACGTGACCAGCGCCTTCGGCAAGGTCGAGAATCCGTGGCGGCGGCGTGGCGACAATAGGCCGCTGGTGCCGGGCGGCTCGTCGGGCGGCTCGGCGGCGGCGGTGGCGGCGCGCGCGGCGCTGGCGGCGACCGGCACCGACACCGGCGGCTCGATCCGCCAGCCGGCGAGCTTCTGCGGCATCGTCGGATTGAAGCCGACCTATGGGCGCTGCTCGCGCTGGGGCATCGTCGCGTTCGCGTCCTCGCTCGACCAGGCGGGACCCATGACTCGCACCGTGCGCGACGCCGCGATCATGCTCGGTGCCATGGCCGGGCACGATCTCAAGGACTCGACCTCGGCACCGCTCGCCGTGCCCGACTTCGAGGCGGCGGTCGGGCGCGACATACGCGGCCTCAGGATCGGCATTCCGCGCGAGTATCGGCTCGACGGCATGCCGGGCGAGATCGAGACGCTGTGGCGCGACGGCGTGCGCTGGCTGGAGGCCGAGGGCGCGCAGGCGGTCGAGATCAGCCTGCCGCTCACCAAATATGCGCTGCCGGCCTATTACATCATCGCGCCGGCCGAGGCGTCGTCGAACCTCGCGCGCTATGACGGCGTGCGCTTCGGACTGCGCGTTCCCGGCGAGAGCCTCGACGAGATGTACGAGAACACCCGCGCCCAGGGGTTCGGTGCCGAGGTGCGACGGCGCATCCTGATCGGCACCTACGTTCTGTCGGCCGGATATTACGACGCCTATTACCTCAAGGCGCAGAAGGTGCGCGCACTCATCGCCAAGGACTTCGACCAGGCGTTCGCGACCTGCGACGCGATCCTGGCGCCGACCGCGCCCTCGGCCGCCTTCGCCATCGGCGAGAAGATGGACGACCCGGTGGCGATGTATCTGAACGACGTCTTCACCGTGCCGTCGAGCCTCGCGGGCCTGCCGGCGATGTCGGTGCCGGCGGGGCTCAGCGCCGACGGACTGCCGCTGGGATTGCAGGTGATCGGGCGCGCGTTCGACGAGGAGACGGTGCTGAGCGTCGGCGCCGCGCTCGAGCGCGCGGCATCGTTCTCGGCCAAGCCAGCCTTCATCGCCGGAGGCGCGCCGTGAGCCTGCTGCGCGGCCGCACCGGCGAATGGGAAGTGGTGATCGGGCTCGAGATCCACGCCCAGGTCACGTCGCGGGCCAAGCTGTTCTCGGGCGCCGCGACCGCTTTCGGCGCCGAGCCCAACACCCAGGTCTCGCCGGTCGATGCCGCCTTTCCCGGCATGCTGCCGGTGATCAACCGCTTCTGCGTCGAGCAGGCGGTGCGCACGGGGCTCGGCTTGCGGGCCGAGATCAATCTCGTCTCGGTGTTCGACCGCAAGAATTATTTCTACGCCGATCTGCCGGCGGGCTATCAGATTTCGCAATACACGCGGCCCGTGGTGGGCGCCGGTCGGGTGGTGGTCGAGCTTGCCGACGGCACCACGCGTGAGATCGGTATCACAAGGCTGCATCTCGAGCAGGACGCCGGCAAGAGCCTTCACGATCAGCATCCGAGCCTGACTTACGTCGATCTCAACCGCGCCGGCGTTGCGCTGATGGAGATCGTGTCGGAGCCCGATCTGCGCAGCGCCGAGGAGGCCGGCGCCTACCTGCGCAAGGTGCGCTCGATCCTGCGCACGCTCGGCACCTGCGACGGCAACATGGAAGAAGGCAGCCTGCGCTGCGATTGCAACGTCTCGGTGCGGCGGCCGGGCGGCGCGCTTGGCACGCGCTGCGAAATCAAGAATGTGAACTCGGTCCGCTTCGTCATGCAGGCGATCGAGTACGAGGCGCGGCGCCAGATCGAGCTGGTCGAGGATGGCGGCACGGTCACGCAGGAGACGCGCCTCTTCGATTCCGGCCGCGGCATCACAAGACCGATGCGCAGCAAGGAGCAGGCGCACGATTACCGCTACTTCCCCGATCCCGATCTCCTGCCGCTGGTGCTCGACCGCGTCTGGGTCGAGGCGCTGCGCGCCGACCTGCCGGAGCTGCCGGATGCCAAGACGGCGCGGTTCGTCGCCGAATACAAGCTCGCGCACGCTGACGCCGCTCTGCTCGCGTCCGAGCGCGCCAATGCAGGTTATTTCGAGGACGTCGCCAAGGGCCGCGACGCCAGACTCGCCGCCAACTGGGTGACGGGCGACCTGTTCGCGGTCCTGAACAAGCGCGGCGTCGGCATCGAGCAGTCGCCGGTGAGCGCCGCCGCGCTCGGCGCGCTCCTCGATCTCGTGCGCGACGGCACCATCTCGGGCCGGCTCGCCAAGGACGTGTTCGCCGCCATGGTCGAAACCGGCAAGGGCGCGCTCGAGCTGGTCGAGGAGCGCGGGCTGCGTCAGGTCACCGACACGGGCGCGATCGAGGCGGCGATCGACGCGGTGCTGGCGCGCGAGGCCGACAAGATCGCCGAATACCGCGCCGGCAAGGACAAGCTCCTGGGCTATTTCGTTGGCCAGGTGATGAAAGCCACCCAAGGCAAGGCCAATCCCGCGCTCGTCAACGAGGCGCTGAAGAAGCGCCTCGCGCCCTGAGGGCTGATCCAGCCAGACTGAACCACGGTGCGTCCTTCGACTACGCCCCTTCGACAGGCTCAGGACCTCCGCTCAGGATGAGGACCATTGTACAATTTTCCTTATCCTGAGCGGAGCGAAGCGTAGTCGAAGGACGCACGGATGTTCGGCGTGAACGAATAGAGCCTTAGCTGCGGCCGTAGGTGTCCTCGAAGCGGACGATGTCGTCCTCGCCGAGATAGGTTCCCGACTGCACCTCGATGACGTGGAGCGGAATCTTGCCCGGGTTCTCGAGGCGATGGACGGTGCCGAGCGGAATGTACGTGGATTGATCCTCGGTGAGCATCAGCTCTTCCTCGCCGCGCGTCACCTTGGCGGTGCCCTGCACCACGACCCAGTGCTCGGCGCGGTGGTGGTGCATCTGCAAGGACAGCTTGCCGCCGGGCTTGACCGTGATGAGCTTGACCTGCACGCGCCCGCCGGCATGGATCGAGCGGTAGCTGCCCCACGGCCGATGCACCAGCGGATGGGCGGAAAGCTCGGCCCTGCCGTCGCGCTCGAGCCGCGCCACCAGCAGCTTGAGATCGGCAGTGCGGTCGCGCCGCGCGACCAAGGTCGCGTCGGCGGTCGTCACCACCACCAGATCCTCGATGCCGAGCGCGGCGATGAGGCCCGTCTCCGCGCGGAGATAGGAGTTCTTCGCGTCCTCGGCGATGACGTCGCCTGTGATCACGTTGCCGGCGGCGTCCTTGGCGCCGACCTGCCACAGCGCATCCCAGGTGCCGACATCGCTCCAGCCCATCGTCACCGGCCCCACCATCGCCGCGTGCTGCGTGTGCTCCATCACCGCGTAGTCGAGCGACACGTTCTCCGAAGCGGCGAAGGCGTCGCCGTCGAGGCGCAGGAAGTCGAGGTCGCGCTTGGCGCGCTCGAGCGCCTTGCGGCAGGCGGCGAGCGTCGCCGGCCGCAGCCGCTCCATCTCGCGCACCAGGACCGCGGCGGGCAAGAGGAAGATGCCGCTGTTCCAGCAATAATCGCCGGCATCGAGATAGGCCTCAGCGCGCGCGCGGTCGGGCTTCTCGACGAAGGACGCGACCGCGGAGCTGTCCTCGGCGCCGGCGATGGCGGCGCCGCGCCTGATATAGCCATAGCCGGTCTCGGGCCGGTCGGCGGCGATGCCGAAGGTGACGAGCTTTCCCAGCGCCGCGGCGCGCGCGGCGCGGTCGATGGCGGCGAGGAAGGCCGGCACGTCGGCGATCATGTGATCGGACGGCAGCGCCAGCAGCAGCGCATCGGGGTCGTCCGCCAGCAGGATGAGCGCGGCGATCGTCACCGCGGGCGCGGTGTTGCGGCCCACGGGCTCGAGCACGATGGCGCGCGGGGTCACGCCCACCAGCCGCAACTGCTCGGCCACCATGAAGCGGTGCTCGTCGTTGGACACGACCAGCGGCGGCGCGAACCGCGCCCCGTCCGCGACCCTGAGCGCCGCCTCCTGCAGCAGGCTGCGCTGCGACACCAGCGGCAGGAGCTGCTTCGGGTAGAGCGCCCGCGACATCGGCCACAGCCGCGTGCCCGAGCCGCCCGACAGGATCACGGGGTGAACCCGCATGGTCTCGCGGTTCATGTCGCCGATACTAGCGCAACTGGCGCCCCGCCGTCCCCTTCCGCGCCAGCGGAGGCTGCGCTAGGACACTTGCTTCCGCCGCCCCGAGGGGGCGGCGCGGGGCCAAGGGGAACGCGATGATCGAGCTTCATGCCTGGGGAACGCCGAACGGCCGCAAGCCGCTCATCATGCTCGAGGAGACCGGCCTCCCCTACGAGCTGCACAAGGTCAATATCGGCAAGGGCGAGCAGTTCGCGCCCGCTTTTCTCAAGCTCAGCCCCAACGGCAAGATTCCCGCCATCCTCGACCACGAGGGGCCGGGCGGCAAGCCGGTCTCGGTGTTCGAATCGGGCGCGATCCTCATTTATCTCGCCGAGAAGACCGGCAAGTTCATGTCGGCCGAACCGCGGGCGCGGATCGCGGCGCTCGAGTGGCTGATGTTCCAGATGGGCGGCGTCGGGCCGATGTTCGGCCAGGCGCACCACTTCCTGCGCCAGGCGCCCGAGCCGATCCCCTATGCCCAGGAGCGCTACGTCAAGGAGGTGCGCCGCCTTTATGGCGTGATGAACGTCCGGCTGGGCGAGGCGGCCTATCTCGCCGGCGACTATTCGATCGCCGACATCGCCACATATCCTTGGGTGGCGCGCTATTCCTGGCACAAGGTCGAGCTCGCCGAGTTCCCCAACGTCGAACGCTGGTTCAAGACGATCGGCGCAAGGCCAGCGGTCGAGCGCGGCATGGCGGTGGCGTTCTGACGGCTTGGGCAGGGCAGGGGCGCTAGGCCTGGGCACGGGGCCGGCCGACGCGGCGGCGGTCGCCCATGAGGAGGGCATGGCCGCCGCTCTCGAGCGCGCGCAGCTCCTCGCGGGCACGCTCCAAGACGTGCAGGTCGCGCGCGTCCTCGCGGTCGGAAATGTCCATGAAGCTGAGCTTGATCTCGACCAGATCGAGCAGCATTTCGATGGAACGCCTGGACAAGCTCATGATTCCGCTCCGCTCCCCCGACCCGCCCTCGGACCAGGATGGCATGATCGCGGGGTCTTTCTTAAAATGCCGTAAAGCCGCCCCGCGTTGACAGGGCAGGGGGCGCTCCCTAGAACCTTCCCCGGCATACGCCGTGCAGGCACCGCTCAACGGTGGAGGGGTGGCCGAGTGGCTGAAGGCGGCGGTTTGCTAAACCGTTATAGGGCTTACACCCTATCGCAGGTTCGAATCCTGTCCCCTCCGCCACCACCCACTGATTTCATTGAAGAAATTGCCGACAGCGCAGTTCACCCCACAAATTAGTCCACATTTGACGGTCTCGACCCCCTCGGCCGATCTGGTGTCGGCTGGAGGCCGCCAACGATGGCACCGTGCGCCAAATTTTCCCTGGCGCTTTGCCCGATCCAAAACGACCGGGGGTGGGTGGGTGCCGGGGGCCGCTCGCGCTCGCCTCACACGATGTCATGGAACCGCTGTGTCACGCGCCGCTGCTGAAAACCTTGTTAACCATGTTTCCGGTCGGCCCGCCCGCCGTCGTTATCACCGCATTGACGCGTCACATTCCACTGGCACTGTGAAACGCTTCGCCACATCGGCAATGTCGGCAGGAGAGCGAGCGGTGCCCGGCTGTCCCGTTGCGTAGTGGACACCATTGCCGTCAAGGAACGTCGCCACAACTTCGGCCTTGATAGCGAAATTGACGTTCTGCGGAAGATCGCCAATCGCCGACGCGATCTTTACAGCGTCGAGCTTGCCTTCGACGATCCCAACTACATTGCCACTGCTGTCGAGAAGCGGGCCGCCACTGTTGCCGGGCTGCACGGGTGCTGACATTTGCAGAAGCCGGCTGTCGTCGCCGATGCCGGAAAGCGCGGTGACGTTGCCGGTAGTCAGATTTCCGCCCGAAGCGAGAAGGCCGCGCAGCGGGAACCCATAGGCCACTACCGCCTCTCCCTGACGAACGGTGAGCCGGAGTGTCGCTACCGCTGGCGGGCGAACGTCGGCGCGCAAAATCGCGAGATCGTTCTCATCGTCGCGCGCAACCACCTTCGCCGTTACGCCTCGCCCGGCCTGCCCAATCCTTACCTCCGAGCATTTCGGCACGACATGGGCGTTAGTGAGCAGCATGCCGCTTTCGCTGATGAAAAACGCGGTGCCGAGTTCTTCTGACGCGGGCGCGCTAATTGCGGCAGTGGCGG
>DATNID010000071.1:0-64722 GCA_035604615.1 Allostellaceae bacterium | reverse complement strand
ACGAGGGAGACGAGGTCTCCGGTGACGGCTGGGCAGAACTCGACGACGATGGCTCCATCACCGGCGAAATCACCTTCGACAACGGCGATGAAACCACCTATCGCGCTCGGCCATGGTAGGTTCTTCAACAGCCTGCTAGGGAGGAAACCATGATCCGCCCGTCACCGCTTTTGATGCTCGCGCTGGTTGCCGCCGCACCGGCCTGGGCCGCGGACGTGCTTACCACGCATCGGCTCTCGGCCGCGCTCGCCAACGAGGCGGTGGGCGCGGCGGTCGCGTCCTGCGCCAAGCAGGGCTATGCCGAAACCGTCGTCGTCGTCGACAGCGACGGCGTGCGTCAAGCCGTGCTGCGCGGCGACGGCGCCGGCATCCATACGCTCGATAGCGCCAACGACAAGGCCTATACGAGCCTCACCTTCAAGGCTGACACCGGCGCGCTGGTGCAGCTCGCGCCGCAGATCGGCACGCTGACCTCGCGCCTGCCGCATCTCCTGCTGTTCCAGGGCGGGCTGGTGATCAAGCTCGACACCGAGGTGATCGGCGCGATCGGCGCCAGCGGCGCGCCGGGCGGACCGCTCGACGAGGCTTGCGCCCGCGCCGGCATCGACGCAATCAAGGACCGCGTGAAGTAGGCGCGCCGCTCACACCGGTCCCGGATCGGGGTCGGGAACCACCGTGCCGCGCGGCAGCTTGGGATGGCGCCGCGGGATGACGATGTTGCCGCGCTCGTCGACGAACGGCATGCCATAGCGCGGGATCGACGCTTCGAGGGACTGCAGCGACCGCATCAGCTCCTCGCCGGCCTGGCGCGCGAGCTCTTGCGCGTGTTGCAGGCGTTGCGCGATCTGCGGGTCGGGAAACCCGTCCGCATCGACCGCGCTGCTCGACAGCGCCGGCCCGGCCGCGAGCAGGGGAAGCAGGACGAGCATCGCGAGACGGGGTGTCATGCGCCGTTCCTTATTTCATCCTTTCAACATGATACAGCCTCGCACCGGGGCGAGAAAGGCACCGCGCCGGAGCGTTGTTCTCAATGCAAATCGCATGCTAGAACACGGTCCGCCCCCAGCGATACGAGGACGGCAATGCAGCGGAAGCTCGTGACTGGAGTCCTTGCCTTGTTTTTCCTGACCGGCGCGGCCGCGCTGTTGAGCGCGTGCAACACCGTCCACGGCATGGGCCAGGACATCGAGAACTTGTCCGACGCCGTCAAGAAGGCGATATGACGAAGCCGCTGCGGCGGCGCGCTCAGACCTTTTTGTGGGTCCCGTCGCAGAACGGCTTGTTGCCGCTCGCCTTGCAGCCGCATAGCCACGCCTGCTCGGTCTTCTCGGCGACGAAGGCCTGGGGCCGGAGCCCGAATTCCTTGTGGGTGCCGTCGCAGAAGGGCTGCGACTTGCTGCGACCGCAGGCGCACCAGACATAGCGCTGCCCGGCTTCGACTTGGACGCCGTAGGGGCTTTTCTGGGCGGGAATCGGCTGGGCGGGAACGGGATCGGCCATCGTCTTCTCCGGGAAACGGGGGGCGCTCGGCGCCGACTGTGGTCGAAATTGCCGGATATGGGAAGAGGCTCGTGGTGACCGGGGGCGGCAACTCGCCGCCTTGATCCAGATCACGGCAGCGGCCGGCCTCATGGTGTTCCCATGATTGGGTGGCGAGAAGATGACGGTCGACGGAAGGGGATGAACATGGCACGGGGTAACCAAGCGGGCAGGAACGTTTGGGAGACGGCCAAACTGGCGATGGCGGCGTCCGTGGTCGTGCTGGCGCTGGGTAATGCCGCCCGTGCCGAATATCCGCCGCCGCTGATTTTCGGCCATATCGTGAGTGCCGCGGCCGACGATCTGCCAAGCATCCTCGCGGCTTCGGCGCCCCTGTTCGACGCTGCAAAGGCGGGCAAAACCGGCGAATGGTCGAATCAGGAGACCGGCAACAGCGGCACCGTCACGCTGCGCAGGATTTTCGCGCTGAAGGATATTCCGTGCCGCACCTTCGACTACGCCACCTGGACCGAGCATCACAGCAACGAGACCCGCGTGGTGGTCGATTGGTGCAAGCTGACGGACAACGGCTGGAAGCTGGTCGATCCGCGCGAGCCGGCGCCTGGACCATCGGGGCAATGAAAGAGGTCAGAAAGACGCCGAACCTATCGCGAACGCTCGTACTGTTGGCGCTGTCGGTGTTTGGCGCATGCGCGACCCGCAACACCGATATCGAGCCCGTACCCTCGGCCGCGATCGATGCGGATATAGCGGCCGCGCGCCGCGTCGGTCCGAGCGGTGCCTCGACGCTGCCGGCGTTCGACAGGGAACCGGCGCCGCAACCGGTAGTGCCGCCCAATGAACCGACCGCCGCCACGATGCCGCACGCTTCCGGGTACGGCCTCGCAGGCGGTGCGAGTCCGGGCGATGCGCGCATCGGCCGCAGCTTCGCGCTCGACAATTGCCGCCCCTGCCACGTTGTATCGGCAGATCAGTCATCGCCCATCCGCTTCGCCAACGCACCGAATTTTCACAGCATCGCCAACATGGCGCAGATGACGCCGTTCCGTCTCAATATCTGGCTCACCAATCCGCATCCGACGATGCCGACCCTGCAACTCGTGCCCGAGGAGGCGTCGAACGTGATCGCCTATATCATGAGCCTGCGCGACTGAGCGGGGTTACGGCAACGGCACGACATAGCGCCTGTCGATGACCGATGCCGGGTCGAAATCGCCTTTCACCATGCCCTGCGATCGATACCACGCGATCTGGTGCAGGATGTCCTTCACGTCGAGCCGGGCGTCGCGATCGAAATAGGAAATCCCCTGCTTGACCTGCTCGGGGGGCAGGCCCGTGTATTTGGACGCGATCGCGACAACCCCGTCGGTGGTCTCGCCGTCCTGGCGGATTTCGCCCGGTCCAGTGAAGGCGTCGTGGAATTCCTGTACGCCCTTCTTGTAGGCGCGCAGGAAGCGCTCGACCTGGTCTTGCCGTTCGTTGGCGATCTTGGTCGAGGTGAAGACGCCGCCCAGTTGCCACGGCACTTCGTCGCCGAGCCAGCCGATCAGCTTGGTGTCGCCATGTTGGAGGCCGGGCCGCGCGAAGCTGATGGGCAGGAACGCGACATCGGCCTGGCCGCCGGTTACCGCCGAGACCGCATTGGGATTGGTGCCCATCGACAGGATGCGCACGGTCTTGGCGTCGAAGCCGAACTTGTCGGCGATGAGGGCGAGCCCGTAATGGCCGGGGCCGCCGATCTCGGCGACCGCGGCAGTGTGGCCGGGCAGGTTCTTCATCGTCTTCATGCCGGCGTCGAAGGCGCGCGGCGAGGCGACCAGGGTCTGTCCCTGGAACCCGGCCGCTTCGTGAATATAAGCCGCGATCAGCCGCAGCGCGCCCTGGCCGGCCAGGTTGTAGAAGCCGCCGGTGAAGGCCGTCATGCCGTAATCGATGCCGCCTGAGGCCGCCCCCACGACGATGGGCTCCTGCGCCTGGAAATAGACCAGCTCGACGTCCAATCCCTCGGCCGCGAAATAGCCCTTTTCGTACGGGATGAACGCGACGGAGCTGCCGACGACTTTCTGGACGCCGAGCTTGACGTGGTCGCCGGCAGGCGCGCTTGGCGCCAATGCGACGACCGCAAGCAAGGCCAGTATCGGCTGCGAGATGCGCATGTTTCCCCCGTGGGTTCACCCCCTAATACGAGCGCGGCATCCCCAGCACGTGCTCGGCGATATAGGCGAGGACGAGGTTGGTTGAAATCGGCGCGGTCTGAAACAGCCGCGTCTCGCGCCACTTGCGTTCGACGTCGTATTCGCGGGCGAAGCCGAACCCGCCATGGGTTTGGAAGCACGCCTCGCCGGCATGCCACGATGCATCGGCCGCCAGCAGCTTCGCCATGTTCGCTTCCGCACCGCACGGCTCGCCGGCGTCGAACAGCGCCGCCGCCTTGCGCACCATGAGATCGGCCGCGTCGGTCTCGGCGTGGGCGCGCGCGATCGGGAATTGGACGCCCTGGTTCCGGCCGATCGGCCGGTCGAACACCACGCGGCTCTTGGCGTAGGCGATTGCGGTACGTATGAACCAGCGCGCGTCGCCGATCGCTTCCGAGGCGATCAGGATGCGCTCGGCATTCATGCCGTCGAGGATGTAGCGGAAGCCCTTGCCCTCCTCGCCAATGAGGTTCTCGGCCGGCACCTCGACATCGTCGAAGAAGATCTCGTTGGCGTTGTGGTTGATCATCGCCTTCAAGGGGCGAATCTCGAGTCCCTTGCCGCGCGCCTCGTGCAAATCGACCAGGAATACCGAGAGACCTTCGCCGCGCCGCGTTACCTGCTCGGCCGGCGTGGTGCGCGCCAAGAGCAGCATCAGGTCGGATTGGAGCGCGCGCGAGGTCCACACCTTCTGCCCGCGCACGACGTAGGAATGATTGCCGCGCTTCTCGGCGCGGGTCTTGAGCTGCGTCGTGTCGGAGCCGGTGGTGGGCTCGGTCACGCCGAAGGCCTGGAGGCGAAGCTCGCCGCTGGCGATCTTCGGGAGGTAGCGTTCCTTCTGCGCCGCGCTGCCGTGCCGCAACAGCGTGCCCATGATATACATCTGCGCGTGGCACGCGCCGGCATTGCAGCCGGCGCCGTGAATCTCTTCCAGGATCGCCGACGCGGCGCGGAGCGGGAGGCCGGAGCCGCCGTATTTCTCGGGGATCAGCGCGCCGAGATATCCCGCCGCGGTGAGCGCGCGTACGAAGTCCTCGGGATATTCCTCCGCCGCCTCGCGCGCGCGCCAATAGAGGCCGGGAAATCCCTGGCAGATGCGCCGCACCGCCTCGCGGATGTCTGGGAAATCCTCGCCCAGCGACAGGGTCGCGCCGGTCATGGCGGGCTCAGCGTCCGGCAAAGCGCGGCTTGCGCTTTTCATTGAAGGCGCGGATGCCCTCGCGCCGGTCCTCGGTTGGGACGAGGCGGTTATAGGCCTCGATCTCGAACAGGAGCCCGCTCTTCAGATCGAGCTGCAAGCCGGCGTGGATCGCCTTCTTGGCCTGGCGCACCGCGAGCGGCGCGTTGTCCGCGATCTGCGCCGCCGCGGCGAGCGCCGCGTCCATCAGCGCCTCGCGCTCGACCAGGCGGTTGACCAGGCCCCAGTCGCGCGCCTCCTCGGCGCCGAAGGGACGGCCGGTGAGGATGATCTCCTTGGCGCGGCGCTCGCCCACCGCACGCGGCAGGAGCTGCGTCCCGCCCGCGCCCGGCATGATGCCGAGCGTCACCTCGGTGAGCGCGAAGCGCGCCGCCGGCACCGCATAGGCGAAGTCGCAGGCCAGCATCATCTCGAGCCCCCCGGCATAGGCGTGGCCGTTGACGGCGGCGATCACCGGCACCGGGACCTCGAGCAGCGCTTGGTACTGGCGCTCGAACACGACATGCTGCGCCTGCCAGTCGGCGTCGCTCATGCCGTGCCGCTCCTTGAGATCGGCGCCGGCGCAGAAGGCGCGCTCGCCCGTCCCGGTAAGGACGATGCAGCGCACGTCGCCGGGATCGTCGGCGAGCGCGCTCCACAGCGCCACGAGATCGCGCGCCATCTGGGTGTTGAGGGCGTTGGCCGCCTGCGGCCGGTTGAGCGCTACGCGCATCACGCCGGGCTGGACCGTCTCGGCGGCGAGCGTTTCGTAATGCGTCATCGCGGGGAGATTTGCGCGCGAAGCCGGTCGCGCGCGCCCATCACGATGCGACCGCGAACGGCACGGACTCGGGCAGCAGATGGTCCTCGCGACGCGCGAGCCAGCTCACCATCTCGGCGTCGTTGGGCTCGCGCGTCGCGAATTGTCCGCGCAGCCCGATGGCTCGTCCCAACTCGCCGGCGACGTCGATCGCGTCGGAGGCCGTCTCCGCACGGATCACCGCCGCGGGCCTGCCGTTGCATGTCACGGTATAAATCCGCATGCCGGCCTCCCTTCGTTAACCGCGGGTGGTATCCCCAATTATTGTATGGTCGGCGCAAGTCGAGCGCAAACAGTTTTCGCCGATTAAGTAATTAACGCCCGTGACATTCGAGTCGAACGCGCACGCTAACTAATGCGTGGTTATCGCCGCAACTACATTTGCGGTGCGCGGCCGGCGGCTTCGATCTTGCGCGCGACCTCGTCGCGCCATGCCGCGATCGGCTTGAAGCCCGGCAGCTTGCGGCACAGCGCCTCGGTGATGCGGCGGATCTCGGCCTCGGGCAGGTCGAGATCGAGCGCTTCGCGCAAGGGCTGATGCACGTACCAGTCGGTGTCGACGAAGACCTCGATGCGATTGCCCTCGGGGTCGCGGAAATAGACGGACCAGGCATTGCCGTGGCACACCGGCACCAATTCCTTGACGTTCTCGGCGCGGATGCGGCGCCAGAAGCGCTGCAGCTCGGCGAGCGAGCCGACCCGGAACGACACCTGGTTGACGATGCGGTCGGGCAGTCCCGGCGGCCGGCCGGCGACGAGCACGATCTGGTGATGGTCGCGCGCATCGCGGCTGAAGAACACCAGCTCGGCTTCGCCGAGGAAGCCGCGATCCGTGATCGGAAAGCCGAGCACGCGATGATAGAAGTCCGCCATCCGGTCGATGTCGGTGACGAAGAGGCCCATATGGCTGAACTGCAGCGCGAAGCCTTGCGCCGCGCCGGCGCGCGCGTCGGTCGTGGTGTCCATCGCTCTCTCCGCTCCCGTCATCGCAATGTCCGAGCCTAGGGCGGCGTCGCGCGCCAGGACAAGGGGCGGCGGCGATTGGAATTGCCTCGCGGTGGGATCAAGGCTAGTAAGGCGCGGGAAAACGGACGCCTCGGCAGAGGCGCCCCCCGGCGCGCAAGACGCCGGGGCCGGATCAGGGAGCGCGACGCCATGCCAGAACTGCCCGTTTCACGGCCGACTGCCGATCGCGGCGGTCCGGTTCGCCGGCGCTGAGCCCGAAGGCCGGAACGGGCCATGTGGGACCTGCTGCTCAATGCGATCGCGTCGGGCCTGCTGCTCGGCGGCTTCTATGCGGCGGTGACGGTCGGCATCGCGATCTCGTTCGGCATGCTCGACATCGGCAATCTCGCGCATCCGGCCTTCATCATTCTCGGCTCGTTCACGGCCTACATTCTGAATTCCAAGTTCGGCATCGACCCGATCGTCGCCGGAATCATCGTGCTGCCGGGGTTCCTCGTCCTCGGCGGGCTCATCTACGAGACCTATTACTGGTCGTTCGAGCGGCGCGGCGAGGAGGGCTTGCGCGGCCTCGCCTTCTTCTTCGGCCTCTTGTTCATCACCGAGGTGGCGCTCATCCTCATCTTCGGCGTCGATTACCGCTTCGTCGAGGCGGCCTATATCGGGCCGAGCATCCATCTCGGCCTCGTCGACCTGCCGCTCCGGATGCTGGTGCCGTGCCTCGTCTCGCTGACGATGGTCGCCATCCTGCAGCTTTTCCTGTCGCGCACTTTCATCGGCCGCGCGATTCTGGCGGTGTCGCAGGATTCGCTCGCGCTGCGGCTGATGGCGGTCAATCCGACGCGGGTGAAGCTGGTCGCGTTCTCGGTGTCGATCGCGACCGCGGCGCTCGCTGGCTCCTGCCTCATCATCATCCAGCCGGTCGAGCCATCGATCGGCCGCGACTATATCGGGCGCGTCTTCGCGGTGTGCGTGCTGGGCGGCATGGGCAGCTTCCCCGGCATGCTGATGGCGGCGATGCTATTGGGCGTGGTCGAGAACATCACCTCGACCTTCTTCGGTCCCTCCTGGTCCCCGGCGGTGGCGTTCGGATTCCTGCTGCTGACGCTGGGCTTCCGGCCGACCGGCATCATGGGACGCTAGCGTGAAGACAAGCACCTTCTGGCTGCTCGACGCCCTCGTCATCGTCGTGGTGTTCGCGCTGTCGCGCCTCGTCACCAACGACTATTTCTTCTTCGCGACATACCTGGTGCTGCAATACATCGTGCTGGCCGAGGCGTGGAACATTCTCGGCGGCTACACCGGCTACATCAATTTCGGCACCGCCGGGTTCTTCGCGATCGGCGCCTATACCGCGGTCGTGCTGCACAAGCTGATCGGCCCGCCCATCCCGGTGTCGATCCTGGTGGGCGGCACGATCTCCGGCCTGCTCGGGCTTGGCATGGGTTATCTCACCTTGCGCCTGAGGGGCGTGTTCTTCGCCATTTCGACCCTGGCGATGGCGGTGGTGCTGCAGACGCTCGTTACCAATTGGGACTTCGTCGGCGGCTCGCGCGGCGTCTACATCATCCGGCCGTCGCAGGCGCCGTTCATCGGCAACTACATCCAGTATCTCTTCCTGGTCATGCTGGTGCTCGCCGGGTTCTCGATCGCCGTGGCGCGCACCATCGAGCATTCGACCCTGGGATTCGGGCTCGCCACCATCCGCGACGACGAGATGTCGGCCGAGGCGTCGGGCGTCCCGACCCTGAGGCTGAAGCTGATCTCGACCACGCTGTCGGGCGCGCTCATGGGCATGGCGGGGGCGCCGCTCCCCTATTACGTGACCTATCTCGATCCAGACTCGGGCTTCAACCTGGCCTTCGCGGTGAACAGCATCGCCATGCCGCTGATCGGCGGCACGCAGAACTGGATCGGGCCGATGATCGGGGCGATCTTCCTCGGCACCATCCAGCAGGTCGCCACCGTCACCATCTCGTCGGCGCTCAACCTCCTGATCGTCGGCGTGCTGATGGTGGGGTTCGTGGTGGTCGCGCCCAACGGCATCATCGGCCTGTTCCACCGCCGCGCGCCCCGGAGGCAGGGGTGAGCGACCCGCTGCTCCGGATCGAGAAGCTGGGCAAGCGCTTCGGCGGCTTCGTCGCGCTCGAGGACATCGATCTCGACGTGGCGCCGGGCGAGCGGCTCGGCCTCATCGGCCCCAACGGCTCGGGCAAGAGCACGCTGGTCAACTGCATCTCCGGCACGCTGCGGAACGAGAGCGGCATTGTGCGGTTCGACGGCCGGGTGATCAACGGGCTGCCGGCCTATCAGCGCACGCGCTTGGGGCTCGCCCGCAGCTTCCAGCTGCCGCGGCCGTTCCGCAGCATGACGGTGCGCGAGAATCTGCGCATCCCGCTCCTCTACACCGTCAACGCGCGCGCGGGCGCCCATCTCGGCGAGGCCCAGATCGTCGCGCGCAGCGACGAGCTGCTGCAGCTCGTGGGGCTCGAGGCCAAGGCCGAGCGCCGCCCGCGCGACTTGACGCAAATCGAGATGCGCAAGCTCGAGCTCGCCCGCGCCATGGCGGCGGAGCCCAAGCTCCTGATGGCGGACGAGGCGATGGCCGGCCTGTCGCATTCCGAGGTCGACGACATCCTCGCGCTGCTGCGCAAGCTGGTCGACCAGGGCATCACCATCATCCTGATCGAGCACATCATGCGCGCGGTGATGAGCTTCTCCGAGCGGCTGGTGGTGCTGGTGGCCGGGCGCAAGATCGCCGACGGGCCGCCGCAAGAGGTGATCAGCAATCCGGAAGTCGAGAGGGCGTATCTTGGCGAGTAGCCTCGCGATCAGCGGCGTCAGCGCGTCCTACGGCTCGGTGCGCGTGCTCGAGGACATCTCGCTCGACGTGCGCGCCGGCGAGACGGTGGTGCTGCTCGGCACCAACGGCAACGGCAAGAGCACGCTGATGAAATGCGTTATGGGCATGCTGCCGCCGACCGCTGGCAGCATCACCGCCGAGATCGACGGCGTCGTGCACAACCTCATGGGCAAGACCACCGAGGAGATCGTCGATCTCGGCGTGACGCTGGTGCCCGAGGGACGCCGCCTCTTCGCCAAGCTCACGGTCGAGGAGAACCTCTATCTCGGTGCCTATCGCCGCATCGCGCGCCAAAACCTGGCCCGCAATCTCGACTACAGCTACGAGCTGTTCCCGGTGCTGAAGGAGCGGCACCGCCAGCTCGCCGGCAGCATGAGCGGCGGCGAGCAGCAGATGCTGGCGCTGGCGCGCGCCCTGATGTCGAACCCGCGCATCCTGCTGATCGACGAGCCGTCGGTGGGCTTGGCGCCGGTGCTGGTGCGCCGCGTCATCGACAAGATCAAGGAACTGCGCGACCAGTACCAGCTCACCGTGCTGATGGCCGAGCAGAACTTCACCCAGGCGGTGCGCATCGCCGATCGCGGCTATGTCATCGTCCACGGCAAGATCGCGTTCGAGGGCGAATCGCCCGAGGCGCTCAACAACAACGAACTGATCCGCAAGTTCTACATGGGGCTCTAGCCATGGCGGCAGCAACGGTGGGCGTCATCGGCGCCGGCATCATGGGCGGCGCGATCGCGCGCAACCTCGCCGCGGCCGGGCTCAAGGTGCGCGGCTTCGACATCGACCCGGCGCGGATGGCGGCGCTGAAGCAGGGCGGCGTCGCGCCGGCCGCATCGGCCGCCGCGGCCGCGCGCGGCGCCGATCTCGTGCTCACCTCGCTGCCGAGCGTCGCAGCACTCGAGGCGACGGTCGCGAATCTCGTCGCCGACGCGCAAGCCGGGCTCGTTGTCGCCGAACTCAGCACGCTCCCTATCCCCGACAAGGAACGCTGCCGCGATCGTCTCGCCGCGCACGGCATCGTGCTGCTCGACTGCCCGTTGAGCGGCACGGGCGCGCAGGCCGTGACCGGCGATCTTGCGGTCTACGCCAGCGGCGACGAGGCGGCTTACGCGAAAGCGGCGCCGGTCTTCGCCAAGTTCGCGCGCGTTAGCCACTATCTCGGCGCGTTCGGCAACGGCAGCCGGATGAAGTTCGTCGCCAACCTGCTGGTCGCGGTCCACAACGTCGCCAGCGCCGAGGCGATGGTGCTCGGCATCAAGGCCGGGCTCGATCCCGACATCATCGTCAAGGTGATCGGCTCGGGCGCCGGCGCCTCGCGCGTGTTCGAGCTGCGCGCGCCGCTGATGGCGAAGTCCAGCTACCGCCCGCCGACCATGAAGATCGACGTGTGGCAGAAGGACATGTCGATCATCGGCGATTTCGCCCGCGCGCTCGGCGTCGACACCCCGACCTTCGCCGCGACGGCGCCCGTCTACGACGCGGCCCAGGCCGAAGGGCTGGGCGGCGACGACACCGCCGCCGTGTGCGCGCTGCTGGAGCGGCGCTCGGGCGTGAAGCGCGGTTGAGCCGGTCCGCCGCCGTACGCCTACAAGTCATTGATATAAAATAATCTTTTTCAGGCTCCTCCAAGCGGGCTAATCCGGAAGGATTGTTGCGGCGGACGGCGGCGAGCCCATATCCTTTTTTTGTCACAGGCGCCCGCCCAGCAGAGGTTCCGACGTGCCCAAGAAATCCGTCCATTGCTGCAGCATTTGCGGCGAACCGCCCATCACCTCGCGCATCATCGACGACGGCGCCGTGATCTGGCATTGCCACGATCATCTCGAGGCGCATGAGCGCGAGATCTTCGACGAACTGCTCGATGACGGTTGGGAAGCCCCGCCACCGCGCACGATCCACTGATCCGGATTTCTATTCCGCCGCCGCGCGCGGCCGGTGCAACAGACTCTCGTCCATCTCGATCGCGATGTCGTGCAGCACCGGATCGCCGGCGAGCGCGATCTCGTTCTCGATCAAGGCGCCGCAGCCGGGACAGGAGAACTGGCGGAACTCCGGCTCGGCGTCGATATAGCGGTGCGGGTCGCCCGCGAGCGGCGCCGCGTGCGCGATGGGGCGCAGCTCGAGGATCGCGCGGTCCTTGTAATTGTCGCGCGTCGGGCCGAGATCGGCGTCGCACTTGACGCAAGCATGATGCGGGCCGTCGCTTTCGGAGCGGACGACGAGATTGTCGGTGATGCGGAACACAACCGGCCCGGCGAGGCGAGGGGCGCGCGGCTTGTGCGCGCGCTCGACCCGGCCGCGCCGCACGGACTGGCGCAGCGCCTCGGTCGCGGCGCGGTCGAGGCTTGCCGCGTCTGCGCCGAGGACGACGCCATAGATGTCGCGCGCGGACGCTCGCGTCACCGCGCCGGCCAGCACGTCCTCGAGCACATGCTCGGGATCGCGCTCCATCGGGTCGCCGAAGCCGCCGGCCGCCGTCCACACCACGGCATAGACGTCGGAAGCGTGCTGCTCGAAATTCTCCTGGCGCAACCCCAGCGTCACCACCTCGCCCTTCACTTGCGCGATGTCGTCCACCATGTCGCGGCGCGCCAGATGTTCGAGGATGTCGCTGCCGCGCACGAAGCGGTAGATGTTGGTGGTGCCGGGATAGCCTCCCATCATGCCGGTCGAGGTCGGGATCGCGTTGCCCGACGACAGCGTGTCCTGGACCACGCAATCGGTGTTGTGCGGGATGAAGCAGCTCTCCGCCGACAACCCGCCGCGCCAGCGCCCGGGCCCCCCTGAATCCGGCACTTCCTTGCGGTAAAGGAACAGCAGCGGGAAGCTCTGCTCGGTGTGCTCGATGTTCGGAAGCTTGCAGATGGGCGTGCGCGACTGTCCGCCCGTCGAGATGCCGTCTTGCGTGGAGAAGGCGCCGATCGCGCCGCCGATCGGATCGATCAGCAGATAGCCGTAGCGCTCGCCCCACTGGTCGATGCCGCGGAAAATGGTCGCGGGCCACTGGCTGGTGCCGCCGATGCACATCACGTCCTGGCGCATCGCGGGGTCGGCGTAGATCATCTTGGAGATGACGTTGTAGGCGGGATAGAGCGAGATCTCCATCGCCTGTACCGGCGCGGTCGAGACCGAGGCCGGAAAGCTGGCGCAGTTGAGCGTGCCCGGCGTCGGGTTGAAATCGACGTGCCGCAGCGCGCCGCCGACCGAGAAATACTGGTCCCAGCACAGGAGCTGGTTGATCGCCACCATGACCGAGCCGCGCCAGCCCGAATAAGTGGCGTTCATCGCCCCCTGCTGCGGCGCGGTGCCCTCGTTCTCGAAGGTGAGGCGGTCGCCGTCCTTGCGCAGGGTCAGCGCCACGCGATATGTCCCGCGGTCGCCGGGGCGGCAGCATTCGACATAGGTCCGATCGCGCCACACGCCGTCCGGCAGGCGCTTCAACTTGTCGAGGAACGCGGCCTCGCCGTTCGCGAGGATGCGCTTCATCACGCCCTTCACCACCGCGGCGCCATAGCGGCGGATGAGCTGCGCGATGCGGGTGCGGGCGGCGGCGTTCCCGGCCATCTGGGCGCGGAAGTCGAGCGCCACCAGCTCGGGCTTGCGCGAGGCGCGCAGATAAAGCTCCTCGATGTCGCGGCGGATCTCGCCGTCCTCGATGATCTTCACCGGCGGGATCAGGATGCCCTCGTCGAACGCGCTCTCGGCCGAGGGGCAGAAGCTGCCGGGCGTGATGCCGCCGATGTCGTACTGGTGCAGGCAGTTGGTCACCCAGCAGAACAGCTCGTCCTCGTGGAACACCGGACAGATCAGCATCACGTCCTGCTGATGCGCGGCGCCGACCCAGGGATCGTTGGCGAGGAACATGTCGCCGTCGCGGATGCCGGGATTGTCGCTGCGGTTCTCGAGAATCCACTTCACCTGCGTGTCGGTGACGCCCGACATGTATTGCATGTAGGGCCCGAAATAGACGAACTCGGCGTCCTCGGTGAGGATCGAGGGGTTGAGGTCGAGCGCGTACATCGCCACGGGCGAGCCCGAGATGCGCTGGATGGTGGCGCCGTGCTCCTCGTTCACGTTCCACAGATTGTGGCGGATGACCTCGAACGTGACCGGATCGAAATCGTCGGCCGCGTCGCGATGGAGCTTGAGCTTGGGCGAGATCGTGAGGCGCTTCGGCGGCACGTACGGGTTCTTCACGCCATCGAATGCGACCCCGGTGATGTCGTTGAGCTTGGTCATGGTGGGGTCATCCTAGTGGATGGTTCTGACATTGCGAACCCGCACATTCACCGTCATTGCGAGCGAAGCGAAGCAATCTCTCGGAAGATTGCTTCGTCGGCCTATCGGCCTCCTCGCAATGACGGCGCTGGAAAAAGGCATCCTGCGCCCTTCGACTACGCTTCGCTCCGCTCAGGGTGAGGAACATTATTGATGGCACAAAGAAAAGCGCCTCATCCTGAGCGAAGTCGAAGGGACGCACGGGACGCATTCCAGCCAAACGCGATCGTGCTGCCGTAGAAGACATTGGCCAGTGGCATGTCTCCGCCTAACCCATCCCGATCTCGAAATTCCCGAACGCGTCGACGCGCAGGGTTTGGCCCGGCCGCACCACGACGCTGGTGTCGGGGGTCTCGACGATGCAGGGGCCGGTGACGGCGTTGCCGGGCTCGAGGCGCTGGCCGTCGAAGATCGGCGTCGCTTCGAGGCGCTTCAGCTCCTCCCAATAGACCGGTCGCCGGGGCCGATGCGCTGCCGCGGGAATGATCTCGCTCAGGCGCTCGGATGCTGCGAGCTTGGGGCGCGGCGTCTCGGCGGTGGCGCGCACGCGGTAGGTCACGATCTCGAGCCGCGCGCCGCGGAACGAGGCGCCGCGGCCGTAGAGCTGCTCGTAGCGGCGGTAGAACGCCTCCTTGAGCGGGGCCTCGAAATCGCCCTCGGCGCGGCTCCAGGGCAGCACGATCTCGACCTCGTTGATCTGGCCCTTGTGGCGCATGTCGAGCGCGAATTCGAGACGCTGGCGCGCAGGCGCGATGCCGTCCTTCGCCATCTGCTCGCGCGCTTCCGCGGCGAGCCGTGCCAGGTTGCGGTCGATGCGCGCCGCCTCGAACGGCGACGCCATGATGTCGACCGCCTCGTGGATGTGGAGCACGTCGGCCGAGGCGGCGCCGAAGGCACACCACACGCTCGCGGTTTCGCGTTGCGGGATCACGATCCTTGCGACGCCCAGCTCGCGCGAGAACACGCCGGCATGCACCGGCCCCGCGCCGCCGAACGCGAACAAGGTGAAGTCGCGCGGATCGAAGCCCTTGCCGACCGTCATCTTGCGGATGATGTCGGCCATCTGGAACTCGACGATCTTGGCGATGCCGGCGGCGCATTCCATGACGCCCATGTTGAGCCGCGCCGCCAGCGCGCCGATCGCCGCTTCCGCCTTGGCGCGGTCGAGGCGCATCTGCCCGCCGGCGAAGCCCTCGGCGTCGATGAAGCCCAGCACCAGGTCCGCGTCGGTCACGGTCGGCACGGTGCCGCCGCGGCCATAGCACACCGGACCCGGAGCGGCGCCCGCGCTTTCGGGCCCGACGCGGATGGCGCGGGTGCGCTCGTCGATGCGCACCAAGCTGCCGCCGCCGGCGCCGATCGCCTGGATGTCGACCTTGGGGATGAAATACTCGTACTGGTTCACCGTGCTGGTGAAGGAGAAAGAAGGCTGGCCGTCAAAGATGAGGCCCACGTCGAACGAGGTGCCGCCCATGTCGGTGGTGATGATGTTGCGGTGGCCCATGGCGCGGCCGAGATAGAGCGAGCCGGTGACGCCCGAGACCGGCCCCGAATCGAGCGTCAGCAGCGGCGCCGCCATCGCCCGCTCGACCGAGATGGTGCCGCCGCCGCATTGCGTGATCTGCAGCGGCTGGCGATAGCCCTTCGATGCGAGCTGCCGGCCGAGATTGCCGAGATAGCCCGACGCGATCGGGCCGATATAGGCGTTGAGCGCGGTCGCGGTAGTGCGCTCGTACTCGCCCCATTTCGGCACCAGATCGGCCGAGCAGGTGACGAACATTCCGGGCGCCATCGTCCGCGCCATGTCGCGCACGCGGCGCTCATGCTCGGGATGGAGAAACGACCACAGGAAGCAGATGGCGATCGCCTCGACGCCCTGGGCGATAAGGCGGGCGATCGCCGCCTCGGCCTCTTCCTCGTTGAGGGGCACCACCACTTCGCCGAAGCAATCGACCCGCTCCGATACGCCCGCGACGAGCTGCTTGGGCAC
This sequence comes from Allostellaceae bacterium, assembly GCA_035604615.1. Lineage (GTDB taxonomy): Bacteria > Pseudomonadota > Alphaproteobacteria > ATCC43930 > CGMCC-115725 > DATJLY01. Next base: position 48,933 of record DATNID010000071.1, on the reverse strand, counting down.
GATCGGCTCGGGCTTGCGGCTTTCGGGGAAATGCACGACGAGGCGCACGTCGCGGCCCTGGACGCCGCGCGAGCCGCGCATGATGTGGATGACGTCGTTGTGGCCCTTGGTGGTGATGAGCCCGACCTTGGCGCCGCGCTTCTGGATGATCGCGTTGGTGCCGACCGTGGTGCCGTGCGACAGCAGCGCGATCTCGGGATAGAGCGCGTCGGGCGCCATGCCCATTTTGCGCGAAGCGGCGGCGATGGCGTCGATCATGCCGCGCGCGAAATCGTCGGGCGTCGAGGGCGACTTGGCGGTGGTGACCGCGCCCCCTTCGTCGATCACGACGCAGTCGGTGAAGGTGCCGCCGATATCGACGCCGACGAGATAGGGCATGGCGGCTGGCGCTCAGCGTCCCAGGAATTCGTCGAGCGCGGCGATCTGGTCCTTGCCCAAATGCTCGTAGAGCCGCGCCATGCCGCGATAGATCTCGCGCGCGCCCGGCTCGGCGAGGCCGAGATGGTCGCCGATCTCCTCCATCTCCGCGACCCAGCGATAGGCCTTGCGGTACATGTTGGGGATCTGGCGCTCGAGATAGGCCCACAGAGCCGGCTGGCTCTCGGAGATTTCCTTGCGCACCGCCGGCGCCACGCCGGCCTTCATCGCGCCGAGGATGAGCGCCACGCCCAGCGCCTGCGTCCCCTTGGTGAGCGCGGCATAGGAGCATTTCACCGCCGACGCCGCCCCCACGCCGCCCTCGACCGGGCGGATGTCGAGCCCCAACTCCTTGAGGGGCAGCGCGCGCGCCGCGTCCGCGCCCGAGACATAGATGCGCCCGCCCGCCTTCTCGACCGAGGGCGCCGCGCCGACGATGCCGCCATCGACGAAGGGCGCGCCGGTGGGCGCGATGATCGCCGCCACTTCCTTGGCTCGCGCCGCGCTGATCGCGTTGCATTCGACGAACACCGGCTTCTTCGCGCTGGCCGCGAGATGCGGCGCGAAGCGGCGCGCGAAGGGCACCGCCTCGCCAGGCGGAATGACCGAGAGCAGGAAATCGGCCTCGGCGACGAGCCGCGCGTCGTCATTCAGCGCTTCCATGCCGGCGCTGGCCGCGCGCTTGGCGCTCGCCTCGCTGCGTCCCGCGAGCGAGGTGAGGACGCGCGCGCCGCGCGACACCAGGCGCTGGCCGATGCCGGCACCCATCTCGCCCTGCGCGATCACCACGATGGTCGTCGCCATTCCGGCCTCCCTGTTCTGACCGCCCAAGGTTAGAAAGCGGCGGCAGCTTTGTCAGCCGCGTGTTGCGTCGGGCGCGCCATCGCCTAGAGTAAGGTCCGTCACGGCGAGGAGACGGACATGTGGTCGCTGCGCAGAAAATCGCTCGAGATTCCCACGGCCGCGATGGCGCTGCCCGGACGCGCGGAGAAAATGCCGGTGCCCGACAAGCATTACGTCAACGGCCACACGCTGGTGGCGCCCTATCCGGAGGGGATGGAGGTGGCCTATTTCGGCCTCGGCTGCTTCTGGGGCGCCGAGCGCATATTCTGGAGGCTGCCGGGCGTCTTCACCACCGCGGTCGGCTATGCCGGCGGCCACACGCCCAACCCGACCTACGAGGAAGTGTGCTCGGGCCTCACGGGGCATACCGAGGCCGTGCTCGTCGTCTACGACCCCAAGCGGGTGAGCTATGACGCGCTGCTCAAGGCGTTCTGGGAAAGCCACGACCCAACCCAGGGCATGCGCCAGGGCAACGATACCGGCACGCAATACCGCTCGGCGATCTACTGTACGACGGCGGACCAGCGCAGCCGCGCCGAGGCGTCACGCGAGGCTTACACGAAGGCGCTGGCGAAGGCGGGACACGACGCGATCACGACCGAGATCGCCGACGCGCCGCCGTTCTATTACGCCGAGGATTATCACCAGCAATATCTCGCCAAGAACCCGATGGGCTATTGCGGCCTCGGTGGGACCGGCGTGAGCTGCCCGGGCGCCTAGCGCAGTTCGGCGACGCGGATCTCGACCTGCGCCAGACCGGCGCGGGTGATGCCGAGCTGCGAGGCCGCGGCCGGCGAGAGATCGATGATGCGGCCCTTCTTGTGCGGCCCGCGATCGTTGACGGTGACGACGATCTTGCGGCCGTTGCGTTTGTTCGTCACCTCGAGCTTGGTGCCGAACGGCAGGTTGCGGTGCGCCGCCGTGAAGCGCTCGCGGTCGAGCAGCTCGCCCGACGCCGTGCGATGTCCGACGAACTTGGTCGCGTAGAACGAGGCGATGCCGCTCTCCGACTTGGCGGCGGTCTTCGCCGAGGCTGGCATCGCGATCAGAACGGCAAGCGCGAACAGGTAAGCCAAGCGTCCCATTGCAGGTCCCCCCTCCGCTGGGCGGGATGAGTAAGCCATCATCCCGCCGCAAAGGTAAAGACATTCTTGTGACAAAACCGCCGGCTCGGTCTTTCGGGCGGCATTTGCCGATCTTTTCGGCAAAGCGACGGATAATTGCCTACTTGATGCGCGCGGCCGCTTCCTTCACGAGGCTCAGATCGGCGTACTTCGCGATGTCGAGGCTGGACTTGATGAAGCCCACCTCATGCACCGCATCGACGTTCGATTGCAGCATCGTCAGATTGGGCAGCCCGTTCGGGTCGCGATAGAAGTCGCGCTTGGTGAAGGCCCAGTCGGCGCGTTCCGGCGGCTGCTTCAAAAAGGCCGCGAGGATCGCCACCGCTTCCGTGTGGTTGGCGGGATCGGAATACCAGCGATATGCCCTCACCGTGTCCTCGAGCAGGTCGACCACGGCCGCGCGGTTCTTGTCGAGGAAGGCCTGGCGCATCACCCAGAACGACAACTCGGTGCCGTTCAATGCGTCCTTCAACGTAAACAGCGTGCGCGCGTTTTTCACCAACTCCGGATCGTAGAGGAAAGGCGGTCCCGCGCCGACGAGGTCGGCCTTGTGGTCCATCAGCACCGCGCGCATGTTCGGGAACGGCACCTCGACGTCCGAGTAGTCGTGCTGGAACTCGAGGCCGTGGCGCTTGAAATAGGTGCGCAGCCCGAGCTCGACGCCGGCGCCGATGCCGTTGACGGCGACGATCTTGCCCTTGAGGTCCTCGACCTTCTGGACCGGCGAATCCTTGAGGACGAGGTAATTGAAGGTGACGTAGTCAGCGACGCCGTCCTGGGTCTCGTCGGCGATGATCTTGAGATCGGTGAGGCCGGCATTCTCGACCGCGATCGGGAACGAGGAGAAGTTGATGGTGCCGATCTCGATCTCGCCCGCGGCGAGCGCGGTGATCTCGGTGGGCGATGACGAGAAGAAGATCGGCTCGAAGGTGTAGCTGACGCCCTTGTGCTTGGCGATCCCGTCCTTGGCGAAGAGAATCGGAATGAGCGAGGCCGGGGTCGCAACCCACGGCGCGCGGATCTTCACCGGATCGGCGCCGGCGCCCTGCGCGGCCCCCAAGGCGAGCGCGAGAGCGGCGGCGGTCGTGATCATGCGACGCATCTGTTCTTTCCTCCCTGAAACGGATTGCTAAAGCGGAACGCTGCGCATCGACGGCGACAGATCCTCGAGCACGCGGCCCTTCGTCTCGGCCGCGAAGATGAGCGCGACGAGCCCGCCCGCGAGCGCGAAGCAGGCGAAGACGAGGAACACCGCGCCGAGCCCGAAGTTCGGGATCGCAAAGCCGATGAAATAAGGCCCCACCACCGAGGCGAACCGCACCCACGCATTGCCGATGCCGGTCCCTAGCGCGCGCAGCTCGGTCGGATAGAGCTCGGCCGTATAGGTGCTGAGGCCCAATGCGAGGATGCTGTTGAAGGACGAGGCCAGCATGGCCAGCGCCATCACCGGGATGGTCGTGAAGCCCGGGTTGAAGAACAGGATGAGGAGCGGGATCGAGCTGCACAGCAGCCCGCCGGTGAAGAGCGGCTTCCGCCCGACGATGTCGATGAGGAAGATTCCCGTGGTGGTGAAGGTAAGGCCCAGGGCGCTGCCGATGAAGCCGTAGGCGATCGATTGCGACAGCGACGCGTGATAGACGGTGCGCAGGATCGACGGCATCCAGGTGTTGAGCCCGTAGACGATGATGTAGGTGCAGAACCACATCGCCCACACCGCCAAGGTCCGCCGCCGGTAGAGTCCGCGCAGGAGATCGCTGACATGCCCGGTCGCCTTCGCGATCAGCGCCACGTTGCCGGGAATGGGCGGCAGCGGCCTTGCGCCCCCGGCGGAGATGGTGTGCTCGATGCGCGAGAGGATGCGGTTCGCGTCCTCGAACCGGCCGCGGGTCGCGAGCCAGCGCGGCGATTCCGGCAGGAACGCGCGCATCGGGATCACCAGCAGCGCCGGCGCCCCGCCGATCACGAACAGCCACTGCCAGCCGAAGCTCGGCACGATCCACAGCGCGGTCGCGGCGCACACGAAGAAGCCGATCGAGAACCATAATTGGTAGCCCAAGCCATAGCGGCCGCGATGCGTCGACTTGGCGAACTCGCCGATATAGCTCGCGAGGATCGGGATCTCGCCGCCGAGGCCCAGGCCCTGGATCGTCCGCATCCACATCATCGACTGGAAATCCCAGGCGAAGGCGCAGACGAGGCTCATCACCGAATAGATGATCAGCGTGTAAACCGCGCATGGCACGCGGCCCCAGCGCTCGGCGAGCCAGCCGAAGAAAATGGAGCCGATAAGCTGTCCGACATAGCCCATGGCGATGAGCGTGCCGATCTGCTGCGGAGCGAGATGCCAGATCGGGATAAGCGCCGGCAGCGCATAGGCGATCGCGAGCGCATCGAACCCGTCGAAGAACCAGCCGGTGCCGACGATCGCGCCGACGCGCAGGTGCCAGGCCGAGAACGGCAGCCGCTCGATGCGGGCGGCGATCTCGAAACTGTCGGTTGCCGTTTGCGGCATGAATTGGTCTCCCCCCTGACGGCGCGATTGAACCGCAGCACGCGCGCGCGCTCAAGCCCGAAAGCGCCGCCTGTTGCGTCGCGGCGGGCCTTGGTAGAGTGCGGCGTCCGAATGGGACGCCCGGGGGTTCCGCATGCGCGCCGTGGTCTCGCTCTTCGCCTTGCTGGTCAATCTCGCGATCTTCGCCCTTGCGCCGGCGGCGGCCGAGCCGCTCCACATCCGCATCTCGTGGGTGGCGATCGTGTCGAACCTGCCGTCGATTCTGTTCATCAAGCCCGGCATCGCCCAGCACGACGGCAAGAGCTACGTGTTCGAACCGACCCATTACGCCAGCACGCCCTTGATGATTCCGGCGCTCGCGACCAACGATCTCGACATCGCGACCTTGGCCTATTCCTCGCTCGGCGCGGCCATCAACAAGGCCGGGCTCACCGACATCCGCGTCATCGCCGACGAGTTGCAGGACGGCGTCGGCAGCTATTACTCGGACGAGTTCATGGTGCGGAAGGACACGCCCTACCGCACTATCGCCGACATGAAGGGCAAGATCCTTGCCTCGAGCGGCATCGGCGGGGCGATGGACATGGCGCTGCGCGTGATGCTGAAGAAGATGGGTCTCGACGCCAAGGACTTCACCATCGTCGAGGTGACGATGCCCAACCACCGCGCCGCGCTGGCCGACGGCAAGGTCGATCTTATCTCGAGCCCGCTGCCCTTCTCGCAGGATGCGGAGCTGCGCAAGATCGCGCGGCCGCTGTTCACGCAGCACGACGCCATCGGCACGACGCAGATGATCATCTGGGCCGCGCGCGCCGGATTCCTCGCCAAGAACCGCGCGGCGATCGTCGATTTCCTCGAGGATTCGATCCGCGCGCGGCGCTATTTCGCCGACCCGGCCAACCACGAGGAGGTGGTGAGGCTGGTATCGGCGATGACCAAGCAGCCGCCGTCGCAATACGATGCCTGGCTCTTCACCAAGAACGACTATTACCGCGACCCCAACGGCGTCCCGGACCTGGATGCGCTGCAGCGGAACATCGACGTGCAGCGCGATCTGGGCTTCCTCGAGGGCAAGATCGACGTTGCCGAATACGCCGACCTCGGCCTCATCAAGGAAGCGGCATCCCGTGTCGCCGCCGCGAAGTAGCGCTGCTCAAGCCTGCGGCGCGTAACGCGACAGGCTGGTTTCCTGCCGCGTGATGAACTCGAGGAGCGCGGGGGTGCCGTTGCGCGTCTGCTCGATGCCGCGCTTGATGGCAGGGACGATGTCCTGGGGCTCGATCACGCGCTCGCCATATCCCCCCATGGCGCGCGCGAAGGCGGCATAGTCGCCCGAGATGTCGGTGGCGCGGTATTTCTCGGTCGAGGTCTGCATGATGTGCAGCTCGCACGCCATCGACGAGTTGTTGAACAGCACCGACAGGATCGGGATGCGGTTCCTGACCGCGGTCTCGAAATCCATGCCGGTGAAGCCGATGGCGGCGTCGCCCCAGACGTTGATGCAGAGCTTGTCCGGCGCCACCAGCTTCGCTCCCATGGCGAGGCCGAGCCCGTATCCCAACTGCGTCGTCTTGCCCCATCCGATATAGGAATGCGGCGTGCGCGACACCCAGAACGGCGAGAGCTGGTCGCGCGGGCTGCCGGCGTCGTGGGTGATGATGGTGTTATCGACATCGACCGTGCGCATCAGGTCGTTGATCACGCGATAGGGCGTCAGCGGCTTGCCCGCATCGGTCAGCTTCGCCTGCCACTCGGCGACCCATCCCGCGCGCATCTCGGCGATCTCGCGCGCGGTGGCGCTGCTGTCGCGCGGCGCCGGCACGAAGGCCGCGAGCTCGGCCAGGATCATGTCGAGCGTGACGCCCGCGTCGCCGACCAGGCCGATGGCGCAGGCGAGGTCCTTGTTGAGGTGATCGGGGTCGAGCGTCGAGTGGATGATGGTCTTGCCCTTGGGCATGGCGACGCCGAAATTGGTCTCGGTGAAGCTGCAGCCGATGCCGAAGATCACGTCGGCGCGGTCGAGGAAATGCCGCACCGTCTTGGGCACCGCGACGCCGCCCGAGCCGAGCGCGAGCTTGTGGTCCTCGGGGAAGGCGCTCTTGCCTTCGAGGCTGGTCACCACCGGCGCCCCCAGATGCTCGGCGAGCTGGCGAAGCTGCTTCCAGGCGCGCGCCCAATGGACGCCCTGGCCGGCATAGATCACCGGCCGTTCCGCCTTGGCGAGAACGCGCGCCGCCTCGCGCGCGGCGGCCGCCTCGGGTCCATAGCGCGTTGCCGTCACCGGCGTGTAGTCGAGCGGCCCCGGCAATTCCTCGTTCCACAAATCGCCCGGCACCTCGACGATCGCCGGGCCGCCGCGGCCGTTCCTCAAGCGCGAGAAGGCGCGGCGCATCACGTTCGAGACCTCCGCGGGCGAGATCAGCCATTCGGCCGACTTGGCGACGCTGCTCATCTGCGTCGTTGCGTGGTAGTTCGCCGGGATCTGCGCGATGCGGCGCTGATAGCCGCCGGGGATCACCAGGATCGGGATCGATTCGCTGAACGCCTGGGCGATGCCGCCATAGGCGTTCTCGGTGCCGGGGCCGCTCTGCATGCAGAAGGCGCCGATCTTGCGCCCCTGCGTCATGCGCGAGATGGCGTCGGCCATGTGCAGGCCGATGCGCTCCTGGCGCACGATGATGGGCCGGATGTCGGCGGCGGCGGCGTACTCGATGAGATGATTGACGGGATAGGCCGTCATGATCTCCACGCCCTCGCGCTTCATGATCTCCGCGATCGCCGCTCCGACTTTCATCGCTCGTCTCCTGCTCTCTTGGGGCCTCGCGTCAGTTCGCCGGCCCGCGTTCCATCGAATAAGGCTGCCAGCGCTTCAACTCGGAGCGCTCGAGCACGGTGGGATTGACGCAGCTCCTGGGCCACATGCCCTTCAACGCGAGCGCGATCTCGTGGCCGACGCGGCGCCGCCGCACCGGGTCGAACCTTCCCGACGCCGAGGCGACATGCGGCGTGAGCGTCACGTTCTCCATCTTCAGGAGCGGATTGTCCGGCTTGGGCGGCTCGGTCTCGAGCACGTCGAGCCCGGCGCCGGCGATCCAGCCCTCGGCGAGCGCCTTGATCAGCGCCGGCTCGTCCACCGTCGGCCCGCGGCCGGTGTTGAGGAAGATGGCGCTCTTCTTCATCAGGCGGAAATGGCGCTCGGTCAGCATGCGGTTTGCGTCCGCGGTCGAGGGCGCGTGCATCGACACGAAATCCGACATGGCCAGCAGCTCGTCGAGCGTCACCGGCTCGACGCCATAGGAGCTCAGCACCAGCTCCTCGACGTAAGGGTCGTAGGCCACGAGCCGCAAGCCGAACGGCTTGGCGCGGAGCGCCACCTGGCGCGCGACATGGCCGAAGGCGATGAAGCCCAGGGTCTGGCCCATGAGGCGCGGCTGCGCCAGCGCGGGCCGGCCCTCGCGCCAGCGCCCCTCGCGCACCATGCGGTCCTGCACGATGAGGCGGCGGAAGCTCGCCAGCAGCAGCATCATGGCATGGTCGGCGACCTCCTCGATGAAGGTGTCGGGGACGTTGGTGACCGGGATGCCGCGCGCCGTCGCCGCCGTCACGTCCACCGAATCCACGCCCACCGAGCCCAGCGCGATGATGCGGCAGCGCTCGAGCCCGTCGATCATGCGCTTGGTGAAGGGGCGGCCCTTGGCATAGACCGCGTCGGCGTCGTGCGCCGCGGCGATGAAGGAATTCTCCGACGAGGCGTCGATCTCGACGATCTCGGCGTCGAGCGGCGCCAGGGCCTCGTTCTCGTAGTCGTAGCTGTTGGCCGCGCCGACCGCGTAGCTGGTGCCCTTGGGTGTTACGACCTTGAACCGTGCCATGATCCCCTCCCGCGGCGAGTGTGGTGCCAACCAAGCGCCGAGGCAAGGGAGGGGAGGACAAGGCGGCGTCGTCCGCCGGTGGAACGCTCAGATGGGCATGCGATAGCCGTAGAATTCGTGATCCTCGTTATATCCGCCCTGACCGGCGCCGAGGTCCGCAAAGTCGTGAACGAACTCGATCGCTGCGATCCATTTCACCATCTTGAACCCGAGCTCGTTCTCGCAGCGCAGCCGCAGCGGTGCGCCGTGCAGCACGCTGATGGGGGCTCCGTTCATTTCATAAGCGAGGATGGTCAGCTCGTGGCGCATGTTGGATATTTTATGCACGTCATAGTAACGCCCGGCGTCGCTGCCATCGGCCAGCGAATAGAAAACGACATAGCGGGCCTCGGGCGTTGGGCGTACCAGTTCGAGGACGTGACGCATCGGCACGCCGCCCCATTTCGCGACGCCGGACCATCCCTGAATGCAGAAATGGGTGGTGATCTGCTCCTGCTTCGGCATGGCCTTCAGCTCGGCGTAGGAGAACACAAGCGGCGCCTCGACCAAGCCGCCGACCCGCAGCGCGAACCCGGCAAAGCCTCCGGCGACCAGCGCGTCGAATTCGGCCGAATTCGGCATCGTGCCGTTGGGCCAGAAATACGGCGAGATGTCCGCCTCGGCCAATTGGCTGGTCGGGTCCCACCACTCGGTGAGCGTGTTGAACGGCCACATCATGACCTTGCCGACCTTCTGAACGAGGCGCGCATGACGGATGGTGAATGGCGAGGCCAGCCACCATGGCACGACCAGCAGCGCCATCGCCGGAACGAAAATCGCCAGTCCGCTCCACGAGCCGTCATGCACCCCGGCGAACATCATGTTCAGGTTGACCCGCGCTCCGGTGATGAACACCAAGGTGACGTGGACCAGGATGAAAAGTAGGAACCACCACATCGCGATGAAGTGGAGCGATCGCGCCATTTGACGGTTCAATATCCTGCCGAACCGGCCCAGCCGATTCGAGATCGCGGGTCCCTGCATGAAACCCGTGACGATGGACAGGGGCGCGGCAATGAAAATGGTGATGAAATACGCGAGTTGCTGGAGGCTGTTGTAGCGGGTCCAGCTTTCGTCGGCGGGGAAGGCGAGCGACAGGTATTGCAGCGCGGTCGAGGCCGCGTTGGGGAACACTTCCCACGTGGTCGGCACCAGCCTCACCCACTGCCCGGTCGAGAACAGCAGCGCGTAGACCACGATGCCGTTGATGATCCACAGCAGGCCGAACGAGAAATGCCACCAGCGGGCGAGCCCGATGGAATGGCGAATGCCGGGGATGCCGAGCCACCCGGGCACGGTCACCGCATCGTCCTTCGCGGTCCATATCCGCCCTGTCGGCACGTCCGTCTGAAAGCGGAACCATTCGGTGCCGGGCGTGCAGTCGCGCTTCCAGTACAATCGCGGATGGTCGGCGAGAATCTGGATTCCGGCGCGGATGATGAACGCCATGAAGAAGAAATTCAGGAAGTGCTGCACCCGCAGCCACGCCGGAAACCCGGCGGTGACGGAAGGCGCGGATGGCGGGACGCCCGGGTAGCGCACGAGGAACGCCTGCACCGTCGGCAGCTCCCGCAAGGCCTGAGCCACGGCCACGGCGATGACGGCGAGCACGAACCCGATCGGCAACACCCACAGCACGTTAACCCAGCGCCGGCCGATTCTGATCTTGGGCACCACGCCCGCCCGGGGCGGCAACCAGGCGTTCAGAAGAACGCGGTCGTCCGCCGGGCTGAGCTTCGCCTCGATGGGATCATGCGCGGACGGAGCGGAAGGCGTGGGCATCGGGCGGTCTGCGTCTCCGTATCCAAGTTGGAATTTGGTCGCACCTGGCGTTAGCCATGCGGCGTGTCGCTCCTGAGTGTATGCGCTACGGCACCGGCTTCCAGCCGCTTGCGTCGAGCGCGGCGGTCACTTGGCGCAAGGGCGCGTAATCGTAGACCTGGTCCGGCGGCGGCACCTTGTCCGGCGGCAGTTCGAGGAGTTGCGCGCGCACCGCCAAATCCTTGGCGATGAGCGCGTCGGGCGCGGTCCCGTCCTCGGTCGCGGTCGAGATCGTGTCGTCGTAATCGGCCACGAGCTGGATTCGGTCGATGTCCGGCCGCCGCTTGAGGAGCAGCGCGATCGTCGCCTCTTCATAGTCCCGCATGTAGCGCATGCCCTTCACCACCCCGCGCAGGAAGCCCGCGACCAGCTCCGGCTTCGTTCGCATCAGCGCCGCCGAGGTGGCGACGCCGGTGTAGGGCATGCGGATCGTGTCGTACATGTTGACGATGCGATGCCCGCGCCGCACCGCCGGGTTGTCGCGCAAGGGCGCCAGCTCCGCCGTCGGAATGATGAGCGCGGGGAGCGCGCCCGAGATCAGCGCCGCGTCGCGCGCGCTGCCGACGCCGAGCGGCGTGTAGCCGACCCAGTCCTGCGGCAGGTTCGACGCGAGCAAGGTCAAGCGCATCGCGACTTCGTAGGTGTCGCCGCGGCTCGAGATGCCGACCTGCTTGCCCTTCAGATCGGCGAGCGTCTTGAGCGCGGGATCGGTCGAGCGCAATTCATAGGCCGGCCGGTCGGCCATCGTATAGATGACGCGCAAGCTGGCGCCGCGCAGGATCGCGTTGACGGTCGAGGCGGCCGAGGCGGTGAAGTCGATCTTGCCCGACATCAGCGCCGCCGTGGCCGAGCCGCCGCTCGCCGTGACGAACGCCATCTCGATGCCCTCGGCCAAGAAATAGCCCTTGTCGGCGGCGATGAAGTAGGGCGCGTAATGCGCGGTGATCTGCGTCACCGTCATGGTGAGCTTCGCCGGCTCGGCCGCGTGCGCGCTTGCGCCGAGAAGCGCGAGCAGCAGCAGGGACCACGGCGTTTTCCGCATCGGAAGATGAGCCTCGAATCCGGGCCTGAGTTCGGCGACAATGGCGCGGCGTGCCGATGATAGGCCCAATGATAAAGAAACGGATCGGGTGGCGGAAGCATGACGCGGTTCGGCATCATCCTGTTCGGGCTGACGCAGCTCTTGCGGCTGGCGGCGCTGCGCGAGCCCGCGTTCCGCCGCCGTCTCGCCGAGCATCGACTGGTCGCGCAAATCCGCACCCGCGACGGCAAGGTCGGGCGCCATTTCATTTTCGCCAACGGGCGCGTGCGCTCGCGCGCCGGGCTTCATTGGCGGCCCGACGTCACCTTGTGCTTCGACACCGCCGCGCTCGGCGCGCGGCTGATGACGCCGCCGATCGACTGGTACGAGCAGATCGCGGCGCAGAAGAATTTCAACCTGACGCTCGACGGGCCGGACGAGCTGGCCTGCTGGTTCGTGCAGACCATCATGGCGGCGATGCGCATGGGCTGGGCCGCCGGCACCAAGCAAGGCGACGGCACCACGCGCTTTACCAGCATGACCAATGGCGGCCCTGTCTTCGTCGCGGTGAAGGACGGGCGCATCGTCCGCATCACGCCCATCGACTTCACGGAAGAAGACGGCGCCTCCTGGACCATCGCGGCGCGGGGCCAGCGCTTCACGCCGCCGCGCAAGGCGACCGTGGCGCCGCACGCGCTCGCGTGGAAATCGCTGGTCTATTCGCCCGACCGGCTGCTCCATCCGATGAAGCGCGTCGATTTCGCTCCCAAGGGCGAGCGCAACCCGCAGAATCGCGGCGTCTCCGGCTATGAGCGCATCTCATGGGACGAGGCGCTCGACATCGTCGCCTCCGAGATCACGCGCCAGAAGCAGGCGCACGGGCCGAGCGCCATCGCCTTCCAGAGCCAGTCGCACCACACCTGGGGCAATATCGGCTACTATTTCAGCGCGCTGCAGCGCTTCGCCAACCTCGTCGGCCACACCGCCATCGCCAGCAACCCCGACAGCTGGGAAGGCTGGTACTGGGGCGCCAGCCACCATTGGGGCTATACCATGCGCATGGGCCTCGGCGAGGGCTACGGCACCGTCGAGGACCTTCTGGTCCATGCCGAAATGGTGGTGTTCTGGTCGAGCGACCCGGAATCGACGAGCGGCGTCTATGCCGGCCAGGACGGCACGGTGCGCCGCCAATGGCTGAAGCAGCTCGGCATCCCCGTCGTCCACATCGACCCCTACTTCAACCAGAGCGCGGCCTATGTCGGCGGCACCTGGATCGCGCCCCGGCCCGGCAGCGACGCGGCCATGGCGCTGGCGATCGCGCAGGTGTGGATCGCGGAGGGACTCTACGACCGCGACTTCGTCGCTTCGCGCACGCACGGGTTCGACACCTGGAAGCGTTACATCACAGGCGGCGACGACGGCGTGGCAAAGACGCCGGAATGGCAGGAGGAAGAGACCGGCGTTCCGGCGCGCACCGTGCGCGCGCTCGCGCGGGCCTGGGGCAAGAAGCGCACCTATCTCGGCGCCGGCGGCCTCGGCAACGGCTTCGGCGGCGCCTGCCGCGGTCCCACCGGCATCGAGTGGGCGCGCGCCATGGTGTGCCTCGCGGCGATGCAGGGGCTCGGGCGGCCGGGCGTCAATTTCGGCAATCTGCAATGGGGCGCGCCGGTCGATCTCGCCTTCTGGTTCCCGGGCTATGCCGAGGGCGGCATCTCCGGCGACGTGGTCGGCACCGCGGCCGCGGTCGGGCTCTATCAGCGCATGCCGCATTTGATGACCATGAACACGGTGACCCAGGCGATCCCGCGCCTCCACATGCCCGAGGCCATCATCGAGGGCCGCGCCGAAAGCTGGGTGCGCGACGGCCGCTCGCCGGCGCGCCAGTTCGCGCGCGTGATGTACCCGGCGCCGGGTGCCGCGCGCGTGCGCATGCTCTATCGCTATGGCGGCACCAATTTCGGAACGCTCCCGGACGCCAGCCGCTTCGTGCGCATGTACCAGTCCCCGAATCTCGAGTTCGTGGTCAACCAGTCGATCTGGATGGAAGGCGAGGCGAAATTCGCCGACGTGATCCTGCCCGCCTGCACCAGCTTCGAGCGCTGGGACATCTCCGAATGGATCGGCGTCAGCGGCTATGCCCATCATTCGCAGATGCAAGCGAACCACCGCATCGTCACGATGCAGCACAAATGCATCGAGCCCCTGGGCGAATCCAAATCCGATTACGAGATTTTCTTCGCGCTGTCGAAGCGCCTCGGCCTCGGCGCCTATTATTCCGAGGGCATGAGCGAGCTCGACTGGGTGAAACGCATGTTTGACGCGTCCGACCTGGCGGACCGCGTGTCGTGGCGCGACTTCCTCAAGAAAGGCTATTACGTGGTGCCGGCGCCCGAGCCGGCGCGCCGCGCGCCGGTCGCGTTCCGTTGGTTCTATGACGGGCGCAAGAAGGACGTGCCCGAGCCGCTGCCGATCGCCGCCGAATATCGCGGCGCCTTCGGGTCGGGGCTCGGCACCCCCACCGGCAAGTTCGAGTTCGAATGCGAGACCTTGAAGGCGTTCGACGCCGCCGACGAGGAACGCCCGCCGATTCTCAAATACCGGGCGTCCTCCGAAGGCGCGCACGCGGATGCCGCGTCGCGCTTTCCCGTGCAGCTCCTCACGCCCCACCCGCGCTACTCGTTCCATTCGCAGGGCGACGGCAAGGACGGGTTCGCCAACGACATCGCCGATCACCGCGTCGCGATCGGCGGCCGTTTCTATCTGGTGCTGCGCATGAGCGAGGAAGACGCCGCCGCGCGCGGCATCAGGCGCCACGACCTGGTCCGCGTCCATAACGAGCGCGGCAGCGTCATCTGCGCCGCGCTGCCGACACGCCGCCTGCGCGCCGGCGTCGCGCACGGCTATGAATCGTCCGCCGTGTTCGATCCGGCCGGGCGGCCGGGCGAGAGCGCCGACCGCGGCGGCTCGCTCAACCAGCTCTCGCCGGGCCGCATGCAGATCAAGCGCGCCCACGCCATGGGGACGAGCAATTGCCTCGTCGAGATCGAGAAGTGGCGGCCGGAGCGCGCCGGCGCCGAAGCGGCCGAAGCGAAACGCCCGCTCGCCGTGAAATAGCGTCGGGCGCGGGGAGGGGACAAGGTCCATGCGGTACATCGATGCGGTCACGCATTTCTTTCCACAGCGCTTCTTCGAGAAGATGCTGGCTTCGCCTGGCTTCTCGGGCGATGTCGGCAAGCGCATGCGCCACGTGCGCTCGGTATGGGACATCGACGTGCGCATGAAGGTGGTCGAGCGCTTCGCCGACTACCGGCAAATCCTGTCTCTCGGATTGCCCGGCCTCGACATGTTGGCGGGGCCCGCCGAATCGCCCGAATTCGCGCGCATCGCGAACGACGGCCTGGCCGAGCTGACGGCGCGCCACAAGGACCGCTTCGCCGGCTGGCTCGCGGCGCTGCCGATCAACGCGCCCGATGCAGCCGCGCGCGAAGCGGAGCGCGCGGTGCGCGCCGGCGCCTGCGGCTTGCAGCTCCACACCAACGTCAATGGCGTCTCGATCGCCGACCCGCGCTTCATGCAAGTCTTCGAGGTCGCGCGCCAGCTCGACAAGCCGATCCTGCTCCATCCCGCGCGCCGCCCCGACATGCCGGACATGCCGGGCGAGACCATGTCGCGCTATGAAATTTGGGCCATCTTCGGCTGGCCTTACGAGACCACGGTGGTGATGACCCACATGGTGTTCTCGGGATTCCTCGACAAGCTGCCGGGGATCAAGCTCCTGGTGCATCACATGGGCGCGATGGTGCCGTTCTTCGAAAGCCGCATCCGCCACGGCTGGGCCGAGCTCGGCACCCGCACCACGAGCGGCGATCCCAACGTGGTGCCGGTCAAGCTGACGCGTCCGGTGCTGGATTATTTCCGCCTGTTCTACGGCGATACCGCATTGGCCGGGTCGCGCGCCGGCATCGCCTGCGGGCTCGAGTTCTTCGGCGCCGACAAGGTGCTGTTCGCGTCCGACTGCCCGTTCGACGCCGAGGGCGGCGCCCTCTATATCGCCGAGACCATCGAGGCGATCCGATCGCTCGATCTCGCGCCCGCCGTGAGCGACAAGATCTGCTTCGGCAATGCCGAGCGCCTGTTTCGACTCACCTGAAGGGAGACACCATGGAACCGTTGCCGAAAGGCGCCAATTTCGTCCGCGCCAAGACGCTGTGGGAAATCGGCCTGCACATCGCCGGCAATCCGCTGACGCCCTATGGCGGCAATCGCGACATGTGCATCACTGTCGGCAGCGGCGGCGCCGATCATTTCACGCCGTGGCTCCGGATGGCGACCGGTTCGGCCATCATCGCCGAGAGCGTGGCCAAGCGCGAGATCGAGCTGGCCTTCGTCAATCCATCGGCGCTCCTGACCCAGGCCTATCGCGGCGTCGGCATCTTCAAGGAGAAGCTGCCGGTGCGCGTCGTCGCCAGCTATGCGAGCTGGGACCGCTTCGTCATGATGGTCGATCCCAAGACCGGCATTCGCTCGATCAAGGACCTCAAGGACAAGCGCTACCCGCTGAAAGTGTCGGTGCGCGAGGATCCGACGCACTCGACCATCGTCCTCATCGACCAGATCTTCGCGCTGCACGGCTTCAGCCTGAAGGAGTTTCAGGCTTGGGGCGGGAAGCTCGTGGTGTGCGGCTCGCCGATGGACGACAAGCGCCGCCTGGAGCCGCTGAAGGCGCAGAACGGCACGCTCGAGGCCGTGTTCGACGAGGGCATCCGCACCTGGCTGCCGGTGGCCTTCGATGTCGGCTTCGTGCCGATCACGCCCACCGATTCCGAGTTCGACGCGCTCGGCAAGCTCGGCTGGCGCAAGGTGGTGCTGCCCAAGGCGCGCTATCCCAAGCTCCCCGGCGACAGCCACGCGATCGATTTCAGCGGCTGGCCCATGTACACCTACGCGTCGCTGCCGGACCAGACCGCCTACGACATCTGCGGCGCGATCGCGGCGCGCGACGCCGAGATGCCGTGGGAGCAAGGCGCATATCACGGCATCGCGCAGATCGGCCGTGACACCGACGAGACGCCGATCGACGTGCCGCTCCATCCCGGCGCCGAACGCTGGTATCGCGAGCACGTGTGGAAATGAGCGCCGCACCCGGCACCCGCCTCGCCGGCAAGATTGCGATCGTCGTCGGCGCGGGGCAAGGGCCGGGCGAGGGGCTGGGCAATGGCCGCGCCACGGCGCTGCGCTTCGCCCAGGAAGGCGCGCGCGTGCTGGCGGTCGATTGCAACCTCGACTCCGCCGCGGAAACCGCGGCGATGGCGGCGAAGGAGGGCGGGGAATGCGTCCCCTTCGCCGCCGACGTCACGGTCGAGGCGACCTTGGTCGCGATGATCGAGGAGGCGGTGCGGCGCTGGGGCCGGATCGACGTGCTGCACAACAACGTGGGCGTCGGCATCGCCGGCGGCGATACCTCGCCGCTCGACATCACCGAAGCCGCGTTCGACCGCATCGTCGCGATCAATCTGCGCGGCACGGTGATGGCGTGCAAGCACGCGCTGCCGGCGATGCGCCGCCAGCGCGCCGGGTCGATCATCAACATCTCGTCGGTGGCGGCCTGGGAGAACTATCCCAACGTCGTCTACAAGGCGACCAAGGCGGCGATGATCGCCTTCACCCAGCAAGTGGCGATCCAGAACGCGTCCTACGGCGTGCGCGCCAACGCCATCCTACCCGGCCTCATGGACACGCCGATGGCGGTCGACACCCGCGCCCGCGTCACCGGCAAGAGCCGCGCCGAGATCGCCGCCATGCGCGACGCCCGCGTACCCTTGCGCCAGCGCATGGGGACGGCGTGGGACGTGGCCAACGCCGCGCTCTTCCTCGCCTCCGACGAAGCCGACTTCATCACCGGCGTGGCGCTGCCGGTCGATGGCGGCGCGCTCGTCAATATCGGGCACGGGTGATCGGCGATGCGCGCCGTGTGGTACGACCGCCAAGGCCCGTCGCGCGAGGTGCTGCAGCTGGGCGAGCTGCCCGATCCCGCGCCCGCGCGCGGCGAAGTGCTGGTCAAGCTCCACGCCTCGGGCGTCAACGCGTCCGATTGGCGGATGCGCGCTGGCGGCATGGGGCCGATGGAGTATCCGCGCGTCGTTCCCAACAGCGACGGCGCGGGCGTGGTCGAGGCGGCGGGCGCGGACGTCGCGCGCGACTGGGTCGGGCGGCGCGTGTGGCTTTATAACGGCCAGCGCAACGGCCGCGCCTTCGGCACCGCGGCGGAATTGATCGCGCTCGACGTCGATCTCGTGACGCGGCTCCCTGACCGCGTGTCGTTCGCGGAAGGCGCGACGCTCGGGATTCCCTGCATGACCGCGCATCGCTGCGTCTTCGTCGCGGGGCCGGTCCAGGGACGCGCCGTGCTGGTGACCGGCGGCGCGGGCGCGGTCGGCCATTATGCGGTGCAGCTCGCGTCGTGGGCCGGCGCCACGGTCATCGCCACGGTCAGCTCCGAGGACAAAGCCGCGCGCGCCCGCGCCGGCGGCGCCCATCACGTCATCGACTATCGCCGCCAGGACGTGGCCTCCGAGGTCGCGCGCCTCACCGGCGGCGCCGGCGTCGATCACGTGGTCGAGGTCGAGTTCGGCGGCAATCTCGCAACCACCCTCAAATGCGTACGCGTCAACGGCTCGATCGCGGTCTATGCCTCCAATGCCGAGCGCCTGCCCAAGCTGCCGGTCCACGATCTGATGCGGCGCAATCTCGCGCTCCACGCCATGTATCTGCCGGCCTGTCCGCTCGAGGCGCGCCATCGCGCCCAGTCCGACATCACCGCCTGGCTCGATTCGGGCGAGCGCATCCACGCCGTCGCCGACCGCTATCCCTTGGCCGAGACATGGGCGGCGCACGACGCGGTCGAGCGCGGCGGCAAGAACGGCACAATCATCGTCGAGCCGGCTCGATAAGGCAGGGGAGGGAGCATCATGGGCAAGGGCCATCGGGACAAGGTCGCCGTGATCACCGGGGCGGCGATCGGCATCGGGCGCGCCTATGCCCAACGCCTCGCCGAGGACGGCGCCCATATCGTCATCGCCGATGTGCAGCCGGGCGGCGAGACCGCCGCGCTGGTGAAACAGGCCGGGCGCGAGGCGCTCGAGGTGCGCTGCGACGTGTCGTCGCCCGAGGATTGGGCGCGGCTCGCCGCGGAGGTCGAGCACCGCTTCGGCGGCTGCGACATCCTGGTCAACAATGCCGGGATCTATCCGCACCAGGCGTTCGACGACATCAGCTACGCCGAATGGCGGCGCGTGTTCGGCGTCAATGTCGACGCCATGTTCCTCGGCGCCAAGGCGTTCGTTCCGGGCATGAAGCGGCGCGGCTGGGGCCGCATCGTCAACATCGCCTCGAACACGTTCGGCACCCCCGTCACCGGCGTCGTCCATTATGTCGCGAGCAAGGGCGGCGTCATCGGCTTCACCCGCGCGCTCGCGAGCGAGCTGGGGCCCTTCGGGATCACCGTCAACGCCATCGCGCCGGGCCTGACGCGCACGCCCGGCACCACCGTGACCACGCCACGCTCGGCCGAGCGCTTCGCCCTCGTCGCCAATGCGCAGGCGATCAAGCGGACACAGATGCCGGAGGACCTGGTGGGCACGCTGTCGTTCCTGACGAGCGACGACGCTGCCTTCCTCACCGGGCAGACGATCTATGTCGATGGCGGCTGGGTGCGGAGCTGAAAGGGAGCGGGCGATGACCGAGGGACAGGCGCTGGTGGAGAAGGCGCGCGCGCTGGCGCCGCTTCTGTCGCGCCAGGCCGCCGCCAACGAGAAGGCCGGACGGCTCAGCGAGGAGACGGTCGCGGCGCTGCGCGAGGCCGGGTTCTTCGGCCTCCTGGTGCCGAAATGCTTCGGCGGCTACGAGGCCATGCCCGACGTGGCGCTCGCGGTGATCGAGGCGATCAGCGAGGCCGACGGCTCGTCGGGCTGGGTGCTGATGGCGTGCAATGTCGGCACCGGTTCGGCGGCGGGCTATCTGCCGAAGGCCGGCGCAGAAGCCGTGTTCGGCAAGCACATCCCCATCATCGCGGGCGAGGGCGCGCCCAAGGGCCGCGCCGAAATCGAGGGCAAGGGCTTCCGCCTCTCGGGACGGTGGAGCTATGGCAGCGGCGTGCTGCACACCGAATATCTCCACACCGGCGGGACGGTGTACGAGAACGGCGCGCCGCGCCTTTTGCCCGGAACGCGCGTGCCGGAGACGCGCACCTTCATCGTGCCGACCAAGGAATGCAAATTCCTCGGCAACTGGGACGTGATGGGATTGAACGGCACCGGCAGCATCGATTACGGGCTCGAGGACGTCTACGTGCCCGCGGAGTTCACCCATTCGCCCAACGCCCTCGTCGCGGTGCAGGGCGGTGCGCTCTATCGCATCGGCATCGTCGGCATGTCGCCCTTGGGCCATACCGGATTCACGTTGGGCCTCGGGCGCCGCATCCTCGACGAGGTCTACACGCTGGTCCATGCGCCGTCGGGGCGGCCGAGCCCCTTGGGCGAGGTCGGCGGCTCCGACAGCTTCCAGCAGGATTACGGCGCGGCCGAGGCCAAGCTGCGCGCGGCGCGGGCCTTCTGCTTCGAGACCTGGCGCGACGTGGCGGCGACGCTCAAGCGCGACGAGAAGGTCACGCAGAGGCAATTCACCTTGATGCGGCTTTGCCTCAACCACGTCACCACGGCGGTGATGGAGATCGCCACATTCGCCCATCGCGCCGGTGGCGGCGTGGCGCTGCGCTCCGGTCCCTTGCAGCGCTGCTTCCGCGACATGTTCGCGGCGACGCAGCATCGCATCGTCTCGGCCAACACGCTGCGCCTGTGCGGGCGCGAGCTGTTGGGGCTGGCCAAGGACAAGGTATGGGCGACCGCCGGCCTGGTCGATCCGTATTGAAGCGTCCCGTCTCGATCAACAGGGAGGAAGCAAAATGAAACCAGGATTGCGGATGGCTCTCTCGTTGGTGGCGCTTGCGCTGGCGGGATCGCCCGCGCTGGCGCAAGGCATCATCGACGAGTGGAGTTCGGTCAAGGCGCCGCCGCCGCCGCCATTGAAGCCGGTCACGGTCGATGACAAGACGACCGCGCTCCTGATGCTGGACTTCCTCAACCAGAATTGCGCGCCGCGCCCGCGCTGCGCAGCGTCGATCCCCAAGGTCGCAAAGCTCGCGGCGAGCGCGCGCGAGAAAGGCGTGACGGTCATCTACAGCGTCTTCCCCAGCGCCAAGGCCGCGGACGTGGTGCCGGCCCTGACGCCCAAGAGCGGCGAGGGGATGGTGTCGGGCGGGTCCGACAAGTTCATCGGCACCGATCTCGAAAAAATGCTCAAGGACAAGGGCATCAAGACCGTGATCGTGGTCGGCACGGGGGCGAACGGCGCGGTCCTCTATACCGCGAGCGGCGCGGCCATGCGCGGCTTCCAGGTCATCGTCCCGGTCGAGGGCATGTCGACGGAGAGCCTCTATGCCGAGCAGTTTACTGCCTGGGAACTGGCCAACGCGCCAACGGTTGCGCAAAAAGTGACCCTCACCAGCCTTGCCACCGTGAACTTCTGATCACTGCGCAGCGGCGCGCTCGGCCGGGCGCAGCGTCGTCGTGCGCAGCGGGATCTCCTTGAGGCGCCAGGACACGGCGAGCCCGGCGAGCGCGATCGCGGCGGCGAGGCAGAAGGCATAGGCGAAGGCGTGCGCCAGCGCCGGGAGGACGATGGCGCGCGCCTCGATCGGCAGCGCAGTGAGCGCCGCGCGGCCGCCGCGCAGCAGCGCCGAGCCGTAATCCGCGTGCCCGCCTGCCGCGACATTGCGATCGAGCGCCGCCAGCAGCACCGACCACAAGAGCGCCGCCCCGAACGCGCCGCCCAGCGCGCGGAAGAAGCCGTTCGATCCGGTGACGGCGCCGAGATCGCGCAGCTCGGCCGCGTTCTGCACCGCGACCCATAAGGGCGCCATGCACAGCCCGACGCCGACGCCGTAGAACAGCATGTAGGCTTCGATGACCACGATCGGCGTCGCCGCGCTCATGGTGGCGAACAGCGCGCACGCCAATGCCAGGCTGGCGAAGCCCCAGCGCGACATGAGGGCGTAGCGCCCGCTTGCCCGCAATCTCCACCCCACCAGGATCGAGACCGCGATCTGCACGGTGAGCGGCGGCAGCAGCATCGCGCCCGACGCGGACGGTGTCACGCCTACGACGAATTGCAGGAACACCGGCAGCAGCATGATGATGCCGTACATGGTGGCGGTGACGAGGGCATTGGCGAGGATGCCGACGCGGACCACTTGGTTGGCGAAGAGCCGCGGCGGCAGCAGCGCATCGGGCGCACGCCGCTCCTGGAGCGCGAAGGCGGCGAGGAACGCGACCCCCGCCGCCGCGAGCCCCAGGATCGGTGCCGAGCTCCACGCCATCTCGGAGCCGCCCCACGCGATCACCAGCATCAGCGCCGTGACCCCCGGCAGCATGAGGGCCGCGCCGAGAAAGTCGATCGCGCGGCGCGCATGCGCGACCGGCAGGCGCCGCAATCCGCGATGGCACAGGAAATACGCCAGCAGTCCCACCGGCAGGTTGATCCAGAACGCCCAGCGCCAGGTCAAATATTGCACGCTGAGCCCGCCGATCAGCGGGCCGGCGATGCTGGCGGCGCCGAAGGTGCAGGTGATGTAGGCCTGGTAGCGGCCGCGCTCGCGCGCCGAGACCACGTCGGCGATGGCCGCCTGGGTCATGCTGGTGAGGCCGCCGCCGCCCACGCCCTGCAAGGCCCGCGCGCCGATCAGCTCGCCCATGGTCTGCGACACGGCGCAGGCGAGCGACGCGACCAGGAACAGCCCGATCGCCGTCTCGAGCAGGATGCGCCGCCCGTAAAGATCCGAGAGCTTGCCGAAGATCAAGGTCGCCGCCGTGCTGGTCAGGAGATAGGCGGTGATGGCCCAGGACAGATGCGGCACGCTGTTGAAATCGCCGGCGATCGCCGGCAGCGCGGTCGCGAGCACGGTCTGGTCGAGCGCCGCGAGCAGCATGCACAGCAGGATGCCGCTCAGCATGCGCAGCACTTCGCGATGCGTGAACGCCGTCTCCGCCCGCGCCATCGACCGGCCCCGCGCTCGGCCGCTACAGGCCTTCGAGCAGCATCATGGTGAAGTCGGCCGCACCGAGGCGGTTGAGGCGCGCGGCCTGGTATTCGGCCGAATGGTAGAACGCCTTGGCCTTCTCGAGCGAGGGGAACTCGGTGACGACGACGCGGTTGGCGCCGAGCCCGCCCTCGAGCGTTTCATGGATGGCGCCGCGCGCGAGGAAGCGGCCTCCTTGCTTCGCGATCGCGGCCGGCGCCAGCACCGCGTATTTCTGGTACTGCTCCGGGTTCTTCACGTTGACGACGCTGACGACATAGGCGGGCATGGGCGGCTCTCCTCCGCTGCGAACGGGGCCCGAGCTTACTTCAGCTCCTCGATCGAGCGGATGATCTTGTGCGCGAGCCCGTATTCGATCGCCTCGGCGGCCGACATCCAGTAGTTGCGCTCGGTGTCGGAGCGCACGCGCTCGATCGACTGGCCGGTCTCGTCGGCGATGATCTGGCTCAGGCGCTCGCGCATCTTGATGATCTCGCGCGCCTCGATGTCGATGTCGGTCGCAGGCCCGTGCACGCCGCCCATCGGCTGATGCAGCAGGAAGCGCGTGTTGGGGAGGCACAGGCGCCGCGTCTTCTCCGCCGCCGAATAAATGAGCGCGCCGGCCGACGCGACCCATCCGGTGCCGATCATCACGATGGGCACGCTGTCGCGCACGAATTTGATGATGTCGTGGATCGAATCGCCGGACTCGACGTGGCCGCCGGGCGAGTTGACGTAGATATGGATGGGTTTCGCGGATTCCTCGACCAAGGTCAGGATGCGCGCCACCACGTCGCGCGCCAGCTTGTCGTTGACCTGGCCGAACACCATCACGGTACGGCTCTTGAAGAGGCGCGTCTCGAGCTCGTTGCTCGCGCCCTCGTCCGGCTTCTTCTCCGAGGGCGGCCGGCGCACATCGGGCTCGTCGTCGTCGTCGTCATCGTCGGCGCGGATTCCGGGCCAGGGTTGGGTCACTTGCCTAATCCTCCGTCATGCTCTCCCTGCACTATGCCCAACGATGGCGTCCTCGATCAACTCCATCACCGCGTGGCCGATCATGATGTGGCTTTCCTGGATGCGGCCGGTCTCCTTGGACGGCACCGTCAGCGCCAGATCGCACAGCGCCAGTGCTGGTCCGCCGTCGCCGCCGAGCAAGCCCACCCGGTGAATTCCCATCTCGCCCGCGGCCTTGAGCGCCAGCAGCACGTTCTTCGACTTGCCCGAGGTGGTGATGCCGATGAGCACGTCGCCGGACCGGCCCAGGCCCCGCACCATGCGCTCGTAATAGACGTCGAACGAGTAATCGTTGCCGCAGGCGGTGATCGAGGACGGGTCGAGCGCCAGCGCCAGCGCCGGCAGCGCCTCGCGGTTCACCTCCGAGCGCAGCCGCACCAACAGCTCCGCCGCCAGGTGCTGCGCGTCGGCCGCCGAGCCGCCATTGCCGCACAGCATGATCTTGCCGCCGTTGCGGATCGAGCGCGCGCACAGATCGGCGATGCGCACCACGGTCTGGGCGTGGTCGGCGATGAGCTTCTCCTTGACCACGATCGAGCGGCGGAAGATGGCGCGCACCTGGTCGATGCGAGCGTCGTCGGCGACAGTCTCGGGCGCGTTGGTCATGGTCATCTCCTGCCGCCTTCGGTCACGAGGCGATGCGCGCGATCGTCGCCGAACTGCTGTGGCCCGGGACCAGCGCGGCCAGGAGCACGCGCCCGCCATAGGATTCGACATAGTCGCCGCCGACCACCTGGTCGTGGTGATAGTCGGCGCCCTTGACCAGAAGATCCGGCCGGATCGCCTCGATCAGCTTCACCGGCGTGTCGTCGTCGAACACCACCACGGCGTCGACCGTCGCCAGCGAGGCCAGCACCATGGCGCGGGCTTCCTCGGTCTGCACCGGCCGGCCCGGCCCCTTGAGGCGCTTCACCGAGGCGTCGCTGTTGAGGCCGACCACGAGCCGGTCGCATGCCTCGCGCGCCTGCGCCAGGAGCGCCACATGCCCCGGATGCAGCAGATCGAAGCAGCCATTGGTGAAGCCAACCTTGAGCCCGTTGCGCCGCCAGCGCGCGACATGGTCGAGCGCCAGGGCAAGCGGCAGCACCTTGCCGTGATCGAGCGCGTCGCGGTCGACGAGCGCCTGGGCCAGCTCGTTGGCGTGGACGATGGCGGTGCCGACCTTGCCGACGACGATACCGGCGGCGGTGTTGGCGAGCTGCGCGGCCTGCAGCAGGCTGGCGCCGGCCGCGATGGCGGCCGCGAACACCGCCACCACCGTGTCGCCCGCGCCCGACACGTCATAGACCTCGCGTGCCTCGGCGTCGAGGCTGTGGACGGATCTTTCGCCGTCGATCAGCAGCATGCCGTCCTTGCCGCAGGTCACCAGCATGGCGCCGATGTTGGACGCGCCCATCAGCGCGCGGGCCGCGGCGACGATCGCGCCCTCGCCGTCGAGCGCCCGGCCCGAGGCGGCGGCGAGTTCGCGCCGGTTGGGCTTGACGATGGTGGCGCCGCGATAGTCGGCATAAACGTTGCTCTTGGGATCGACGATGACGGTGGCGCCGGCCTCGCGCGCGGCGGCGATGATGTCGCCGGCGACGCCGTTCATCAACACGCCCTTGGCGTAATCCGACAATATCACGACGCGATATTCCTTGAGCGACGCGCGCACCTGGTCGAGCAGATCGGCGCGCAGCTTGGCGGGCAGCGGCATCACGCGCTCGCGGTCGATGCGCAAAAGCTGTTGCGTCTCGGCGATGTAGCGGGTCTTGACCGTGGTGGTGCGGCCGCGCTCGGCCAGCAGATGCGCCTCGGCGGTGCCGAGCTCGGCCACCAGGCGCGACACGTCGCGCGCGGCCGCATCGCTGCCGGTGACCGAGATGAAGCAGGTCTCGGCGCCCAGCGCGTGCAGGTTGCGCAGCACGTTGCCGGCGCCGCCCAGGCGCTGCTCCTCGCCGTCGATGTTGAGGATCGGCACCGGCGCCTCGGGCGAGATGCGCTCGACCCGGCCGTGAATGTAATGGTCGAGCATGACGTCGCCGACGCACAGCACCCGCGCGCCGGCGAGCGCCTGGACCAGGGGGACGAGATCAGCATTGGACATGGTGCTTGTTCCCATAGGGTAAGGACAGACGACGCGGCCTCACGGCTCCTCCTCGACGATGCGCGCGAGATATTTTCCGTATTCGTTGCCGCTGAGCGGGCGCGCCAGCGCCAGCACCTGCTCGCGGCCGATGAAGCCCATGCGATAGGCGACCTCGTCGACGCAGCCGATCTTGAGGCCCTGGCGCGCCTCGACCGCGCGCACGAACTCCGACGCCTGGACCAGGGAATCATGCGTCCCGGTATCGAGCCACGCCGTGCCGCGGCCGAGCTTCTCGACCTTGAGCTCGCCGCGCGCGAGATAGATGTTGTTGAGATCGGTGATCTCGAGCTCGCCGCGCGCCGAGGGGCGCAATGTCCGGGCGTGCTCGACCACCTTGCCGTCGTAGAAATAGAGCCCGGTCACGGCATAGTTCGATTGCGGCTTGCGCGGCTTCTCCTCGAGCGCCAGGACCTTGCCGTCGGCATCGAAGCTGACGACGCCATAGCGTTCCGGATCGCTCACGCGGTAGCCGAACACGATGGCGCCCCGCTCCAGCCGCGCCGCGCGCGCCAGAACCTCCGACAGGCCGTGCCCGAAAAAGACGTTGTCGCCGAGGACGAGGCAGCACGGCGCGCCGCCGAGGAAGCGCTCGCCGATGAGGAAGGCTTGCGCCAGCCCGTCCGGCTTGGCCTGCGCCGCGTAGGTGAGCGCGATGCCCCATTGCCTGCCGTCTTCCAAGAGCGCCTGGTAATGGCCCTGATCCTCCGGCGTGGTGATGACCAGGATGTCGCGAATGCCGGCCAAAAGCAGCACCGACAGCGGATAATAGATCATCGGCTTGTCGTAGACCGGCAGGAGCTGCTTGCTGACCCCGCGGGTCAGCGGATAGAGCCGCGTCCCGGTTCCGCCGGCGAGGATGATGCCCTTCACGCCGCCACTCCCTTGACCAGCAGCGTGTCGATGACGTCGCCGAGCCCGCGCGCCCAATCGGGCTGCGCGAGGCCGAATGTGGCCGCGATCTTGGTGCAGTCGAGCGCCGAGTTGGCGGGCCGCTTCGCCGCGGTCGGGTATTCGGAGGTCGCGATCGGCACCACCGGAATGATGCGGCCGCGATGGCGGGCCGCGGTCTCGACGATGGCGCGGGCGAAGCGGCACCAGCTCGTCGCCGGAGCGCCGGCGTAATGATATGTCCCCCACGACGCGCCGCCCCGGCGCAGCTTCGCGGCGATGGCCAGCAGCGTTTCGGCGATCGCCGCCGCCGGGGTCGGGCAGCCGAATTGGTCGTCGACCACGCGCAGCTCCGGCCGCTCGGCGCTGAGGCGCAGGATGGTCTTGACGAAATTCGCGCCGTGCGCGCTGAACACCCAGGCGGTGCGGAGGATGACATGATGCGCGAGCCGCGCGCGCACCGCCTCCTCGCCGGCGAGCTTGCTCGCGCCATAGACGCCCATGGGCGCGACCGGGTCGGTCTCGCGATAGGGCGCGGCGCTTGCGCCGTCGAACACATAGTCGGTCGAGATGTGGAGGAGCGGGATGGCGGCCGCGTCGCACGCCGACGCGAGATTGGCCGGGCCGTCGCGGTTGATGGCGAAGGCGAGATCGCGCTCGCTCTCGGCCTTGTCGACCGCGGTGTAGGCGGCGGCGTTGATGACGAGATCGGGCGCTGTGCTCGCGACGAGATCGCGCATCTGCGCCGCGTCGCAGATATCGACCGTGTCGCGGTCGAATCCGACGATCGGCCCGGTGGCATGGCTCTGCCGGATCATCAGCTCGCTGCCGACCTGGCCCGCCGAGCCGAGGACGAGGATCGGCCCGCTCACGACACCAGCCCCAGACGCTGCCCGGCATAGCGGTGCTCGATGAGCGGCCGCCACCACGCTTCGTGTTCGAGATACCATCGCACCGTGCGCCTAAGCCCGGCCGCGAAATCTATTGACGGTGCGAAGCCCAGCTCGCGCGCGATGCGGCCGGCGTCGATGGCGTAGCGGAAATCGTGGCCCGGACGGTCGGCGACGAAAGTGATGAGCTGGGCGCTGCTGCCCCCCTTGCGACCCAGCGCCGCGTCGACCGCGTCGCAGATCGCCGTCACCACCTCGAGATTGGTGCGCTCGCTGTTGCCGCCGACGGCGTAGCTGCGCCCCGGCTCGCCCCGGGTCGCGATCAGGTGCAAGGCGCGCGCGTGATCCTCGACATGGAGCCAGTCGCGCACGTTCTCGCCGCGCCCATAGACCGGCAGCGCCTTGTCCGCGATGCAGTTGAGGATGGTCAGCGGGATGAGCTTCTCGGGAAACTGGAACGGGCCGTAATTGTTGGAGCAGTTACTCACCACCGCGGGCAGGCCATAAGTGTGGTGCCAGGCGCGCACCAGGTGGTCGGACGCGGCCTTGCTCGCCGAATAGGGCGAGTTGGGCCGGTAGGGCGAGTCCTCGTCGAACGCGCCCGATTGTCCCAGCGCGCCGAACACCTCGTCGGTCGAGACGTGGTGGAAGCGGAAGCGCTGGCGCCCTTCGCCGTCGAGGCCGCGCCAATAGCCAAGCGCCAGCTCGAGCAGCGTGTGGGTCCCGACGATGTTGGTGGCGATGAACGGCGCCGAGCCGTCGATCGAGCGGTCGACATGGGTCTCGGCGGCAAGGTTCATCACGATGTCTGGCCGATGGCGCGCGAAGATCGCCGCCATCGCGTCGCGGTCGCAGATGTCGTGCTGCTCGAAGTGGTAGCGCGGGCGCGCGTCGAACCCTTCGAGCGTGCGCAGATCGCCGGCATAGGTGAGCTTGTCGACATTGACGACGGAGGCGTCCGTGTCGGCGATCAGGTGGCGGATGAGCGCCGACCCGATGAACCCGGCTCCACCCGTGACGAGGATCTTCACCCGTTCCCTCTCGATGCGGCTTAACCTGGATAGACGAACGGACTGTCGATGGCCGACAGGGGCGGCAGTCGGCGGTCCTTCTCCGACAGGATGGCGGCTTCCGGATCGACCGGCCATCGGATGCCGAGCGCCGGATCGTTCCACAAGACGCCGTGATCGTGCGCCGGCGAATAATAGGCGTCGACCTTGTAGAGCACGAGCGTATCCGGCGCGAGGGTGCAAAAACCATGGGCGAATCCGGCCGGGATCAGGAACTGGTTGAGCGTCTCGGCGTCGAGCGCGGCGCTGGTCCAGCGTCCGTAACCGGGCGAGCCGCGCCGCAAATCGACCGCGACGTCGAAGATCGCGCCGCGCAGCACGGTGACGAGCTTGGCCTGGGCGAAGGGCGGGCTCTGGAAATGGAGGCCGCGCACGGTGCCGGGCGCGGCCGACAGCGACAGATTGTCCTGCACGAATGCGATGCCGGGATGGTCCTTTTGCCGGAACGACTCGCAGAAGAAGCCGCGGCCGTCGCCGTGCTTCCTGAGCGTCAGCAGTTTCGCCTCGGATTTCGCGAGATCGATGACCGTCACGGGTGATCCCCCGCCCGACGCCGGAAAGGGGCGTGATTGCCGCGATACCTGCGCCGACGATAGAAAAAGATTAGCACAAATGCGCTCCGGGTTGAAGATTCATCGCGCCGCTACTTGCAGAAATACCAATTCATGATTAATGCAACTTTAATATTCCTGGCGAACCATCCAGCGTTATTGAATTGGTCACGATTCAAATGACAAAACACTGGACGATCATGGCGTGAATGTAAGATATTTTCGCGGACGTTTCGGTTGACCCGTCCTCCCCGGCTCATCCGCGACAGGCAGGAATGACGCAAATCATGGTCAGCGAATATCGTCCCCGTCCGGTCGCGCGCCAAGGCTGAGCCGATCAAAGTCATGTCGACCCCACGCACGCAAAGCGCGCGCAAGCGCACTGGGACGCCGCGTCGCGCGCCGCACCGGCCCAAATCGATCGCCGCCGCGCCCGCGCAGACCGCAGCCCCGGTCTACGGCAATCTCGGCGAGGGGCTCGAGGCGGCGCAGGCGGCGCTCGCGCTCTGCCGCAAGGCCGACGCGCCGTGGCGGCAGGGGCAAGACGAGACGAAGTCCATCATCACTGCGAAAGGCCGTCCGCGCGGAGAGGGCATCACCAATGCAGCGCGATAATCCGCCGAACCGCGATGCGTCCTGGCGCTTCAATTCCGGTCCGCCCCAGCGATACACGACCAACTTCGCGCAATATCGCGCCCGGGGCGGCTTGGTCATGCCGCTCGACGATATGCGCCGATTCGAGCCGGAGGGGAAGGGAACCGGCGACTCGGGACGTTTCTGGTTCTTCTGCCTTGTTGCGGACCAGCTGGCCAAGGAGGGCATCGCGGGCGATTTCGCGGAAGTCGGCGTCTATAAGGGCCGCACGGCGGCGCTCCTTGCCACCATCGCCCGCCGCCTCGACAGAACCGTCTATCTTTTCGACACGTTCGAAGGATTTGCCGAGGCCGACATCAAAGGCATCGACGCAAGCAAGAACCAGGCCGCCTTCGCCGACACGTCCCTCGAGGCGGTGCGCGCCTTTGTCGGCGAAGAGAACGTGGAATACATCAAGGGATATTTCCCCGATTCGGCGGCGCAGATCCGGGGCGATCATTCGTTTTGCTGCGTGCATATTGATTGCGACCTTCATGCTCCCATCCTCAGCGCGCTCGAATTTTTTTATCCGCGCGTGGTCCCGGGCGGCTTCATCGTGGTGCATGACTATTCGAGCCTGTGGTGGGCCGGCGCGGAAAAAGCCGTGGACGACTTTTTTGCGGACAAGTCCGAAGCGGTCATACCGCTGCCGGATAATTCCGGCTCGGCCGTGATCCGCAAGCGCAG
This sequence comes from Allostellaceae bacterium, assembly GCA_035604615.1. Classification (GTDB taxonomy): domain Bacteria; phylum Pseudomonadota; class Alphaproteobacteria; order ATCC43930; family CGMCC-115725; genus DATJLY01. Next base: position 18,292 of record DATNID010000071.1, on the reverse strand, counting down.
AACGGCCGGCGGCCCCGACAACTGGCGATCCCATCGCATTCAGGGGCTTGTGACGGACGCGTGGATAAAGGCAGCGGGCGGCGGCGCCGCGCCGTTGTTGGGAGCGGGCTGGAGCAATGCGGAGGCCTGGGGCGTTTGGGGCGTGGGTGCCGTCCACGAAATCGAGATCGCCCCCGTCCCGGACCGCGGCGACCTGGAGATCGACGCGGATGTCCACGCCTACCTGCCGGAGCCCCAGAGCCTCCAGGAGGTCGAGATTGTCGTGGGACGCAGCGTGCTGGCGCGCTGGACATTTTCGGCGGCAGAGAACCGGGGCGTCAGAAGCGTGCGAATTCCGCATGACGTGGCCGCGAACGCGCTCAGCGACGCGAATACCTGGCGGTTCAAAATACAATTCCGCCCGCGGGAAGTGCATCCAAGCGCCAAGGACAAGAGGCTCCTGGGAATGGCGCTCCATGGCGTACGGCTTCGCCAACTCGCCAAGCAAGACTCTGTGGCGGGGTGACGGGAAATGCGCTTTCCGACGCCAAGCACGGCGCCAACGACAGCGACATTCGCCGCGCCGGATGGATGTGCTGCGGGGCCAGCCGCGACGCGGAGCGTCACGTGAGCGTGCAGGAGGACTCCTTGGACATCGCATCGCTCGAGGCGGGCCTCGATGCGGCCGAGAGCGCGGTCGCGCGCGACGACAAGTATGAGGCGCTCTGCATCCTCGCCGAGCTCTCCGCGCAGTATCCCGCCGCGCCCGCGCCGATGCTGCGCGCCATCGCGATCATGGTCGCGGCCGAGCTTTGGGACGACGCGGTGGAACTGATCGCCGAGGGACGGGCGCGGTTCCCGGACGACGAGGGCTTCGCCAAGGCGCAGGCCGCGCTCGCCGAGCGGAGCGGCGCGGGCGCCGTGCCCGAACCCGCGTCGAATCAGGACGCAGCGACCGACGCGAACTGCGATGCAGCGCTCCGGATTCTCGCCGATCTGGGGCCGCAATTCGCCGACACGGTGCGCGGCTATCTCGATGGCGCACGGGCGTTGCGCGAGCAGCGCCGCTTCGCCGAGGCCGAGATTGTGCTGACGGCGGCGATGACGCGCTTTCCCGACGCATCGGCGCCGGTCACCGAGCACGCATGGCTCGCGCATATCGGCCGCGACTGGCCGGAAGCGGTCCGGCGCTGGGAGCATTTGCGCGGCCGTTATCCCGATGTCCCTACAGGCTTCAGTTCCGGCGCGGTCGCGCTGCGGGAAGTCGGGCGGCAGGGCGAGGCCGAGCGCTTGCTGGAGGAGGCGATCGAGCGCTTTCCGAGCGATCGCGGAACGCTCACCGAGCACGCATGGTTGGCTCTAATCAAGCGCGACTGGCCGGAAGCGGCGCGGCGCTGGGAGCGCGTGCGGCAGCGCTACCCCGGCGAGGCGGAGGCCTATCTGCGCGGCGCCGCCGCCCTGGCCGCGACGTGGCGGCTCGACGAAGCGGAGAAACTGGCGGAAGAGGGCATCCGGCGCTTTCCGCACAATGAGGCGCTCGCCAACGAGTACGCCGGGTTCGCCATGCGCGAGAATCGCCTCGACGAGGCGGCGCGGCGGTTCGCCGCGATGCGCGAGAATTTTCCCCGCGCCGCATCCGGGCATATCGGCGGCGCGCTGTGCCTGCGCAACCAGTTCCGCCTGCGCGAGGCCGAGAAAATGCTGGAGAGGGCGCAAGAGCTGTTGCCAGGCGAGCCGCGCTTCTCGTTCGAGCACGCGCAAATCCCGATCTATGCCCCGCTGCGCCGCGACCGCGACCCCGACGAGGCGATCCGCCGCGTCGAGCGACTGATCGCAAGGTTTCCCACCTTCGAGGAGGGATACGGCCTCGGCGTGCGTTATTACCGCGAAGCCGAGCGGCTGGACGAGGCCGACGCGTTGGCGCGCGCCGGCATGGAGCGGTTTCCGGCCAGCGTCACGCTCGCGCTCGAGCACGGCCACACGGCGCGCCGGCGCGGCGACTTGGACGAGGCGGCGCGCCGTTTTACGTCCGTCCGCGACCGCTTCCCGCATCATCACGGCGGGATCGTCGGGCTCGCCGGCACGCTCTCCGCCGGCGGCCGGTACGACGAGGCCGAGGCGATCTTGCGCGCCGCCATGGAGCGCTTCCCGGCCGAAAAGGCCGTGGTGTCCGAATTTGCCCAGATCGCGGCGCGCCAGGGCCATTGGCGGGAGGCGCTGGAGCGCTGGAGCGAGGCCGATCGCCGCTTCCCCGACGACCAGGAGTTCTCGCAGCGCATGTTCGACGCGCGCATGCGCCTGGCCGAGAGCGACATGAGCGCGGTCGAGATCGCGGCGCCGGCGCCGATGGCCGCGCCGATCGACGCCGACGACCCGCGCGCCGAGCTGCGTGACATGCTGATGCGTTTCGAGAGCCTGGGCGGGCGCGGCCTCGGCTGCGAGTTCGGCATCTTCCAGCGCGAGTTCGCGGCCGAGCCGCTGGGCCTGCTGCGCTGGGCCGACATGCCCTACGAGGGCATCGTCGCAGTGCTGGAGAGCCGGTTCGCCGGCGTGGGCCTGCCCGAGAACACGGAACTCTTCATCAACCGCGAGAACAGCCGCCCGGAATACACGACGCGCGACCGCCGCGGCTTCATGTACCAGCGCTGCTTCATCTACGAGGACGAGATCGCGTTCGAGCGCATGTGGAAGCAGTCGCTGCGCCGTTTGGTGTTTTTGAAGGACAAGCTCATCGCCGACCTCGAGGCGGGCGCCAAGCTCTTCGTATGGCGCCAGACCGAGCGCAACCTGACCGAGTCCGAGCTCGACCGGCTGCACCGCGCGGTGCGGAGCTACGGCGACGCCATGCTGCTCTATGTCCGCTACGAGGAGGAGGATCACCCGAACGGCACGGTCGAGCTGGCGAAGCCCGGCCTGATGGTGGGGTATATCGACCGCTTCAAGATCTCGCCGACCGGGCAGCTTTCCGCGCGGCCGCCGACCGCGTCATGGCTCGCGCTCTGCCGCAAGGCCGACGCGCTGTGGCGGCAGGGGCAAGACGGAACGGAGCACGGCCCATGAGCGTGCAAGCGGAACCCGCCCCCTTCGCCTCGGTCGCCGACGGCCTCGATGCCGCCGAGAGCGCGGTCGCGCGCGACGGCCGGTCGAGTCTGCGCGAGACATGGAAGGAACCGGAATATGATTGGTATGAGTGTCCACGCGCTTGGGAGGTGCATTGTCGCATTCGCCTGGATTCTGCTCCTATGGCTGCCGTCTTCCGCTACCGCGCAGCAGCTCTGGTTCGCGCCGCCCGACAGCCTGCTGCGCGGCACCGTTCGCATGAGCGACGACTTTCCGCGCCTGTTCGAGGCGCCGAACGAGTGGTCGTTCGCCGCCCAGCACATCGCAGTGTTCAAGATGGACGAGTTCCACGTGGCGGTCGAGCCGGACGATGACTTGCGCCGGGAACTCGATTTCCTCGCCAAGCGGCATATCGAACTCGAGGTTTCGGTCACGTCGGTGCCCACCGACAACGCCTGCGGCCAGAAGATCGAGGGAATGGCGCTGAACATCAATCAGCCGCTCAATGTCATTCGCAAGCTCAAGCGGCTCGGCGCATCTCTCGCCTATGTCGGCCTCGACGGGCCGCTCTACTACGGACACATCGACCAGGATCGCACCGCCTGCAAATATCCGCTCCCGGAATTGGCGAGCCGGCTCGCGCGGACGCTTCGTGTGGTCTGGGAACTCTATCCGAACGTCAAGATCGTGGACCATGACGGGCCGCAGGCGCCGCCGGGATATGCAGCGCTGGCCGAGCAATGGCTCGATGCCTACCGCGACGCCACCGGCAGGCCGCTCGATGGCTGGGCGATGGAGGTCAACTGGCGCAGCGACTGGCGCGAGCGCATCGCCGCGACCACGCCCGTTCTTCGCCGCCATCACATCAAGACCGGCCTCTTCCTCGATGCGAACGGCGGCCCGACCGTCACCGATGAATCGTGGATGGCGCAGGCGCGCCAGAACGGCCGCGACCTCAAGGCCGCCAAGTTCGACCTTGATTTCGTGATGATCATAACCTGGATGCAGCATCCCCGGCGGATGGTGCCGGAGACGGACCCTCTCGCCTTCACGTCGCTGGTCGATTGGTACGTGCGCTACCCCGGCTCCGACCCGGCCGGGGCGGCGCCGGCGCGCTAGGACAGGCAGGGATGAAGCGCATCGTTTTCATCGGAAATTGTCAGGCCCAGACGCTGCACGATCTCTATCGCCGCTTCGCGGCGCCGCGCGCGCGCGACATCCTGACCTACATCCCGTCCTATGAAGGCCTCACGGACGAGAGCCGCGCCGCCATCGCCGAGGCCGACCTCGTGGTCGAGCAGGTGCTGGACTTCAAGCCAAAGGCCGATATCGGCGGCGTCGCCACCAACGCCGAGCGCTGCCTCGTGCCACTCGTCTCCGCGGCCTTCCTGTGGCCGTTCGCCGGCCAGCCGCACCCCAAGAACGAGAGCCTACCCTATCTCCCCGGCGGACCGTTCCCGGGCGACTCAAGCGATTCCTACCTCAATCGCCTGATCAACAAGGGCGTCGATCCCGAGGACGCGGTCGAGCAGTACCTGGCGCTCGACGTCAACGCAATCGCCAATCTCGATCGCGTCTACGAGCTTGTCATGGACAAGCAGCGCGATCGCGACGAAATCGCCGGCTTCGAGGTCGCCGATCTGATCGAAGCGCATTTCCGCGCCGAGCCAGTTTTCCTCAAGCCGTTCCATCCCGACCTGCGCGTGGCGCGGTCTTGGGCGAGCCAGTTCTTCGCGCATGTTGGCGTCGCCGCTGACGACACGGAGCGCATGATGCGGTCGCTCAAGGTCAGCCCGTTCCCGCGCGACGAGACGCCCATCCATCCCGCCGTGGCCCGCCATTTCGGCCTCACATACGTCACCGACGACCGGCGCTATCGAACGCGGCAAGAGGGCAGCTTCACCATTCGGGAATATGCGCTGCGCTACCTGCGTTTCGACTGGAACCAGGCGCTCGAGGAGGGCATGGCTCTCGATCGCGCGGGCGATGCCGACGGCGCGATCACGAAACTCACCGAGGCTCTCGCGCGGAGCCCTCGCTCTGCCGGGGGGCATGATGCACTTGCCCGCGCGCTTGGTCGCAAGGGGCGGACGACGGCCGCCCTGGCGTCGATCCGCACCGCGATCGAGCTCGAGCCCGAGCACGCGTCGCACCACTTCCAACTCGGCGCGCTGATGATCCAGACGGGCGACCTCGCCGGCGCGGAAGACGCGCTCAATCGCGCGATCGCGCTCGATCTCAAGGACGACGTGCATTTCCGCACCAGCCTCAGCCACGTCCTTCGCCGCCGCGGCAAGCTCGACGAGGCCATGGCGGCGCTGCGCCAGGCGATCGCCCTCGATCCGCAATTCCCCGACCTCTCGATCGAGCTCGGCCATCTCCTCGAGAGCAAGGGCGAGCTCGAGGCCGCCGAGCGCGCGTTCCGCGACGCGCTCGCGCTCGATCCCGACGCGGCCGGAGCGGTCGCCGGCCTGGGCTACCTGCTGGCGCGCATGGGCCGGGCCGACGAAGCCATCGCCATGACCGAGCGCGCGCTCGCGCGCGACCCCGCCAATGCCCATCTCCACCGCCATCTCAGCGCCCTCTTCGAGCGCGACGGTAGGCTCGAGCGCGCGATCGAGGCGGCGCGGCGCACGGTCGAGGCCGATCCCGACAAGCCGCAATGGCAGCTCCATCTCGCCCACCTCCTCGGGCGCGCCAACCAGTTCGACGCGGCCGAGGCGGCGCTGCGCCGGGCGCAGGCGCTCGATCCGGATGCTGCCGCGCCGCATGCCGCGCTGAGCCATCTCCTCGGCCGCATGGGCCGCGCCGACGAGGCGCTCGCGGCGGCGCGCTGCGCGCTCGAGATCGAGCCGGACGACGCGCGCACCCATGCCCATCTCGCCGAGCTGCTGCAGCAACAGGGCGATCTAACGGCGTCCGCGGCATCGTTCCGGGCGGCGATCGCGCTCGACCCCAAGAACGCCCACGGCATCATCCGCCTGTCGCACCTGCTCTACCGGATGGGCCGCCTGGACGACGCCCTCGCCGCCGTCAACCAGGCGATCGACTTGGATGCCGACAACGCGCATCTGCACAACCATCTCGGCCACGTCTTCATGCGCAAGGGCGAGCCGGCCAAGGCCGCAGCAGCGTTCGGCCGCGCGGTCGCGCTCGATGGCGACGTCGCCGGGTCCCACTTGGCGCTCAGCAATGCCCTTGGCGCGGCGGGCCGTCCGGAGGAGGCGCTCGCCGCGATCCGCCGCGCGCTCGCGCTGGAGCGGCGCAACGGGCATATCCATCTGCATCACGGCGAGCTGCTGCTCCAGGCGGGCGATCTGATCGGGGCCGAGGTGGCGATGCGCCTCGCCATCAATCTCGATCCCCGCAACGCCCATTTCCAGGTCCGGCTGAGCCATCTGCTGGCCCGGCTGGAGCGCACCGACGATGCCATCGCCGCGGCTCAGCGGGCGGCGAAGCTCGCGCCCGACAATGCGCATCTTCACGCACATTTGGGCAACCTTCTGGCGCGCAAGGGCGATCTGACGAAGGCCAAGGTCGAATTCGTCGCGGCGCTCGAGATCGCGCCCGGCTCGGCGGGCTTTGAGGCAGCCCTTGCCCAGGTGGTCGCGCGGATTGGCCGCGGCGAGGCGCGCGCGCAATCGCCCGCGCGGTTGCACGGCGGCGGCGGCAAGGGCAAGCGGACCATCGCCGGCAAAAAGCGTGGCAAGATGGACGTGGGAGACAACGTTGTCTGAACCTGAGTCGAAGACGAGACGCGCATGGCACTGACCGGTCACGTCGACGAGATTTCGCGGCAAAAGGTGGTCGGCTGGGCGGCCGACAAGGATCGGCCCGGCGCCAGCGTCGAAATCATCGTTTTGCTCGATGGCGTCGAATGCGGCCGGGTCGCATGCATGCGTCCTCGCGAACGGATGGAAAAGTTGTTTCCCGGATCGACCGGGCTTTACGGCTTCGAGTTCACATTCAAGCCGGAGCTTTCGGTGTTCCGGCAGCATCGCGTCGAGGTCCGCTACGCGGCGACCGGCAACCTCCTGCCGAAGGGCGAAGAAAACTTTTCGGCGCCCCAGCGCGGCAACACGCCGCTTCTTCCCATCATCGTGACGTCGACCGGAAGGTCCGGGACGACGGTTCTGATGAGCAAGCTCGCCGGCCACCCGCGGATCGTGGTCGCGAACCAGTATCCTTACGAGATCAAGCTCGCGGCGTACTATGCCGCCGCCTATCGAACGCTTATTGCCGGCGCCGATCGCGAGAGATCGACCCATCCGGAGACGATGTTCGCGGCAAAGAACCAATTTTCGATCGGCTTCAATCCATTCAACAAGCCCGGCATTCACGGAGTCGCGACGCGAGCCAAATCGGTAAGGGAATTCTTTGATCAGACCGTCCCTTCGGCCTTGGCGTCGGCCTTTCGCGATTTGCTGCTCACGTATTACAACATTCTGAAGCAAGACCAGGCCAAGGCGTCGGCTCGTTTCTTCGCCGAGAAGAGCGAACTCGACGAGGTGGCGCGCCTGGGACCACGAATTTTTTTCGGCGAGGTCCGCGAGATCGTACTCGTGCGAGATCCAAGGGATTTGCTGTGCTCGTCAAAGGCATTTTGGAAGCTGAACAGCGAGCAGGCGCTGCAAACGCTCAAGAACACGACCTCGCGCCTCGTCGAAATTCGCGCCCGGGCCGATCAGGACACGATTTTCGTGCGCTACGAGGATCTGATCGAGCGGCCCGGCGAAACATGGGACGAGATTTATCGCTTCATCGGCGTTGAAAACCTGTCCCAGGCGGACGTTAAGCATGAAGAAGTGCTGTTCAAACGGCACGGAACGAGCGCCGATCCGCTTGCGTCGGTCGGACGCTGGGTCACGGATTTGAGCGCCGCCGAAAAGGCGTCGTGCCAGGATGCCTTCGGTAAGTTCATGGAATGTTTCGGATATGAGGTGCCGGTCCGCGCCCATCCGACCGAGCTGCATCCGCCGCCGGGCGCCGGCGTGACGGAAGGCGTTAAGAATGCGCCGCCGAGAAACGCGCATAGTCCTCAGTATCCGCCGACTACCCGGTCGTCCGCGGATGATGCGTCCGGAGCCGAGGTTGAAGCCGCGTTGAAATCCAGAGACCATTACTTGCTCGACCTTGGACAGGATGAGATAATCCTTACTTCAGGCCCCGCAGCTTCGGCAGGCTCGTCTTTGCGGGTTGAAAGGCGGCCGGACGGATCAGGTGTTGCAGAAAAGAATTCTGGCATGAACGAAAACGGTGAACTCGCCATTGAATTCAGCGCGGGAGGAAACAGTGCGGACTATCGCCGCGGCGGCTGGTCCAACGCCGAGTTGCGGCATACCTGGACGATCGGAACCGACAGCGCGCTCGAGCTGCCCCGGCCGGGGGCGCCGGGAACCTACACGCTGTCCGTGAAGCTCGCGCCGTATCTATGGAAGGAAAAGCTTCAGGCACAGCGCTTGGTCGTCACAGTCAACGGCAGCGAAGTCGGCAGCTACGTCGTGCGCAAGGCGACCGTGTTGGAATGCCAACTCCCCTGGGCACTGATCGCGGACAAGGACATTATTGCCGTCGTATTCCACCACCCCGACGCGGCCAAGCCGAATGAGGTGAGCGGCGTGCCGGACCAGCGCATAATTGCGCTCGCCTTCGAAACTCTGTTCCTCGCTCGCGCCAATGAACCGCAGCCGGTGTCACCGCCCGCGCCGCCGGTTCTCCCCGTTCCTCCTGCCCGTTCGACCCTTTCCGCCGCCGCCACTGCGGCGAAGGATAAATTTGGCGATGCAGGGGCGTACCACGATCTCATGCTCGAATTCGAAAGCTTGGGCGAGAATTGCGAGTTCGGCCTGGTGCAGCGGCGCTGCGGCGCCGAGCCCCTGGGCCTCCTGCGCTTCTCAAGCACGCCGCTGCCAAGTCTGGTGGCCGCGCTCGACAACAATTTCGCAAATCTCGGTCAGGCGGAAAACCTCGAGGTCGAGGTCTCCGCCAACGGGCGGGAATATATGGTTCGGGAAAAGAAGTATCATCTTCTCTACCACCCCTGGGTCCTGACCGGCGAGGCGACCGCCGAGGAGGTGCATCAGCGCGAGGTGAAGCGGCTGCCGTACCTGACGCGCAAGCTGGTCGAGGATTTGAACGAGGCGCGCAAGATCTTCATCTATCGCGGCATGTCGCCCCTGCCCGAGGCCGATTTGCGGCGCCTGCTGGCGGCGCTCCGGCGCTACGGGCCGAACGCGCTTCTGTGGGTCGAGCTGCACGACGCGGCGCATCAGGCCGGAACCGTCGAGGAGATCGGGGAGGGTCTGCTCAAGGGCTATATCGACCGCTTCGCGCCGGGCGAGAATGCCCATGATTTGTCGCTCCCGGTTTGGATCGCCATCTGCCAGAACGCGCATCGCCTGCACCAGGCCGAACGCGCCGCCCGGTCGCGTGTCGCCGGCTGACCATCGCCCGGTCGCGGCCGCCAGGAGATTTTCATGAGCTTGTCGGGACTTTACTGGCTCCCTTCGGACCCCGATTGGCCCGCCAAGGTCAAGGCGGTCGAGCGCGACAAGCCGGTGGCGTGGGACTCGCTGGTGGCGCTGGCCAATGCGAAGCTCGATTTCATCCGCACCGAACGGCTCGACACCTGCCTCAGGGGCGCCTTCGGCACCGAGCCGCCCAAGGGCCTTGCCACCAAGCCGGTGCGCCTGGCGCTGCTCGCGTCCTCGACCGTGGCGCATCTCCAGCCGGCGCTGCGCGTGGCGGCGCTGCGGCGCGGCATTCACCTCACCATCTACGAGGCCGATTACGGGCAGTATCTTCAGGAGCTGCTCGACGCCGATTCGGGCCTGCACAAGTTCAAGCCCAATACCGTGCTGTTCGCGCTCGACGCGCGCCACCTGACCTCGGGCGCCGACGTCGCGGCCGACGCGCCCCAAGCCGACGCGATCTTCAACGAGACGGTGGACAAGCTCGCCTCGTGCTGGCGCATCGCGCGCGAGTCCTTCCGCTGTCCGGTCCTGCAGCAGACGGTCCTGCCGGTGCTGCCGCCGGTCATGGGCAGCAACGAGCACCGCACGCCGGGCTCGCCGCAAGCGCTGGTGGCGCGCCTCAATGCCGCGCTGCGCGGGCTGGCCGAGCAGGAGGGCGTGAGCCTCCTCGCCATCGACGAGCATGTCCGCGCCGACGGCACCCGCTCCTGGCACGACCCGGTCCTGTGGCACCGCGCCAAGCAGGAGATCAGCCCCGCCGCGGCGCCGCTCTATGGCGATTTGGTGGCGCGGCTCCTGGCGGCGCAGCAGGGGCTCTCGGCCAAATGCCTGGTGCTCGACCTCGACAACACAATCTGGGGCGGCGTCATCGGCGACGACGGGCTCGAGGGCATCGAACTGGGCCAGGGCTCGGCGGTGGGCGAGGCGTTCATCGCCTTCCAGGACTATGCGCGCCAGCTCATGCGCCGCGGCGTCATCCTCGCGGTGTGCTCCAAGAACGACGAGGCCAACGCGCTGGCGCCGTTCGAGCAGCACCCCGAGATGCTGCTGAAGAAGACCGACATCGCCATGTTCGTCGCCAACTGGCAGGACAAGGCGTCCAACATCCGCGCCATCGCGCGCGACCTCAATATCGGCCTGGATTCGCTCGTCTTCGCCGACGACAACCCGTTCGAGCGCAACCTGGTGCGGCAAGAGCTGCCCATTGTCAAGGTGCCGGAGCTGCCCGAGGACGCGGCGCTCTATGCCGAATGCATCGCCGACGCGGGGTATTTCGAGGGCCTCGCCATCACCGACGAGGACCGCGACAAGACGCAGCTCTATCGCGCCAACCGCGAGCGCGACACGCTGAAGGCCGAGGCGACCGACATCACGTCATATCTGCGCGGCCTCGACATGCAGCTGGTGTGGCGCCGCTTCGACAAGGTCGGCATGACCCGCACGGTGCAGCTCATCAACAAGACCAACCAGTTCAACCTGACGACGCGGCGCTATACCGACGAGGACGTGGTCGCGCTGATGAACGATCGGCGCGGCTTCGGGCTGCAACTCAGGCTGATCGACCGGTTCGGCGACAACGGCATCATCGCCATCGTCATCGGCCGCATGCAGGACGGCGGCGACCTCCTGATCGACACCTGGCTGATGAGCTGCCGCGTGCTCGGGCGCCAGGTCGAGGAGGCGACGCTCAACCTGGTGGCGCAAGAGGCGTGTCGTCTCGGCGCCAGGCGCCTTATCGGCGAATACATCCCGACCTCGAAGAACTCCATGGTGGCCAAGCACTACGACAGGCTCGGCTTCGCGGCGCTCGATGCGGGGCCCGACGGGCGCACAAGCTGGGTGCTCGATCTCGCCGGCTTTGCTGCCGCCGACATTTTCATTACCATGGTCGACGGCGACGCCGCCTCGCGCAGCGAGGGCGCGGCGCAAAAGGTCGGGGCGTGAGGACGACATGATCGAGGCCGAGATCTACACCGCGCTGACCGAGATCTTTCACGAGGTGTTCGACGACGACGCCATCGTGCTGAAGCCCGAACTCACGGCCAAGGACGTGAAGGGCTGGGACAGCTACAAGATGGTCAACATCATCATCGCCGTCGAGGAGCGCTTCGGCATCAAGACCCGGACGCAGGAGATCGACAAGCTGCAGCGCGTCGGCGATTTCGTGAAGCTCATCGAAGCCAAGACCGCGCCCAGGCCATGACCGAGAGCGAGATCTACGCGGCCCTCAACGACATTTTCCGCGACATCTTCGCCGACGATTCGATCGTCTTGGCCGCCGACAGCTCGGCCAAGACCGTCAAGGGCTGGGACTCGTTCGCCCACATCAAGATCGTGGTCGCGGTCGAATCGCGCTTCGGCATCAAAATGCGTACCAAGGAAATCGAAACGATGGCGAATGTCGGCGATCTCGTTCGCCTGGTGGAGACGAAGACCGCGCACTGAAAGGGGAGGTGCGACATGCAAGCGCTGCGGAACCAATGGTACTGCGCCGCCTTCGGCCACGAGTTGAAGCGCGAGCCGCTGGCGCGGATGTTCTTGGGCGAGCCGGTGGTGATGTACCGCACGGGCGACGGCACGCCGGTCGCGTTCGAGGACCGCTGCTGCCACCGCCGCGCGCCGTTGTCGCGCGGCAAGGTCGAGGGCGACAATCTGCGCTGCGGCTATCACGGCCTGCTCTACGATCCGGCCGGCAGGGCGATCTGGGCGCCGGGCCAGGATCGCCTGCCGGCGGGCGCGCGGGTGCGCAGCTTCCCGATCGTCGAGAAGCACGGCTGGCTGTGGATCTGGATGGGCGATCCGGCGCTCGCCGACCCCAAGGCCGCGCCCAACTATGACAAGTACGACCATCTCGAATGGGCGTCCTACGACCAGCTTTTGCCAGTGAAGGCGAATTATTTCCTGGTGGTGGACAATCTGCTCGACCTGTCGCACCTGCCGTTCCTCCATGCCGCGACCATCGGCAGCCCGGAGGACACCAATCCAACGCTGACCTGGGAGCGCGGCCCCGACTGGGTGAAAGGCGTGCGCATCGCGCGCGGCCTGTCGCCCTCGGCGCGCAACCTGCAGGAGGGGTTCGATTTCCGCTTCGACCGCACCCAGATCATGCTGTTCGAGCCGCCGTCGCAGGTGACCATCGACATCCTCTCGAACGAGTACGGCAAGGAGTACGGCGATCCGACCGGCCGGCTCAATCGCCGCATCGTGATCTACGATTCGATGACGCCGGAAACCGACACGAGCTGCCATTACTTCTGGGCGATCTCGCGTGACTACCTGATCCACGACGCCAAGCAGAGCGAGCTCGGCCTGCGCGCGACCAGCGCCGCGTTCCAGGAAGACCAGCTCATGCTCGAGGCCGAGCAGCGCATCATCGACCAGGACACTTCGGCGCCGCAGATCGACCTGGTCGGCGATACCGGCGGCCTCCAGGCGCGCCGCATCATCGAGCGCATGCTGGCCGAGGAGCGCGTCACCACGGCCGCCGCGCAGTAGCGGATTGAACGAGTGTCCCGCTCGCGTGTCGGAGTGCTTCGGCCCATCCTTGTATTGGCGCTGCGCCGCTCCATATTGATCTTCGTCAACTCGCTTTCGGTCGGTTTCGGCCTTTCACCGCGTTGACCTTCGCCTCCAGCCGCTCGGAATGGTCACGATCGTTCGCGCGATGCCGAGCGGGCGGGGTATCCAGCGCTACCGCGCGAAATCCGTCTCCGATGGCCACGAGCGCGTAGCGCTGGCAGGCGGAACTCGCCAACGGCACGGATGGAGATCACGATGGGAAATGTGCGCAAGGAAGATCTGTCGGCCGAGGAATTGGCCTCGCTGCAAGGGGTTGGCATGGGCGAGCCGCGGAATCATATCTCCGACGCCCATAAGAAGCGGCTCATCGAGCTGCGTTTGGTCAAGGAGGAACTTGGCCATCTACGTCAGACCCCGCACGGCATCTTCATCGCCCGCACGGAAAGCGATCCCCTCGCCGGCATGCCTCGTGTCCGCCGCGATCGGTGAGAATAAAGCATAGGCAAGACGGCAACCCGGCTATCCGGAAGTCCGGGTTCGGCGCTTCTGCGACGTTTGGCGGCCGGTAAGGCATGTCCGTTCATGGCCAGTGAGCAGACTTCGACGGGTCCGACATGCCGGTCTGAAATCTGCCAAGATCAGACCCTTCGGCGCGTTGTGGTTCGTCATCTGGGCGCGCCTCTCACTGAAGCGCCGGGCAGTCGTTTTCAGCCCGCCTGGGGCAAGCCTATCGCGTTGAAGTCTTCTTGCGTGTGAATCCAGCCTTCCTTGTCGTCTATGCGGACCTTCAGCCAGAGATCATCCGCAACGCCGAGGTTGATACCGTCCGGCACTTCCGTCCAAAGCACAATGCCTGCGGCCTTCAAAATCTCGACCCTCGACCTCTTCGTGACGACAGCGTGCTGGGCGGTCGCTTCGGCTTCGAAATAATCTGGCAGCAGGCGCACGAAGGTCATTTGGTCCCGAGGCGGCACCCGCTCCGCCCCCACCTCGAAAACGCAAACCGGCAGCCAGCCTCGCGAAGTCATCTTTTCGCAGCGCCACGCCGGGCGTAGCTTTGCCTGAAACCAGTCCACTTTTACCGGGACGAAGACAAAGACGTTACTCGTCCATACGCGAAATCGGAGCACGTCGCCCTCAAGTCCCGGCTCGCTCGCGGTCTTCACGACCTTTTCGGGCGGCGGCTCGGGTTGGACCAATTTGCCTTCGAGCAAAATCGGCTTGCTGAAGGGAACCAGCTTCCCGTCGAACATTCCAAATACCTGGTACGATGTGCCGCCGAGCGGTGTCGACGGCTCCTGGTCGTAGGTGACGAGCAGACCGCTGCCTTGAGTTCCGGCCAACTCTCGGGCCGTAACCTCCATGGTGTCCACAAAATGGTCGTCCTCCACTTGGCTAGCAAAGGATTCGTCGTAGGCCGCGCCATCGATGTCGTCGCGAATTTCCATGCGGACGACGGTTTCCTCAGAAGGTTGGGTCTGGAAGCGCCTCAATTGCAGCGCAACGGTGAAGCTTTTTCCCTTGACGTGAAGCGGACCGATCCGACGCTCGAAGTCTTCGGTTGGTGATGCCGCAGCGGCGGGAGCGGACGACGAATTCGGCGAAGAAACGCCTTGCGTAACCGCAGCCGATTGCTGAACGGATTGCTGTCCGAAGCCGGGCGAAATTCCAGCGCACACGGTCAAGGAGCCGGTTAAGGCCAGGATTCTGACCAACTGGAATCGACAAATCGAGCGAATCGACCGCATCCCGTTTCTCCGAAGACCTCACTAGTCCTGATTGGCCCCGTTTGATGTCGGGTCTCCGACGAAAATATACGCCTCTTATGCGTCGTTCGCATCCGGTGAGCTCGACGGCGCGGGCGATCGAGCGGTGTTTTTGCGAGCCGCATTCGTGACCGGCCCATTTGATCGCCAGCTACAAGTTCACCGTGGTTGCCGGCGCTCGTCGTTCGGTTCCTGGAGTCGATGTCCGAGTCTGGTCAATCGCGTCGGTTCGGCGATGCTTGGGCTATGCCTGCTTTTCTCTTGGCTCCGGAAATAGGTGATTGCATCCGGCAATGCCGCTTCGTCGCAACAACGGAAGTGCCGGACGGCACTTAATCACCTCGTCGGCGGTGGCGATCGCACAACACCGCCAAATCTGAATTCAAATACATGGGTGCGCTCCCTGACGGAGGCGCCGATAGCGGTTCGTTGTTGGCCGGCGGCGAAAGCGTTACCGTAGCCGGCGAATTCCGCGAGCATGGAGGCACGCATGAGCCCGCATCGCACTGGCGCCGAAACCCGCTCCGCCCTCAAGCATCCCATTATCGATGCCGACGGGCACTGGATCGAATACACGTCGGTTTTCGCCGAGCAGATCCGCAAGGCCGGGGGCGCCAAGGCGGAGGCCGGCTTCCGCGCGAGCCAGCGGCGGCTGCCCGAGCTCTTGAGCCTGTCGATCGAGGAGCGCAAGCGGCGCGGGCTCGCCCAGGACGGCTATTGGGCGCGCTCGTCCACCAACACGGTCGACCGCGCCACCTCCATGCTGCCGCGGATGCTTTATGACCGGCTTGACGAGTTCGGCATCGATTTCGGCATCGTCTATCCCACCGCGGGCCTCGGCATCCCGCGCATCCCCGATGGCGAGACGCGGCGCGCGACCTGCCGCGGCTACAACATCGTGGCCGCCGAGTATTTCGCAAAGCTCGGCGATCGCCTGACGCCAGTCATGGCCATTCCGACGCATTCGCCCGACGAAGCGATCGCCGAGCTCGAGTTCGTGGTGAAGCAGCTTGGCGCCAAGGTCTGCATGCTCGCGAGCGGCATCCCGCGCCCGCTGACGGCCGGGGCAGGCGCCGATCCCGAGCTCGCCCGCTTTGCCGTGCGCTACGACCAGCTCGGCCTCGACAGCGACCATGACTACGACCCGGTCTGGGAGAAATGCCGCGAGCTCGGCGTCGCGCCCACGTTCCATACCGGCGGCCGCGGTTTCGGGCTCCGCGCTTCGCCCAGCAACTACACCTTCAACCATATCGGCCATTTCGCCGAGGGCGGGCAAGCCGTCGCCAAGGCGCTGTTCTTGGGCGGCGTGACGCGGCGCTTCCCTGAGCTCAACTTCGCCTTCCTCGAGGGCGGCGCTGGTTGGGGCTGCCAGCTCTTCGCCGACCTCACCGAGCATTGGGAGCGGCGCAACAAGGCGGGCATCGCCTACAACGACCCGATGAAGCTCGACCGCGCGCTGTTGAAGACCCTGATCGACCGCTACGGCTACGCGGACATCGCCGCCGAGGTCGCGCGGCGCGATGGCTGGCCCAACCTCGAAGAGGACCTGCTCACGGGCGGCGACACGGTGCTTGACGATTTCGCGCTCTGCGGCATCGCCCGCAAGGACGATTGGGTCGCGCTGTTCGCCAGGCCGTTCTATTTCGGCTGCGAGGCGGACGACCGGATGAACGCCGTCGCGTTCGGGCGCGCCAACCCATTTGGCGCCCGGATCAACGCGATGTTCAGCACGGACAACGGGCATTTCGACGTGCAGGACATGCGGAAACCCGTCGCCGAGGCATGGGAGCTGGTCGAAGACGGGTTGCTAACGGAAGTCGATTTCCGCGATTTCGCGTTCGCGAACGCGGTGCGGCTCTGGGGCACTCAGAACGCGCGCTTCTTCGAAGGCACGGCGGTGGCCGAAGCGGCGGCTGCGGTTCTGGCCGCCGCTCCGGCGCGCGCTGCCGCGGAGTAGCCCTGGCGGCCCGCTCGCCGTTCGGGCCTCGCAATTCGGGAGGGACCGGTGGCAACAATCGTATTGGCGCACGGCGCCTGGTCGGCCGCGTGGGCCTGGAAGAAGATGCGCCCGCTGATGGCCCGCAGCGGCCACAGCTTCTTCACGCCGACCTATACTGGGCTGGGCGAGCGTTCCCATCTCGCAAGTCCCGCCATCGACCTCGACACCCATGTCGAGGACGTGCTCGGCGTCCTCCAATTCGAGGACCTGCGCGATGTCGTCCTCCTCGGCCACAGTTATGGCGGGATGGTCGCTACCGGCGTCGCCGACCGTGCCCGCGACCGTATCGCGCATCTGATCTATCTCGACGCCTTCGTCCCGCAGGACGGGCAGAGCCTCTTCGACCTTGTGCCCGCGGCGCAGCGCGAGCGCCAGTGCGCCAGCGCCACGGCTGGCGATGGCTGGCGCGTGACGCCGAACCCGACGCCCGAGGATACCTCGGCCGAGGACCGTGCCTGGGTCGCCGACAAGCGGCTCCCCCATCCGCTGAAATGCATGGAGCAGCCGCTCCGGCTGCGGCACGGGCCGCTCACCCTGCCGCGCAGCTATATCGAGGCGACGCGCAACGCCCATGGGCCGTTCGCGCCCTTCGCCGCTGCCGCGCGCAAGATGCCGGGTTGGGCTTGTTACGAGATCGATGCGACCCACAGCCCCAACATCACCGCGCCCGAGGCCCTGATGGCGCTGCTCGACCGCGCGATCCGCAATCCGCCCGCGGCCACAAGGTGACGGCCGGTCCCGGCATGGCCGCGGGCCAGGCCCGGGCTTGCTCAACACATGAAGGCCAGGGCAACTTCGCTTCCGAATAGGGGGAAGGTTCATGCTGAAAAAGCATTATGCCCTCGCGATTGTTTCATTTCTTTTGCTTCCCGCAGTCTTCACGTTGGGCGCGATGCTCTTTCTTTCCATCAATCCTGAAATCGCCGCGGGTCATCCAAATTACGTGCGCAATTATCGGATTCTGGCCCAGGCAAAAACTCTCGTCTTATGGAGCTCCGAGCTGGCGAGCATCGGCTTGTGGTTTTTGACCTGCCTGTTTTTGATAAAATCCAAGAAGCAATCGTATGTGTGGTCATGCTTGGCCATACTCGGTCCGTTTGGGTTTATTATTCTGAGCATGCTCCGAGACGAGGCGCCGGCACCGGGAGATTTGTACCAACAATATATCGGTAGGCAAAAACTTTATCTGCGCCTTGCGCAGGAACTTTGTTTTTTCGTGATCGTGTGGATTGTGGCGTATCAAGCCGTGGCTTTTAAGCGCGATCTTATGATCATGCATCAAGCGGCCGTCACCGGTTTGTCCACAGCGCAAATCCTCGAACAACAAAACGCCTCCGGCGGAATGTGGGCCTTTGCCGAGGGGAACGAGATCTTTTATCTGGTGGTTCTTATCTATTTGCTGTGGCCGATTGTCTTCAATGCGGCTGGTCATCTGCTGAAATCGCGGAACTCCGCTGGAAACGCTTTACGCACTCGAACATCATTCGAAGCGGGCC
>DATNID010000070.1:0-10046 GCA_035604615.1 Allostellaceae bacterium | reverse complement strand
GGGAAATACGGAACGCCGAATTCCTTGACGTTCTTCTCAAGCAGTTCGACCTGGATTTTCGAGTCGGGCTCGATGATGCCGTTCACCCCGGCGCTGCGGTTGGTGGTCGGAATGTTGTGGTCGGCGACCGCCATTGTCTTGTCGGGACGGCGCACCTTGCGCCCGGCGAGCTTCAGCCCCTCGAAGGCCTGCGGCGTCGTCACCTCGTGGATCAAATGCAGGTCGATATAGATGAGGTACGTGCCTTCGCCCTGAGGGGCAACGACATGGGCGTCCCAGATCTTATCGAACAGCGTCTTAGGTTGCGGCATCGGTACTACTCCACGGAAATCAGGACTTCGCGTCGGCAGCGGCCTCGGCGGCGGCTTCGCGCTGCAGCTGGTCGCGCGAGCGCTCGGCGATGCGCGCGGAGCGGCCGGTGCGGCCACGCAGGTAATAGAGCTTGGCGCGCCGCACCGCACCGCGGCGCACCACTTCGATCGCGGTGATGCGCGGCGAATAGAGCGGGAAGACGCGCTCGACGCCCTCGCCGTACGAGATTTTTCGCAACGTGAAGCTCGAGTTGAGGCCGGCGTTGCGGCGCGCGATGCACACGCCCTCGAACGCCTGGATGCGCTCGCGCTCGCCCTCGACCACCTTGAGGCTGACCTTGAGCGAATCGCCCGGACGGAACTCGGGCACCGCGCGCTGGGCGAGGAGCTTCTTCACTTCCTCCTGCTCGAGGGTCTGAAGAATGTTCATGACTAGGGACCTCCTACCTCTCCTCCCCGCCGCGCTCTCGGGCGAGGAACCTTTGCCAAAGATCGGGGCGGCGCTCGCGCGTCGCCCGTTCCGCCTCGGCATCGCGCCAGCGGCGGATCTGTTCGTGGTGGCCGGAGAGCAAGATTTCCGGCACCTCCATCCCCTGCCACGTCTGCGGCCGGGTGTAGTGGGGATATTCGAGCAATCCCCGCTTGAAGCTCTCCTCCGCGAGCGCGGCCTCGTCGCCGATGACGCCCGGCAAGAGCCGCACGCAGGCATCGATCAGCGCCAGCGCCGCCGGCTCGCCGCCCGAAAGCACGAAATCGCCGAGGCTCAGTTCCTCGATGCCGCGGGCGAGGATGACGCGCTCGTCGATCCCCTCGAACCGGCCGCACAGGAGCCGCACGCCCGCGCCCCCCGCCAGCGCCGCGACGCGCGCCTGGTCGAGCGGACGTCCCCTCGGCGACATGAGGATCAGCGGCCCCGGCGCGTCGGTGCCGGCGATCGCCGCATCGACGATGTCGGCCCGCATCACCATGCCAGGCCCGCCGCCGAACGGCGCGTCGTCGACGGAGCGGTGCTTATCGCGCGCGAAGTCGCGAATGTCCACCGTCTCGAGCCGCCAGATCGCCGCATCGCGCGCCCTGCCGGCGAGCGAAAACGCCAGCGGCCCCGGGAACATCTCGGGGAAGAGCGTGAACACCGTGGCCTGCCAGCAGGCCATGTCAGTCCTCCTCGCCTTCGTCGGGCGGCGCCGGGGCGAGCAGCCCCTCGGGCGGCGCGAGCACGATGCGGCCGGCGGCGATGTCGATCACCGGCACCGCCGCGCTGGTGAAGGGGATGACGAGCGGCCCGCCCTCCGCGCGCTCGATCTCGAGCATGTCGCCGGCGCCGAAATCGTTGATCGCACTGACCCGGCCCAGCACCGTGCCGTCGTCGAGTTCGGCGGCGAGGCCCAAGAGGTCGGCATGGTAATATTCTTCCGCCGCGGGCGCGGGCAGCGCAGCGCGCGGGAGATAGATGCGCATGCCCTTGATGCGCTCGGCCTCGTCGCGGTCGTCCACCCCCTCGATATGCGCCAGCACCACGCCCTTGGCCGCGCCCACCACCGCCAACGCCACCCGCTCGCCGCGCTCGTTCTCGAGCGGGCGATAGCGCGCGATGCCGTCCGGGTCGGCGGTGAAGCTCTTGACCCGCACCAGCCCCTTGACGCCATGGGGCGAAGTGACGACGCCGAGGCACACGCGCTCTTGCGGCATAAGCTCAGCCCTCGCTGGCGCCTGGGCCGCTAGGTGGCGGCGCTGCCGCTTGCCGCCGCGCCGGCCGCCTCAGCCGCCTTGGCGCGCTCCTGCGCCTTGGCCTTGGGCGCCGACTGGTGCGGCGTCTCGCGGATCGCCGGCACCGGCCCGAGACCCATCTCGCCGAGGAAGCGCACGACGCGGTCGGTCGGCAGCGCGCCGCAGCCGAGCCAATGCTTGACCCGCTCGGCGTTCATGGTGAGGCGCTGGGCGTGGGTCTTGTCGAGCATCGGGTTGTAGGTGCCGATCTTCTCGATGAAGCGGCCGTCGCGCGGGCTGCGCGAATCGGCGACCACGATACTGTAGTATGGGCGCTTCTTGGCGCCGCCGCGGGCCAGTCTGATCTTGAGGGCCATCGTCTCTCCTCGGGCTTGAAAGGGTCAGCGGAAGCCGCCCGGCAACAGGCCCTGGATGCCGTGCCGCATCAGGCCTTTCTTGCCGAGCTTGTTCATGCGCTTCATCATGTTCGCCATGTCCTGATACTGCTTCAGCAGGCGGTTGATCTCGGGCACGGTGGTGCCGGAACCGGCGGCAATGCGGCGCCGGCGCGAGGCGTCGAGCACTTTGGGATTGCGCCGCTCGCCCTTGGTCATGGACGAGATGATCGCCTCCTGGCGCTTGATCACGGTCTCGTCGAGCCGCGCCTCGTCGAGCTGCTTCTTGATCTTCTGGACGCCAGGCAGCATGCCGAGCACGCCGCCCATGCCGCCCATCTTGCGGACCTGCTTCAACTGCCCCGCGAGATCGTCGAGATCGAAATTGCCGCGCTGCAGTTTCTTGGCGAGCTTCTCGGCCTCTTCCTGGTCGATCGTCTCGGCGGCCTTCTCGACGAGGCCCACCACGTCGCCCATGCCGAGGATGCGGCCGGCGACGCGGGCGGCGTGGAAGGCTTCGAGCGCGTCGATCTTCTCGCCCGTGCCCATGAACTTGATCGGCTGGCCGGTGACCGAGCGCATCGACAAGGCCGCGCCGCCGCGCGCATCGCCGTCGACCCGGGTCAGCACGATCCCGGTGATGCCGACCCGCTCGGCGAAGGCCTTGCCGACATTGACCGCGTCCTGGCCGGTCATGGCGTCGACCACGAGGAGGCTCTCGGTGGGATTGGTCGCGTCGCGTACAGCCGCCACCTCGAGCATCAGCGGCTCGTCGATATGGAGCCGGCCGGCGGTATCGAGGATGAGCACGTCGCAGCCCTCGCGCTTGGCCTGCTCGAGGGCGCGCCGCGCGATGCCGACCGGACGCTCGCCCAGGACGACGGGCAAGGTCGGCACCTCGATCTGGCGGCCGAGCACGGCGAGCTGCTCCTGCGCCGCGGGACGCTGCACGTCGAGCGAGGCCATCAGCACCTTCTTGCGCTCGCGGCCCTTCAAGAGCCGCGCGAGCTTGGCCGAGGTGGTGGTCTTGCCCGAGCCCTGGAGCCCGACCATCATGATGACGACCGGCGGCACCGCGTTGAGGTTGAGGCCGGATTCGTGCCCGCCGCCCAAGGTTTCGACCAGGCGGTCGTGGACGATCTTCACCACCATCTGCGACGGCGAGACCGAGCGCAATACCTCCTGCCCGACCGCCTGCTCGCGGACCGAATCGACGAACGATTTGACCACCGGGAGCGCCACGTCGGCCTCGAGCAGCGCCACGCGGATCTCGCGCAGCGCCGACGCCACATCCTCCTCGGACAAGGCGCCGTGCCGCGACAGCCGGTCGAATACGGCGGAGAGGCGGTCGCTCAAGCTCTCGAACACGGGCTCCTCCCAATGCAGAGCGGGCCAGTGCGCGACACTCGCGGACTGGCCGGCCTCAGGGGCATGCGAAACGCTTCCCGGGAACCGGCGCGGAAGCTAGGGCGGGGCGGGGCCTAAGTCAATTCATCTGGGGTAATGCCCCGGCAAATCTTTGCTCGCCCGGCAAATCCATCGGGCGTCCTTCGACTACGCTCAGGATGAGGAAAATCCTTTGTGGCACAAAGAAAAGTCCTCATCCTGAGCGGAGCGAAGCGCAGTCGAAGGACGCAAGATCGCATTCCATCATATGCGATCATCGGGGCATCGATCCGGAGACAGTGTAAGGAAAAGGCGACGACCATGGACATCGGGCCGATCCGCACCGAGGCCGACTACGACGCGGCTCTGAAGGAGATCGCGCAATACTTCGAGCGCGAGCCTGCGCCCGGAACTGCCGAGGCCGATCGTTTCGACGTGCTCGCAACCCTCATCGGCGCCTACGAGCGCGAGCATTGGCCGATCGATCCTCCGGATGCGGTCGACGCCATTCGCTACCGCATGGAGCAGGCCGGCTATACGCAGGCGGACTTGGCCAGGCTGATCGGTTCGCGCCCGCGCGCGTCGGAGATTCTCGGCCGCAAGCGCAGCATCACGATGGAGATGGCGTGGAAGCTCCATATCAAGTGGCATATTCCAGCGGAATGCTTGATCCGGCAGAATTCCGATCGCACGTCGTCGCGTTGACCGGCCGCATCCCTTGCCGCAACCGGTCCGCGGCAGTAGGGTTTCGCACCGCCTGCGGGAGGCTGCCATGACGCTCTCCGTGCGACCGCTTCACCCCCTTTTCGCCGCCGAGGTCACCGGCCTCGACCTGCGCGAGGCCACGGGCGCCGCCGCCGCGCGCGAATTCGAGGATGTGATGGACCGATGCGCGGTCGGCGTCCTGCCCGGACAAAGAATTAACGACGAGCAGCAGCTCCGCTTCACCCGTCTCTTCGGCGAGCTCGAGGTGAGGCCGTTGCAGCGCGGCCGCAACCAGGTGCCGGACCCGAGCGAGCGCATCCGCCATCACGAGGTGTTCGACGTCTCGAACCTGGACGAGAAGGGCAAGATGCTCGCCCCGGACGACGAGCGCCGCGCCTATTCGATCGCCAACCGCCTGTGGCATACCGACAGCTCGTTCCGCCAGGTGTCGGCGACCTATTCGATGCTGTCGGGCCGGGTAGTGCCGCAAGAAGGCGCCGACACCGAGTTCGCCGATTTGCGCGCGGCCTGGGACGCGCTGCCCGATGCCCTGAAGGCGCGGCTCGAGGGGCTGGAGGCCGAGCATTCGATCTGGCACTCGCGCATGACGCTCGGCGGCTATGTCCCGAACGAGGCCGAGCGTCTCGCCCGCCCGCCGGCGCGCCATCCGCTGGTGCGCGTCCATCCCGGCTCAAGGCGCAAGACGCTCTACATCGCCTCGCACATGACGCACGTCATCGGCATGGACGAGACCGAGAGCCGGGATCTTCTCGATGAGCTGATGGCGTTCGCGACCCAGCCACGCTTCGTCTACGCCCACAAATGGCGGCCGTTCGATCTCATCGTCTGGGACAACCGCTGCACCATGCACCGGGCGACGCCGTTCGACGACACGCTCCAGCGCCGCGACATGCGCCGCACCACGGTGCGCGAGAAAGCGGCCGCCTGGGCCTAGGCCACCGCGCTCTCGCGGCAGGTGGTGCGGCGGACGTCGCGGCGCTCGTTGAGATCGTCGAACGGGCGGGCGCGGTGCATGGTGCAGCAGTTGTCCCAGATCACCACGTCGCCCAAGCGCCATTTGTGCGCGTAGACGAAGCGTGGCTGGGTCGCGAAGTCGGCCAGCTCCTTAAGCAGCGCGCGCGCCTCGCCCTCATCCATGCCGTGGATGCGGAAGGCGTGCGAGGCAAGGTATAGCGTCTTGCGCCTTGAGCCGGGATGGATTTGCACCAGGCGATGCGCGGCGGGCGGGCGTGAGGCCATTTCCTC
The DNA here is from genome assembly GCA_035604615.1 of Allostellaceae bacterium. Taxonomy (GTDB): domain Bacteria; phylum Pseudomonadota; class Alphaproteobacteria; order ATCC43930; family CGMCC-115725; genus DATJLY01. Next base: position 4,276 of record DATNID010000070.1, on the reverse strand, counting down.
TTCGGTCGGCTCGGGGCCGCCGCCCATGACGCGCGAGTGCCAATAGGAATGGTCGGCGACGAGCGGTTCGATCCGGTCCTTCATAGCCTGGGGCAGCGCGTCCCAGGCGGCGCGCAGATCGGCGAACTCGGTGTCGGGCCCGCCGCCCGCCGGCAACGCGCACGCCGACAGCAGCGAATATGTGGCGCGCACCGGATGGAACGACAGGTCGGTGTGCCACAGCCGGTTGGCGCGCTTGAACAGGAGCTGGCGGTCGTCGTCGCGGAAAACATAGCCATCGGCGTCGAGGTTGCTCTGGTCGATGATCTCGGGATGGGGGATGCGCGAGCGGTCGCGGCCGGCGATCTTGAGGGCGTCGCTGCGCTGCATCGGCCCGAGATTGCGGCTGAAGGCGATATGCTCCTCGTCGCTCAAGGGCCGCGCGTTGCGGATGACGCAGACCGCGTAGCGATCCATCGCCGCGACGATGTCCGCGACCGTCGCCGCGTCCAGCGGCCGCGTCATGTCGACGCCCGAAAGCTCGGCCGCGAAGAGCGGGTTCAAGGGCTTGGCCGTAATCGCCATGTCGATCCTCCGCGCGCGGCCAGGCGGGGTCGCCGCAATTCCGCCACCATAATATCACAGGTCCGCCGCGGACGAACGCGCTCGCGGGCCGCGTTGTTCGCGCGTCTCGACCACCGAGACCCAACAACAGGACAAGACTTCCATGACCAAGACCCTCTCGCTCCGCTCGGCCGCAATCGCATTCGCTGCCTTCATCGCGCTTCCCGCGTTCGCGCAGAGCACGACGCCGGTGTCGCCGGCGCCCTCGACCCCGGCGCCCTCGACCGCAATCCAAGGCACCGTCCATACCGATGCGTCCGGCATGAAGAGCGGCGCTCAGGCCGACACCAAGACCAAGCCCGAGACCAAGACCGAGCAGCACAAGCAGGTGGCGGAGAAGCCGGCCGCTCCGGCGAAGACCGCGCCCGTGAAGTCCGACGCCGCCGTCAAGACCGACGCCGGCAGCAAGTAACGTCTTCTCTCCCGCCTTTTTTCTTCCTCCGGGCGGGTAAGAGCGAGGGCGCGAGGCCCCGGTGGGGCCTCGCAGTCCTGCCGCGTTTCGCGTCCCGTGCGTTGGACAGCGCGAGACGCCGCGCCTATATAGCCCGCCATGCGCGGCGTCGATTTCATCAAGATGCACGGGCTCGGCAACGACTTCGTCGTGCTCGACGCGCGCGCCCGCGCGCTCGCGCTCGACGATGAGACGGCGCGCGCCATCGCCGACCGCCATCGCGGCGTCGGCTGCGATCAGCTCATCGTGCTGGAGACGCCGCGCCACGCCGGCACGGCCGCCTTCATGCGCATCCGCAACGCCGACGGCGGCGAGGTCGAGGCGTGCGGCAACGCCGCGCGCTGCGTCGCATCGCTGCTCATGGGCGAGACCGGCGCGACCCATGTCGCGCTCGAGACCGGCGCCGGCACGCTCGAGGCGCAGGCCCGCGGCGACGGCAGGATCACCGTCGACATGGGGCCGGCGCTGTTCGAGTGGCGCGACATTCCGCTAGCGCGCGCGATCGACACGCTGCACGTGCCGCTGGCGCTCGATGGCCTTGCCGATCCCGTTTGCACCGGCATGGGCAACCCGCACGCGACCTTCTTCGTCGCCGATGCCGGGGCGATCGATCTCGCCACGCTCGGCCCCGCGCTCGAGCACGACGCGCTCTTTCCCGCGCGCGCCAATATCGGCGTGGCCCAAGTATTGGCGCGCGACCGGCTGCGGCTCCGGGTATGGGAGCGCGGCGCCGGCATCACGCCGGCCTGCGGCACCGGCGCCTGCGCCGCGCTGGTCGCCGCCAACCGCCGCGGCCTCACCGGCCGCAGCGCCGAGGTGATCGCCGATGGCGGGACGCTGCTGGTCGAATGGCGCGCGGACGGCCACGTGCTGCTCACCGGCGACGTGGCGGTGAGCTTCAAGGGAACGCTCGATCCCTCCTTGCTCGGCGCGCGATGACGGTCGAGATCGTCACCTTCGGCTGCCGCCTCAACGCCTTCGAATCCGAGGCCATGCGCCAGAGCGCGGCCGAGGCCGGGCTCGAAGGCGCGGTGATCGTCAATACCTGCGCCGTCACCGCCGAGGCCGAGCGCCAGGCGCGCCAGGCGATCCGCCGCGCCCGGCGCGAGCATCCCGATGCGCGCCTCATCGTCACCGGCTGCGCCGCGCAAATCCATCCCGAGCGCTATGCCGCGATGGCGGAGGTCGACCAGGTCCTCGGCAACCGCGAGAAACTCGAGGCGTCGCGCTATGCCGGGGCGCAGCCGCGGGTCGCGGTCGGCGCGCGCGAGGGCTTGCGCGACGCGGCGCTGCCGCTGGTCGAGAGCTTCGAGGGCCGCGCCCGCGCCTTCGTCGAGGTGCAGCAGGGCTGCGACCATCGCTGCACTTTCTGCATCATCCCGCTGGGCCGGGGGCCGAGCCGCTCCGTCCCGATGGGTGACATCGTGCGCCAGGCGCGCGCCTTCGCCGCGTCGGGCTATCGCGAGCTGGTGCTGACCGGCGTCGACATCGCCTCGTTCGGCCGCGACCTGCCGGGAAGCCCGAGCCTCGGCCAGCTGTGCCGGCGCCTCCTGGCGCTGGTGCCGGAGCTCGAGCGCCTGCGGCTCTCCTCGCTCGATCCGGCGGCGATCGACGACGATTTATGGCGCCTCGTCGCCGACGAGCCGCGCCTCATGCCGCATCTTCACCTCTCGATCCAGGCGGGATGCGATCTGGTGCTGAAGCGCATGGCGCGCCGCCATCTCCGCGCCGGCGCGCTCGCCGTTAGCCGCCGCGCGCGCGACCTCCGCCCGGGCATCGCGCTCGGCGCCGACCTCATCGCCGGGTTCCCGACCGAGGACGAGGCGATGTTCGCCGAGACCCTCGCTTTCATCGACGAGGCCGCGCTCGATTATCTCCACGTCTTCCCCTTCAGCCCGCGTCCCGGCACGCCCGCCGCGCGCATGCCGCAGCTGCCGCCCGACGTGGCGCGCGCCCGCGCCGCGCGGCTGCGGGAAGCCGGCGCCGCTGCGCTCGCGCGCGCGCTCGGCGCCCGCGTCGGCAGCGAAGCGCGCGTCCTCATGGAACGCGTCGGGTTCGGGCGCAGCGAGCATCACGCGCCGGTGCAGATCGAGACCGGCGCCGCGGCCGGCGCGATCGTGCCGGCGCGCATCGTCGCCAGCACCGGCGCGGCGCTGATCGGGACGGCGCCGTGAGCGAAAGCGGCGGCTGGTTCCAACGCCTCAAGACCGGGCTCGCACGCTCCTCGCAGCGCTTGAGCGAGGGGATCACCGCGATCGTCGGCCGCCGCCGCCTCGACGATCGCACGCTCCAAGAGCTCGAGGAGCTGCTGATCGGCGCCGATCTCGGCACCGGGCTCGCCACCGAATTCGTCGCGCGTCTCAGACGCACGCGCTTCGATCAGGAAGTGGCGCCCGAAGAAATCCGCGGCGCGCTCGCCGAGGAGGTCGCGAAATCCCTGTCGCTGGTCGACCGGCCGCTCAAGACCGAGGCGAAGGTGAAGCCGTTCGTGATCCTGGTGGTGGGCGTCAACGGCAGCGGCAAGACCACCACGATCGGCAAGCTGGCGCAGAATTTCGGCGACGACGGCAAGCGCGTCGTGATCGCCGCCTGCGACACGTTCCGCGCTGCGGCGGTCGAGCAGCTCAAGATTTGGGGCGAGCGCACGGGCGCGCCGGTGATCGCGCGGGCGGCGGGCGCGGACCCGGCGGGGCTTGCCTTCGACGCGCTCGGGGAGGCTCGGCGTTCGGGCGCGGATATCCTCCTCATCGACACGGCGGGCCGGCTCCACAACAAGCAGGGCCTGATGGCGGAGCTGCAGAAGATCGCGCGGGTGGTGAAGAAGGTCGACGCCGACGCGCCGCATGCGGTGCTGCTGGTGCTCGACGCGACGGTCGGTCAGAACGCCCATGCCCAGGCCGAGACCTTCCGCGACATGATCGGCGTCACCGGCATCGTCATGACCAAGCTCGACGGCACCGCCAAGGGCGGCGTGCTGGTGGCGTTGGCCGAGCGCTACGGCATCCCGGTCCATTACATCGGCATCGGCGAGAGCGCCGAGGATCTGCGCCCCTTCGTCGCGCGCGATTTCGCCAACAGCCTGGTGGGGCTGGAAGCGTAGGCGGCGTTCCGTTCCTAATCGCGAAACCCGTATTTTCCCCACTCCTGACGCACGCGCGCCAGATGCTCCTTGGGGGGCAGCGCGATGGAAGGGAAGGCATGCTTGCGTGTCGCGTCGATGCC
>DATNID010000069.1:0-20060 GCA_035604615.1 Allostellaceae bacterium | reverse complement strand
GCGACCATGTCGATCCCTTCATCGCCGCGCTGGGCGACAAGGCCAAGACCATGATCGTGGCGAAGACGAGCTATGCGGTGACCGACCCGACCGTCACCTCGCAGATCATCACCTTGAAGAGCGCCGGCGCCGACACGCTCTATCTCGCCGCCCAAAGCCGCGCCGCGGCGCAGGCCATCTCCGCCGCCCGCGACCAGGCCGGCTGGAACGCGCTCATCTTCCTGCCCTATGTGGCGAGCGCCAAGAGCGTGGTGGGGCCGGTCGGCGACGAGAAGCTCAAGGGCGTGATCTCGGCCGATAGCAACAAGGACCCGACCGATCCGTCCTGGGCCGACGATCCGGCCGTCAAGGAGTATCTCGCCTGGAACAAGAAATACACGCCGACGCAGGATCAGGAATCGAACGCGGCCTCCCCCGGCGGCTATGTCTCCGCCGAGGTGATGATCGAGGTGCTGAAGCGTTGCGGCGACGTGCTGACGCGCGCCAACATCATGAAAGTGGCGACCAGTTTCAAGGATCTGTCCGTGCCGCTCTTGCTGCCGGGGATTACGCTTAACACCAGCCCCGACAACTATTATCCGATGCACACGATGCAATTGAAGCGCTACGACGGCACGCGCTGGGTGCTGTTCGGCCAGCCGATCACGGAGTGAGCTTGCTTCCCGGCCGCGCCATGGCGATTACCCGCCTTGGGGTGGTATAATGATAATGCTGCGCCGCACCCGAAGTCTCGCCGCTAGACGAGGAACGCCATGACGACACACAGCGATTCCGAACTCCTGACCCGGGTTGGCCCGGGCACGCCGATGGGCGGTCTGATGCGCCACTATTGGCTGCCGGCGCTCAAATCCTCCGAGCTCAAGGCCGACGGCGATCCCGTGCGCCTCATGCTGCTCGGCGAAAAGCTGGTCGCGTTCCGCGACAGCGCCGGCCGGGTCGGCGTGATGGACCAGCGCTGCCCGCACCGCTGCGCCTCGCTGTTCTTCGGCCGCAACGAGGAAGGCGGGCTGCGCTGCATCTATCACGGCTGGAAGTTCGGCGTCGACGGCAAGTGCCTCGACCAGCCCAACCTGCCGCCGCACCAACAGTTCATGGACAAGGTCCACGCCAAGGCCTACCACGCGGCCGAGCGCAACGGCATCGTCTATGTCTACATGGGCGCCGCCGAGAAGGCGCCGCCGCTCCCCGACATCGCCGCGACGCACATCCCGGAAGAGGAAGCGAACATCACCTTCGTGATGCGCGAGTGCAACTGGCTGCAGGGCCTCGAGGGCGACATCGACACCTCGCATCTCAATTTCCTGCATTACGGCGCGCTGGGCGGCGACGATTTCGCGCCCACCGATCCGACCCGGTTCGGCGCCATCCATCGCGATCCGGAATACAAGGTCGACGAGACCGAGCTCGGCACCATGTACGGCGCCTACCGCCCGGCCGAAAACGGCCAGACCTACTGGCGCATCGCGCATTTCCTGTTCCCGTGCTGGACGCTCGCGCCGTTCATCGCGTTCGAGCACTACCGCATCGCGCGGGCCTGGGTTCCGCTCGACGACACGCACATGATGTTCGTCATGATCGGGCCCAAGCAGGGGCAGGGCTCGTCCGAACAGCGCACCGCTCTGCTTCCGAACACCACCGACTGGTTCGGCCGCTTCCGCTGCGTGCAGAACATGGGGAACGACTATCTCATCGACCGCGAGGTTCAGCGCACCCGGTCCTTCACCGGGATCGAGGGCATCCATGTCCAGGACCAGGTGGTGACCGAGAGCATGGGCCCGATCACCGATCATTCCTTCGAAACGCTCGCGGCGAGCGACCGCATGGTGGCGGCGACGCGCCGGCGCCTTCTCCTCGCCGCCAAGGCGCTCGCCGAGACGGGCGCTTCGCCGCCGGGTGCTGGCAGCGCCGACGCCTATGGCCGCACGCGCGGCGGCTATTTCCTCGCTCCGGAGACGCGCCGCTGGCCCGACGTCTATCACGCGCAGCTCGCCGCGATTGGCGCCGGGGGCACAGGCGCCCACGAGGCGGCGGAGTAGCGCGTTGCGGCCAGTCGCGCCGCACGAGGTAAGCAAGCCGCAAAAGCCGCAATCAGGGAGGACCGAATGATACGATCGGGCGCGATACGGCTTTGCGTGGGGTTCGCCGCTCTGTCGATCGTCGGCCTGGCCGCGGGAACGGCGGGCGCGGAGGCGATCAAGATCGGCAACGGTCCGGTCACCGCGTCCGGTCCGATCTACATCGCCCAGGACAAAGGCTATTTCGCCGCCGAGGGTCTCGAGGCCGAGACGATCAGCTTCGATGCCGCGCAGTCCGTGGCGCAAGGCGTGGTCGCGGGCGATCTCGATTTCGGCGCGACCGCGGCGACGGCGGCGGCCTACAATCTCGCGGCCAAGGGCGGATTGAAGATCGTCGGCGGCATGGGGCGCGAGGTGCCGAGTTTCAACGGCAGCGCCTTCCTCGCCTCCAACCACGCGTGGGACGCGGGCCTCAGATCGCTTAAGGACATGGGCAACCATACCGTCGGCATCGTGCAGATCGGCGGCCCGATCCACTACGAGGTCGAGCTGGCGGCGGACAAATACCATGTCGACATGGGGACGGTCCGCCTGGTGGCGTTGCAGGGGCTCTCGAACCTCGCTACCGCCCTGGCCGGCAGCCAGGTCGATGTCGGCGTCGAAGTGAACACCATCGCGCTGCGACTGGCCGGGGAGAACAAGTCCCATCTCCTCGCCTGGGTCGGCGACGAGACGCCGTGGCAGAACGCGCTCCTGCTGACGGCGACCAAGACCGCCGACGAGCGGCGGAAGACGGTCGAAGGCTTTCTGCGCGCCTTCAAGAAAGGCGCGCGCGACTATTACGACGCCTTCACCGGACCCGACGGCAGGCGCAAGGACGGCCCCACCGCGGAGACGACGCTGGCGCTCATCGCCAAGCATCTGAACCAGCCGGCCGCGATCCTCGCGCAGGGCATTTCCTACGTCGATCCCGATGCCCGGCTCGACGTGCAGGACGTGCTGCGCCAGGTCGCGTGGTTCAAGTCGCAGCGCATGCTGCCTGCCGATGCCGATGGCACCGCGATGATCGACAAGCGCTATATCGTGCCACTCGTCACCCAATAGGCGCGGCGCTTCTCACGCCTGCCCGGCGCGCAGCACGTCGGCGCACCAGTCCCACATATAGGCCGTGCCGATGCTGACATTGTCGGATTGGCAATGGTGGTAGCCGCCCTCCGCGCGCGTGAAGATCTTCAGCTCCTTGCGCTCCGACCCCACCGCCTCGTAGCAGCGCCGCGCCAGCGCCAGCGGAATCTGCGCGTCGCCCTCGCCGTGCATGAGGAGGAACGGGCACTTGATGCGCTGCGCCACGCCCTCGAGGCGGAAGCCCTCGAGACGTTGCAGCGCCTCCTCCTTGGTCTTGACGTCGAACACCCACAGCAGGTGCTGCCACGGCACCGACAGCGACAGCGCCTCGTTGCGCGCGATGCGGTCGAGCCGGTCCTTCCACACCTGCCAGTAATCCCAGATCGCGCCCCAGGCAATGCAGCAGGCAAAGCGCGGCTCGAGCGCCGCCGCGCGCGGCGCGTAATAGCCGCCGAGGCTCACCGCCATGACGCCGATGCGCGCGGGATCGAACTCGGGCCGGCCTGCGAGATACTCATAGGCTGGGCGGGCATAGCGCTCGGTCTCGTGGTGGAGCGGCAGGTTGCGGAAGCGGATGCTCTCGCCGTTGCCCGGGCCGTCGACGATGAGGCACGCGACGCCGCGCGCCGCGAGGTCGGGCACGCCCTTGAAATACTGGATTTCCTTCGTGATGTCGAAACCGTCGAAGAACACCATGGCCGGGGCCCGCCCGCCGCGCACGCGCTCCGGCGCGGCATGGACCAGGAGGGCGGGGAGGCTCTTGCCCTCGTACGGCACCTCGACGCTCTCGATGCGCGGCCGGTCGATGAGCCGCGCCGCATCCTTGAAGCATTGCACGCCGCGGCGGTAGGCATCGGCGCCCGCCGACTTCGGATGGAGGAAACGCTCGCCGACATGGGCGTAATTGGCGGCGCGGAAGAGATAGGACGCCGCGCCGAAGCCGTGGCCCGCAGCCAGCAGCGCGCGCCCCTTCCGCTCGAGCGTGTCCGCCATCGCCGCCCATTCGCGGAACCACGCGTCGTCGTCGCCGATCTTGTCCTTGAGCGCGAGGCCGACGCGATGCACCTCGCCGATCTCGGCGCCGCCCCACGGCGCCGCGCTCAGCGCCAGCATCATGCCGGCCGACCAGCGGTACTCGCCGGGGAAATAGGTGAATGCCAGCTCGTCCATGGCGCGCTCCCTCGCGGAGAATTCGCGTTATAATACGAGAGGAGAAGTCCAAGACGAAGGGAGGACCGTCCTTGGCGCGACACATCCCCGGCCCGCTCTATTTCAACGAGCACGGCCCGTCCGGCACGCCGATGCTGTTCCTGCACTCGACGCCCGACGATCATCGCCTGTGGATGTATCAGAGCGCGCGGTCTCGTCGTGGTTCCGCACCGTCGCCGTCGATCTCGCGGGCTATGGGCGGTCGGGTCCCGCGCAGAAAGGCATGTCGGTCGCGGACCAGGCGGACGCGGCGTGGGACGTGGTGGACCGGATCACCGCGGGCCCGGTCATCGTCCACGGCAACTCGATGGGCAGCATGGTGGCGATGCAGATGTCGAGCCGGCAGCCGCAACGCGTGCCCTGCCTCATTCTTTCCGGCACCGGCTATCTGCCGACGCGCGATGCCATGAAAGTGTGGGCCCGGCGCTATGCCGAGGAAGGTCTGGGCTTGCGCTACAAGCAATGCCTCGATCATTTCTCGCCGGCGGCGCAGGCGTTGCCGCATGTGCAGTATTACGCGCGCATGGTGTGCGAGCTCGACAACCCATCGACGCTCGCCAGCATCATCGCGATGAACGAGGCGCTGGCCGCCGATCCGGAGCCCGATTCCTTCTTCGACACGCTGACCATGCCGACGCTCATCATCAGCGGCACCGCCGACCGCAATCACGCCGCCGCGGAAGCGCTGCACGCGCATATCAGGACCTCCGAGTTCCGCGCCATCGAGGGCGCCGGGCACGCCGTCATGCAGGAAGCGCCATGGCTTTACGACGAGTACACGATCGAGTTCCTCGCGAAGCATGACCTGTGGCCGGGTGAGAAGCCGCGATGACGCCCGAGGAGAACACGCTGCTGTCGCACTCCGGTGCGGGCACGGCGATGGGCGATCTTCTGCGGCGCTATTGGATACCGGCGCTCCTGTCGCGCGAGGTCGAGGCCGACGGCGCGCCGGTCCGCGTCAGGATCCTCGGCGAGGACTTGATCGCCTTCCGCGACACGCAAGGGCGCGTCGGGCTGCTGCGCGAGCATTGTTCGCATCGCGGCGCCTCGCTTTATTTCGGCCGCAACGGGGAGTGTGGCCTGCGCTGCTGGTATCACGGCTGGAAATACGATGTCGACGGCAATTGCCTCGACATGCCGAACGAGCCGCCGCAGGGCCAGTTCAAGGACAAGGTGAAGCACCCGGCATTTCCCTGCATCGAGCGCAACGGCGTGGTCATGGCCTATCTCGGTCCGCCCGACAAGAAGCCGGCGCTGCCCGAGCTCGAATGGCTCAACGTGCCCGCCGATCACGTCTATGTCTCCAAGCGCCTGCAGGACTGTCACTGGCTCCAGGGCCTCGAGGGCGACATCGATTCGAGTCATCTGGCGTTCCTTCATGGCATCGAGGCGATGAAGAAGGGCACCGAGCACGACATGTCGGGCTCGGCCGACATCGTGGCGCGCGGCACGCATCCGCGGCTCGAAGTGGCGCATACCGCGTGCGGCCTCATCCAGGGCGCAAGGCGCGAGGCCGACGCGGCGCATGACTATTGGCGGATCGGCGCGTGGCTCCTACCGTGTTACACCATGCTGCCGTCGTTCCCGGCGGACGCGGCGCTGGGCGGGCATGCCTGGGTTCCGGTCGACGACACCAAGGTCTGGGCCTTCGGCGTGTCGTGGCATCCGCGGCGGCCCTTGAGCGCGCAGGAGCTGGCGTGGTTCCGCGACGGCACGCCCACCGGCATCCACTCGACCATGATCCCCGGAACCTTCATCGCCAAGCGCAACAAGGGCAATGGCTACGCCGATCCCGGCGCGGCCGGAACCCAGCCGTGGCAGCGCATCACCGTGTTCCAGGACCAGGACACCGCGATCACCGAAAGCATCGGCGCGGCGTTCGACCGCACCCAGGAATTCCTCGGCAGCACCGATATCGTCATCGCCAACATGCGCCGCCGCATCATCGAGGCGGCGCGCGCGCTGCGCGCCGGCACCGAGCCGCCGACCGATCCCAAGGGCTATCGCTATCGCGGCCTCACCTGCCTCCTGCCGCGCGGGCTGGAAGCGTGGGCCGACGCGGTCGCCGAATGGATGGACACGCGGCCCGAGACGTTCCGGCCCGGGCTTTAGGCCGTCACAGCGGCAGGCCCTGCTCCTCGACGATCTGCTCCCAATAGCGCCACAGGAGCTGCGTGCCGCCGGTGCCGGAGCGGCGCTGCGCCGCGATCTGTGCCCAGATCTCGGGCGCGAATGGCTTGGCGCCGCCGAGCGCCTCGGCCTCGATCTGGTACTGCGCGTTCTCCTCGATGAAGGTGCAGTTCTGGAAGCACAGTTCGGCGGTCTCGCCGACCACGACCGAGCCGTGGCCGCGCATCTGGCACGCGACATGCTTGCCCAGCACCTTCGACAATGCTGCGGCATGGTCGTCGTTGAGCACGAGGCCCGGATACTCCCAGCTCGGAATGCCGTCATGCGCGACCCAGCCCTGCGAGAACACCGGCACGATGTCGCGCCCGGCGATGCCCATGAGGGTCGAGGCATGCGCGTGGAGATGCGCGACGCTGAGAATTTCAGGCCGGTCCTTGTGGATCTGGGTGTGGATGCGCCATTCGATCGGGATCTGCATCGGCCGGTCGCCGCCCGGGTGATAGTGAATCTTGCCGGCGAGATCGAACACGAAGATCTGGTCGGTGCGTACCCGGGTCTTGCGCGAGCCCGCGCCCGGGGTCATCAGGACGAGGTCGGTGTCGGGCACGCGGATCGAGAGATGGCCGTAAAGCCCGATCGATCCCTGCATGCCGACGATGCGGCACATGATCGCGAGCTTGCGCCGCAATTCCATCTCCAGGTCCGACACCGTCCGCTTGGTCGCTTCGGGCATGCACGTTCCTCCTCAAGCCGGCGACAGGCGTTCGAGCACCTGGGCCCGGGTTTCGGTCGCGAAGAAATAGGCGGTCAGCGCGCCGATCAAGGCGAAGAGCCCGAACATGACATAGACCGCGGCGATGCCGTAATGCGGCAGGACCCACCCGACCACGGTGGTGCCGACCATCGACGCGCCGCGCTGCCACGCGCTGGCGACGCCGCCGCCGAGCGCGCGCAGATGGGTCGGGTAGATTTCCGCGGTGTATGTCGCCAGCCCCAGCAGCGAGAACGTCAGGAAGAAGAACGCCAGCGTGACGACCGACAGCGTTCCGGCCGCGGACATGGGCGGCAGGACCGCGAAAGAGAGGAGTGGGATGCAGCACCCGCCCATGCTGATGACGAGCATCAACCGCCGCCCGATCGCCTCGATCAGATAGATCGCGAGGAATGCGCCGGCCAGGCCGAAGCCGCTGACGATAAAGCCGAAGGTCAGCGATTCCTGCACGTTGAGGTGATAGACCGTGCGAAAGATGGTCGGGACCCACGCGGTGATCCCATAGGATACGAAATAGGCGCCGATCCACAGGAACCACACCGAGATCGTGCGCCGCAGATAGATGCCCTTGAACAGATCGGCGATGCGCGGCCGAACCGGGACGAGCATGGGAAGATCGACCGGCAGGGCAGGGATCGCCTTGCCTTCCTGCGCGGCGATGTCTTCGATCCGCTTCAAGGCGCGGTCCGCTTCGTCGAAGCGGCTCTGGCTGGCGAGCCAGCGCGGCGATTCCGGCAGCAAGGTCCGCAGCGGAAGCGCCAGGAACGCCGGCACGGCGCCGATCACGAACATCCACTGCCAGCCCCAATGCGGCACCACATAGAGGCTGACAAGCGCCACGGCCAGCAGGCCGATCGAGAACAGGACCTGGACGTTGAGCGAGAACCGGCCGCGCCCCTTTGCCTTGGCGAATTCGTTGATGTAGGCGGCCATCAGCGGCACCTCGCCGCCGAGCCCGATCCCCTGGATGAAACGGAACCACCACAGCACGTCGTAGCCTGGCGCAAGCGCGCAGGCCAACGCGCCCAGCGTGAAGATGAGCAGGGTCGCCAGCATGGCATTGCGCCGCCCCCAGCGCTCGCCGATCCAGCCGAATCCTATGGCGCCAAACAACTGCCCGGCGAAACCGATGCCGATCAGCGAACCGATTTGCGGCGGGGTCAGATGCCACAGCCCGATCAATGGCGGCAGCACGTAGGCGATGGCGACGGAATCGAACGCGTCGAAGAACCACGCGGTGCAGATGATGAGCCGCATGTTCCAGTGCCACGAACAATAGGGCAGCCGCTCGAGCCGCGCCACGACGTGGCGCAAATCGGCGCGGTCGCCCGCGGCCGCGATGTCACTCATGGTGGCCCTCCCGTTGCCCGGCCTGTGGCCGCGGCTTTTCGTTTTTCTATCGATGCGATCCTAATCCGTTCGATCGCTGCTGTCAGTCCTGGGATTGGGCGCTGACTGTCGCCGGAACGCGCGCGGCGATATGATGCGCTTCAACGATCGCCGGAGCGGTCGAGCAGGTGCATGATGGCAAGAAACATCCCCGGCCCGCTTTACTTCGTGCAGCAAGGACAAAGCGGTTTGCCCATGATCTTCCTGCACTCGACGCCGGACGATCACCGGCTGTGGATGTTCCAGACCGCGCATTTCTCGGCCTGGTACCGGACCATCGCGGTCGATCTCGCCGGCTATGGCCGCTCGCCGGCGCCGCAGGACGGCGTCACCATGGCCAACCAGGCCGAGGCGGTGTGGGAGCTCGTCGACACCATCACCTCGGGCCCCGTCATCCTGCAAGGCAACTCGATGGGCTCGGAAGTCGCCATGCACATGGCGGATCAGCGGCCCCAGCGCACCGCGGCGATGATCCTCTCTGGCTGCGGCTACCTGCCCGACATCCGCGACATCCAACTGCGCAGCAAGGAGGCCTATCGCACCGAGGGTATCGCGCGGCGGCGGCACCAGGTGCTGTTCCACTTCTCGCCCAGGATGCGCGAGACGGCGCTGGTCCAGCATTACGCCGACATGGTGTGTGCGCTGAGCAACGCGGGGACGCTGGAGAGCATCATCCTTATGAACGAGGCGCTCGCCAGCGCCAAGCCGGATCTCTATCCGCGCCTCGACGTGCCCTGCCTCATCATCTCCGGCAGCGAGGACATGAGCCGCCCCTCCGGACTGAAGCTGCAAACCTTCATCAAGGGGTGCGAGCTCGTCACCATCGAAGGCGCGGGCCACGCCAACTGCTTCGAGATGCCGTGGGAATTCGACCGCATCTGCATCGAGTACCTGACGAAGCGCGGCCTCTTCCCGGGCTGAGCCTTCACGCCTCGGCGGTTGCGCCGGTGCGCGCGGCGCGCTCGAGATTGGTGCGCTTGGGATCGAAATTCTCGACCCCGCGGTGGAAGATTCCGGTCTGGAAATCGAGCCGTTCGACCTTCGGGTCGCGCCAGACGTTCGGCGGGTCCTTGCCGGCGTCGATCGCCTTGATCGCCTCCCAGTAGCCGCGGCGCAGGCGAATTACGCCCTTGTCGGAACTCGCCAGATGCTCCCGCGTGCGGTCGCTGATCGGGCCTTGCGCCTCCATCGCCCACATATCCTGCGCGAACACGACCGAGCCGCTTTCGTGCGGCGTGGCGCGCGGAATCTTGCGATCGAACTCCTCGACCATGTCGATGCGTTTCTGGATGGCCGCCTGATCGGCGCCCGGCGGGTCGGGCACGAAGCGATACGTCACCGAGATCGCGTGGGTGTCGTCGATCGGCGTCACGAACCAGCAGATCTCGAGCGGCGGGTGGATGTGGTTGACGGCGACGCGGTTCATCGCCGGCATGACGAAATGGTCGAGCCGCGAATGGCCCTGGTCCATGCGCGTCGACTGCACCACGAAGCCGTATTGCGTGTCCTCGACCTTGTCCAAGGTCGGGCATTCGGCGACCACGTCGGTGAGCGGCGAGAAGCGGTGCAGGAACGAGGTGTGCTGCGGATCGACCATGTTCTCAGTGACCTGCAGCCAATTGCATTTGTGATAGCTTTTCACGGTGCGGTTGTAGCCGTCCTTGCGCACGAAGATGTCATAGGGCGGAATGAGCGGCGGCTTGCCCTCGCCCATATAGGCCCAGATGATCCCGTAGCGGTCCTCGCAGGGATATCCTGCGATCTTGATCTCCTTGCAGAAGCGCGAGGCAGCCGGATCGGCCGGCTGGTCGATGCACTGTCCGTTGGCGTCATAGAGCCAGCCGTGATAGGCGCAGCGAATGCCGGCCTTCTCGACCGCGCCCAGCACCAGCGAGGTGTTGCGGTGCGCGCATTTCTGGCCGACCAGGCCGGGCTTGCCGCCGGGAAAGCGAAACAGCACCAGATCTTCCCCCAGGATGCGCACTTCCTTGGGCTTGTCGCCGAGGTCGGCGGCCACGTCGATCGGCAGCCAATAGCGCCGGAACAGCTTTCCCGCAGGGTCCGCGGGTCCGACCCCGACCAGCTTCTGCGCGATCTGCGACGCGGTGCCGAGCGTGCGCGCGGGCTTCGGCTTGGCGCTGCGCCGCAATGCGCTCCCGTTCTGCTTCAGGCTCTTGGCACCCGCGCGCTGCTTGGCCATCGTTGTTCTCCTGGGTCGAATCAGGCTAGCGTCAGGGCAAGATTATAAGGGGGAGGGCGCGGCCGTGCTTTCGAAATCCTTCGGCCTCTGCGTCGCGGCCGCGCTGCTGGGCCTCGCCGGCGCCGCGCGCGCGGACGAGCCCGTCACGCTGCGCTTCGCCATTCCGGGGAGCGGTGCCGCGTCGCCCACCTGGTCGCAGATGTGGCAGCCCTGGATCGCGCGGGTCGAGGCCGACGCGGACGGGACGCTCAAGCTCCAGACCTTCTTCGGCGGCACGCTCGCCAACATGTTCAACGTCTATGACCGCACGGTGAGCGGCGCGGCCGATCTCGGCACCGGCGTGCAGGGTTCGGTCGGCGGCAAGTTCCCGGGATCGAGCGTCGTCGAGCTGCCCTCGGACATCATCGGCGCGGAGGGCGCCGCCGCGTTCTGGAAGCTCTATCAGGACGGGCTCATCGCTGCCGAATATGCGGGCGTGCGGCCGCTCGCGCTCTTCGTCTATCCGCAATCCTTCCTCAACACGCAGAAGCCGGTGGTGCGGCTCGAGGACATCAAGGGCCTGCGGATCGCGACCTTGACCAAGGCCGACGCCGATGTGGCGGGGCGGCTCGGCGCCGCGCCGCTCAGCACCAGCCCGACCGAGGTCTACGAGATCCTGCAGCACCATGCCGCCGACGGCATCATGATCGGCTGGCTCGGGCTCGTGGGATTCAAGCTGGCCGAGGTCACGAGCCATCGTCTCGTCGTCGGGCTCGGCTCGGGCGGCGGATTCCTGCTGATCAACACCGACACCTATGCGCGGTTGCCGCCGAAGGCCAAGGCGGCGATCGACCGCAATTCCGGCTATGCCGCCTCGCGCGAATTGGGCGCGGCGCTGGACCGCATCTATGCCGGCTCGGAGAAGGCCGTGCGCGCCATGCCGGGCCACACCATCGGCGCCCTCGCGGCGGCGGACCAGGAGCGCTACCGCAAGGAGATCGCGCAGAAGGTGGTCGACGACTGGGTCAAGCGGATGCCCAACGGCGCCGCCATCCTGGCCGCCTATCGCGCCGAGGCGCTGCGCGTGCGGCACGAGAAATAGCCGCAACGGCGCGCCTCCGCCGGTCGATTACGGCAGCATATGATAATCAAAGGACGTTCCCAACCGGCCGCGATACCGGTAGAAAGCCCGGCACAGGCCGGGTCTTCGACCCACGGCGAAACGACGCGGCCCCGCGAAGCGGGCCGGCACGGCAGGGAGAGTTCCATGCGATTGACCGACCTTTGCGTGCGGATAACGGGCGCCGTGGCGGCGCTGGCGATGGCATTCGTCCTGACCTCGACGACGGCCCAGGCCGACGACAAGAATTTCGTGATGAAGATCACGCTTCCGACGATCAACGAGAACGTGCACCAGTACGCCAAGAATCTCGCGGCGCGCGTCGAGAAGGACTCGGGAGGCCGCATCAAGGGCGAGGTCTATCCGGCGAGCCAGTTGGGCTCGATCCCGCGCCAGATCGAGGGCCTGCAATTCGGCTCGATCCAATGCGGGGTGATCCCGCCCGAGTTCTTCGTCGGCGTCGACGAGCGGTTCGAGGTGGTCTCCGCGCCGGGCCTCGTCGACTCGATCGACCACGGCCAGCGCATCGCCGCCGACCCGGAGGTGCTGAAGCTGATGCTCTCGCTCGGCGCCAACAAGGGGCTGCACGGCACGGGACTTTTCGCGGCGCTGCCCTCTTTCCTCGTCTCGAAGAGCGCGGTCCGCCACCTCGATGATCTCAAAGGCAAGAAGATCCGCGTCCTGGCATCCGAGTTCCAGAACGTGGCGCTCGAGCGCCTCGGCGCGACGCCGGTGGCGATGAGCCTGGGCGACGTGCTGCCGGCGATCCAGCAGGGCGCGATCGACGGCGCCGTTTCCGGCATGACGGTCTTCACCAGCATGCAGTACCAGGACGCGGCCAAATATGTCACCAGGACCGGCCAGCCCTTCATCTTCCTGATCGTCGAGCTGAGCTCGAAATGGCGGGACTCGCTGCCTGCGGACCTGCGCAAGATCGTCGACGACGCGGTCGTCGGCGAGACGGTCGCGATCAACCCGATCTCGAAACAGTATTTCGAGAACGCGCAAAAGGAATGGGTGCAGAAGGGCGGGGAAATGATCGACCTCCCGGCCCAGGAGCAAGCGGCGATGATGGAAACGCTGGCCAGCGTCGCCGAGGACGTGTCGAAGCACAAGGCCGAACTCGGCGAGGCCTACAAGATCGTCTCCGCGGCAGCGAAGCGGGACCGGTAGAAGCGCGGCGGTCGCGAATCCCTCTGCCGCGACGCGCCTTGGGGCGGGGGATCCGCGACCATGAAATTCGGCCTGTTCTATCTGCCGACCTACCTGCCCGGGTCGCGCGACGTCGCGAGCCATTTCGATAACATCGTCGAGCAGGTGCTCTATGCCACGCCATCGGCATCGACTATGTGTGGATGGTCGAGCATCATTTCGTGCGCCATGGCGGGCTGTGCGCGGGAACCTATCCCTTCCTGGCATATCTCGCGGCCAAGACCGCGCGCATCAGGCTCGGCACCGGCGCGACGGTGCTGCCGCTCAACGATCCCGTGCGCGTCGCCGAGATGGGAGCGACGCTCGACCAGCTCTCGAAGGGACGCTTCGATCTGGGCGTCGGCCGCGGCTTCCTGCGCGACGAGTTCGACACGTTCGGCGTCGACATGCGCGATAGCCATGACCGCGTCGCCGAGGGCGTCGCCCTCGTCAAGCGCGCCTGGACCGAGGCGCCGCTCACCTGGCAAGGAAGGTTCCGGCCGCCGATCGACGGCATCACCATCCTGCCGCGCGTCTACCAGAAGCCGCATCCGCCCATCTGGAACGCCTGCTTCCTCACCCGCGACAGCTTCGAATGGACCGCCGAGCAGGGCCTGAACCTGCTCTACGTCGCCTATCACGTCGATACCGAAACCGCGGGCGAGCGCATGCGCTGGTATATCGATGCGCTGCCCCGCTTCGGCCGCCGCGCCGGCGATCACGAGGTCCCCTGTTGCTATCACGCGCATTTCACCGAGACCGAAGATGTCGCGCGCCTCAAGGCGCTGGTGGAGACGCCGATGGCGGACTACACCGGCGCCGGCGTCGAGGCGGCGCGCAAGCCGCCCGATCCGACCGCCTATAAGGGCTATGCCGCGCGCGAGGATTATCAGCGCCAGGCCGCGTTCGACAATTACTTCCCCGACCGCGTGTTGATGGGCGATCCCGGGAGCGTGCTCGCCCGGATCGCCCGCCTCAAGGCGCTCGGCGTGACCCAGCCCATGCTGATCGTCGATTTCGGCTCGCTCAAACAGGCCGACATCATGCGCTCGCTGGAAATCTTCGCGCGCCGCATCCTGCCGCACGCGCGCGCGATCTGATGGCGCAGTCCCTGCGCCGTCATTGCGAGGAGCGACAGCGACGAAGCAATCTCTCGCCGGCGTTTCGCCACTGCCTGAAGGAGATTGCTTCGCTGCGCTCGCAATGACGTAATCTGTGCATCACGGAGGTGCGTACCATGAAACTCGACCGGATTCTCGACGGCGACGGCCACGTCATCGAGCGCGACGCCGAGATCTTCGAATATCTCGAGCCGCCTTACGCCGGGAACACGACGCTCCTGGGATATCCGTTCTTCCCGACGCTCGACGGCTACAACCGCGGCGCGGTGATGGCGCGGCTCGGCATCCACCACTCGTATGAGATCACGCCGCAGCTTTGGCTCGACACGCTCGACCGGGTCGGGCTCGAATCGACCGTGCTCTATCCGACCTCGGGTCTCGCCTTCACCATGATCCAGGATCCGGAATGGGCGGTGGCGCTGGCGCGCGCCTACAACAACTGGTTCTCGCACCGCTACCGGGGCAAGAGCGAGCGGCTCCGCGGCGTGGCGCTGCTGCCGCTCCAGTCGGTGCCGGACGCGGTGAAGGAATTGCGCCGCGCGGTCGGCGAGCTCGGCATGGTGGGGGCGGTGCTGCCCGCCAACGACGCCGATCTCGGCCTGCGCAAGGGGCTGGGCCATCCCGACTTCTGGCCCGTCTACGAGGAGGCCGAGCGGCTCGGCGTGCCGGTCGCGACGCACGGCGCGCCGTCGATGAATCTCGGCATCAACTCGTTCACCAAGTTCGGCATGACCATCGCCTTGGAGCATCCGATCGCGCAGATGATCCAGGTCACGAGCTTCGTCATGGAGGGCGTGTTCGACCGCTTCCCGCGCCTCAGGGTCGGATTCCTCGAGGCCGGCACCGGCTGGGTCAGCTACATGATGGACCGGCTCGACCGCTCCTACGAGGTGTTCGACCGCAACGGCAGGCGCGAGTTCTCCGAGCATCTGCGCCGCCGGCCGAGCGAGCATTTCGCCTCGGGCCGGATGTATTTCAGCTGCGAGGGCGGCGAGCCGACCTTGCGCGACCTGGTCGCCCGCATCGGCCACAAGACCTTGCTCTTCGCCTCGGACTTCCCGCACGAGGCCAATGTCGAGCACGCGATCCACGAGCTCCACGAGCTCTTGGAGCGCGACGACCTCTCGGACGACGCCAAGCGCGGCATCTTCTGCGGGAATATCGAGGCGTTCTACGGCCGGTGAGGGCGGCGCGTTAGCGCGCCAGCAGCCGGCGCTTCTCCTCGAACTCGGCCTTGTCGATCTCGCCGCGCGCGAAACGCTCCTCGACGATGTCGAGCGCCTGGGCCCCGCGCCCCGGCCCGCGATAAGGGCCAAAGCCCTGCCAGCGCGGCCGCGTGCGGTATCCCAGGAAGCGCGCCACCGCCAGGATCACGGTCACGAAGCCTATGAGCGCGAGCAGCAGCACGAACGGCGCCATCACCATCATCCCCGGGTGCCACATCGGGCCGTAGGGGCGCATCGGAAACGGACCCGGCTGAACCTGCCCGGCCTGCTGCGCGAACACGGGCAACGTGAGGAGCGTCAGCGCGGCCGAGGTCACAAACATGCGTATGCGGGTCATGGTCCACCTGCGGATTGATCGCCCGGCCAACAATACGGGATGATGGCGCCGATGGCGATGCCGAAACGCGTCGCTGGGGGGAACGAGGTCGAAGCATGACACAGGTCTTTTCCGGGCTCCGCGTGCTCGATTTCACCACCACCATCGCCGGCCCGCATTGCACGCGCCTCCTGGCCGATCTCGGCGCGGAAGTGATCAAGATCGAGCCGCCCGAGGGCGACATGATGCGGTCGCGCCTGCCGCAGCGCAACGGCGCCAGCTCCTATTTCGGGCAGCTCAACGCCGGCAAGAAAAGCGTCGTGCTCGACCTCAAGACGCCGGGCGCGGTGTCGGCGGTGAAATCGCTCGCCGCCGCGAGCGACGTGGTGGTGGAGAATTACCGGCCCGGCGTGATGCAGCGCCTCGGCCTCGATTATCCGGCGCTCGACGGCATCAATCCGCGTCTCGTCTACTGCGCCATCTCGGGCTACGGGCAGACCGGGCCGTCGTCGGCGCTGCCGGCCTACGCGCCCGTCATCCATGCCGCGTCGGGCTACGATCTCGCGCACATGGCCTATCAGCCGGGCCGCGCGCGCCCCGACAATTGCGGCATCTTCATCGCCGACGTGCTGGCGGGCGCCTATGCCTTCGCGGCGATCGCGGCCGCGCTGCACCAGCGCACGCAAACCGGGCGCGGCCAATTCATCGACGTGTCGATGCTCGAGAGCATGCTGGGCCTGACGCTTTCGGAGGTGCAAACCGCGCAATTCGCGGTGCCGCCCGCGGGGCGGCCGACCTACGGGCCGGCCGCGACCGCGGATGGCTTCATCATGATGGCGATCGCGAGCGAGCGGACCTTCCAGGGCCTGGCGGCGACGGCGGAGCGCCTCGATTGGCTGCAGGACGAGCGCTTCGCGACGTTCATGCCAAGGCGCGCCAACTGGGGCGCGCTGATGGACGAGTTCGAGGCGTGGTCGACCCAGCGCAGCACCGCGGAATGTCTCGCCGCGCTCGATACGAACGGGGTGCCGGCGTCTGCCTACCGCACCGTGAAGCAGGCGCTGGCCGATCCGCAGCTCGCCCACCGAAGCGCGCTCGCCGAAGTCGCGGACGACGGCGGCACGTTTAAGGCGATGAACCCGCCCTTCCGCATGTCGGGCTCCGCGGCCGCGGCGGGCGGGCGGGCACCGGCATTGGGCGAACACACAGAGGCCGTGCTCCGGGAGATCGATAAAAACATTTAGCGCGAGGAACGCGCCAAGAATTTTATTGCCCGCTCGCGCGGAAAAAGCGCATCACCATGAAAGCGGCGAGCGCCAGCGGGATGACGTTGAAGAGATAGACGCCGGAAGCGGCGGCGCTCACCGCCTCGCGCGAGACCGTCTCCTCGAGCCCGGCGATGTTGGCGATCGTGCCCGCCATCGCCGAGCCGAACGCCTGGCCCAGCGAGCGCACGGTCGAGAGCGAGGACGCGGTGATGCTTTCCTCGCCCGGCAGCGCCGCCGCCATCACCTTGGCCATCATGTGGACGTTGATGAAGCCGATGCCGAACCCCACCACGACCGAGAACAGGGCGATCAGCGCGATATGGCCCGCGAGCAACGTCGTGATCGCGAGCCCGGCGCTGCCGGCGAGGATGCAGAGCGGTCCCGCCGCCATGGCGCGGCGCTCGGCCCCGCCATGCAGGCCCGCCACCAGCGCCGCCGTGATCGACCAGCTGATCGACATCATCGCGTTCAAGGCGCCGACATAAAGCGGCGCGATGCCGTAGATCACGGTGAGCACCAGCGGCAGGAAGATCGAGATCGCGGAATAGGTGCTGACCACCAGCATCAGCACCCAGTAGCCGAGACCCACCGGCCGCGACCAGGACAGGGGATGCGAGGGAAAGAGCCGGTTCTCCGCCCGCGCGTCGCGCGCGAAGGCGAACCACACGATGACGACCGCGCCCACCAGGAAGGCGGGCCTGAGCCACGTGTCGTGCACCCGGCCCGCCGCGCCGACGCAGATGACGCCGACGCCGAGCAGCAAGAGGCGCGAGATCGGCAGCCGCCGCACGCCGCTTCCCGCCGGCGAACGGTCGGCCTCGCGCGGCACGATGACCAGGACCCCGGCGACGAACATGACCCCGAACGGGACATAGAGCCAGAAGGCGCCACGCCACCACGCGAGGTCGGCGAAGATGCCGCCGATAATCGGGCCGACCAGCGCGGCGCCGATATAGGTCACGCTGGTGAAGGCGATGACTCTGGTCATCAGCCGCGGCTCGTACAGCGCGTAGGTGAACGACATCGAGCCGGCGACGATGAGGCCGCCGCCCCAGCCCTCGACGAAGCGCGCCGCCAGAAGCGGCGCCATGTGCGGCGCCAGCGAGCAGGCCAGCGCCGCCGCCGTGAAGGTCGCGCCGCCCAGCGCCAGCGTGTTGCGCCCGCCGAGCCGCATCCGCACCGGCCCGTAGCTGGCGGAGCCGACGATGGCGCCGACCACGAACAGCATCGCGACCCAGGCATAGTAGGCGACCTCGCCGATGTCGGCGACGATGGTCGGCATCAGCGTGTTGACCATGAACGTGTCGATGCCGAACAGCAGGATGCCGAAATTGAGCAGCGCCGTGTAGAGCCCCTGCCGGCCCGCGAAGATCTCGAGCCAGGACGAGCGAAGGGGGGCCGCCTCGGGCCGCGCTTCATCCATGGCGGAAAGACGTCTAGGGCTTGATCCGCTGCGAGAGAACCGGCGACGTGCGCCCATTCGACTACGCCCTTCGGGCTCCGCTCAGGGTAAGGTAAATTTTTCGCCTCATCCTGAGCGGAGCGGTGCGCAGCACCGCGCAGTCGAAGGACGCACGGCGGTTCAATCGGCGTGGATCACCCACTAGCGGCCGGCGATCAACGGCATCGCGTAGCGGTTGTCGATCAGCTCCTCGACCTTGACCTCGCCGCGCAGCAGGTTCTCCGACTTGTACCAGGTGACCTGGCGCGCGATGTCCTCGGTCGAGATGCGTGCCTCGGCGTCGACCCTGGGAACGGTTTCCGACAGCGCCTCGGGCTTGATGCCGGTGAAGCGCGACATGATCGCCAGCACCGCCGGCGCGTCGGGTCCATCCTGGCGCTTGCCGTCGGCCGAGACGAAGGCGTCGTGGAAATCGTGCATGCCCTTGCGGTAGGCGACCAGGAACCGCTTCACCAGGTCGCCGCGGTCGTTGGCCGTCTTGGTCGAGGTGAAGCAGGCGCTGCCGGTGCTGAAATCGGGGGCGACCTCGCTCACCCAGCCGAGCAGCTTGGCTTCGCCTTTCGCGAGCGCGGGCAGCGCCGGCGAGCTCGGCATGACGGCGGCGTCGACCACGCCGCCGGCCAGAGCCGCGATGACGTTGGTGTTGGACTGCAGCGGCTTCACGGTCACCGCGCTCAAGGGATAGCCGAATTTCATCGCCGCCCGGCCGAGGCTGTAGTGCAGGCTGGTTCCCACCTGCGTGATGGCGACCGAGTGGCCGGGGAAATCCTTGGGCGAGCGCAGCCCGGCGTCCCACGCCTTGTTGGAGCCGAGAAAGACGAGATTGTGGAATCCCGGCGCCTCGCCGCCCGAGGAGGCGATGAGGCGAAGCTGGCCTTGCGCGGCCAGGGTGTAGAAGCTCGCCGACAATCCTGCGACGCCGAAATCGGCATCGCCCGACGCGACCGCGATGGCGATCGGCTGCGCCGAATCGAGATAGATCATCTCGACGTCGATGCCCTCGTCCTTGAAATAGCCGCGCTCGATTGCGATCGGCACGCCGGGATAGCCCAGCAGCTTGGTGATGGCGACCCTGACATGCTCGGCGCGTGCGCCCGATGCGCCGAATGCCAATATCAGCACCGCCGCAACGGCGCCACGCAAACTTGTTCGCTTCACCGGACGGTCTCTCCCATTGGGCGCGGCCGTTTTGAATTCGATGACACGCCGCGCGTGTCGGCGATGATGTGCCAATTCCGCCACGCCGACAAGCCGGATCGCAGACGCCATGTGCAGCGTCTGACCGCCTGGGAACACCGCTTGTTCGCGGCTCGCCGCATGCTAGGCTCCGATGCACGATGATGTCCTGCGAGACCTGATTGCCGATGGCGCACGCAGCCGACGAACGCCCGAACGAGCCCGCGAGCGACGCGCCGCCGGAGGATGCGCCGAAGAGCGGCGAGCCGGCGGACGCGCCCGATCCGGCGACCCCCGCCGAGCCCGGCTCCGCGCAGCCGGGCGACCAGCCGCGCCGGCGTCGTCGTCGCCGGCGTCGCCG
>DATNID010000068.1:0-78166 GCA_035604615.1 Allostellaceae bacterium | reverse complement strand
GCGACCATGTCGATCCCTTCATCGCCGCGCTGGGCGACAAGGCCAAGACCATGATCGTGGCGAAGACGAGCTATGCGGTGACCGACCCGACCGTCACCTCGCAGATCATCACCTTGAAGAGCGCCGGCGCCGACACGCTCTTTCTCGCCGCCCAAAGCCGCGCCGCGGCGCAGGCCATCTCCGCCGCCCGCGACCAGGCCGGCTGGGACGCGCTCATCTTCCTGCCATTCGTCGCCTCGGCGAAGAGCGTGGTGGGGCCGGTCGGCAACGACAGGCTCAAGGGCGTGATTTCCTCGGACAGCACCAAGGATCCGACCGATCCGTCCTGGGCCGACGACCCGGCCGTCAAGGAGTATCTCGCCTGGAACAAGAAATACACGCCGACCCAGGATCAGGAATCGAACGCCGCTTCACCCTTAGGCTATGTCTCGGCACAGGCGATGGTCGAGGTGCTGAAGCGCGCCGGAAACGATCTCACGCGCGCCAACATCATGAAGGTGGCAACCAGCCTCAAGGACGTGTCGCTGCCGCTGTTGCTGCCGGGGATCACGCTCAACACCAGCCCCGACAACTATTACCCGATGCATACGTTGCAGCTAAAGCGCTTCGACGGCACGCGCTGGGTGCTGATCGGCAAGCCGGTCACGGGTTGAAGAAGCGCAGGAGCGCGGCGGCGACCTCCGCCGGCGCCTCCTCGGGGAGGAAGTGGCCGCACGCGATCGGTCCGCCCTCGACGCTGTCGGCCCAGCGCCGCCAGGTCGCGAGCGGATCGACGGCGGCGGCGCCGACGGTGCGCCGCCCGCCCCACAGCGCCAGCACCGGGCAGGCGATGCGCCGCCCGGCATCGCGGTCGGCGCGGTCGATGTCGCAATCGATGGTGGCGCCGGCGCGGTAGTCCTCGCACGCCGCGTGGACCACGCTCTTGTCGCGGAAGGCGCGGCGGTAATCCTCGATCACCTCGGGCGCCAGCGCCCCGCCCTGCGCCAGCCAGCTCCGCATCGTCCATTCGAGATAGAAGTCGGGATCGGCCGAGATCATGCGCTCCGGCAGGTCGAACGGCTGGGCGAGGAAGAGCCAGTGATAGGCCGAGAGCGCGCTCTTCGCGTTCATGCGCTCGAACATTTCGAGCGTCGGCGCAATGTCGAGCACGGCGAGTTTCGCCACCCGGCCGGGATGGTCGAGCGCCAGGCGATAGGCGACCCGCCCGCCGCGGTCATGCCCGGCGACGCAGAAGCGCTCGTGCCCCAACGCCGCCATCGCCTCGACCTGGTCCTCGGCCATGGCGCGCTTGGAGAAGGCCGCGTGGTCCGCGGTCTCGGTGCCGATGAAACGGCTTCGGCCATAGCCGCGGAGATCGGGCGCCACCACGGTGAAGGATTGGGCGAGGCGGGGCGCCACGTCGTGCCAGCAGGCATGCGTCTCGGGATAGCCGTGCAGCAGCAGGAGCGGCGGTCCCTGGCCGCCGATCGCGGCAAGGATCTCGGCGCCGCTTGTGACGATGCGGCGCTCGGCGAAGCCGCGGATTGCGCTCACTGGACCAGGGTGCCGCGATTGAAGGCGAGCTGGTCGGGCGTGAGCTGGAATCCCACGATCACGGAATAGGCGTTGCCCATGCCCGGGTTTTTGACCGGCACATGCACCGTGATCTTCTCGGCCGGCATGCGGCGCTCGGCCTCGCCGCCGACGAACGGGACGACGATCCGGAACGATTCCTCGGTCAGGACACGCTGCTGCGAATCCACCAGTGCCACGAAGTAGGGCAGCGTCGCGTCCTTGATCTCGGTGGTGGCGCGCTGGGCCATGAACACGATCTCGGCGTTGACCGCGAGGCCCACCTTCTCGCGTTCGCATTTGGCGCTGAGGTCGAAGATGCGGCCGCCGACCACCACGTCCTTGCTGGCGTGGCCCGCGGGACTGAACATGGGGATCTTGTCGGCGCCCGGGGCCGGCACCACCGCGGGGCAGGTGAGATCGCTCTGCTTGATCCCCCCGATCCACGTGCATGCGCCGAGCGCGAGCGGCCCGAAAAGGAGCGCCACGAGCGCCGCCGTTGCGCGTTCCCTTGTCATCTCCCTCTTCCTTGGCGATGCCGCCTGTACTAGATTCTGCCGCGCCCGCCGAACTTTATTCGACGGCCCCTATCCGCACAAGCGCCGCCCGAGCCAGGATGGCCGTCTATACCGATGTTCCCGACGACGATCTCCGCGCCTTCGTCGCCGACTACGAGCTCGGCGAGGTGGTCTCGTGCAAGGGCATCGCCGAGGGCGTCGAGAACTCGAACTATCTCCTCCAGACCGAGCGCGGCAGCTACATCCTGACGCTCTACGAGCGCCGCGTCTCGCCGCAGGATCTGCCCTTCTTCCTCGCCCTCATGGAGCATCTCGCGCGCAACGGGATCAAGTGCCCGACGCCGATCCGCGCGCGCGACGGCGCGGCCTTGCGCACGCTGTGCGGGCGGCCCGCCGCGATTGCGAGCTTCCTCGACGGCATGTGGCCGCGCCGCATCCAGCCGTTCCATTGCGCGGGACTGGGCGGCACGATGGCGCGGCTCCATCTCGCCGGGCAGCGCTTCCCGCTGAAGCGGCCCAACGATCTTTCGGTCGCGGGCTGGAGGAAGCTTTACGAGTCCTGCCGCGCGCGGGCGGACGAGGTGCGGCATGGCCTCGCCGACGAGCTGGGGCGCGAGCTCGACGCGCTCGAAGCGTCGTGGCCCGCTGCGCTCCCCGCCGGCGTCATCCACGCGGATCTCTTCCCCGACAACGTGTTCTTCCGCGGCAACGAGGTGTCGGGCGTCATCGACTTCTATTTCGCCTGCACCGATTTCCTCGCCTACGACTTGGCGATCTGCCTCAACGCCTGGTGCTTCGAGAGCGATTTCAGCTTCAACGTGACCAAGGCGCGGCTCATGCTGGCGAGCTATCGCGCGGTGCGGCCCATCGAGGCGGCGGAATTCGCGGCCCTGCCGCTCTTGGCGCGCGGCTCGGCGCTGCGCTTCCTGCTGACGCGGCTCTATGACCTGCTCAACCATCCGCCCGGCGCGCTGGTGCGGCCCAAGGACCCCCTCGAATACCTGCACAAGCTGCGCTTCCATCGCAGCGTGGCGAGCCCAACGGCCTATGGGCTCGAGCCGTGACCGAGAGGGTCGAGATCTTCACCGACGGCGCGTGCAGCGGCAATCCCGGCCCCGGCGGCTGGGGCGCGATCCTGCGCTACAAGGGCACCGAGAAGGAACTGAAGGGCGGTGCCAACCCGACCACCAACAACCGCATGGAGATGATGGCGGCGATCGCCGCGCTCGAGGCCCTGAAGCGGCCGAGCCATGTCGTGGTCCACACCGACAGCCAGTATCTCAAGGACGGCATCACCCGCTGGCTGCCGCAGTGGAAGGCGCGCGGCTGGAAGACCGCGGACAAGAAGCCGGTCAAGAACATCGATCTGTGGAAGCGTCTCGAGTTCGCGCTCGAGACCCATACGGTCGAATGGCGCTGGGTGCGCGGCCATTCCGGCCATCCCGAGAACGAGCGCGCCGACGCGCTCGCCCGCGCCGCCATCATCGAGGCCCGCCACGCGGCGTCGATGGGATGAACGCGGTGCGCCCTTCGACTACGCTACGCTCCGCTCAGGGTGAGGACATTTCTTTGTGCCACAAAGAATGTCCCTCATCCTGAGCGAAGTCGAAGGACGCACGGTATTGGTGCAGTCGTCCTTTCTCAGATCGCCTTCATCACCGCTTCGGCGCTCGACACCTCGAAGGCGCCCGGGTTCTCGACGTTGAGCTGCTTCACCACGCCGTCCTGGACCACCATGGCATAGCGCTTGGAGCGCGTGCCGAGGCCGAAACCGCTGCCGTCCATCTCGAGGCCCAGCTCCTTGGTGAAGGTGCCGTTGCCGTCGGCCAGCATCGTGACCTTGCCCTCGGTGCCCTGCTGCTTGCCCCACGCGCCCATCACGAAGGCGTCGTTGACGGCGAGGCAGGCGATGGTGTCGACGCCCTTCGCCTTGATCGACTCAGCGTTCTGCACGAAGCCCGGCAGGTGCTTGGCCGAGCAGGTCGGCGTGAAGGCGCCCGGCACTGCGAACAGCACCACTTTCTTGCCCTTGAAGATGTCGTCCGTGCTGATCTCCTTGGGGCCTTCCGCCGTCATGTGGCGGAGCTTGGCCGAGGGAATCCGGTCGCCAACCTTGATCGTCATGAGCCTTCCCCTGCTTATGTGGTTTGGAGCTGTCGGTCGCTCTCGGAGGCGAACATAGTCGCTGCGCTGCGAAAAATCACCCCCTGGGCCCGGCCCGCTCGGAAGGGGTAGGGGACGCGGCTTCGCGCAGGGCGGCGCTCACCGCGTCGGCGGTGAGAAGCTCGGGCAGCGCGACCCCGGCGGGCGCGCCCGGTCCATAGACGGCGTTGAAAGGAATGCCATAGCGGCCGAAGCGCTTGAGATAGTCGGCGATGACCGGATCGGGCCGGGTCCAGTCGGCGCGCATCGCCACCACGCCCGGCGCCGCGAGCCGCGCGCGGATGGCGTCGTCGTCCAGCACCAGCCGCTCGTTGACCTTGCAGGTGAGGCACCAGTCGGCGGTGACGTCGACGAACACGACCCGTCCGTCATGGACCAGCGGACCCAGCGCTGCCGCATCGAACGCGCGCCACGGTCCGGACTGAACGGCGGCGCCGATCGGCGCACGCGCCACCAGCGGCGTCGCCACGGCGGCGAGCGCCAGCGCGGCAAGCGCGCTCCGCCGCACCGTCCCCGCGCTTACCAGCGCGAACGCGGCGACCATCGCCGCCAGCAGCATTGCGAGCGCGCCCGCCGCCATCGCGCCGCTCTCCGCCGCCAGCACGGAGACCAGCCACGCCGCCGTCGCCGCCAGCGCCACGCCGAGCAGCCGGCGCAGCGTCGCCATCCAGCGCCCCGGCCGCGGCAGCATCCGCGCCAGCCGCGGCACCGCCGCCACCGCGAGATAGGGCGCCGCGAATCCCACGCCCAGCGCGAGGAAGATGGCGATGGTCTCGCCCGGCCCCGTGGCCAGCGCGTATCCCACTGCGGTGCCGAGGAACGGCGCCGAGCACGGCGTCGCCAGCAAGGTCGCGAATGCGCCCGTCGTCACATTGCCGAGCGCCGCGCGCGAGGCGAGGTCGGCGACGCGGTGCGGCAGGATCAGCTCCCACAGGCCCCACAGATTGGCCGCGAAGAGCGTCAGCACCACCGCCATCGCGGCGAGGAATCCGGGCGCCTGGAATTGCGTGCCCCAGCCGACCGCCATCCCGGCCGCATTGGCCGCGATAATGGCCGCCGCCAGCGCCGCGAAGGACAGAAGGATGCCGCACGCGGTGGCGAGGAAGCCGATCCGCACGGCGCGCGCCGGCCGCTCGCTGTGCGCGATCGCGCCAATGAGCTTCAGCGACAGCACCGGCAGCACGCACGGCATGGCGTTGAGCACCAGCCCGCCCAGCAGCGCCAGCGCCAGCATCGGCAGGAGCTGCGCCAGATCCATCGCCGCAGCGCCGCGCCTTGGCACGACCTGGCCGCTCATGGCACGCTCGCCGTCGATCAGCGTGACGGCGAGCGTCTTGCCCACGAGCGCGTCGATCGCGGCGCGGGGACCGTAGGCGGGCAGGCGCAATTCGGTCTCGTCGGGCGCCACGACGCGGGCGATTGCGGCACCGAAGCTGACCTCGCCCGCGCCCTCGACGAAGGCGTCGGGCGCGCCGAGCGGCCGGTCGGT
This sequence comes from Allostellaceae bacterium, assembly GCA_035604615.1. Lineage (GTDB taxonomy): Bacteria > Pseudomonadota > Alphaproteobacteria > ATCC43930 > CGMCC-115725 > DATJLY01. The sequence goes on along the minus strand of DATNID010000068.1, from coordinate 72,445 downwards.
CCTGACCGCCAGGTAGAGCGCGGCATGGCCGCCCGTCCGTACCACCGCCGGACCCAGCGCCAGCCCCTCGCGCCGCCCGTCGCCCGGCACCAGCGCGGCGAAGCGCGCGATCAGCGCGCCGAACCCCAGCCCTCGCGCCGCCGCCGCCGGCAGGTCGAGCGTCAGCATCGCCTGATAGGGCACGCAGATCTCGGCGCAGGTGAGGTAGTCGAGCACGGCATGGAGCGCCAGCGGCGACCCGGGCCTCTCGACCCGGGCGCGGATCGGCAGCACGACATGGCCCTGGTAGCCCATGGTCTCGAGCCCGAGGATCGAGAACCGCTCCGGCGCCGGCCAGTCGAGCGCGGCCGAGGCGAGGTTCTCGGACCCGGTCCAGTCGAGCCGCGGCGGGTAGCCCGCGTCGCCGGGCGAGCGCCAGTAGATCTTCCATTTGGGCGCCAGCTCGAACTCGAGCCCGAGCTGGACATCGCGGTCGGCGCCGACGAAGGGCTCGGCCGCGACGAGGCGCACCCTTCCCTGGTCGGTGACGAACCAGTCCGACGCCCCCGCGGCCCGGGCTTGCATGATGCCCAGGACCGGAATAAGCATCAGGGCGAGGACGAAAATCCTCATATAGGCCAACATGGTCGGGCGCTTGTAAGGCCCTTGGGGGGCACCCATGTCAAGCAAAACCGGAGGCTTCGCGTGACTTCGCTCGCCGGCCAGCTTTTGATCGCCATGCCGCAGATGCAGGACCCCCGATTCCAGCGCTCGGTGATCCTGATGTGCGCCCACAACGAGGAGGGCGCGATGGGGATCGTGGTGAACCGGCTGCTCGACCAGTTCGATCTGACCGAGCTGATGCGCCAGCTCGGCATCGCAGCCCAGGGGTTGCGCGGCCGCAAGCGGGTTCATTTCGGCGGCCCGGTCGAGGGCGGGCGCGGCTTCGTCCTGCATTCCCCCGACTATGTCGAGGCCAGCACCCTCGTCGTCGCCGATGTCTTCGCGCTGACCGCGACGCTCGAGATTTTGCGCGCCATCGGCCGCGGCGATGGCCCGCGGCGCAGCTTCCTGGCGCTGGGCTATTCCGGCTGGGGACCGGGCCAGCTCGACGCCGAGATCCAGGCCAATGGCTGGCTCACGGTGGCGCCCGACGACGACATCGTGTTCGGCGCCGCCCTCGACGACAAATGGCAGCGCGCGCTGGCCAAGCTCGGGGTCCATCCGCTCACCCTCTCGGACGACGCCGGCCACGCCTGATCCGCGCGTCATTTCCATTTCACCGGCGGCAGCGAGGCGATCGGCGCGGGTCCGACATAAACCCGCCGGTCCTGGATCGTCAGCGGCAGGCGCACCGTGTCGCCATTGCCGCCCGGCAGCGCGATCGCCCTTACCACCGCTTTGGCGAAGCCGGCCTGGCGCGGCTCGATCGTGCCGGCCGCTGCCGCCGCGTCGATCAGCGTGTCCGCGCCGGTGATGGTGACGGTGAGTGCGCCTTCCGGCTGCAGCGATTCGTCGAGGGCGAGCGTGCCCTCGAGGTCGGCGCTGATCCCGCTCCAGGCGACATGCGCGGCTTCGACGTCGAGCGTGCCGCCCTGGTCGCGCCACTGGGCCAGCGCGCGGTCGATCGGCCCGGATGAAATCGGCCCATGCGCTGTCGCCGTCAGCGCCAGCGCGTCGATGCGCGGCGCCAAGGGCGGTGGTGCCTGCGGCAACTGCACCTCGCCGAGCTGCGCGCTCAGTGCCATCAGCGGGTCGCGGTCGCTCTGCGGCGCCTGCGCCGGCAGGGTCAGGGTCGCGGCGAGCGAGTCGGCGGCGTAGCCGACTGCCGTCCCGCTGCCGCGCAGCTCGCGCGCGGTCGCGGTCACCACGGTCGATTCGACGCCGGCGGCGACGCTGCCCTGGAGCGCGGCGACCGTCGCGCCGGCCGTTGGCGTGCTGGCGGCCGCACCCTGGGCCGCGTCAAAGCGCCAGCGTCGCAAATTCCACGGCGCGGCGTCGAGCACCAGCGCGTCGCCCGTCACGGTGACGGGGATGGCTCCGGCCGCCATCACCGAGACCCCGGTGAAGCTCAGTCGCAGCGACCACGGAAAGCCCGCGATCTCGACCGACTTCCAGGCGATGGCATAGCCCTCGGCGCGGCGCGCCTCGACCCAGCCGGGCAGAGCCTGGCGCAGCGTGCTCGCGAACCAGAACCAGGAACCGGCATAGGCAGCGAGCGCGACCGCGACGGCGGCGGCGAGAAGCGCGAGGGGACGGCGCATCGCGCCGTTATAGAGGCCGCCCGCGTTAAGGAGTTGTTTTCCGTTTCGCGCGAGCCTCGGCTTGGGAGCGACAGCGGGCGAGCGGGGGACCGCATCATGAGTGGGCGCGAGTGTGCCGAATACACAACCACGCCTTTGGGCGCGGTCGGGCCGGAGCTGTGGGCCAAGCTCGCCTGGGAGAGCGATCTCTGGATCTTCGCCTACGGCTCGCTGATGTGGGACCCGGGCTTTCCCTACTGCGAGGCGGAGACGGCCCTGCTCTATGGGCATCATCGCAGCTTCTGCGTCTATTCGCGCGGCCATCGCGGCACCGAGGAGCGGCCCGGCCTGGTGCTGGGGCTCGACCGCGGCGGCGCCTGCAAGGGCATCGCCTATCGCGTGCCGGCGATCGACGTGCCGGACGCGCTGGCCTATCTGTGGGACCGCGAGATGCAGAGCCGGGTCTATCACCTCAAGGAGGTCGAACTGCATCTTCCCGTGCGCGAGGCGAGGGCGCTCGCCTTCGTGGTCGACCGCGACCATCGGGATTACGCCGGAAACCTCACCCTCGACGAGACCGCGCGGCTCATTCACCAGGGCAGCGGACGGCGTGGCAGCGCGCGCCAGTATCTCGAGAACACGCTCGCCGAGCTCGAGCGGCTGGGGGCGGTCGACGGCCCGCTGCGCCAGCTCGAGCGCGCGGTCAAGGCGCTGGCGCCGGCGGAGCGCAAGGCCGCCTGAACCTGCCCGGGTTTTAACGCAATTTTAGCCAAGACCGGGTCGAATCAGGTCCTGCGCGGGACATTTTCCCGCCCCACTGATCCGAGCGTCTGCGCCGACCGTAATAAAATTAAGCTCCCTTAATCACCTGCGACCGATAGGAGAAACGGCGAATGGCGGCCACCGCGTCGTCGGCCTGCACCGTGGAATTGGCGGCTCTCGGCACGCAAGAGGCCGCGTCGTTCTCCGAGTTGATCGAGCAGGAGATTCCCTTCCTCCGCCGCATCGTGCGCTTCTGGCACCGGCAACGCGCGGACGCGGACGATCTGGTCCAGGACACCATCGTGCGCGCACTCGCCAACGCGCATCTGTGGGAACCGGGCTCCAATCTCCGCGCCTGGCTGTGGACCATCATGCGCAACCAGTTTCTTGGCACCTTGGCGCGCTCGACTCGCGCCTTGCATGCCCATTCTGCCCATGCCGCCGTCCGCCCCGCTGTGACGGCGCACGAGAGCGACGGCCGCCTCGCGCTGCGCGACCTGCAGAAGGCGCTGCACCGGCTGCCGGAGCGCCAGCAAATCGCGGTCATCAAGGTCGGAATCGAGGGATATTCCTACGCCGACGTCGCCAAGGTCGCGGGCACTTCGGTCGACGGCATACGCTGCGACCTGGCGCGCGCGCGCATACACCTGCGTGCAGCGATCGACCGCGCCGGCGAGCCCACGCCGCTCCCGGCCCGGCCGCCGCGCCAGGAAAATGCCGCGGCGAGGCGCGCGAACCCCAATTTCGCTTGACCACGATAGGGGGTAGCGAAAGACTGATGCTCATGACCATGGACGAGGCGGTTCGACTCTTCGGCAACCTCGGGGTGCATTTGCGGACCATGGGCAAGCTCGAGTTCACCCACGCCTACTATGCGCTCGCGCGGCGCTATCATCCCGATCGCAACAACGGCAAGACCGCCGAGCTGATGGCGAACATCAACGCCGCGCGCACCAGCGTCCTCAAGTTTCATCACTGGGAAGACGTGGACGACGAGCCGGCGAAAGAGCCCGCGCACGCCGCCGCGGCCGAACAGCCGCGCGGCTTCGGACGCAAGCAGGCGCCGTGAATTTTTCCGTGCGCTGGAACCGCCCTGCGTCCTTCGACTACGCCCTTCGGGCTCCGCTCAAGATGAGGTAGAATTTTTTCCTCATTCTGAGCGGAGCGAAGCGTAGTCGAAGGACGCACGGCATCGATGCGTCGCCGTCTCACCCGCACTTCGAATAATCGCAATTCGTGCATTGGTCGCAGCCCTCGGCGCGGATGAGGGCGGCCTCGCCGCATTTGGGGCATTGGCCCAGGCGGCGCTCGCCGTCGTGCAGGTTCACCACGCGTCGCTCGGATGCGAGCTCGAGCCGCTGCTCGCGCGGCGGCACCGCGCCGATCGCGATCATGTGGCGCTCGATCACGTCGCCGATCGCGGCCAGCAGCGAGGGCACGTATTTCCCGCCCATCCACGCGCCGCCGCGCGGATCGAACACGGCCTTCAGCTCCTCGACCACGAACGAGACGTCGCCGCCGCGGCGGAACACGGCGCTGATCATGCGCGTCAATCCCACCGACCAGGCGTAGTGCTCCATGTTCTTCGAGTTGATGAAGATCTCGAACGGCCGGCGCCGTCCGTCCTGGACGATGTCGTTGAGGGTGATGTAGAGCGCGTGCTCGCTCTCGGGCCAGGAGATCTTGTAGGTGTTGCCGGGGAGCGCCTCGGGCCGCGACAAGGGCTGGGTCATGTAGACGATGCCGCCGGCCTCGTAGATGTCCTTGGCCCGGGGCGGCGGCGCCGGCAGCGGTAGCTCGGTCTGGCGTGCGGCGCGCTTGTCGTCCTTCCGTACCGCGAGCACCGCGCCCGTCACCTCGTTGGGCCTATAGGTCGTGCAACCCTTGCATCCGAGATCGTAGGCCTGGAGATAGACGTCCTTGAACTGCTCGAACGGGAAGTCGGCCGGCACGTTGATGGTCTTGGAGATCGAGCTGTCGACATATTTCTGCGCCGCCGCCTGCATCACCAGGTGATCGCCGGGCGCCAGCGTTTGCGCGTCGACGAACGCGTCCGGCAGAGGCGCGCCCTCGCCCTTGAGGCGGTGGAACAGGCGAAAGGCGTGATCCGTGACCTCTTCTTCGTGGTGGCTGCCGTCCGGCATGGTGATGTTGCGGGTGTAACGGAAGCTGAACACCGGCTCGATGCCCGACGAGACGTTGTCGGCCAGGATCGAGATCGTGCCGGTCGGCGCGATCGACGTGACCAGCGCGTTGCGGATGCCGTGCTGCGCGATCGCCGCGCGCACCTCGGGCGCGAGCGACGAGACCGTCTCGCCGGCGAGATACTTCTCGGCGTCGTACAGCGCGAACGGCCCCTTCTCGGCGGCGAGCTCGGCCGAGGCGAGATAGGCTTCGCGCTCGATCGCCTTGAGCCAGGTTTCGGTCAGCGCCACCGCCTCGGCCGAGCCGTAGCGCGCGCCGCACAGGATGAGCGCGTCGGCGAGCCCGGTGACGCCCAGGCCCATGCGCCGCTTGCTCCGTGCCTCGTGCTGCTGCAGCTCGAGCGGAAAGCGCGACACGTCGATCGCGTTGTCCAGCATGCGCACCGCGAGCGGCACCAGCTTTGCCAACGCATCGAGATCGAGATGCGCCTCCGCCTCGAACGGCGCGCGCACCAATGCGGCGAGATTGATCGAGCCCAGGAGGCACGCGCCATAGGGCGGCAGCGGCTGCTCGCCGCACGGGTTGGTGGCGGCGATCGACTCGCAATAGGAGAGGTTGTTGCGGCGGTTGATGCGGTCGATGAAGATGACGCCCGGCTCGGCGAACTCATAGGTCGCGCGCATGATCTGGTCCCACAGCGCGCGCGCCGGCAGGACCTTGGCGGTGGTGCCGGCGAAGCTCAGCTCCCACGGCGCGTCCTCCTTGACCGCGCGCATGAAGGCGTCGGTGACAAGGACCGAAAGGTTGAACATGCGCAAGCGGCCGGGCTCGCGCTTGGCGTCGATGAAGGCCTCGATGTCGGGATGGTCGCAGCGCAGGGTCGCCATCATCGCGCCGCGGCGGTGGCCCGCGCTCATGATGGTGCGGCACATCGCGTCCCACACGTCCATGAACGAGAGCGGCCCCGAGGCGTCAGCGCCGACGCCTTTCACCGGCGCGCCCTTGGGCCGCAAGGTCGAGAAGTCGTAGCCGATGCCGCCCCCCTGCTGCATGGTCAGCGCCGCCTCGCGCAGGTGGGCGAAGATGCCGGACATGTCGTCCGGGATCGTGCCCATGACGAAGCAGTTGAAGAGGGTGACGTTGCGCCCGGCGCCGGCGCCCGCCATGACCCGGCCCGCGGGCAGGAACTTGAAGTCGGTGAGCGCGTCGTAGAAGCGCCCGGCCCACAAGTCCGGCTCGCGCTCCGGCGCGGCGAGCGCGGCGGCGACGCGGCGCCAGCTGTCCTCGATGGTCTTGTCCACAACGCCGCCGTCGGCCCCGCGCAGGCGGTACTTCATGTCCCAGATCTGCTGCGAGATGGCGGCGACGCTGACCAAGGCTCGATCTCCCGCGCCCGAACCACCGGGCGACTCCAAACGAAAACCGTGGAAAACCCACAATTTAGCCCGGTCGGTCCCGGCTGGCAATTGTTCTCTTTTTGTTTCTCAACTCACACCAAAGGGGCAGATTAAGTCTTTGGTGCAACGCCGGTTCTCCGATCGATACCCGGTTTCCACGGAGACGCGAACGGACCCTGTCCACCGCTTTGTCCCCAAGCGCGGGTCAGGCGTCGGCCACGAGTCGGGCCGTCGCGTCCTCGATCGCGCGTTCCAGCGTGGCCATCACCGTTCGGCGCTCGCCGCCGGGGGCGATGGCAGGGAGGATTTCGACCACGATCGTCCCAGGGCGCTTGGCGAAGGCGCGCCGGCCCCAGAATTGTCCCGAATTCACCGCTACCGGCACCATCGGCAAGCCCAGCTGGCGATAGAGCGCGTAGACGCCCGGCTGATAGGCGGGCGCGGCGCCGACCGCGGTGCGGGTCCCCTCGGGGAAGATGATGATCGGCCGGCGCTCGGCCACCGCGCCGGCGCTCGCCGCCACCATCGCGCGCAAGGCCGACGCCCCCGTCGCGCGGTCGATCGCGATCATCCCGGCCTTCAAGGCGTACCAGCCGTAGAACGGTATCCAGCCCAGCTCGCGCTTCATCACGATCGCCGGCCGGTCGAAGATCACCGGCGTCGCCAGCGTGTCCCAGGCCGATTGGTGCTTCATCGCCACGATGATCGCGCCTTGGGCCAGATGCTCGCGCCCGCGCACCTCATAGCCGAGCCCGCAGCACCAGCGCAGCAGCCCCAGCGTCATCGCCGACCACGCCGTGCCATAGCGCATCATCCACGCCCCCGGCATGAGCAGCAGCGGCAGCGCCACCACCGCCATGATCGAGGTCATGGCGTAGAACAGAACCTGGAACAGCAGAGAGCGCAGCCAGATCACGGCGCGCCGGCAAGCTCGAGCCGCGTCAGCGCCACCAGGTATTTCGAATACTCGCCGATCGCGAGCGAAAGGCCGGCCGGCCTGAGCCACCAGCGCTCGTCGCGGACGATCTCGGGGAAGACCGGGTTCGGCACGATGGCGATGCCGGGCATGGCGCGCGAGAACTCCAGCAGGCTGCGCGGCATGTGATAGCTCGCGGTGACGAGGCGGAGCGAGTGGAAATCCTGCTCGCGCATGAAGGCGGCGGTCTCGAGCGCGTTGCCGGCGGTGCTCTCGGCGGCGTGGCCGAGCACGATGCAGCATTGCACGCGCTCCGGCTGCTGGCTCGAGGCGCGCAGCAGGTCGCCGACATCGACGCCGTGATAGACGCCGGAGACGAAGAGCTTCCGCGCCTTGCCTGCGGACAGAAGCTGAATCCCGTTCTCGACGCGCAGGCTGCCGCCGGTCAGGACCACGATCGCGTCGGTCGTGCTGTCTTGGTCGACGACGGCGCTCGGCACCATGCCGATGAAGCGTATCAATCCGCCGAGCCACAGGGCCGCGATCGCCGCCAGCAGTGGCGCGCCCCACCGCACCGCGCGCGGCAAACGCCGGCCTCTCAAGGCATGCCTCCTGGCATGCGGCCTCTCAAGGCATGCCTCCTGGCATGCGGGGTCTCATGGCATGCGGGCGAGCGCGCGCAGCACGGTGAACCGCGCCGTCGCCAGCGCGAGCAACGCCGCCGCGACGGGAAGCGCGAACAGGGCCGTGTACTGCCATGGCGCGAGCCCGACGCTCGGCAGCGCCGCCGCGCCCTCGCCCAGGACCGCAGTCGCCGCGCCCGCGCGCGCCAGCGCGAAGAGCGTCGCCAGCGCCAAGGCCAAGCCGATGGCGCCGCCGGCGAGGCCAAGGAGCACCGCCTGACGCTCGAATTGCGCCGCGATGTAACGGTCGCGCGCGCCCATGAGATGCAAGAGCTCGATCACGTCGCGATGGACCGCGAGCCCGGTGCGCGTGGTGAAGACGACGCTCAGCACCGCGGCCGCGCCGATCAGCAGCACGATGCCGATCGCGGTCGCCTCGGCGGTGCGCACCAGGACGGCGAGACGGTCGAGCCAGATGCGGTGATCGTCGAGCACGGCGCCGGGCGCGGCCGCGGCGAGGCGCGGGCGCAGTCCCGCCAGGTCGATATCGTTCGCGATGCTGACATCGACGAGGCGCGGCAGCGCCAGCTCCTGCGGCAGGTCGGCGCCGAGCCACGGCTCGAGCAGCGCCGCCACCTCGGCGCGCGCCATGGGCCGCGCCGCGCTCACCCCCGGGCTCGCGCGCAAGGCGGCGAGCGCGGCGGCGAGATCGGTCTCGGTCTTGTCCTGTGCCGGCGGTAGCTCGACGGTGAGCGATCCTGCGAGCCCGCGGTCCCAGTTCTCGAGCGCGCCGTCGAGCGCCAGGGCGCCGCTCAAGGCGAGCGCGGCGAGATAGACCATGAGCCCGATGAGCCAGGGCAGGAACCGGCCCGAGCCGTCGCGGTCGAACGGGATGTCGATGGCGCGCGACGTCATGTCGCTCTGCGCGCGAGCGGTGCCCCAGGGGACGCCTCGAGCCACAGCCGGCCGGCATCGAGATGGAGGCGCGGATGCGGGCGGCGCGTCACCAGCGCCTCGTTGTGGGTCGCGAGCACCAGAGTGGTGCCCATCCGGTTCATCTCCTCGAACAGGCGCATCAGCCGGTCGGCCATGGCGTCGTCGACATTGCCGGTCGGCTCGTCCGCCAGCAGCAGGCGCGGCCCCGCGATCACCGCGCGGGCGATGGCGATGCGCTGCTTCTGTCCGCCCGAGAGCGTCGCCGGCCGCGCGTCGAGCTGGTCCGCGAGGCCGACCCAGTCCATGAGCTCGCTCACATGCGCCTTGACGCGGGTCTCGTCGATGCCCGCGACTCGCAGCGGCAAGGCCACGTTGTCGAACGCGGAGAGATGATCGACCAGGCGGAAATCCTGGAACACAATGCCGATCTTGCGTCGCAGCAGGGCCAACTGCTCGCGCGCCAGCGTCGCCAAGTCCTGCTCGAACAGGAAGACCGCGCCGCTCGACGGCACATCGGCGAGATACATCAGGCGCAGCAGCGTCGTCTTGCCCGCGCCGCTCGGCCCGGTGAGGTAGTGGAACGAGCCGGGCTCGAGCCGCAGGGAGATGTCGCGCAGCACGTCGGGGCCGGCGCCATACCGCATCGCGACGTTTTCGAAGCGCACCAAGCGTGGACTCTCCTCGCCGCACCATGGCACGCCGCGCCGGCTCGCGTCCAGCGAAGCGAGCGCCGCGACTCGCACCGTCGCTTCCTTGCCTCGCCTGGGGGCCGGTCCTATAAGCCCGATCATCCTGGCCCAGCGCGTTGGCGATGATTCTCACCTGCCCATCCTGTTCGGTTCGCTACCTGGTCGATGCGCGCGCGCTCGGCACCGGCGGTCGCATGGTGCGGTGCGCGCGCTGCGCCCACACCTGGCGCCAGGCGCCGCCCGACGAGGGCGCGCCGCCGCCGCCCGCGCCTGCTCAGGCCGAATCGCAGCCCCCGGCGCCGGCCGCGGCGGCGCCCACCACCGAGGCGGCCCTGCGCGAGCGCGCGCCGTCGCTGGTGGCGCAGCGGCGGGTGCAGCTTCCGGCGGTGCCGCGTCCCAAGCGGCGCTGGGGACCGGTGCTGGCGTGGGGTGGGAGCGCGCTGGTGGTGGTGGCGGGATTGGGCGTCGCCGCAGTCGTGGAGCGCGACCGCATCGTCCGGTTCTATCCCGGCTCGGCGGCGCTTTACGCGAAGGTGGGGTTCCCGGCGAGCGACAACGGCATCGGCCTCGAGTTCCGCAACGTCACCACCACGCGCGACATGGAGAACGGGCTGCCGGCGCTGGTGATCGACGGCGAGGTGATCAATGTCTCGAGCGTGGCGCGCGCGGTGCCCAAGCTGGTCGTCATTCTGCGCGACCGCAGCGAGCGCGACTTGCAGGACGTGACCCTGGCGGCCCCGGCGGCGCGCCTGCTGCCGGGCGAGACCGCCGCCTTCCATACCACCATCACCCAGCCCGCCGAGACCGCCGCGGGCGTGGTGGTCAGCTTCGCCGGCGGCGACCGGAGCTGATCGGCGATGGCGAAGATCCTCGTCGCCGAGGACGAGAATTCGGTGCGGGAATTCGTCGAGCGCGCGCTCGCCCATTCGGGGCACGAGGTCACCTGCGTTGCCGACGGGCTCGACGCGGTGGCGGCGCTGGCGGGCGGCCGGTTCGATCTCCTGCTGAGTGACATCGTCATGCCGCGGCTCGACGGCATCGCGCTTGCGCTCAAGGCGGGGAAGGACTATCCGGCGATGAAGATCCTGCTGATGAGCGGCTATGCCAGCGAGCGCCAGCGCGCGCACAATCTCGAAGCGCTCGCTCACCGCGTCGTCGCCAAGCCGTTCACGCTGGCGGAGCTCGTCGCTGCGGTCGCGGAGACGCTCGCGGCGGCGTGAGCGGCCGCGGATCGGCTGATGCTCTAACCCCTCGATCGAATGCGGACGGCGTCCAGGCGGCGATGGATGAGCGATGCCAGGCACAGGAGATCCTCGGCATCGCCCTTGTTGATGGCCCACCCGACGCGGGCAATTTGGGCCGTCGGGGTCCGGAACATTCCCGACGCACCCTTGACCAGGTTGGCGAAGGCGCGCTGTTCGCTGCGCTCGCTGTCGGAGCTGAGGGCGTTGATGGCCAGCATCGGCAAGTCGCCGCCGAGCGCGCGATCGACGAGGGCCGTTCCGTCCTCGACAAGGCCGGTGTGGGCGCGAAGCTTATCGGCGATGCTCTTGGTGGCTTCCTCCACGGCGCGAAAATAGTCGTCCGCGACGAACTCCGCGCGACAGAAAGGGATGACATCGATATGGACGCCGCGCGCCGCCAGGTCCTCTCGCAGTTGCCGCGCCCGGCTTTCGGCCGCCGAGAGCGTTCCCGCAGGGTCGCGCGCGCTCAGCGTTCCGGTTCCGTCGACCGCAATCCCGGCGAACATAAGCGCCCGATTGAGATTTGCGCGGATCGCTTCGAAGCGCTCGGGAGCGCGGACGTAGCGTTCCGGCTTCATCGCTTGGCGGATGAACGCGAGGATGGCGCGACGATCCTGACGGTTGTTCTGGCTTTCGGCGAACGCGTTGTAGAGGCGGTGCCGCTTCATAAGGGCCGGTGTCGGATCGGACATGCGGCAGATCGCCAGGATGTAGTCGATCTCGGATTCGATCAGGCCGTCGCCGGTTTCAACCAGCGCCCCGGCGATGGCCTCGAGCTGGCTCTGCGTGAAGAGAAGCGGTGCGTCGCTCACGTGACCCGCCCGATCGCAGCGAGGGCTCAGAACTGCTTCAGCAGGCGGTCGATGTAGTCGTGCTCGATCTCGGGGCGGTCGCGCTCGCCGGCGCGTTGGCGCAGTTCCTCGAGAATCTGCTTCGCCTTCTCGAGCGCATAATCGCTCGGCGCCTTGCCCGTGCGCATGAGGCCGCCGTCGTCGAGCCCGCCATTGCCGTTCTCGTCGGTGAGGCGCCCGAACGGGTCGCGCCGCGCCTGTTCCAGCGCGTCGTCGTCGCCGGGGTCGGTGCCCTCGCCGCGCATGCCGTTGCGGCCCATCATCTGCTGCGCCATCGAGCGCGCCGCTTGCTGGAGCGCATCGAGCGCCTCGGTCTGCGATCCGATCGCCTGGCCGTTCTGCGCGCGCCGCAGCGCCTCGACGGCATTGCGCATGGCGCGGTCGGCCCGCGCCATCGGCGCCGGCAGGTCGCCGCCCTGCTCGCCGAGCTTCTGCATCATGTCGCCGAGCATCTGGCGCAGCATTTCCTGCTGGTTGGCGTCGTCCTGGCTCTGGTCGCCCTGCTGGCCCCCTTGCTGCGAGCGGCGGAAGCTGCGGTCCAAGAGCTGTTGCTGGCGCCGCAGCATGTCGTTCATCTGCTTCATCGCCTGGTTCTGGCCGCCCATCATCTCGCCGGGCCGCGCCATGCGCAGGTTCTCGAGCATCTGCTGCAATTGCTGCAGCATGTTCATCGCCTGCTCGCGCGAGCCGGTGCGGGCGAGGTCGCGGGCGCGGTCGAGCATGCGCTGCAGATCCTGCCGCGTCAGCAGGCGCGAGGGATCGATCGGCTGCTGCTGGCCGGGCGATTGGCGCTGCATCTGCTGCGCCAGCGCCTGGAGATAGCGGTCGATCGCCTGCTGCAATTCGCGCGTGAGGCGGTCGATCTCGGCGTCGGGCGCGTTCCGCGCGAGCGCGTCCTGGAGGCGCTGCATCGCCTGGCGCAGATCGTTCTGGCTGGTAGTGGTGCGGCCGTCCTCGATGCGCAGCGCCGTTTGCCACAAAAGCTGCTGCACCGCGGCGACCGTGTCGGGGTCCTGGTTCAGCATCAGGCGCGCCTGCGCCGAGCGTAGCGCCAGGAACACGACGACATCGTCGCCGAACAGCGTAGGACGCAACGACAGGTCGGACAGCGTCTCGGCCACCGGGCGGCGGTCGTCGGGATGGAGCGTCAAATCCTTGCGCGCCTCGATGATGGCGCGCGCCACCGGGTTGTGGAACACGCGCTCGGGCAGCACGGTTTCGATCGTCTCGCTGTCGCCGGTTTGGCCGAGCGCATCGGCGGCCTCAAGCTGGATCGTCACCGGCAGCCCGGCCCAAGGATGCGGCGTCAGGTCTTGATAGCTCGCGGCCGAGGCCTGCTTCTGGTGCTGGCCCGGGAGCGGCAGGTCGAGCGCGAGCGCCTCGCCCGAGGGATCGTCCTTGCGGTGGAGGAGCGCGGTCACCTTCTCGACGCCGTAATCGTCGCTGGCGTTGTATTCGAGCCGCAGCACGCCGCGGTCGGTATGTTGCGGCGGCTTGGCGAAGGCGATGGTGGGCGGCAGGTCGGGCACCACGGTGATCGGCCATTGGCCGAGCGTGTGGCTGCCCTGGGTCACGGCCAGCGTCTTGCCGGCGGTGATGGTGGCGCTGCCCTTGAAGTTGCCGTCGTCGATGCGGGTGAAGTCGGCCGGCTTGTCGTCGAGCACGAGGCGCGGCAGCGCGCCGCCGCCATGGACCTGGGCGAGGATGGTGCTGCCCACCGGCACCGACACCGGCTGAAGCTGCGGCGCCGTGGTGGCGAGGAATTGCGGCGGCAGCCCGGTGTAGTCGGGCGGCGACACCCAGATGTCGAGCGCGACCGCGGCCCCGGCCGCTTCCGGCGCAAAGCGCGGCGTGAGGCTGCTCAGGATGCGGTCGGACCAGTCGCCGCCGGCGTCGATCGCGCCCAGCAGCAAGGCGAGGCCAAGCGCCATGCGCAGCGCGTAGGGATCGCGGCGCAGCAGCCCCGCTGCGGGCGCGCCGACGCGCAGGCGGCGCGATTCCTCCGCCATGCGCGCGCGATGGATGCGCCACAGCGCCTGCGAGTCGGGATCGCCCGCGCCGCCCATGAGCTTGTCCTCGAGGGTCGCGAGCGGCCGGTGGGCGAGGCCGCTGGCGGTCTCGATGCGGCGGCGCGCGTCGTTGCGGCCGGGAAGACGGAAGCGCCTGAAGCCGTGGACCAGCGCCGCGACGAACAGGCACGCGAACGCGGCGAGGAGCGCGAGATGCGCGAGCCCGGGCAGCCGCGCCGGCAGCTCGAACAGGGCCAGCGCAAGGAAGGCGCCCGCGACCGCGACACCGGGCCACAGCGCCGGCCATGCCCGCTCCCACAGCAGCGCGAGGCGGGCGAGCGCAAGCCTTCGCTCGAAACCCGATCTACGCGGTGCGGCATCTGGCGTTGGGTCGGCGTGCGGCATGGTCCTCGGCACCTTCTCAAGGATCGGCGAGCCAGGACGGGAGCCGGTCTTGCGCCAGGACCTGCTCATAGCTCGGCCGCTGCCGGATCACCTCCCAGGCGCCTCCCCGCACCAGCGCCTCTGGAACCGGCAGGCGGGTATTGTAACCCGAACTCATTGCCGCGCCATAGGCCCCAGCCGACATGAGCGCGACCAGGTCGCCGGCGGCGAGCGGCGGCAGCGGGCGGGATGCCGCAAAGCTGTCGCCCGTTTCGCACACCGGGCCGACCAGGTCGGCGGGCGCGTAAACGGCGGAGGCGGCGGGCGCGATCAGCGGCGCGACCTCGTGCCAGGCGTCGTAGAGCGCCGGGCGCAGGAGATCGTTCATGGCCGCGTCGATGATGACGAAGCGTCGCGTCGCGCCCTCCTTGACGTAGAGCACGCGGGCCAGCAGCACGCCTGCATTGCCAACCAGCGCGCGGCCGGGCTCGAAGGCGAGGCCGAGACCGAGACCGTCGGTCTGGCGCCTGACCGCGGCGGCGTAATCCTCGAACGAGAGCGGCGTCTCGTCGCGATAGCGGATGCCGATGCCGCCGCCGAGATCGAGCCGCTGGAGCGCGATCCCCTCCGCCCGCATGGCGCGCACCAGCGCAACGATCCGCGCGAAGGCGGCCTCGAACGGCGCCAGCGCGGTGATCTGCGAGCCGATATGGACCGCGATCCCAACGGCGTCGATGCCGGGCAGGGCCTTGGCGCGGCGCAGCGCTTCGGGCGCGTGGGCGATGTCGATGCCGAACTTGTTCTCGTGCAGGCCGGTGGTGATCTTGGCGTGGGTCAGGGCGTCGATGTCGGGATTGATCCGGATCGCGACCGGAGCGGTCCGGCCCATCGCCCGCGCCACCGCGCTCAGGAGCTCGAGCTCGGGCAGCGACTCGACGTTGATCTGGCGCACCTCGTGGGCGAGCGCAAAGCGCAATTCGGCCTCGGTCTTGCCGATGCCGGAGAAGACGATGCGCGGGCCGCCGATGCCGGCGGCGAGCGCGCGGCGGAACTCGCCCTCGGACACCACGTCTGCGCCGGAACCCAGCCGCGCCAATGTCGCGATGACGGCGAGGTTGGGATTGGCCTTCACGGAATAGCACACGCTCGCCTGGCAGCCTTCGAACGCTGCGGCGAAGCTTCGGTAGCGCCTCTCGATCTGGGCCGTGGAGTAGACATAGAGCGGCGTACCCACCGCGGCGGCGATCGACGCGAGCGGCACGTCCTCGGCCCAGAGCGCGCCGTCGCGATAGGCGAACTCGGGCGCGCCGGGAGCAGGCTCACTCACCGGGATAGGTCCGCGGATAGACGGTCGGCGGCGAGCCCGGCGGCGGCTCGAGCGCGCCCTTCTTGCCGCAGGCGGCGAGCGGCAGGACGAGGAGCGCGAGAAGCGCGAGCGCGATAAGCGTCCTGGTCATGTCTCAACGTCCTCGTGCGACAAAGCGCTTGCGCGCCGCCGCTACCGCGCGCGCGACGTTCCGGGGGGCGGTGCCGCCGAAGCTGGTGCGGCTCGCCACCGAGCGCTCGACCGTGAGCACGTCGCGGACCCGGTCGGTGATGCGCGGCTCGACCCGCCGCATCTCGGCGAGCGGCAGGTCGGCGAGCGCGCATTTCCGCGCCTCGGCGCGCTTCACCAGCGTTCCCGCGACGCGATGCGCCTCGCGAAACGGCAGGTCGAGCGTGCGCGTAAGCCAGTCGGCGAGGTCGGTCGCGGTGCTGTAGCCGCTGTCGGCGACGCGCCGCATCGCAGCCTTGTCGGGCGTCATGTCGCGGACCATGCCGGCGCACGCGGCGAGGCACAGCTCGAGCGTGTCGGCGGCTTCGAACGCCGGCATCTTGTCTTCCTGCATGTCCTTGGCGTAGGCGAGCGGCAGGCCCTTCATCACGCCGAGCAGCCCGGCCAGCGCGCCGATCAATCGCGCCGCCTTGGCGCGGACCAGCTCGGCCGCGTCGGGATTGCGCTTTTGCGGCATGATCGAGCTGCCGGTGGTGAAGGCGTCGCTCAAGCGCACCAGGTGATAGGGCTCGCTGGTCCAGATCACGATCTCCTCGGCCAGGCGCGAGAGATGCGTCGCAGCGATGGCGCAGGATGCCAGGAACTCGAGCGCGAAGTCGCGGTCGGAGACGGCGTCGAGCGAATTGGCGGCGGGCCGGTCGAAGCCCAGCGCCTTGGCGGTCGCGGCGCGGTCGATCGGGAACGAGGTCCCGGCCAGCGCTGCGGCGCCGAGCGGGCATTCGTTGAGGCGCCGGCGCGCGTCATTGAGCCGGCCGCGGTCGCGCCCCAGCATCTCGACATAGGCGAGGAGGTGATGGCCGAAGGTCACCGGCTGCGCCACCTGGAGATGGGTGAAGCCCGGCATCACGGTCGCGGCGTGGGTCTCGGCCTGGGCGATGAAGGCCTGTTGCAAATCCTCCATGTGCCGGTCGATCCGATCGATGGCGTCGCGCACCCACAGCTTGAAGTCGGTCGCGACCTGGTCGTTGCGCGAGCGCGCGGTGTGGAGGCGCCCCGCCGGCGCGCCGATCAGTTCGTGGAGCCGCGCCTCGATGTTGAGGTGGATGTCCTCGTGCTCGGCGCGGAAGGGAAAGGTGCCGGCCTCGATCTCGCCGCGGATTTTCCCTAGACCGCGGGCGATCGCCGCCCCATCTTTGCGCGAGAGGATACGGCTCTTGACCAGCATCGCCGCGTGCGCCAGCGAGGCGGCGATGTCCTGGGCATAGAGCCGCCGGTCGAACCCGATCGAGACGTTGATGCGCTGCATGATGTCGGCCGGGCCCATGCTGAAGCGTCCGCCCCAGGCGCGGTTGGCGGCGCGCGGCCGCGCGGGAGGGCGCTTGGCGTTCATGGCGCGATGACGGCGAAACTGGCGGTATGCGCGGTCACGGTGCTGTTCGTCCTCTCCCTCGCGGTGTTGGGCGCGCTGATCTATCGGCTGGAGAGCGAGCGCCCGGCCGCGGTCGCAAGCGTCGGCGCGCCGGACATTGCGACCGGCAAGTTTACCGCGCTCGCCGCTCCCCGGCCAGCGCCGCCGCTGAGCTTCACCGCGCAATCGGGCGAAACCGTGACGCTTGCCGACTTGCGCGGCCGCGTCGTGCTGATCAATCTGTGGGCGACGTGGTGCGCGCCTTGCATCGCCGAGATGCCGTCGCTCGCCAAGCTCCAGGCGCGGCTCGGCGGTCTCGCGATCCTCGCCGTCTCCGAGGATCGCCGCGGCGCCGAGCTGGTCGATCCCTTCATCGCCAAGCTGGCGATCCCGGGCCTCGCCATCTATCTCGATCCCAAGAGCGAGGTCGGCCATGCCTTCGGCGTCGAGGGGCTGCCGACCAGCATCCTGATCGACCGCGAGGGCCGCGTGGCCGGCAGCCTGCAGGGCGCGGCGGATTGGGATGCGGGCGCGATGGTGGAGCTGATCTCGTCCTATATCGGCGCGCCGCCCAAGGGCTGAGCGTTCAGGTTTTGCCGGCAAGGTGTGCGCGCAGGAAGGCGCCGCCGCGCCGCAGCCCCTCCTCGTCGATGCCGTGGCCGAGCCCGGGCCGCACCAAGGTCTCTACCGCGATATTGTTCTCCTTGAGCGCCGTCTCCGCCGCCGCGAGCGAGTCGAACGGCACGATCGGATCGGCATCGCCGTGAACGAGCAGAACCGGCGGGCGCGAGCGCAGCTCGGTCGGCAAAAGCTGAGGTGCGAGCAGGCGGCCGGAAAAGCCGAGGATCGCCGCCGCCGGCTTGGCCCGGCGCAAGCCCACGTAGAGCGACATCATGGTGCCCTGCGAGAACCCAACCAGCGCGAGCCGGCCGTCGCCGAGCCCGCGCGCCTTGAGCGCGTCGTCGAGGAACGCGTCGAGGATCGGCGCCGACTCGCGCACCCCGGCGAGCACGTGCTCGGGCTGGCGCGTCTGGAAGCTGAACCACTGTCGGCCGAACGGCGCCATGTCGCACGGGAAGGGCGCGTCGGGCGAGAGGAACTCGGCATCGGGGAGAAGCCCGGTCCAGGCCGGCGCGAGTCCGATCAGGTCATTGCCGTCGGCGCCGAGCCCGTGCAGCAGCACCACGAGCGTCTTGGGCGCGCCGCCATGGGCGGGCTTGACGGCGGGGCCGGTCAGGGTCGGCAGCTTGCCGGGCATGATCGTTCTCCTTATCCGCACTCGATAGACGAAGCGGCGGCCGCTGTCATCAGTGGTATCGTCGCATGATGCTCGTCACGCGGTTCGCGCCCAGCCCGACCGGGCTGCTCCATCTCGGCCACGCCTATGCCGCGCTCTATGCCTGGAGCCGCGCGCGGCAGGCGGGCGGACGTTTTCTCCTGCGCATCGAGGACATCGACGCCGCACGCTGCCGCGAAGAGTTCGTCGCCGCCATTGATGAGGACCTGCGCTGGCTCGGCCTCGACTGGGATGGCGCGGTGCGGCGCCAATCGCGCCATCTCGACGATTACCGCGCGGCGCTCGCCCGGCTCGAGGCGGCGGGGCTGGTCTATCCCTGCTTCTGCACCCGCGCCGACATCGCCGGCGCGCTCGATGCGCCGCAAGGGCCGGAGGGGGCGATCTATCCCGGCACCTGCCGCGATCTTCCCTCCGCAGAGCGGGCGGCGCGGATGGCGGCGGGCGTGAAATTCGCGCTGCGGCTCGACACGGCGGCCGCGTTCGCGCGCACCGGGAAGCTCGCGTGGGAAGACGAGGCGGCGGGTTTGGTCGCGGCCGATCCGCTGGCGCTCGGCGACGTCGTGCTGGCGCGCAAGGACGCGCCGACCAGTTATCATCTCGCGGTCACGATCGACGATGCGGCGCAAGGCGTGAGTCTGGTGACGCGCGGGATCGATCTCTTCGCCGCGACCCACATCCACCGCCTGCTGCAGGCGCTCCTGGGTTTGCCGACGCCGCTCTATTCGCACCACCGCCTGCTGGTTGACGCGAGCGGGCGGCGCTATGCCAAGCGCGACCGGTCGCTGACCTTGCGCGCGCTGCGCCAATCCGGCCGCTCGCCCGAGGAGGTGCGCGCGATGGCGGCGAGCGCGGCCACGTAATCGTCGGGAAATCCGAATTCGCGCGCCGCCGCGATGATGGCGGCGAGATAGGCGTCGCGCGGCCGGCCAGAGGCGCGGGAAGCGGCGATGTAGACGAGCGCCGTTACCGCGCGGCTCGCGACGCGGACGACGCGCTCCTCGCGGCGATAGAGCCCGCGCTCCACCTCCTCGTAGAGATCGAGCGCGGCCTCGTCGCCGCGCCCGAGCCGCCACAGCACGCCGTGGACGCGCGCGCCCGGCCGCTTCCGGACCGTGCCGTGGCCGCCGCGGACGATGGCGAAATCATGGTTCGCCAGCATCGCCGCGCCGACGATGCACGCCCCCGGACAGCGTTGCGCCATGGCGCCCGGCGCCATGTTCGACCCGTATGCGAAATAAAGCCGCAAGATGCCTAGTCGTGGGCGCGTCTGAGGCCGGCTGCGATCTCGAGATAGTCGGGCTCGCCAGGCGTGACAACGCCGTGGCGCAGCGCGAAGTCGATGAGCACGAGATTGACGTTGAATTTGAAGTCGTCGCCGGCGCGGACGCGGGCGATGACCTGGTCGGCCGGCATGAGCATGAACTCGGCGAGCTCGCCGTCGGTATTGCGAGGCACGAACTCCGGCGGCGCCTTGAGATCGTAGACGAACAGCACGTCGTTGCGCACGCCGAGCTCGGTCTCCATGCGGTAGGAGACCGCGCCCACCGGCACCGCGCGGGCGATGAGTTGGCGCGGAATGGCGGCCTCTTCCTCGGCTTCCTTGGCGAGCGTCGCCTCGAGTCCGTGTTCCCACGAGATGCCGCCGGCGACGATGTTGTCGAGCTTGTTGGGCGCCACCATCTTGTTGGCGGCGCGCCGGCCGATCCATAGGACGAGCTGGCCGGCGTCGCGGCGCCAGCCGTTCAAATGCACGCCATAGGCGCGGGTGCCGAAGAACGGCACGGCGCCGCGGTCGAGGCGGAAATGCGGCGCGGCGCCCCAGCGCGGCGCCACCGCGAAGAACTCGTTGCGCCACTTGGGAATGATCCCGTCCGCGACGAGTCGCTCGACGACTGCGTCGACCGCCGCGCTGACGCGCTCGAAACCGCCGCCGGGCCGCACCGTCACGGAACGGTCGTCGACGCCGAAGACGTCCGGAAAGCGCCGCAATGTCGCCGCGTTGTTGCGCCGCACTAGGCCCAGAGTCACGCCGTCGTGCAGCAGCGGCAGGAACCGCTCGGCGGAAAATACGTTGCACTGCCGGACATGGCGCACCAAGCTCATGCCCCGGTTGGTAGCCGCGGCGCGGGGGAGCGTCAATCGGCCGGCCTGCCGCGAAGGAGCCCAACATGACGATCGATGGAAGGATGTTCGCGGCGATGCTTGGCGCGCTCGCGCTCCTCGGCTGCAGCGGCGCGCCGTTGGGCGACACCAACACGCAACAGCGCGGCATCAGCACCGACATCGACGCATCGCTCAATCACGGGCCGACGGCGGGACGGCCGGGAATGATCGGATCGCAAGAGCCGGTCGGCGCCTTTCCGTGGGAGATCAGCGGCGGCGCGCGATAGCGCCTCAGCTCGGCTCGAGCACGGTGTCCCAGTAGAGGAAATCGCGCCAGCTCCGATGCAGGAAGTTGGGCGGGAAGGCACGGCCGTTCTCGCGCAAGAGCGTCGTCGTCGGTTGGCGCGGCGCGTGCTGCGGATACATGCGGCTCTCGTCCGGGAGCCGGTTGCCCTTGAGCAGGTTGCAGCTCGAGCAGGCGGTGACGACGTTCTCCCACGTGGTCCGGCCGCCCCTCGAGCGCGGCACCAAATGGTCGAATGTCAATTCGTGCGACGGGAACGAGCCGTTGCAGTACTGGCACACGAACCGGTCGCGCAGGAACACGTTGAACCGGGTGAAGGCCGGGCGGCGCGCGGCGGCGATGAAGTCCTTGAGCGAGATGACGCTGGGAAGCCGCATCGAGAAGGACGGGCTGCGCACCACCTGGTCATATTCGGAGACGATGTTGACCCGGTCGAGGCACACCGCCTTGACCGTCTCCTGCCACGACCACAGCGACAGCGGGAAATAACTCAGCGGCCGGAAATCGGCGTTGAGGACCAGTGCGGGACAACTATCGAGCGCGGCGTACAAGCAGAAACCCCGTCATCGCGGACAATTGGGCCAACCGTCGGCATCCCTCCGAATGCCGCCCCCTCCTAGCACGCGAGAACGGTTCTGCCAAGCGGGCGGGGGCTTTGTCACCGCGTCGGCACCGGCTTCTCGCCGCGGTAATCGTAGAAGCCGCGGTTGGCCTTGCGGCCGAGCCAGCCCGCCTCGACATATTTGACCATGAGCGGGCAGGGCCGGTACTTCGAATCGGCCAGCCCCTCGTGCAGCACCTGCATCACCGCGAGGCAGGTGTCGAGGCCGATGAAGTCAGCGAGTTCGAGCGGCCCCATCGGGTGGTTGGCGCCCAGCTTCATCGCCGTGTCGATCGCCTCGACCGAACCGACGCCCTCGTAAAGCGTGTAGACCGCCTCGTTGATCATCGGCAGCAGGATGCGGTTGACGATGAAGGCGGGGAAGTCCTCCGACGCGACCGGCGTCTTGCCGAGCTTCACGGCGAGATCGCTGATGGCGCGGAAGGTCGCGTCGTCAGTGGCGATGCCGCGGATCAGCTCGACCAGCTGCATCACCGGCACCGGGTTCATGAAGTGCATGCCGATGAAGCGCTCGGGCCGGTCGGTCGCGGCGCCCAATCGCGTGATCGAGATCGACGAGGTGTTGGAGGCGAGGATGGCGCTGGGCTTCAGGTGCGGGATCAGCTTCTGATAGATGTCGCGCTTCACCGCCTCGCGCTCGGTCGCCGCCTCGATCGCCACGTCGCAATCGCCGAACCGCTCGTAGCCGGGCGCGGCCGCGATGCGCTTCAAGGCGGCCACGCGCGCCTCGTCCTTGATCTTGCCGCGCGCGACCTGGCGGGTGAGATTGCGGTCGATGGATTGCACCGCGCGCTCGAGCGCGCCGGCGTCGACATCGCTGAGGCGCACGTCATAGCCGGCGAGCGCCGCGACATGGGCGATGCCGCTGCCCATCTGGCCGGCGCCGATGACGCCGATGATCTTGATCTCGTCGCTGGTCATGGCGCGCTCTCTTTCCGCTCCCCACTTACGCCCAAGGTCAACGCTTGCCGGCGCGCTTGGCGAGCTCGGCATCGAGTGCCGGCACGATCTGGAACAGATCGCCCACCAGGCCGTAATCGGCGACCTGGAAGATGGGCGCGTCCTCGTCCTTGTTGATGGCGACGATCACCTTCGAGTCCTTCATCCCGGCGAGATGCTGAATGGCGCCCGAGATGCCGACCGCGATGTAGAGCTCGGGCGCGACGATCTTGCCGGTCTGGCCGACCTGGTAGTCGTTGGGGACGAAGCCGGCATCGACCGCCGCGCGCGAGGCGCCGACCGCCGCGCCGAGCTTGTCGGCCAGGCTCTCGAGCAGCTTGAAGTTCTCGCCCGACTGCATGCCGCGTCCGCCCGAGATCACGATGCGCGCGCTGGTGAGCTCCGGCCGCTCCGAGCGCGCCAGCTCGGCGCCGGCGAAGCGCGACAGCCCCGCCGAGCCCGCCGCGTCGATGGTCTCGATCGTGGCGCTGCCGCCCTCCGCGGACGCCGCCGCAAAGGCGGTGCTGCGCACCGTGATGATCTTGATCGCGTCGCTCGACTGCACCGTCGCCAACGCGTTGCCGGCATAGATCGGCCGCACGAAAATGTCCGGCGCGACCACCGCGGCGATATCCGAAATCTGTGCCACGTCGAGCAGCGCCGCCACGCGCGGCATCAGGTTCTTGCCGAACGTCGTCGCCGGCGCGAGCACATGGCCGTAGCCCTTGGCCAACGGCACGATCAGCGCGGCGAGGTCCTCGGCCAGCGGATGGGCGAAGGCTTCATGCTCGGCCAGCAGCACCTTGGCGACGCCCGCGACCTTGGCGCCGGCCTCGGCGGCGGCGCGGCACTGGGATCCCGCGACCAGGAGATGGACCTCGCCGCCGATCGCCGCCGCGGCGGCGACGGCGTTGAGCGTCGCGCTCTTGAGCGATGCGTTGTCGTGCTCGGCGACGACCAGGACGGGCATCAGATGACTCGCGCCTCGTTCATCAGCTTGTCGACCAGCTCCTCGACCGAGGCGACCTTGCGCCCGCCCTGGCGGCGCGGCGGCTCCTCGACCTTGATGGTTTTGAGCCGCGGCGTGGGATCGACGCCGAGCGCGGCCGGGGTCGCCGCGTCTATGGGCTTCTTCTTGGCCTTCATGATGTTGGGCAGCGAGGCGTAGCGCGGCTCGTTGAGGCGCAGATCGGTGGTGACGATGGCCGGCAGCTTGATCTCGATGGTCTCGAGCCCGCCATCGACCTCGCGCGTCACCCGCGCCGCGCCGGACGATATCGCCAGCTTCGAGGCGAAGGTCGCCTGCGGCCAGCCCATGAGCGCGGCCAGCATCTGGCCGGTCTGGTTGCAGTCGTCGTCGATCGCCTGCTTGCCGAGGATGACGAGCCCGGGCGCCTCCTTGGCGATGATCGCCTGCAGCAGCTTCGCCACCGCGAGCGGCTGCAGCTCGGCGTCGGTCTGGACATGGATGCCGCGGTCGGCGCCCATGGCGAGCGCGGTGCGGATCGTCTCCTGGCATGGGGGAAGCCCCATCGACACGACCACGATCTCGCTCGCCGTGCCGGCCTCCCTGAGCCGCACCGCCTCCTCGACCGCGATCTCGTCGAACGGGTTCATCGACATCTTGACGTTGGCGGTCTCGACGCCGCTCTTGTCCGCCTTCACCCGGATCTTGACGTTGAAATCGATCACGCGCTTGACGGCGACCAGAATTTTCATCCCGCGCCCTTGCCCAATCACGCCCAGCCCGCGCCATGTTGCGGCGCGGGAGCGGATTGTGCACGTGCACAATCCGAAGGCAAGCACTTCATTTCACGAGCGAAACGCCCCCGGCTTCCAAAGCACGTCGCGGGCGCCCCGGTCGTTGAGGTGCCGGCTCATCACGAAGGCATGATCGGACAGGCGGTTGAGATATTTGAGCGCCTCGGGGTTCACCGGCTCGGCGGCCGCGAGCGCCGCGACCAGCCGCTCGGCCCGGCGCGTGACGGTGCGCGCGAGGTGGAGATATGACGCTGCTGCACAGCCCCCGGGCAGGACGAACGAGTCGAGCGGCGCCAACTCGGCGTTCATGGCGTCGATCTCCTGCTCGAGCCTCGTCACCTGGGCGGCGACGATCCGGAGCGCGCCCTCGGCTTTGCGGCCGCTCTCGGGGGTGGAGAGATCGGCACCGAGATCGAACAGGTCGTTCTGGATGCGCGCCAGGATTGCGTCCGCCGCGCCCGCGGTGTGGAGGCGGACGAGGCCGAAGGCGGCGTTGGCCTCGTCCACGGTGCCGTAGGCCTCGACGCGGAGCGCATGTTTGGGCACGCGCGCGCCGTCGGTGAGCGAGGTCTCGCCGCCGTCTCCGCCGCGGGTGTAGATGCGGGTGAGGCTGACCATCAGTGCCGCCGGTACAGCATCATGAAGACTGCGAACAGCAGCAGCGCCAGGCCCTGGAACACCACGCGGTACTGCATCAGCTTGTTGGAGCGGCGCGGATCGCCGCCCCGCGCCATCTGGATGACGCCGAGCGCGAGCGCGCCCAGCACCCCCAGCATGGCGATCACCATCAGCACCGGCAGGACGTATTCCATCGGGCCTTTATACTGCGCGGGCCGAGCGATTCACAGGCGGTCATGCCTCGTTCTCGAACGCGATCATGCCACTTCGGCCTTGACTTGAGCACGCCGCTGGCGATGCTGGATGAAAAGCTTGGGGGAACGCAATGGCGTATAAGGTCGTAAGGCGGCGGGGTCGTCTCGCCGAGGATATCGAGGGCGCGCCTTTCTTCGAAAGTTGGGACGAAGCGGCGAGCTGGGCCGCCGAATATGCGGCGCGCGCCGATTTCCGGCCCGGCCTCGAGTCGGTCGATGTCTGCTTGGTCTTCGGAAACGCGAAAAGGGTCATGGAAAGCGCCGATACCTGAGCGCCTCCGCGGCAGACTCAACCAGCCGATGTGAACGGCCGCGCGGCTCCCGTCGCCGCTTACCGCGGCATTGCCCAATCCCATGGCGATTCTCGGGCTTGCCGGGCGCAGCCCGGAACAGTGAGTTGACGCGCGACCGCGCCGGGGCAGAATAAGGGGGCCGGAAGGAGGGCGTCATGGAAGCCAAGCTGGACCGCGCGCGCGAGGATGTCGGCAATGTCGTCAAGCTCGAGCATGTCAACGTCACCATTCCCGACCAAAGCCTCGCGACCCTGTTCTACGTCGCCGGCCTGGGGCTGACGCGCGACCCCTACATCATGGTCAGCACCAACAACATGTGGATCAACGTCGGCCGCAGCCAGTTCCATCTGCCCACCGGCAAGCCGCAGACCCTGCGCGGCCGCACCGGCATCGTCGTCCCGGACCGCGCCACCCTGATGGAGCGGCTCGGCGCGGTGAAGAAGCATCTCGACGGCACCCGCTTCGAGGTGCGCGAAGGCAATTCCTTCGTCGATACCTTCTCGCCCTGGGGCGACCAGATACGCTGCCATTTCCCCGACGCCGAGCGCTTCGGCCGCATCCGGCTCGGCATGCCCTATGTCGAACTCGACGTCGCCCCCGGCACGGCCCCCGGCATCGCCCGCTTCTATCGCGAGATCATGGGCGCGACGGCGACCGTGGCCGAGAACGGCGCGGGCCCGGCGGCGCATGTCATGGTCGGGCAGGACCAGGAGATGATCTTCCGCGAGACCGACCGTCCGGCGGTGCCCTATGACGGGCACCACATCCAGATCTACCTCACCGACTTCGCCGGCCCCTACAAGAAGCTCGGCGCGCTCGAACTCCTGACGATGGACACGCTCGAGCACGAATACCGCTTCATCGACATCATCGATCTCGACACCCGCAAGGTGTTGTTCAAGATCGAGCACGAGGTGCGCTCGAGCCGGCACCCGCTCTATGGCCGGCCACTGGTCAACCGCAACCCGGCGCAGACCAACGTGGAATACATGCCGGGCCACGACGCGACGGAGTGGTTCCTGGCGTGAGCAGAACCGGTCAAGCCTCGACGTATTGGGCAAGGCTGCTCGGCGCCGGCACCGGCAAACCGTCCGCCTTGAGTCCGTCGATGTGAAAGCGAATGGCGTCGCGAATCTCGCCTTCAATGGCCTCGACGCTGGCGCCTGTCGCGACGCATCCCGGCAAATCTGGAACATAGGCCGAATAGTTGTTGCCGGCTTTTTCGATCACGACCATGTAGCGCATCAGCGAGCCTCCTTCAGGCCGGCTTGCTTCAATTTGCTATTCAATGTCCCCGGTGCCAAGTCGTCTGATGGCTTTCCTGCGATCGTTACCCGGCCCGGCTTTGCGCCATGCTTATATTGGCGATGGCTACCGCGGGTCGCGATCAGCGTCCATCCGTCTTGTTCGAGCAATCGGATCGCCTCGCGAACCTTGAGGGGCGTTCCGGTCGCCCATCAGTTTTGGGAGAACAGCGACGCCACGTCGCTCGCCGGGAGCGAGCAGCGCGCGCGCAAGCCGCCCTGCGGCGCGGTCTCCAGCACGAGGCCGCCGCCGTGGCTCAGCATGATGTCGCGGGCGATGGTGAGGCCGAGCCCGATCCCCCCGGTCGAGGCGTTGCGCGAATTGTCGAGGCGGAAGAACGGCTGAAACACCGACTCGCGCTGGGCTTCGGGAATGCCCGGGCCGTCGTCGTCGACGGTGATGTCGATGGTGCGGCCGGCGGCTGAGACGCCCACCCAGACATGCGCCGCGTGGCGCGCCGCGTTGCCGACCAGGTTGGCGATGCAGCGGCGCAGCGCGTCCTGACGCACCGCGACCGACAGGGTCTCGGGGCCGGCGAGCGTGACATCGGCGCCGTCGCGGCGCGCGGTCGCGACGGCATCGGCCAAGAGCTTCATCAGATCGGTGAGCTGCGCCGGCTCGTCGCCCTCGCCGCGGGCGAAGTTGAGATAGGCCTCGACCATGCGCAGCATCTCGTCCACGTCCGATTTGAGGCCGCGCACGTCCTCGCCGTCCTTCATGAGTTCGAGCTCGAGCCGCATGCGCGTCAAGGGCGTGCGCAAATCGTGCGAAATGCCGGCCAGCATCTCGGTGCGCTGCGCGATCTGGCGCTGCATGCGCTGGCGCATGGTGAGGAAGGCGGCTGCCGCCTGGCGCACCTCGGTCGCGCCCGCGGCGCGGAACGAGGGGACGTCGACGCCGCGGCCGAATGCCTCGGCCGCAATCGCGAGGCGCCGCAGCGAGCGCACCTGGTTGCGCAGGAACAGCATGGCGATGGCGAGCGTCACCAGCGCGGTGCCGATCATCCAGCTCAGCACCACGAACACCATCGAGGTGTAGAGCCGGTCGCGCGGCACCCCGATCTGCAGCACGTCGTCGCGGTCGGCGATGCGGACGAGAAGCGTCGCCGGCCAGTCGTTGCCGTCGATCGAGAACGCGCCGAGGCCGCGCTCGGTCAGCGCGGCCGCGAGATAGCGCCCGACCCGGCTATTGGCCGCGTTGTCGCGCGGAGCGAGCGGCGTGCCGCGCGGCAGGATCACGGTGTGGAACCCGGTGGTCGCCTCGACGAGGGCGAGGAAGCCCGGCTCCTCGCCCTGCGACAGCGCGTGGCGGCCGACCACGACGAGGGCGATGTCGCTGGTCGCGGCGGCGGCGTTGCGGCGCATGATGGTGGCCCAGAACCGGTCGTAGAACACCCAGGTGCCGACGATCTGGCTCAGGATCAGCGGTGCCGCCAAAAGCAGCACCGAGCGCCCGAACAGGCCGCGCGGCAGCAGCGCCTTGATGCGCGAAGAGAGGGTGCGCCACGGGCGCGCCAGGCCGCTGCGCGCCTGCGGGGCCGGCGTTTCGGCGGTCGATGTCAAGCCGTGTCCCTCATGCGCTCCAACGGTGCCTCCAGGTTCACGCCGATGGCCGCCCGTGCCGCGAGCGGCGCCAGGAACGGGATGAACCACAGATAGTAATTGTGATGCATGTCGGGCCCGACGGCAAAGACCATCAGGATCGCCGCCGCGCAAGCCGCCGCGCGCGCCTCGAGGCGAAGCGAACGGCGCCAGACCTGCACATAGAGGACCGCAAGCCCTACCAGCGCCACGGCGCGCGCGGCGATCGCGACCGCGCCGGGCATTCCGTAGAGCCAACTGGTATCGTCGACCGGCCGCAGCGCGTTGAACAGCAGGATGTTGTCCGCGAACGCGCCCGGCGCGGCGAGCACGATCGGCACCACCGGCAGCAGCCCCACCGCCACCCCGGCAAAATATCGCCGCCGCGCACCGGGCGGTGGCACCAGGCACGGCAGCACCGCGAGCGCCGGCATGAGCTTCGTCCCGAGCGACAGACCGGTCAGCACCCCCGCCCAGAACGGACGCCGCTCGAGCAGCAGCAGCGCCAAAAGCAGGGGCAGCAAAGCGGCAAGATCGTTGACGCCGCGCGTGAAGAGCTGGAAGGCGAGGAACGGCAGGCTGAGATAAATCGCCGCCGCGGCATACCCGGCCACCGCTCCGCCGCCGCGCCCGGCGAGTGCGCGCAGACTTGCCGCGGTCGCGCCCTGGAGTACGATGTTGGTGACCACGATGCCGCGCATTCCCAGCGCCAGGCACAGCGGCGCATAGACCGCCATCATCACCGGCAAGTACTTGTAGCCGTGGAACGCGGCGCCGCCCGCCGCCATGTCGCCGGCCTGCGCATCGATCGGCAGCGCGTAGGGATTGCCGCCCTGCGCCAGCGCGTCGATCGCGGCGACCGTGGTCGCGCCGACGTCGATGATCTTGAGCTTGGCCGTGCGCATCAGCGCGAAACCCAATTGCGCCAGCGCGAAGACGCAACACGTCCAGATCAGGCCCGTGCGCGTCGCCGGTGACGGCGGCGCTCGCGTCCGCTCCGCGAACGCGAGCAGCAAGGGCAGCGAGCCCGCGACCACGGCCGCGCCGGCGAGCGTCCACGCGCCGTGACCGCGCGGCACCTCCTGCAGTGCGAACACGGCGAGCGAGACCACGACCCATGCGACGACGACGCGAACCATGCCACGCCCATGGTAGCGGAGAAGGGCACCCAACGCGCGCGCCCTTGCGGCCGGGCGCGGGAACAGCTACCGGGGCCGGTCATGATCCCGCCGCTCGATCTCCTGGTTCCGACAGTTGCCGATCTCGCCGGCTGGGGCGGGGCGGCGTTCGCGGCGCTGGCGCTCATGGGATTGGGACG
This sequence comes from Allostellaceae bacterium, assembly GCA_035604615.1. Classification (GTDB taxonomy): domain Bacteria; phylum Pseudomonadota; class Alphaproteobacteria; order ATCC43930; family CGMCC-115725; genus DATJLY01. The sequence goes on along the minus strand of DATNID010000068.1, from coordinate 42,970 downwards.
GCTGGTGTCGGGCGGCGCTGCGCGGCCCGAGGCGGCGCTCATCGCGGGCTGGGGCGCGGCTTCGCTGGTGCTCACGCTGTGGGGCGTCGCGACGCCCGCGTCGCTGCGCGCACCCGCCATTTTGATCTGCGCACTGGGTTTCGGCGCGCAGCTCGCGCCGCGCTTGCGCCTCGCCCGCGCGGAGTGGCTTAGCCTCGCGCGCATGACGGCGCTGGCGCTGCCGTTCTTCGCGGTGCTGGCGAGCGCGCGTCCGGCCGAGCCCGACACGTTCCTCAATCTCCTGCCCAATGCGGCCTATCTCTACGACCATGCCGGCTTTCCCGGCCTCGACCGGGCGGCGGCGCATTCCTACCTGCCGGCAGCGCCCTACAACCTCCAGCTCGCCGCCTTCATCGCCGCGCTGCCCTTGCCTTCATTTTCGCTGAACGTGCTGATCGCGGTCGATTTCGCGCTGCTGCTCGCGGCAGGGCTGATGCTGGCGCGGCTCGCCGCCGGCGGCGAGGAGCATGCGCCCTCCTGGGCCGGGTGCGCGCTCGGCCTGCTGCTCGCGACCGCGTTCAATCCCGGCTTCGCGCCGCGGGTGTTTCTTGCCGGATACAGCGACCCGGCGGTGACGGTGGCGCTCGCTTTCGCAATGCTGTTCGCGGCGCGCGCGCTGCTGCGGATCGAGGCGGGGCAGAGGGCATTCGCGCCGCTGTTGCTCTTCGCGCTGGCGCTCGCCGCGCTGGTGAACATCAAGCAGGACGCCGTCGCGCTCGCGCTCGCGGTGGTGGCGACGGCGGCGGTGCTCGCGCTCAAGGGCCGCGCGCCGGGGCGCGGGGTCGCGTCGCTCGCGGTGGCGTCGCTGCCGGCGGCCATGCTCTATCTCGCGTGGCGCTGGTACGTGCTGGGCCACATGCCCGAGGGCGAGATCACGCTGCTGCCCCGCGCGCTGTGGCAGCCCGGCGCGGTCGGGCTCATTCTCCTCAACATGCTGGCGATCGTCGCGCGCAACGCGGTGTTCTATGCGGGGTTGGCGGCCACCATCGCGGCGGCGGCGGTGCGGCGGCGGCGCGATCCCGCAGGCCTCATGGGCGCGCTGCTCGCGGGCGCCTTCGTCCTCTATAGCGCGGCTCTGATCGCGGCCTATATCGCGCTTTTCCCCGGCACGATGGGGAGCGATGCGCACTCCTATTTCCGTTACAGCACGCATCTCTCGCTGGCGATGATGGCGGCGATCGTGCTGCTGGCGCGCGACCGCGTCGCTCCGCTGGCGGTGAGGCTAAGGTTCGCGCCCGCGCTGCTGGTCGCGGTCATGCTGCTGAGCCCGGTGGCGTTCCTGCGCGTCCTGCGCTTCGACCTCGAGCCGCCTGCGCTCCGGGTGTGGGGCCTCGCCGCCAAGGCCGCGCCCTTCCTTGGCGCGGACGAGCACGTGGCGCTCATCCTGCCGGGCGACAATGGCAGCGTCGCGGCGACGCTCGGGACCGTGCTGCGCCTGGCGCCGCCGCGCCGGCCCGATCTCGATCTCGAAATCGTCAAGACGCTGGCGCCCGACACGCTGGACACGCTTGCGGCACGGGGATTCCGCCGCGCCATCCTGTCCTGCACGAAGGAGCGCGGCGGTGCCCTGCTCGAGCGCGACGCGAGCGGCTGGCACGAGACCGCGACGGTCTCATACGCGCCGGCGCCGCCGGGGCGCTGGTCGCACGTGCTGTCCTACGCGCCGCTCTGTCTCGATTAAAGCGCCCAGTCTTCCGGCAGGAGCCCGCTCGCCCGGCCGCGCCCGGCATAGTATTTCCAGAGCTTGTAGACGTGGCGGTCGCGGTCGAAGTCGGCGAGGAAATCCTCGATCTCCTTGGCGGTCAGCGGCAGGACGCGGCCCAGCGACGCGGCGCGGTACATGGCCTCCGCGTTCTCGACGAAATGGACGCAGTCGATGAGCAGCGCGCGGACATTCTCTGCCGCGACGACCTGGCCGTGGGCGCGGATCAGCAGCGCGTGATGGGGCCCGAGCGCCCGCGCGACGGCGCGGCCGAGCGCGGGGTTGGAGACGTGGCTCGGATCGGGATGGACGGGAATGCCGCTCGACCAGCGCACCGCGTGGTTCTTGATCGGCGCGAGCGTGACGCCCTCGACCAGGGTGAAGGTGGTGGCGAGGTCGTGATGGAAATGCGCGACGGCATTGACGTCGCTCCGCGCGCGCAGAATCTCGCAATGGATGAACACCTCGGACGGCGGCTTGAGCCCGTCGGGCCCGGCCAGCGTTCGGCCGTCGAGATCGCAGGTCAGGAGATCGTCGGGTCCGAGTTCGGAGCGGCTCTGGTCGAACGACTGGATCAGCAGCGAGCGCCCGTCGGCGCGCCGCGCGCTGACATGGCCGCTATAGCCGAGAATGCCGAGATCGTTGAGCATCAGGGTGCAGGCCGCAACCTCCTCGCGCAAGCTGCGCTCGACGGCATCCTCGTTGCTCGGGGTGGGCATGTTCGTCTCCTAATCGTCGGCATGGCCCGGCGCAAGCCGGGCCTGGGGCGGGGTTGACAGGCGGGTCGGGCTCAGGCGCGCGGGAATGGCACAGGTGAAGCCCAACACCACCAGCGCGATGACGCCCAGCACGATATAGGCCTCGTGCATGGCACCGGCGAGGGCGTCGCTGAGCCGGAGCGCCAAGTCCGGCGCCAGGCTCGCGCGCATCCCGGGCTGGAGCAGGCGGTTGATGGCGTCGCCCGCCTCGGGCACGTGGCGCGCGACCCCGGCGCTCAGCACATAGCCGAAAAGGGCCGCGCCCATCGCCTGACCGATCGTGCGCATGAAGAGATTGGCGCCGGTGACCGCGCCGCGCTCGCCCCAGCCGACCGCGGTCTGCACCGAGACGATGAAGGTCGTGTTGCAGAACCCCATGCCGAGGCCCAGGAGCGAGGCGCCGAACGCCGCCCAGACAGGCCCGCGCGACGGCTCGAGCATCAGCGAGACGGCCACGCCGACCAGAACGATCAGGCTCCCGGTGACTCCCGCCGCGCGATAGGAGCTGCGCACCATGACGCGGCCCGACAGGATCGTCCCGACCGTCCACACCACCGAGGACGAGCCCAGCACCAATCCCGCGACGGCCGGGCTCCGCCCCATCGCGCCTTGGACATAGGCCGGCAGGTAGCCGCCGTTGCACATCATCATCACGCCGATGATGAAGGCGCCGAAATTGCCGATCGCGATGAGCGGATGACGCCACAGCCGGAACGGCACGATGGGCTCTGCGACGCGCAGCTCGTGCAGGCATAGCAGCGCGAGCGCCGCAGCCCCGAAGGCGACCAGCCCGGCGATGGCCTCTGCACCGAGGCTCCGGCTCTGCACCAGCGCCACCAGGATGGCGCCGACGCCGAGCATGAGCAGTAACGCGCCCAGATAGTCGACCTTGCGCCGCGCCCCCTCGATGCGCTCGTCGAGCACCAGCGCCAGGGTCACCACCGCGGCGATGCCGATCGGCAGGTTGACCCAGAACACCAGCGACCAGTTGAGATGCTCGACGATGAAGGCGCCGAGCAACGGCCCGACCAGCGCCGAGACGCCGAACACCGAGCTGAGCCAGCCCTGCATCCGCGCCCGGTCGGCCGGCGGGTAGATGTCGCCGATGATGGTCCAGGCGATCGGCTGGATCGCGCCCGCGCCCAGCCCCTGGACCGCGCGGAAGGCAATGAGCGGCACCATGCCCCAGGCGAAGCCGCAGGCAGTCGATCCCACCAGGAACAGCGCCGCGCCGGCGAAGAACAGGCGCTTCCTGCCATAGACGTCGCTGAGCCGGCCATAGACCGGCGTGCTCACCGCTTGTGCGAGGAGATAGGATGCGAACACCCAGCTGAAGAGGTGGAAGCCGCCGAGATCGCCGACGATCGTCGGCATCGCCGTGCCGACGATGGTCGATTCGACCGCGGCCATGAATTGCGCGAGCAGGCAGGCGATGGTGATGAGACGCCGGCGCGCATGGGGCACGGACGGCGTCTCGTGACTGGCGGCGCGCGACATCCGGGCCGCACGTTAGGGCAAATGCGATGATCGTGGAATCGCGGCTTATCGACGTGAAACCCTCACCGCCCCGTTGGGGCGGAGAGGGTTGAATAACACGGGTCAGATCGGCTGAAGGCGGGTTCCGGTGCGGTCGGCGCCGACGCGCGGGGCGTCGCGCCAGGCGGCGAGGCAGACGATCTTCTGCTGCCGCAGATGCTGACGGGAGGCGACCAGGCGGCGCAAGGCGGCGCGCCGTCCGCGCAGCGCCTGGAGCGCCGCGCGCTGCTCCGGATCGCCCAATTCCATCAGCTCGGCGACGCAGATGAGCTTCTCGAGCGCGGTGAGCGTCTGACGGGCCTCGTCGTTCGACATCGGCATGATTCCCTCCCGAAACGACTTACAGCAACACATACGGCCGAGAGGGAGCGCGGGGATGTGACCGGGCTCACAGACGCTAGGGCATTTTTAAGGCTTCTTCGCCCGCGACAGGAGTGTTCACAGGGGAGATGCGATGGCGGATAATGCGTCGCACGTGCCGGAGCACGGGGGACAGGAGATCGCGCCATGGATACGCGTATAGGCGATGTCAGCTATCGCGACGTCAATCTCGCCGAGGCCGACACGCCGACCGTTTTGAAGCACGCCGCCGAACAGGCGGCGAAGCGGCGCTACGAGGATTTCTGCATGGTCGACGTGGACTCGCACCATTACGAGAGCGAGTCCTTCTCCGAGATCCTGAAATACATCGATGATCCGGTGATGCGCAACGATGCGCAGTTCCAGGGCATGGGGCGTGGCAGCATCTCCGGCCCCCGCGGCAACTACCAGGAGATGGCCGGCCGCGTGGCGCGGCTCCAGGCGCGCAAGCACGACAAGGTCGACCCCGACACCAAGCGCGACATTGCGCTGACGCGGCGCTGGATGGACGCGATGGGGGTCGACATCACCTGCCTCTTCCCGACGCCGATGCTGGCGCTGGGCCTGACGCCCCGGGCCGAGGTCGAGGTGGCGCTGGCGCGGGCCTACAACCGCTGGCTGGTCGAGGAGATCCTGCCGCAAGAGCCGCGCATGAAGTCGATGCTCTATCTGCCGTACAACGAACCCAAGGAATGCCTGCGCATGGTCGAGGATTTCGGCGACAAGAAGGGCGTCCTCGGCTTCTGCATCACCGCGCCGCATTACCGCGGCGTCCATGACAACGCCTATGCCAAGACCTATGCGGCGATCGAGGAGCGCGGGCTGCCGCTCTCCTTCCACAGCGCCTTCATGTGGGGCGGCGACCGCACCATGGAGCTGTGCAACCGCTTCATGGCGGTCCACGCGCTGGGCTTCACCTTCTACAACATGGTCCATCTCACCAACTGGCTGTGCAACGGCATGCCCGAGCGCTACCCGAAGCTCAAGGTGATCTGGATCGAGAGCGGGCTCGCGTGGCTTATGTTCCTGATGCAGCGCCTCGACAACGAATACATGATGCGCAGCTCCGAGGTGCCGCTCCTGAAGCGCAAGCCCAGCGAGTACATGCGCGAGATGTATTTCTCGACCCAGCCGATGGAGATGGTGGACAACAAGGAAGAGCTGGAGATCGTCTTCAAGAAGATCAACGCCGAGACGCAGCTCATGTATTCGTCCGACTATCCGCACTGGGACATGGACCTCCCCAGCACGATCTACGACCTGCCATTCCTATCGGAGCAGGGCAAGCGCAATATTCTCGGCGGCAACGCGTTGCGGCTTTTCAATCTCGAGCCGATGATCTCGGACACCAAGAAGCAGCGCCTCGCCGCCCGGCAGAACGGGCACGCGTAGCTCCCCCATCCCGTCGACCGCATGCGGTCGACCCTCGTGCTAACGAACCTCGACCAGCGAGTAGCTCGTGCTCCGGCCACCCGCGGGGTCTTTGCTCAAGATGCCGCGCCTCACGAGATCGTCAATGTCGCGAGACGCCGTGTCCTGCGAGGTTTTGCAGAGCGTGGCCCATTTCGTTGATGTCAGCTTCCCTTCGAAACCGTCCAGCAGGCGGTTGAGGATTTTCTTTTGCCGCTCGTTGAGCGGCGCGCCGGAATGAAGCTCCCAGAAGCGGGCTTTCTTGAGAACGGCACTCAGAATGATCTCCGCTCCGTCGAAGGCACGATCGAGACAGCCGAGAAACCATTCGAGCCAATCGTTGATATCGATACTGCCTTTCTGGGTCGCTTCCAGGGTGTCGTAGTAAGCTTTCCGCTCGGTGCGGATTTGCGCCGACATGCTATAGAAGCGCTGCGGGCTGTTCTCTGAACGCGCGAGCGCCATGTCGGCGATCGCTCGGGCGATACGGCCGTTGCCGTCATCGAATGGGTGAATGGTGACGAACCAGAGATGCGCTATGCCGGCTTTCAATACCGGGTCCGTCTTCTCCCGAGCGTTGAACCAAGCAAGGAAAGCTCGCATCTCGCGGTTCACTCTTTTGGCGACGGGTGCCTCGTAATGGACCTTCTCCCGGCCTATGGGGCCTGAGACAATCTGCATGGGTCCCGATTTGTCGTCGCGCCAGGCTCCGACCTGGATGCGTGTCATTCCGCTGCGTCCGGTAGGGAAAAGTGCTGCATGCCAGCCGAACAGTCGTTCTGACGTGAGCGGCGTGGCGAAGTTCTGCGTCGCGTCAAGCATCATCTCGACCACGCCATCGACATTGCGTTCGGCAGGCGTCAAGGCGCCTATGTCCATACCAAGACGCCGGGCAATGGACGAGCGCACCTGCTCCTTGTCGAGGACCTCGCCCTCGATTTCGCTGGACTTGACCACCTCTTCGGTCAGTGTTTGCAACACGGCCTCGGCGCGTAGGGCAAAGCCAAGCCCTTCCATCCGGCCAATCAAGCGGCCCTGACGGTGGCGGACTGCCGCCAACCGGTCAGCCAGGCGCTCCTGACTCCAGCGAAACTTCGGCCACTCTTTGCGTTGATGGATATAGGTTACTGGCATAATCTCCGCGCTCTATGCGGAGATTATGCCAGTCGTTCTCCTCACGCGCAAGAGTTAATCTCCGCATTGTATGCGGAAAATAAGGCCCCTAAACGCCGCACCGGTTAGCCCGATAATGAGACCTCACCGAGAAAACCCTCATGGGATGCGGCACCGCGAAGCTCCTATTATTGACGCGGCGGTTAGGTGCGACGACGACAAGGACCGCTTTGAGATGCGGGTAGGGAAGATACGAAGGCGAAGCCGAAAGATTTGCCGGACTCGCAGACGTGAGCGCTGACACCATCATCCTCGTGGCCATCTTCGCGCTGGGTTTTGGCGCATACCTTTTTTCCCGGAGCCGCCAGAAGCGCGCGACTGGACAAATAGACGAGAGAAGGGCCCAGCGCCGGATGTGGGGCGTGTTGGCTGGCGGGGTGGTTTTTCTGTTAGACCTAGCGCTCTTCCGCCTATACGACGCGGCGGCTCATCATTGATGAGCGGGGCGTGTTTGCGAACTATATAATTCCCCTTGAGGGGGAAGGGTGGGGGTAGCTATTGCGCCGCCGCCCGGCCGCGCGCCTCGTCCGCGATCATCGCCTCGAGCATGCGGCGCGCGGCGATGCCGCCGGAATCGTGGTTCATGTCGATGCGCGGCGCGTCGGGCGCGAGATCGACGTTGGCCTGCTGCGCGCCGATGATGGCGAGGTCCTCGAGGAACGCGGTGTGGACATTGGCGACCACCAGGTCCGTCATCCATTTCTGGTCGATCTTGAAGTCGTGCGCCTGGGCCCAGAAATAATGGGTCTTGCGCGCGGTCTCCGGCGTGATCGCGTTGAGGTTGCGCATGGTGATGCCGCGCGAGCGGTCGCCCTCGCGCGCGCCGGTGCCGGCGACGGCGCAGCCGACATCGAGCCGCACGAAGGCGGGCGGCGTCCAGTCGATGATCTGCCAGCGGTCGACAGGCTGGTCCGGGGCGAAGCCGCCGGCGCGCTGGAAGAAGGGCGGCGGCGGGCTGTCCATCACCCAGCGCGTCACCCGCACGCCGCGGTTGAGGCGCTCGGCCTTCATCGGCGTCTGCGCCACCTTGTCGGTGCCGAGCGTCGTCGGATGCACATAGGAGAGATGCGACAGGTCGAGCAGGTTCTCGACGAGGAGCACATAGTTCGCCTCGAGCTCCATGCGCTCGCCGGCGGCACGCCATGCCGGATCGTCCATCCAGTGGAAATCCTCGATCGCGGCGGGATCGGCGAGCGCCGGATCGCCCATCCAGATCCAGATCCAACGATAGCGCTCGACCACCGGATAGCTCCTGACGCGCGCGCCCGGCGGCACGGTCGACTGGCCCGGAACGGAGATGCAGGCGCCGCTCGGATCGTAGGTGAAGCCGTGATAGGGGCACTCGACCGCGTCGCCCTTGAGCTTGCCGCGCGACAAGGGCGCATGGCGATGGCAGCACCGGTCGGCCAGCGCCACCGGGCGTCCGTCTTCGGTGCGGTAGAACACCACCGGCTCGTCGAGCAGGATGCGCCGCAGCATCTCCATCCGCGTGACCTCGTGGTCCCACGCGGCGACGTACCAACTGTTGCGCAAGAACATCGCGAGCCTCCGACCGGTGCGGGCGCGGGCGCGAGTATGGAGCGGCTGCGCGCGCCGATCCAGCGCTTCGGCAGGACGGCGGTGTCTCAGGGTGAACGTCCGCTGTTGACCCGCCGCGCCTATTCGGGGAGGCCCGTTTGGGACAACCCGGCAGCAAGCGCGCTCGCGAATTCCGGTGCCGCGAATGCGGACATGTAATCCACGAGAGGCCGCATGCGGAAGCTTGGCTCCAGTTCCAAGAGCCGCCCGGCGACAGACCTTGCCTCATCGAGGCGTCCGGCCATCGCGAGCGCCGCCGCTTGCAAGGTGTAGGCCATGCTGAAGCGTGGATTCGCCTGCACCGCATCTAGGTAGCACGAAGCGGCTTCGTCGAACTTTCCCGCGCGGAGCCGCGCGTGCCCGGGCCCCGCATGCGCCGTGAAGCTGAGGGGATCGAAGGGGCTGAGCCGCAACGCCCGCGCCGCATAGTCTTCGGCGAGCGCCGGGTCGCCGCTGATGCCATGAATATGAGCGTCGTAAAAGAGCGCGACGGCGCAGGAGCCGTTGAGCGAGAGTGCGCGCGCAATCGCGCCGGAGGCCGCCGCGAAATCATGACCCAGATGCAGGAGGGGAACGGTCGCAACGGCAAGCGCCGTCGCATCCTCGGAGCCGTAGGCGAGCGCAGCCCGGGCATGACGCACGCCCGTGGCGACATCGGCCTCGCTGAATCCGCCGCGCGCGACGCGCGTCTGGAACGCCAAGGCTAAATGGGCATGGGCGACGGCGTAATGGGGATCGAGCTTCAGCGCCTCCTCCAGGAAGTTCATGCCGATCTTGGCGTCTTCCGGCATGACCGATGCCAGGTGGGGCAAGGCACGGAGATAGAGGTCGTAAGCGTCAAGGCTGCCGGGGTGCTTGCGCTGCGCGCGTTCGATCTCGGCGCGGCGAAGATTCGGCTCGATGGTGCCGACGATGGACGCCGTGATCTTGTCTTGCAGATCGAACACGTCCTCGAGCGCGCCATCGTATTTGTCGGCCCAGACATGGGCGCCGGTTTCCGCCTCGATCAATTGCCCGGTGATCCGCACGCGGCTGCCCGCCTTTCGCACGCTCCCTTCCAGCACATAACGCACGCCCAACTCGTGCCCGACCTGCTTCACGTCGATGGACTTGCCCTTGTACACGAAGCTCGAATTCCGCGCGATCACGAACAGCCAATTGATTCGCGACAGGCCGGTGATGATGTCCTCGACCATCCCGTCGCAGAAATAGTCCTGCTCGGCATCGCCGCTCATGTTCTGGAAAGGCAGCACGGCGATCGAGGGCTTGTCGGGCAGCGCGAGCGCCGGTTTCTTCGCGTTGGCGGCGGACGACGCCAGGTCGATGCGATAGACCCGCACCGGCCGCGCGATGTTCTTGAGCGTCTGTTCGCCGATATCGACGAAGCCTTCTTTCAGCTTGTCGCGGACCTGATCGTAGGCCGCGCTCGACAAGCAAATTCCTCCCGCCTCGGCGACGGATTCGAGCCGCGCCGCGATGTTGACGCCATCGCCCATCAGGTCGCCGTCCGCTTCCTCGACCACGTCGCCGAGATGAATGCCGATGCGGAATTCGATGCGCCGCTCCGGCGGCAGGCCGAGATTGCGCTCGACCATGCCGTTCTGCACCTCGATGGCGCATCGCACGGCATCGACGATGCTGCGGAACTCGGCGATGGCGCCGTCGCCGGTGCGCTTCACGATCCGGCCCTTATGCACGGAGATGATCGGATCGATCAGGTCGCTCCTGAGCGCCCTGAGCCGCGCCAGGGTACGCTCTTCGTCGGCGCCCGCGAGCCGCGAATAGCCCACGACATCCGCCGCTAGTATGGTCGTGAGCTTGCGCGCGATTTGTTCGGATGCCACCTGGGTCCTCGCCCGTGTGCCGCGATCTTATCACCCATTTGGCACAAAGCGGAACTTCGAGCCGAGACGCTGCCGGCCCAATCGACGGCCGAGCCGGCTTCGACTAGACTCACGCGACGTTACCCCCTTCAAGGACGCCTCATGCCGCGCGACAATCGTAACGGGTCGGTCGATCCGGTCGTCACCGAGATCCTGCGCAACGCCTTCATCGCCGTGACCGAGGAGATGAAGACCAACCTGATGCGCACCGCCTACAACGTCATCATCTACGAGGCGCTCGACTTCACTACCGGCCTCTTCACCGCCAAGGGCGAGACCGTGTCGATCGGGCTCGGGCTCCCCATGTTCATCCGCGGCATGGCCGAGGTGGTGCGGGCGAAGCTGCGGCATTTCACCCCGGCCAAGATGGCGCCGGGCGACATCCTCATCACCAACGACGCCTACACCACCGGCAGCCATTTGAACCATGTGACCCTGACCCTGCCGATCTTCCACAAGGGCGAGCTGGCCGCGTTCGCGTGCTGCATGGCGCATTGGCTCGACGTGGGCGGCATCCTCAACCGCGGCGCCAGCACCGACATCTATTCCGAGGGGCTGCAATTGCCCTTCCTCAAGTACCAGAGCGCCGGCGTTGTGAACCAGGACCTCGTCGACATCATCCGCATGAATGTCCGCATCCCCAATCGCGCCATGGGCGATTTGCGCGCGCAGGTGACAGCGGTCAAGACCGGCGAGCGCCGGGTCAAGGAGCTGGTCGAGCGTTATGGCCTCGACGCGTTCAAGTCCGCCATCGTCGCCATCATGGATCGTTCCGAGGTGTCGGCGCGGGCGCGCACGCGCAGCATTCCGGACGGCACCTACGAGGCCGAGTCCTTCATGGACGACGACGGCATGGATTTGGGCCGCAAGGTGCCGATCAAGGTGCGCGTCGTGGTCGCCGACGACGAGATGACGATCGACCTTTCCGACGTGTCGCAGCAGGTGCGGGGATATTTCAACTCGGGCATCACGACGGGCTATGGCTGCACCCAGGTGGCCTACAAGTGCCTGACCTCGCCGACCGACTATCCGGTCAATGACGGCTCTTTCCGCAGCCTCAAATCGATCGTGCCGGCGGGCCGCGTCGTCAGCGCCACGCGGCCGGCGCCGATGCGCAAGTGGATGACCTATCCGATGACCGTCATCGACACCGTGTTCAAGGCGCTCGAGCCGGCCATTCCCGACCGCGTCATCGCCGGGCATCACGCCGACCTGGTGATCCCCAACTTCCACGGCATCGACCGCAAGACGCGCCAGTTCTTCATCGCCTCGATGGGACCCTTGGGCGGCGGCTGGGGCGCCAAGCGCGGCGAGGACGGCGTTTCCGCCACCGTCTGCATCAACGACGGCGACACCCATAACAGCCCCAACGAGCAGACCGAGGCGAAATTCCCGCTGGTGGTCGAAAGCTGCGCCTTGATCCAGGATTCGGGCGGCGCGGGCCGCAAGCGCGGCGGGCTCGGCGTCGAGACCGTCGTCCGCTCGCGCGGCGACATCGTCTTCAGCACCCAGACCGACCGCATGCAGTGTAAGCCCTGGGGCCTGGCGGGCGGGCTCGAGGCGACCGGCAACGAGATCGCGGTGCGCACCGACGGCGTGTGGAAGGAGGACTTTCCCAACGGCAAGGTCAATGTCGACCGCCTCAAGGACCGCGACGCCGTCCGCATGCGCTCCGGCGGCGGCGGCGGCTACGGCCCGCCCTTGGAGCGCCCCGCCGAAACGGTCGCCGAGGACGTGCGCCAAGGCTACGTCTCGGTCAAGGCCGCGCGCGAGCATTACGGCGTGGTGGTCGAGGCGGAGACGCTGGCGCTGGACCGCGATGCGACGGAGCGGTTGCGCGCCTCACGCCGCGGCAATTAGAGAGGAAGCGGATTGCACGAACGCCGTGCGTCCTTCGACTTCGCTCAGGATGAGGAAAATCTTTATGGCAAAAATGACATCCCTCACCCTGAGCGGAGCGAAGCGTAGTCGAAGGGCGCACGGAGTTTGTCCCATCGCCCATCCCGGCCGCCTTCTGAAGCGCGAACTCGCGTCTCGCCGCTTGAGCGCCGATCGGCTGGCGCTCGATCTCGGCGTACCGTCCGGGCGCATCACGGACATTCTCAATTTCCGGCGTTCGATTACCGCCGACACGGCCGTGCGCCTGGGCCGCTATTTCGGCAATGGCGCGCGGTTCTGGCTCGACCTGCATGGCCAGCACGACATCGCCGTCGTCGAACGTGACCGGGGCCGCGAGATCGCGCGGCGGGTGCGGCCCGCCGACGCCGCTTAGCGCTTCACCCGAAAAAATCGCTAAGCAGCGCGGCGGTCTCTTGCGGCTTCTCGGCGTGGGGGCTGTGGCCGGCGCCGGGGACGATGCGAAGCTGCGCCTGGGCAAGGCCCTCGCGATAGGCTTCGGCGTGGGCGCGCGGCACCATGCGGTCGTCGGCGCCCCAGACGAGCAATGCCGGTCCGGCGAAGCGGTGCAGGCGCTGGCGCAGCTTGCGGTCGTAGAAATAGGGCGGGCTGAAGCCGATGCGCGAGGCGAAGCGCATGGTCTTGTAGCGCGCCAGCTCGCGCTCGCGGTCGGAGCGGTCGTCGGGAAAGAGCGCCTGCGCGGCCGCGCCGTCCTCGTGCGCGAAGAGGAGACGGCGCAGGCCGGAATAATCGCTGCCGTTGCGCGGCTGCGCTTCCCAGAACAGATCGCCGATCGGCTCGCCCGGGACGAACAGGCCCGAGGCGCCGATGAGCGCCAGGCGCCGCACCCGTTCGGGATGCCTGACCGCCAGCTCGGCCGCGAGCCAGCCGCCGACGCAGGCGCCCGCCAAATCCACCTGGCCGAGCCCCAGCGCGTCCAAGGTCTCGATCATGCGGAAGGCAAGGTCGTCGATGGTCTCGATGTCCTCGTCCTCGTCCGAGCCGGCGCAGCCGGGGTGCGCCGGCGCGATGATTCGGTGCGCGCGCGCGAGCTCGTGGTGGAAGGGCAGGAGTTCGGCGCCCGCCGCGTGGACATCGGCAAAGCCGTGCAGATAGACGAGCGGCTTGCCGTCGCCGAGCTCGGCGATCTCGACCGCGTGGTCCGCGACGGTGACGGTGCGCCGGCTCATCCCGCGCTACTCCGCCGCGCCCGCCACCGGGTGCTCCTCGAGCTGGGGATATTCGCGCGCGAAGAGCGCCGCCGAATCGCGCCTGAGCGCCGGCGCCACCTCGGTCGCGAAGAGGCGCATGCTCTTCCTCGCCAGATCGGCGCGCATGTTGCCGAAATGGAATTGGATCAGGAGATTGCCGACCCCTGCCTGCTCGACCAGGGTCCACAGTTTCTCGCGCACGGTCTTGGGGCTACCGGCGATGATCGAGCCGCCGGCGTCGAGCTCCTCCCAGCTCTCGACGTCGCCCAACTGCTTGCCGCCGAGCGTGGCGTTCTTGAGGAAGTTCTCGTAGCTCCGCACCGAGGTCGACGGCACGCCAGCGCCCGACGTCAGCGGCCGTCCCTCGCGCCTCAGATGGCCCTTCAAGCAGTTCTTGAGGAAGTACCACACGCCCTCTTTCGCCTCGGCGCGCGCCTGCTCGTCGCTCTCGGCGACATAGACCGAGAGCAATATCCCCATGCGGAACGGCGTGTAGGTGCCGCCATGCTGCTTGATGATGCCGGCGAAGCGCTGCGCCGCGATCCGGGTTCCCGCGCCGTGGGTGCGCGAGCTGAGGAAATAGTCGTAGCCGCGCTTTGCCACCTCCTCCATCGTCTCGAGCGACAAGGCACCCGGGATCCAGATGCGCGGATGCGGCACCTGGCGCGGCTTGGGCCACAGATTGACGTAGCGCAGCGGGTAGTGCTTGCCCTCGTGGCGGAACGGGCCGTCCTCGGTCCACGCGCGATGGATGAGGTCGATCGCCTCCCAATAGCGGTCGCGCGCCTGCGGCTGCGGGATGTTGTAGTTGAACGCCTCGGGACCGCCGCCCATGGCGAAGCCCGCGATAAGCCGCCCGCCGCTCATCGAATCGAGCATCGCGTATTCCTCGGCGACGCGCAGCGGATTGAGATGCAGCGGCAGGAGATTGCCGAGGATGACGAGCTTCGCCCGCGTGGTGCGCTGGGTCAGCGCCGCGGCGATGATGTTGGGCGCGGGCATCAGCCCGTAGATGTTCTGGTGATGCTCGTTGAGCACGAGCCCGTCGAAGCCCAGCTCCTCGGCATAGACGAGCTGGTCGATATATTCCTGGTAGAGCCCGTCGGTGCGCTCGCGGTCCCACAGGCGGTTGGGCACGGTGACCCAACCGCTGTCGTATTTCTCGTCGAAATCGGGCGGCAGATAGGGATACGCCATGAAGTGCCAGCAATGAAGCTCGACCGGTCGCATCGTCGCTTCTCCTCGCCTCGCGCCTCTCTTCACTCTAGCGCAGCAACGCGTCAGCCCCAAACGTCGTGCGCCACCTCGACGATGCGGGCGAGCTTGCGCTCGACCTGATCCAGCGGCATCGACGGGCGCACGCGGCTCGGCACGCTGGCGAAGCCGCATTGCGGCGACAGGCACAGCCGGTCGAGCTCGACCACCTTCGCCGCCTCGTCGATGCGGCGTTTCAGCGCGTCGGCGGTTTCGATCTCGGCGTTCTTGGTGGTCATCAGGCCGAGCACCGCCTTCTTCGGCTTGGGCAGGTGGCGCAGCGGGCGGAAATCGCCGGCGCGCGGCGTGTCGTATTCGAGGAAGAATCCGTCGACGTCGAGCCGGTTGAACATGCGCTCGGCAATGGGCTCGTAGCCGCCATCGGCCATGCCGTGCCCGGCATTGCCGCGGCACAGATGGACGCACACGGTCATCGATTTCGGCCGGCCCGCGATCGAGCGGTTGATGGCGTCGATGTAGAGATCGATCAGCGCCTCGGGATCGTCGCCGCGCTGGCGCACCACCGCCATGTTGGCGGGATCGCATATGACGGCGAGCGGCACCTCGTCCATCTGCAGATAGGTGCAGCCGCGCGCGGCGAGATCGGCCACCTCCTCGCGCATGATGCGGACCAGATCGTCGATCATGGCTTCGCGGTTGGCATAGATGGCGCGGTCGAGCACCGCATCGCCGGGGAAGAAATGCGCTGCCGACGGGGTCGCCAGATTGGCCTTGATCGGCTTCGTCGTCATGGTCTTGAGCGCGGAGAAATCCGCCGCGGCGAGCGGCTCGCGGCGCTTGAGCTTGGCGGTCACCTTGGGCTCGGGCGCGGTCGGGAGATTGGTGCCGTCGAACATGCGGATGGGAAAGCCGCACCCCACCATCTCGGGGCCGAAGCCCTCGCAGCGGTCGAACAGGAATTCGCGCCAGCCGCGCTTGCGGAACTCGCCGTCGGTGATGGCGCCGATGCCGACCCGCTCCTGCATCGCGACGATCGGGCGGATCGCGTCGTCTTCGATGCGGCGCAGCGCCTCGAGCGCGATCTTGCCGGCGGCGAAATCGTCGCGTGCCTGCATCAGCGCCATGGGCCGCGGGAAGGAGCCGACATGCTCGGCGCGGTAGGGCGGTCGCGGATCGCTCATGGTGGTCCTCCCAAGATGGCAGCGGGGTCGGCGTCGTGGAGGAGATGCGGCGCGCCGTATTCGCGCATCACCCGCGCCGGGTCGCGCTCCCGGGCGGGCGCTAGCGAGGCGGCGCCGAGGTAGCGCGAATATTCCACTAGCGCGCTCCCCCACGCGCGCCGCTCGCGCTCGTAGCGTTGGAGCGCGCGGTCGATGTCGCCCTCTTCGGCCAGCGCGTCGGCCAGCGCAACCGCGTCATAGGCCGCCTTGGTGATCCCCGCCGCCACGTGCGGCCGGGCGATGAACGAGGCGTCGCCCATCAGCGCCGCCCGCCCGAACACCAGGCGCGGCACTTCGAGATCGGTCACCGCCTGGAGCAGCGGCTGCGCCGTGCGCTGGACGATGTCGGCGAGGGCATGCGGCAGCAGCGCCTTTGCGTCGCGCTTCATCGCCTCGATGTGCTCCTCGCGGATAAGCGGCGGCGGCAGGGCGTAGCCGTGATGGCGCCCGGCATCGTCGGTGAGGAGATCGTCGAGCCGGGCGCCGGCCTCGACCAGCCGGTACCAGATGTAATAATAGCGGCGGTGCCCGGCGCGCACGTCATCGTCCTGGCCCGGGATCGGCGTCGACAAGGTCATATTGCCGTCGCAAAAGGTGAAGGCCATGCGCCCGGCGAGCAGCGCATGCGTGTCGGGATCGAGGTCCCTCTCCTCGACGACTCCGCGCCAGGCGATGTAGCCGGCATAACGCGGCTCGATCTCGGGCAGGAACTGGCGCCGCACCGTCGAATGGATGCCGTCCGCCGCGACTAGCAGGTCGGCCTCCTCGCGCGCGCCGTCGGCGAACACCGCGACGACGCGGCGTCCGTCCTGCTCGACCCGCTCCAGCGCGCGGCCGGGCCGCACGATCGCGTCGGGCACGATGTCGCGCATCGGGCGGTATATCTTCGACCACGCGCCGGTGAGCCACGGCCGCGCGAGCGTATAGGGGATGCTGCCGTCGCGCTCGAGCCAGATGAGCGACGCGATGGTGACGCAGGTGGTGGGGCCTACCCGCGCACCCACGCGCCGCAAGGCCGCGAACAGCTCGGCCGAGAGCCCCAGGCCCGCGCCGCGGCCGGCGAGGTCGCCGACCGTCTTCTCGAAGATGGTCACGTCCCAGCCGATGGCGCGCAGCAGGCTTGCGGCGAAGAGGCCGCCGAGCGAGCCGCCGATGACGAGGGCGCGGCGCGGCTGGGTCACATCTTGCTGGCTCCGGTCATGTGCGTGAGTTCTAGCACGCTCGGCCCTATCATGCCGCCATGATGCTCGAGGTCGAGGGGCTCGCCGCGTGTTACGGCGAGAGCCAGGTGCTGTTCGGCATCTCGTTCGCGATCGACGCGGGCGAGGTAGTGACCTTGCTCGGCCGCAACGGCATGGGCAAGACCACCACGGTCGGCGCGGTGATGGGGATCGTGCCGCCGTCGGGCGGCGCGATCCGGTTCGAGGGCGTGCCGATCCACGGCCTGCCCTCCTATCGCATCGCGCAACTGGGCCTCGGCCTGGTGCCGGAAGGGCGGCAGGTCTTTCCCAACCTCACGGTGCGCGAGAACCTGATCGCGACGGCCGCCAACCGCAGCGGCGGCGAGCGGCGCTGGACCTTCGAGCGCGTGCTCGAGCTGTTCCCGGCGCTGGCCGAGCGGCTCGACAGTTTCGGCGGGCTCCTGTCCGGCGGCGAGCAGCAGATGGTGGCGATCGGCCGCGCGCTGATGACCAATCCGCGGCTCCTGATCCTCGACGAGGCGACCGAGGGCCTGGCGCCGCTGGTGCGCGCTGATATCTGGCGCGCGCTCGCCACCTTGAAGGCGGCGCGGCAGTCGATCCTGGTGATCGACAAGAACGTCGCCGCCTTGACCCGCATCGCCGATCGCCATTACGTGCTCGAAAAGGGCCAGATCGTGTGGCAAGGCTCGTCCGAGGCGCTCGCCGCCGACGTCGAGCTGCAGCACCGCCATCTCGGCGTTTAGAATCTCGACGCCAGGACTGCGCATGTACACTTTCGCTGTCATTGCGAGCGGAGCGACGCAATCTCCCGGAGATTGCCGCGTCGGCCTGCCGGCCTCCTCGCAATGACGGCTGTGGCGATGGCTACTCTGCGTAGCGCCGCTCGAGCGCGTCGTAGTCCGGCTTGCCGACGATGTCCTGGCGCTCGCCGAATTCCATGAGGAGGTGCGCGGCGCCGTCAAGCGAGCCGCGGTCGCGGAGATGCTCCAGCACCTCCTTCATCGCCAGCATCGCCGCCTGCAGCGCGGCGTTGGCATAGAGCACCAGCGCAAAGCCCATGCGCTGCAGCTCGGCGCGCGGCAGCATCGGCGTCAGGCCGCCGGCGACGATATTCGCGACCTGCGGCACCGCCAGCGCTTCGGGGATGCGCGCCATGTCGGCATTCGTGCGCGGCGCCTCGACGAAAGTGAGGTCGGCGCCGGCCCCGATGTAAAGCTGCGCGCGTTCCAGCGCGTCCTCGAGCCCGTTGCAAGCGATCGCGTCGGTGCGCGCAATGACCAGGAAATCCGGGTCGGCGCGGGCATCGACGGCGGCCCTGACCTTGCCCGCCATCTCGCGCGCCGCAATCACGCTCTTGCCGGCGAAATGGCCGCAGCGCTTGGGGAATTCCTGGTCCTCGAGCTGGATGGCATTGGCGCCGGCACGCTCCAGCACCTTGACCGTGCGCGCGACATTGACCGCGTTGCCGAATCCGGTGTCGGCGTCGACGATCAGCGGCAAGGATATGCACGCGCGCATCGCCGCGACGTGGTCCGCCAGCTCGGTCACGGTCAAAAGCCCGATGTCGGGCGCGCCGAGGAAGGAATTGGCGACTCCGGCGCCGGTGACATAGACCGCCTCGAACCCCAAACGCTCGATCATCCGCGCCGCCAGCGCGTTCGACGCGCCCGGCACGATCGCGCCCGCGCCCTTGTGCAAGGCGCGCCGCAGTGCTTTGTTGAGCTCGCTCATGGAACGACCTTAGGCTACCCCTCCGATGCCGACAATCGGCTTGCAACCATGACAACGAAAACGCCGGTGCTGATCGTGGGCGCCGGGCCGGTGGGCTTGGCGCTCGCGGGCGAGCTGGGCTGGCGCGGCATTTCCTGCCTCGTCATCGAGAAAGGCGACGGCTCGATCTACCAGCCCAAGATGGACCTCGTCGGCGTGCGCACGATGGAGTTCTGCCGCCGCTGGGGCATCGTCCCCTGGGTCGAGGCGACGCCCTATCCGCGCGACTATCTCCAGGACAATGTCTATGTCTCGTCGGTGACGGGCTGGGAGTTCGGGCGCGATCGCTTCCCGGGCATGGCGGCCGACAAGCCGCCGCCGCAGAGCCCGCAGCATCGCGAGCGCTGCCCGCAGGACATGTTCGACCCGGTGCTGCAGCGCTTCGCCCGCTCCTTCCCGCATGTCGGCCTGCGCTATCACTGCGAGCTTGTTTCGTGCGCGGACGACGGCGCGCGCGTCACCGCCACGGTCGCCGATCCGCGCGACGGCACGCGCGAGACCATCGAAGCGGATTACCTGGTCGGCTGCGACGGCGCGGCGAGCGCGGTGCGCCTGGGGCTCGGCATCGAGATGTCGGGCAACCCGGTCCTGACATACACCACCAACGCGATCTTCCGCTGCGCGAATTTCCTCGATCTCCACGGCAAGGGCCAGGCCTACCGCTATATCTGCATCGGTCCCGAGGGGACATACGCCACCGTCGTCGCGATCAACGGTAACGACCGGTTCCGCTTCTCGATCGTCGGCGACGAGGTGAAGCGCACCTACGACGAGGACGAGGTCCGCGCGCTCATCGTCAAGGCGGTGGGAAAACCGTTCGACTTCGAGCTCCTGACCATCGTGCCGTGGATCAGGCGCGAGCTGGTGGCGGACCGCTATGGCGCGGGCCGCGTCTTCATCGCCGGCGACGCCGCGCATCTCACCTCGCCGACCGGCGGCTTCGGCATGAACATGGGCATCCAGGACGCGGTCGATCTCGGCTGGAAGCTCGAGGCGATGCTGGGCGGCTGGGGCGGGGCGGGCCTCGCGCGCTCCTACGAGATCGAGCGCCGCCCCGTCGCCATCCGCAACGTGCGCGAGGCCAGCGCCAATCTGCGCCGCATGCTGTCGCCGCGCAATGACCGGCTGCGCCAGGAGGCGTTCGAGCCGGGTCCCGCCGGCGACGCGGCCCGCGCCGCGTTCGGAGCGAAGTTCAGCGAGACCATGCGGCACGAATGGTTCACCCTCGGCATCCATCTGGGCTACCGCTACGAGGGCTCGCCGATCGTCGTGCCGGACGGCACGCCCGAGCCGCCCGACACGGTCCAGACCTACGAGCAGACGGCGCGGCCGGGCCATCGCGCGCCGCATGTGTGGCTCGCCGAAGGGAAATCGACGCTCGATCTCTATGGCCGCGGGTTCGTGCTGGTGCGGTTCGATCCGACGGCCGAGACGGCGCCGCTCGAACGTGCCGCCGCCGCCGCCGGCATGCCGTGCTCCCGCGTCGATCTCGACCATCGCGGCGCTGCCGAGCTTTACGGGCGCGCCCTCGTGCTGGTGCGGCCCGACGGCCACGTCGCGTGGCGCGGCGACCGACCGCCGCCCGATCCCGCGCGCATCGTCGACACGGTCCGCGGCGCGTGAAGAAAAGGAGGAAAAAATGCGCGTGATGAGGACCATACTCGCCGCCGCCGTGCTCGCGGCCGCGATGCAGGCGGCGGGCGCGGCGGAGCCCGTGCATCTCCGCATCGGCTGGGTGGTGGTGCCGTCCGACCTGGCGCCGATCATGTTCGCCGAGCCCGGCCTCGCGCCGCATGCGGGCAAGTCCTACGTGCCGGACCTTATCCATTTCGCCGGCACGTCGTCGATCGTGACCGGGCTCGCTGCGGGCGAGCTCGACTGCGCGGCGATCGCCTATTCGACCTTCGCCATCGCGGTCGAGAACGCGGGCATGAAGGATTTGCGCATCATCGGCGATTCCTTCGCCGACGGCGTCGGCGCCTATCACACCAACGACCTGATGGTGCGCAAGGACGCGCCGTTCCGCACCGTCGAGGATCTGAGGGGCAAGGTGCTGGCCACCAACGAGGCGGGCAGCGCCATCGACATGTCGGTGCGCGCCATGCTGGCCAAACACAAGATGCAGGACAAGCGCGACGTCACCATCATCGAGGTGCGTTTTCCCGACATGAAGGCGATGCTGCGCGACGGCAAGGTCGATCTCATCGCCGCCGCCTCGCCGTTCGATTTCGACCCCGACCTCACGTCCTTCGCGCGCACGCTCTTCACCCAGAAGGACGGGATGGGGCCGACTCAGATGATCATGCGCGTGTCGCGGGCGGGCTTCATCGCCGAGCATCGCGCGGCCATGGTGGACTTCATGGAGGATTACGTCCGGGCGTTGCGCTACCTAGTCGATCCGGCGCACCGCGACGAGGCGGTGAAGCTGGTCGCCGACCTGACCAAGCAGAAGCCCGAGCTCTATGCCGGCTGGCTCTTCACCGAGAACGACTATTACCGCGACCCGAACGCGCTGCCCAATCTCGACATTCTCCAGGCCAACATCGAGACGCAGCGCGAGCTCGGGTTCCTCAAATCGGATGTCGACGTGAAGCAATACGCCGATCTGAGCCTGGTCAAGGACGCGGCCAAGCGCCTCGACGTCGTCGCCAAGCCATAGCTAGAGTGCGGGAAACGCGAGGGAGGAAACGATGCTGCTGCCGCTTTCCGGTCGCCGAATCTATTACGACATCGCCGGGCCCGACACCGGGCCGGTCTTGTGCGTCACTCATTCGCTCGCCTCCGACAGCGGCATGTGGGGGGAGCAGATGGCGCCGCTCCTCAATGCCGGCTGGCGCGTGCTGCGCATCGACATGCGCGGCCACGGCGGCAGCGATCCGGTGCCGGGCGACTACACCATGGACCAGCTCGCCGACGACACCGCCGCGGTGCTGGAGGCGCTGGGGCTGTCGGGCGTCCATTACATGGGGCTCTCGATCGGCGGCATGTTCGGGCACGGGCTGGCGCTCCGGCACGGGCACCGGCTCAAGTCGCTGCTGTTGTGCGATACGAGTTGCGCCTCGCCGCCCGGGGCCGAGACGATATGGCCGCCGCGCGTCGCCGCGGTCAAGAAGGCGAACTCGCTCGAGCCCGTGACCGACGGCACGCTCGAGCGCTGGTTCACGCCGGCGATGAAGGTGAAGAACCCGGCGCGCTTCAAGCAGATCCGCGACACCATCCTCGCCACCACGCCGGCGGGGTTCTGCGGCTGCGTTGCGGCGCTGGCGAATTTCGACTATTCGGCGCGCCTGCCGCAGATCAACCTGCCGACGCTCGTGGTGTGGGGCGCCAAGGACCCGGGCACGCCGCCCGAGGGCAATCGGCGCATCGTGTCGCTCATCCCCGGCGCGCGCGGCGAGGAAATTCCCGACGTGCAGCACTTCCCCAACGTCGAGACGCCCGAAGCCTTCAACCGCATCATGATGGGTTGGCTTGCGGCGCAGCGACGCTAGAGCGAAATCCGCTGCACGATCGCTGTGCGTCCTTCGACTTCGCTCAGGATGAGGGACATTCTTTGTGGCACAAAGAACGGTCCTCACCCTGAGCGGAGCGAAGCGTAGTCGAATGGGCGCACCGAATTAGAGCGCGGTAATTTCGTCTTCGCTCAAGGCGAGGTCGCGCGCGGCCCAGTTCTCGTCGAAATGCGCGCGCGACGAGGTGCCGGGAATGGGCAAGACCGCGGGCGAGCGGCGCAGCAGCCAGGCGAGCGCCACCTGCGCCGTCGTCGTCTTGTGGCGCTTGGCGATCGCGTCGATGCCGCGCCCGCTGCGCCCATGCAGCGGATACCACGGCAGGAAGGCGAGCCCGTCCGCCGCGCACGCGTCGATCATATCGTCCGACGAGCGGTCGGCGAGATTGTAGTGGTTCTGCACCGAGACGATGGTCGCGGTCTTGCGCGCGCGGGCGAGTTGGCGCTTGTCGACGTTGGATAGACCGATATGGCGGATCTTGCCCTGGCGCTGCAGCCCGACCAGCGCGCCGACCGAGTCCTCGAGCGGCACCTTGGGATCGACGGTGTGGAGCTGATAGAGGTCGATGCGCTCGAGCTTCAGGCGCTTCAAGCTCGCCTCGCAGGCGGCGACGAGATGCGCCGGCCGGCAATCGGCGTCCCAGCGCCCCGCGCTTGGCCGCAGCAGCCCGCCTTTGGTGGCGATGACGACGCCCTTGGGATAGGGATGGAGCGCCTCGGCGATCAAGGTCTCGCTGATATGCGGGCCATAGGAATCGGCGGTGTCGATGAGGCGCACCCCGCGCTCCACCACGTGGCGCAGCAGCGCCGCCGCTTCGCCGCGGTCCTTGGGCGCGCCGAAGCTCGAGGCGCCCGCGCCCACGATGTGGAGCGCCCCGAACCCCATCCGGTCGACGACGAGATCGCCGCCGATGGCGATCGTCGCCAGCGTTGCCATCAGATCAGGATTTCCGTCGGCGCCGGCCCGCCCAGCAGCATGCCGCCCCAGGAGCGGCCGAAATGCTCGGGCTGGTTCGAGACGTGCTGCCGCCCGGCATTGATGTCGGCGAGGATGCGGCCGAACGGCAGATCGGTGCGGATCGCGTGCGCGCCCGAGGCCTTGAACAGCTTGGTCGCCGCCTGGCCGCAGCGCTCGACGCCCCAGGCCGAGTGGAACTTGTATTTGAGCCGGTCCGCCATCGCCGGCACCTCGCGCCGCTCGGCCCCGGCCACGAGCTGGTCGAGATTGTGGTGCAGGACCAGCTTCAGCTCCTCGACCGTTGCGGCCGCCTCGGCGCAGGCCATTTGCGCGTGCGCGTCCTCGGACGTCTTGCCGCGCGGCGTCTCGCGCTTCGAGGCATAGGCGCGGTAGAGCTCGATCATGCCCTGGAGCGCGCCGATCGCGCCGCAGGCGACGCCGAGATAGAGGATCTGCGCCGCCGGAATACGATAGAGCGCGGAGGTGTTCACCGCCTGGCCCGGCCCTTGGCATTGGTACATCGTCGCGACCGCGTGGGCGCGATAGGCGGGCACGAAGGCGTCCTTGATGACGATGTCCTGGCTGCCGGTCGCCTTGAGGCCCGAGACGTGCCAGGTATCGACGATCTGGTAGTCCTTGCGCGGCACCAGGAAGAAGCGCCAGTCGAAAGCCGCCGGATCGGCCGACGGCACCACGCCACCGAGGAAGGCCCAGTCGCAATGGTCGCAGCCGCTCGAATACATCCAACGGCCCTTGATCTGGAACCCGTCCTTCACCGGGATCGCCTGGGCGCCGGGCATCAGCGACGACGAGATCAGCGTGCGCTGGTCCTTGCCCCACACCTCCTGCGCCGCGCGGTCGTCATAGATCGCGAGCAGCCAGGGATGGAGCCCCACCACGCCATAGACCCACGCGGTCGAGAAGCAGCCCTCGGCCAAGGTCATCAGCACGTCGTAATAGACGCCCGGATGCATCTCGTAGCCGCCCCAGCGCTTGGGCTGGAGGATGCGGAAGAAGCCGGCCTCGTGCATCTCGGCGATGGTTTCCTTGGGCAGCGAGCGCGCCGCTTCGGCCTGGGGGGCGCGCTGGGCGAGGCGCGGAACCATGTCGCGGGCGCGGCGGACGAGTTCTTGCGGCTCGGGGATGGTCGTCTGGGTCGTGTCCATGGCGCGACTCTATCACGGCCAAGGGGAGGGTCAATCGAGGGGCGGCGGTAAGTTCACTCCGCCGCGAGCGTCGGAATCGCGGCGATCTCCGCGCGCTTCGCCTTGGCCAGCCGTTCAAGGTCGTGGCGCGTCTGGAGCGCGAGCCATAAATCCGGTCCGTTCCCGCACAGCTTGCCCAAACGCAGCGCCATCTCCGGCGTCACGGGCGCCCGCTCGGTGAGGATCGCATGCAAGGTCTGGCGCGAGACGCCGAGAAGCCGCGCAATCTCGGCGCGCGTGCGGCCGAGCGCCGTAACAATGTCTTCGCGCAACAGCTCGCCGGGGTGCATCGCGGGAAGGCCGCGCTTTCGTGCGCCCTTCGACTTCGCTTCGCTCCGCTCAGGGTGAGGAACATCTCTTTTTGCCATCAGTAATTTTACCTCATCCTGAGCGGAGCGAGCAAAGCTCGCGTAGTCGAGGGACGCAGGATGCATCTTGCCTCACAGCATCCCCACCACCGCGCCGCTCATGCACGTCGCCATCGTGCCCGAAAGGACCGAGCGCATTCCCAGCGACACGATCTCGTTCTTGCGCTCGGGCACCATCGCACCCATGCCGCCGATCATGATGCCGAGGCTGCCGAAATTGGCGAAGCCGCACATGGCATAAGTCATGATGAGGCGCGCGTGCGGGCTGAGCGCGTCCGCCGGCATGTGCGCGAGATCGACATAGGCGATGAACTCGTTGAGCACCGTCTTGGTGCCCATGAGCGAGGCGGCGGCGGCGACTTCCGGCGTAGGCACGCCGATCAGCCACATCACCGGCCGGAACGCGTAGGCGAAGAGGCGCTGCAAGGTGATCGCCTCGCCGCCCGGGCTCGGCAGCAGGCCCAGCATCATGTTGACCAAGGTCACCAGCGCCACCAGCACCACCAGCATCGCCGTGATGTTGGCGAGGAAGATGATGCCGTCGCCGGTGCCCCTGGCGACCGCGTCCATCGCGCTCACCGGCGGATCGGGCATGGCGAGCTGCGCCTCGGCCGAGGGATCGGGACGGAACGGCACCATCAGCGCGGCGATGCTGAGCGCCGCCGGCGTGCTGATCACCGAGGCGATCAGGATGTTGCCGAGCGCGTCGGGAATGATCGGCCCCAGGATCGCGGCATAGAGCACCATCACCGTGCCGGCGATCCCGGCCATGCCGCAGCTCATCAGCGCGAAGAGCTCGCCCCGCGCCAGCCGCAGGAGATACGGCCGGATGAGCAGCGGCGCCTCGATGTGGCCGACGAAGATATGGACCGCCGCGCCCAGGCCCAGCGGGCCGCCGACGCCGATCGAGCGCCGCAGCACCCAGGCGAAGCCCTGCACGATCCGCTGCAGCACGCCCCAATAGAACAGGAGCGTCGCCAGCGCGCTGATGATCAGCACCAGCGGCAGCGCCTGGAACGCGAAGATGAAGCTCGCGCCGGGCTGCGTCTCGGCGAACGGCAGCTTCCCGCCGCCGAGATAGCCGAAGACGAAGCCGGTGCCGGCCTCGCTCGCCTTCTGCAGCGCCGCGACGCCGTCATTGAGGAGTAGGAACACGCGCCGCGCCGGCGGAAAGCGCAGGAACAGCACGGCCAGACCGAATTGCAGCAGCACGCCCGCGACCACGACGCGCACCGGCACCCGGAAGCGATCCTCGCTCAGCGCCCAGGCGAGGAGCAGCAGCGCCGCGATCCCCAGCAGTCCTCGCGGCACCGCTCAGCCGCCCGGCACGGCTACGGCATAGCGCATGTCGATCATCGCCGGGCCGTCGACCGGGCCCTTCACCAGCCCCTGTGCGCGATACCATGCGACCTGGCGCAGCACGTCGGCGACGTCGAGCCGCTGCGCGACATCGACATAGGTGATGCCGAGCTTGACCTGCTCCGGCGTCTGGCCGGTGTTCTTGGCAATGACGCCGAGAATTTCGTCCGTGGCCGGCCCGTCGGCGCGCTTGTCGTCCTTGCCGGCGACGGCGTCGTGATAGTCGCGCGAGGCCTTGACCATGGCGCGCACGGTGCGCTCGACCAGGTCGTGGCGCTCGTCCGCGGTCTTGCTCGAGGTGAACAGGACGGCGAGCTGATAGGGCGTCTCGTCGCCGACATAGGCGAGGAGCTTCGCGTCGCCGCGCGCGACCGCGGGATTGCCGACATTGCCGGGAGCCTGGCCGGTGTCGGCCTGGCCGCCAATGAGCGCCGACATGATGTTCGGGATCGATTGCAGCGGCAGGATGCGCACGGACTTGATCTCGAAACCGTATTTCGCCGCCAGCATGCCCAGCGCGTAATGCGTCGGCGAGCCGATCTGCGACACCGCGAAGGAATGGCCTTGGATGTCCTTGACCGTGCGCAGGCCCGCGTCCCAGGCGCGGTTCGAGGCCATGATGGGCTGATAATGGAAGCCCGCGACCTCGTGGGCGCCGCCGCCGATGATGCGCAGCACGCCTTGGCTGGCGAGGCCATAGAACCCGCCGGTCAGGCCGGTATAGCCGAAATCGACATCGCCCGACGCGACCGCGACCGCGATCGGCTGCGCCGACTCAAAGAACACCAACTCGGCGTTCAGTCCCTCGGCGCTGAAATAGCCCTTGTCCTGGGCGATGAAGGCCGGCCCCGATCCGGTCGCCTTCAGCACGCCGATCTTGACCGCGTCCGCCGCGGCCGGGCGGGCGGCGAGCAGGAGCGCACACGACAACAGCGCCAGAAGCCGCCACAGCTTCCCGATCTTACGCATCATGCTGAACCCCTCTTCGCGCCGCTCATCGCTTGGTCAAGTCCACGACATAGCGGCGGTCGATCATGTCCGACGATTGCGCCGCGCCCTTGAGCATGCCTTGCGCCTTGTACCATTCGTACTGGCGGGTCACGTCGGCGACATCGAGCCGCGCCTCGGCGTCGACATAGGGCAGGCTGCGGGCGACCTCGCTCTCGGGCTGGCCGGTATTCCGGGCGATGATGGCGATCATCGCCGGCGCGTCCGGCCCGTCGGCGCGCTTGCCGTCCTTGGTGAAGGCGTCGTGATAGGCGCGAGAGCCTTTCTGCAGGGCGTGCAGGAAGCGGCGTACGGTGTCGCCGCGCTCGTCCGCCGTCTTGCGCGAAGCGATCACGGCGCCGAGCTGGAACGGCGCCTCGTCGCCGACATAGCCCAGGAGCCGCGCGTCGCCGCGCCCCAGAACGGCGGCGCCAAGGCTGCCCGTCACCACGGTCAGGTCGATCTGGCCGCTGGTCACGGCGGACACCATGTTCGGCAGCGAGTTCAGCGGCACCAGCCGCACCGTCTTGATGTCGAATCCGTATTTCTCGGCAACGACGCCCAGCGCGTAGTGCGGCGGCGAGCCGAACTGCGACAGGCCGAAGCTATGGCCCGGAAAATCCTTGAACGATTTGAGGCCCGCATCCCAGGCCTTGTGCGAGACGAGGAAGGGCTCGTTGGGATAGCCCGGCACTTCGCCCGCGCCGCCGCCCACGACGCGCAGCACGCCCTGGCTCGCGAGACCGTAGAACCCGCCGGTGAAGCCCGTATAGCCGAAGTCGATATCACCCGACGCGGTGGCGACGGCGACGGGCTGCGCCGATTCGAACACCACCAGTTCCGACTGGAGCTGCTCGGCCGCGAAGAACCCCTTGTCCTGCGCGATATAGACCGGGCCCGAAGTGGTGGTCTTGAGGATGCCGATCTTGATCGCCTCGGCGTGGGCCGACACGGCGAATACCGCTGCCAGGATCGCCGCCGCCACGCTGCGCATGAATCTCCCCCGCTTGCCGCCGGGACGATGGCATATTGCCCTTGGCGCTGGCTAGGTAGGATCGCTTGGACGAATTCTGGCGGTGACGAGGGCGCCGGGCTTGGCGGAAGCGCGCGCCTTCAAGCCGTGAGGCGCTTCAATCCTCGATCTTGATCTGGATGCTGCCGCCCTCGACGCGCACCGGGAAGCACTTGATGTCGCATTCGATGGGCGGGCCCAGGCCCTTGCCGGTCTTGATCTCGAACCGTCCGCCATGGAGCGGACACTCAATCACGTCGCCGTCGACCCAGCCGTCGCTGAGATAGGCATAGGCGTGGGTGCAGGTGTTCTCGGTGGCGTAGACCGTGCCGTCGAGATCGAACAGCGCGATCTCCTTGTCCTTCGCCTGGATGCCCAGAACGTCGCCCGGCTTCAGTGCCGAGCGCTGCGCGACCGTCACCCACTCACCCTTGTCTTCGCTCATGGCCTCATCCCTGCGCTGTCGCGCGCGTGATATTGCAAACGGCACGGGATTTGGCAAGTCCGCGCGCCTCTCAATGCTTGCGACCGGACGACGCGCTCCTTACCATCGCCGCCATGCCGAACCGCCTCATCCTCGCCCTCGCCCTCGCCCTGGCGCTCGCGGGACGCCCGGCCGCCGCCGCCACCGACGCCGGCGAGGTGCTGGCGATGGGCGGGCAGTGTTTCGTCGTCTCCCAGGGCGCGCGCGCGCCGCTCAAGATCGGCGACCAGGTCCATGTCGGCGACACGGTCGACGTGCCGCAGGGCGCCAAGCTCAAGCTGCGCATGGCGGACGGCTCGATCATCGCCGCCGCGCCGGGGAGCCAGGTCACGATCGCGGCCTATGAGGTCGGCGGCGCCGAGAAGCGCGACGCCAAGCTGTCGCTCGCGTCGGGGCTGATCCGCGCCGTCGTCGCCTCGGTCGGCGAGCCGCAGCATTTCGAGGTCGACACCGCGACCGGCGTCGCCGCGGTGCGCTCGACCGACTGGTTCATCGAGGCGGGCGCGTCCTCGACCCAGGTCGGCGTACTCGAGGGCGCCGTCGCGCTGACCAGCGCCGCCACCGGCCACAGCGTGCGCATTCCCGCCCGCTGGGGCGCGCGGGTCGAGGCGGGGCGCGACCCGGTCCAGGCGCGCGTCTGGACCGCGGCGGAATTCGACGCCGTCATCGCCCGCACCGACGTGCCGTGACCGGATCGGCGTGACGGTCCCACGCGGCGCACGCGAGGCCGGGCTGGCGCTGGTCGCCGCCTGGATCGTGCTGGCCCTGGCGCTGCTCGATGGCACCGGTGCGATGCGCGGCCTCGAGACCGCGTCGCTCGATCTGCGCTTCCGCCTACGCGGGATTCGTGCGCCCGGCGCCGAGATCGCGGTGGTGCTGGTCGATGACGCCAGCATCGCCGCGCTCGGCCGCTGGCCGTTCAGCCGCCACCTCTTCGCAGCCGCGCTGCGCGGCCTCGCCAAGGCGCACGCCAAGACGGCGGTGTTCGACCTGCTCTTCGCCGAGCCGGAGCAGCGCATCCCGCCCGAGGCGCGCGCGGCCGCGTCGGCGGCGGCTTCGGCGCTCACCCCCGACGACCAGCGCCGCGCCGCGCTGGAGCGCCTCGCCTCCGACGATCCGGACGCCGACCTTGCCGCCGCCATAAGCGAGGCCGGCAACGTGCTGCTGCCGGTGGCCTTCAGCTTCACCGGCGCCAAGGGCGACGAGCCCGACATCCTCGCCAACGCCGCCTACCAGCGCTTCGACAAGAGCGTGGTGCCGCCCTCTTTCCCGCTGGCGCCGGTGTCGGCGCTGATGCCGCTGCCGCCGCTCGCTGCGGCGGCCGCGGGATTGGGGCACGTCAATCTCGCCTTCGATCGTGACGGCGCGCCGCGCTATGACTATCTGGCCCTGCCGTTCGCGGGCGATTTCTTCGCCTCGCTGCCGGTGCGCGCCGCCGCGTCATATCTCGGCATACCGTGGGACAAGGTGGCGCTGGCACCCGGCGCCGGCGTCGCCATCGGCGACAATTTCGTGCCGACCGACGCGGCAATGCGGCTCCTCATCAATTACCGCGGACCGCGCGGCACGTTCGCCACGTATTCCTTCGCCGACCTGGTCGCGGGCCGCGTGCCGGAGGCGGCGCTCAGCGGCCGCATCGTCCTCATCGGCGCGTCTTTCGTCGGCAATCCCGACAGCAACGCCGCGCCCTTCGGCGCGACCCAGATGCCGGGGACCGAGCGCATGGCCAACGTCATCGACACGCTCATCGCGCGCGACTTCATTGCCGAGGACCCGCCGCCCTGGCCCGTGCTCGTGATCGTCCTGGTGCTGGCGCTGGCGGCCGCGACCGGCGCGGCGGCGGCCCATCTTCCGACCCGGTGGGCGGCGCTGGCGGGGCTGGCGCCGATCGCTTTGTGGCTCGGCGGCGCGCAAGCCGCGTTCGCCCGCGATCTGTGGCTGCCCGCGGTCGCGCCCGTTGCGTCGCTGGCGGCGGCGGTGGTGAGCGTGCTGCTGTTCCGCTACTGGGTGGTCGATCGCGAGGGCCGCTACATCGCCTCGGCCTTCCGCCACTACCTCGCGCCCGACATGGTGAGCCTGCTCGCGACCAACCCCGAGCGCCTCAAGCTCGGCGGCGAGACCCGCGCCATGACCATGCTGTTCTGCGACGTGCGCGGCTTCACCACGATCTCCGAGGGGTTCAAGTCCAACCCGCAGGGACTGACCCACCTCATCAACCGGTTTCTGACGCCGATGACCGATCTCATCATGGCGCGGCGCGGCACCATCGACAAATACATGGGCGACTGCATCATGGCGTTCTGGAACGCGCCGCTTGACGACGCCGAGCATGCCGATCACGCCTGCGGCAGCGCGCTCGCCATGATCGACGCGCTCGGTGCCGTCAATGCGCGGCTCGAGGCGGAGGCGAAGGCAGAGGGCCGGCCGCACCACCAGCTCAAGATCGGCATCGGTCTCAACACCGGCGAGTGCGTCGTCGGCAACATGGGCTCGGATCAGCGCTTCGACTATTCGGTGCTGGGCGACGCGGTCAACCTGGCCTCGCGCCTCGAGGGCCAAAGCAAGACCTACGGCGTCGACATCGTCATCGGCGAGACGACGCGTGCGGCGGCGCCCAGCTGGGCCGCGCTCGAGCTCGATCTCATCGCCGTCATGGGGAAGCGCGAGGCGGTACGCATCTACGCGCTCCTCGGCGATGGGGCGCTCGCTGCGACGGCCGAGTTCAAGGCGCTGGCGGCGCGGCAGGAGGCGATGCTGGCGCGCTATCGGGCGCAGGATTGGGCAGGCGCGCGGGCGGCGCTGGCGCTGTGCCGCGGCCTCGATCCCGCGCGCGCCGAGCTTTACGACCTCTATGCCGAGCGCATCGAATACTTCGCCGCCAATCCGCCGGGACCGGACTGGGATGGTGTCTTCGTCGCCACCTCGAAGTGAGGGACCCGCGTTGACAGGTCCCCCCCTTCAGTATCCTATGACGCGCGTGACACGGATCGCGCTCCTCGCGGCTGGCCTGGCGTCCCTCGCCGGGCCCGCGCTCGCCTACACCGCCGCCGGCGACCGGCTTTTTCCGGCGACGGTGCTGCTGCCGCAGATCGCGCCGTCGGACGACGCCTATTTCACTGCCGGCACCGAGCCGCAGCGCAGCGCCACGCTTCACGGTTCGAGCGACCGCGAGACCGATTTCACCGGCGTCTACAACAAGACGATCACCGAACGGCTCTCGGTCGGGATCGAGGACGGCTGGAGCCGGCTCGACCGCGCCGGCGCCGGCGCCAGCAATTCCAGCGGCTGGCAGAATCTCGAGACCAACCTGAAATACCTGGCCGTGCTCGACGACACCCACGAGCTGCTGCTGTCGGTGGGCATCGATCGCGAATGGGGCGGGACCGGGGCGCGCGGCGTCGGCGCGAGCCGCACCGGCGCCACCACGCCCGCGCTCTTTCTCGGCAAGGGGATGGGCGATCTCGGCGCGGATTATCTCAAGCCCATCGCCGTGGCCGCGACCCTGGGCTATCAGCGCGCCGACAACAATCCGCGGCCCGACCAGCTCGTCGGCGGCGTCGCGCTCGAATACTCGCTGCCCTATCTCGAGGCCAAGGTGGCGGCCTTGAAGCTGCCCGATCTGGTGCGCGCCCTGACCCCGATGGTCGAGCTGCAGTTCTCGACGCCCACCACCGCCTCGCACGGCGTCACCACCGCCGTGACGGTCGCGCCCGGCGTCAACTATGCCGGCGAGGGCTGGGAGTTGGGGCTGGAGGCGTTATTGCCCGCGACCCGCGCCGCCGGCAGCGGCGTCGGCGTCATCGCGCAGTTCCACCTGTCGCTGGATTACCTCTTCCCCGAGTCGATCGGCCGGCCGCTCTTCGCGCGGCACTGACTTCAGCGCGCGAGGTCCTGGAGCTTGACGTTCTTGTCGGCGAGGAGGGCCGGATCGACCGCCACGCCGCGCTGGATCATCATGCGGC
The DNA here is from genome assembly GCA_035604615.1 of Allostellaceae bacterium. Lineage (GTDB taxonomy): Bacteria > Pseudomonadota > Alphaproteobacteria > ATCC43930 > CGMCC-115725 > DATJLY01. The sequence goes on along the minus strand of DATNID010000068.1, from coordinate 10,174 downwards.
CGAAGCGCATGTCGCGGATGGCGTTGACGGTGGTGACCGCGACCGGCTTGCCGCCGGCGAGATGGAACGCGGTGAAGCTGCGCTCGGCAGGATCGCCGCGGAAGACCAGCTGGTCCCAGCGCTCGGGCGCGCCCGCCATCTGCAAATTCATGTCGAACTGGTCGGTCCAGAACCACGGCACCTCGGCGAAGGGCGCGGTCCCGCCCGCCATCACCTTGGCCACTGCGATCGCCTGGTTCTGCGCGTTCTGCCACGCTTCGAGCCGGATGTGGCGGCCGACCAAAGGGTTGAAGTGCCGCGTCACGTCGCCGGCGGCGAAAATGTCGGGATCGCTGCTGCGGCCGAACTCATCGACGCGGATGCCGTCCTCGCAGGCAATCCCGGCCGCTTGCGCCAGCTCGATGTTGGGCTGGGCGCCGATGCCGACCGCGACATAGTCGGCGATAATCCGCTCGCCCTCGCCGGTGACGATCGCCAGCTCGCTGCCGCGATCCTCGATCGCGGTGACGGCGACGCCGGTGCGCAGCACGACGCCGTTGCGGCGATGGAGCTCGGCGACATAGTCGGCGATCTCGGGCGGCAGCACGCGGGCGAGTACGTGCGGCGCCAGCTCCAGCACGGTCACATGCGCGCCGCGCTTCTTCGCCGTCGCCGCCACTTCGAGACCGATGAATCCCGCGCCGATGACGACGAAGCGCGCGCCCGGCACCAGACGCTCGCGCAAGGCGAGCGAGTCGCCGATGTCGCGCAGATAGAAGATGCGCGGTCCCTGCCCGCCGGGGATGCGCAACTGACGCGGCCGCGCGCCGGTGGTGAGGAGGAGCGCGTCATAAGGCACCGTCGCGCCGTCGCCGAGCGTGACGCGCCGCGCCGCGCGGTCGATGCCGACGGCGTCGACGCCGAGGCGCAGCTCGATATGCTGCTCGGCGTACCAGCCCATCGGGCGGATATAGGTCTTCTCGACCGCCACGGCGCCGGCGAGCAGCTCCTTCGACAGGGGCGGCCGCTCGTAGGGCGGATGAAGCTCGCTGCCGATCAGGGTGACGGCGCCGGTGTGGCCGGCGGCGCGCAGCGCCTCGGCCGCGCGTCCGCCCGCGTGTCCCGCGCCGACGATGACGATGGCACGGTCGCTCACGGCGTCAGGTCTGGTCTTCGGAGAAGGCCTTGTAGGCCATGATGGTGAAAGTGTCCTTCACGTCGGGCAGCGTCTGGATCTTCTCGATCACGAAATGGCCGACATCCATGTCGTCGGCAAGATAGCATTTCAGCAGGAGATCGTACTGGCCCGAGATGGAATAGACCTCGGACACCTGCTCGACCGTCTCGACCGCCTCTTCGGCGACCTTGTAGGCCCGGCCCAGCTCGCACTTCATCATCACGAAGATGGTCTTCATGCGGCCCTCGCTCCCCCGCCGCGTCTCGTCTATCTCCCGGGGCGGGCGAGGAAGGCGGGCATGTGGTCGCCGAAACCGACGACGCCGCCCTCGTCCTCCGCCTCCTGGGGCGGATGCTTGTCCGCGCGCGGCAAGGGCGTCACCTTGCCGGCCGAGTCGACGGTGAACTGGTCCATGGAAACGGGCGCGTGGCGCGGGGCTTGCGGCGCCCGGTGCTCGTCCCGTCGCGCCGGCCGGCGCGGCGGCCGCTCGTCGCGGCGGGCGGGATGGCCGTCGGCATGGGCAGCCGGGGCATGGGCAGCCGGGGCGTGTGCGGCCGGGGCATGTGCAGCGGGGCGCTCGGCAGCTTGTGCTGGGCGCGGGGCGTGGTCGTCCTTGCGCGCGGCTTGCGGGCGGCGCGGGGTGCGGCCGCGTTGCGGGCGGGCGCCGCGGCGCGGCTCGGTCTTGGCGCCTTCGCCCTCCTCGAACGTGCCGGTGGAGAGCGACGGCACGGTGATCACCGGGATCGCCTTGCCGATCAGGTGCTCGATCGCCGCGACGAAGCGGCCGTCGGCCGGCGTCGCCAGGGTGAAGGAACGGCCCTCGCGGCCGGCGCGGCCGGTGCGGCCGATGCGGTGGACATAGTCCTCGGCGTGGATCGGCACGTCGAAATTAAAGACGTGCGACATGAACTCGATGTCGAGCCCGCGCGCCGCCACGTCGCTCGCGACCAAGAGCCTGATCTCGCCGTTGCGGAAGCGCTCCAAGGTCTCGGTGCGCTTCGATTGCGGCATGTCGCCGTGGAGCGCGGCGCAGTTGAAGCCGTGCTTGGCGAGCGAGCGGTAGAGGATATCGACGTCGCGCTTGCGGTTGCAGAAGATGAGCGCGTTCTTGACGTTCTCGCTGCGGATCAAGCGGCGCAGCGCCTCGCGCTTGTCGTGCGGCTGCACGATGGTGAGCGCCTGGATCACCATCGCGGCCGGCGAGGCCGGGGCCGAGACGCTGATCTCCTTGGGGTTCATCAGGAAGGCGTCGGCCAGCCGCCGGATCTCGGACGGCATGGTGGCGGAGAAGAACAGGGTCTGGCGGATGCGGGGCAGCATGCCGACGATGCGCTCGACATCGGGGATGAAGCCCATGTCGAGCATGCGGTCGGCCTCGTCGATCACCAGCACCTTGACGTCGGAGAGCAGGATCTTGCCGCGCTCGTAGAGGTCGATGAAGCGGCCGGGCGTGGCGATCAGCACGTCGACGCCGCGGTCGAGCTTGCGCTCCTGGTCGCCGAAGCTCTCGCCGCCGATCAAGAGCGCCATGTCGAGCTTGTGGTACTTGCCATAGGTCTCGAAGGCCTCCGACACCTGGGCCGCCAATTCGCGCGTCGGCTCGAGGATGAGCGAGCGCGGCATGCGCGCCTTGGCGCGGCCGGCGGCCAGCATGTCGATCATGGGAAGGGTGAAGGAGGCGGTCTTGCCGGTGCCGGTTTGGGCGCAGCCGAGTACGTCGCGGCCCATCAGCACATAGGGAATGGCCTGCTCCTGGATCGGGGTCGGGACCGTGTAACCGGCATCCTCGACTGCCCGCAAGACCTCGGAGGAGAGGCCCAGATCGGAAAATGACATAGACTTCCGAATTCGCTTTCGCTTGTTGTTATGACATTGGCGTCAGGTCTTATTTGGTCCTTGCGGGCGGAATGTCAATTCATACCTCGGCATGGCTGAAATGTCATTGCCGGCCCAGGGCGTTAGCGGAGCGCCCGGCGTCATTCGATGATCTCGTCGGCGCGGGCCAGGATCGAGCCCGGAATTGTGAGGCCCAGGGTTTTCGCGGTCTTGAGGTTGACCTTGAGTGTGATCTTGGCCGGCTGCTGCACCGGCAGGTCTTCCGGCCTGGCCGAGCATAATCCATATCATTTCCCCGGCGACAGGACTGGACCATGACCGACCTCGACCGGAAAGCCCTCGCCGGGATGGGACAGCTCGCGGCGGTGATGGCGGCGCTGCTGTTCCTGCCGGCCGGGACGCTCGATTATTGGCAGGCGTGGCTCTTCCTCGCCGTGTTCTTCGGCGCGGCGCTTGCCGTGACCGTGTATCTGATGAAGCACGATCCGCAACTCCTGGCGCGGCGCATGAAGGCGGGACCGCTGGCGGAGAAGGGGTGGCGCCAGAAGATCATCCTGCTGCTGATGTCGCTGGGCTTCGCCGCCGGGATCGTGGTGCCCGCGCTCGACCGCCGCTTCGGCTGGTCGTCGGTGCCGGCCTCGCTCGCGGTCGCGGGCGACGCGCTCTTCGCGCTCGGCTACCTGGTCGTCTTCTTCGTCTTCAGGGCGAACAGCTACGCCGCGGCGATCGTCGACGTGGTGCCCGGCCAGACCGTCGTCTCGACCGGACCCTACGCCATCGTGCGGCATCCGATGTATGCGGGCGCAATCGTCATGTTCCTGGGCGAGCCGCTGGCGCTCGCCTCGTGGTGGGGCGTGGTGCCGGTCGCGGCGATGATGCTGGTGGGCGGCTGGCGGCTCCTCGACGAGGAGCGGGTGCTGACTGCGAACCTGCCGGGCTATGCCGAATATCGCGCGCGGGTGCGGTATCGCCTCTTGCCGGGCGTGTGGTGAGCGCGCCCGCTCACGGGCGGCCGTCGCCGAGCCAATGGCGCGGGCCGGGGCCGCGCGCGGCGAACCGGTCCTCCGGATTGACCAGCTTGCAGCGCTCGAGCGACAGGCAGCCGCAGCCGATGCATAGGCTGAGGCCGGTCTTGAGCCGCTCCAGCTCGGCGATCCGCGCGTCGATGCGCCGGGTCCAGGATTGCGACAGCCGCGACCAGTCGCGCGCCTTTGGCACATGGCCGTCCGGCAGCTTGGCAAGCTCGGCCCCGATCTCGTTGAGCGTGAGGCCGATGCGCTGCGCGAAGACGATGAAGGCGATGCGCCGCAGCACCGCCCGCGCATAGCGGCGATGGCCCGATCCCGCCCGCTCCGAACGGATCAGCCCGCGCTCCTCATAAAAGCGCAGCGCCGAGGCGGCGACGCCGCTCCGCCGCCTGATGTCGCCGATGGTGAGGAGGGCCGGAAGCATGCGTGCGACGCTATCGCATTTGCCGCTTGACCTCAAGTTCACTTGAGCTTGTAGCCTGAACGACAGGAGGCGATCGGCATGGTCACACGGCAGGACGCCATCAACGACGCGCTGGCGCGGCTCAAGGGCATCGAATTCACCATGGAGCCGGGCTTTTCCGAGCACGGGCCCATGGTGGCCGAGGCGATCAGCAGCCTGGGGCGCAACGACCGCATCGCCCCTTGGGTCGATCGCTATATTGCGCATTACCGCCACGTCGCGGCGCCGCCCCTGCACGAGCCGATCGACGGCGCGGACGAGGGCGCGTGGCGCGGCGCGCTGGGCGATGTCGCGCGGCTCAGCGACTGGTTCGCGTATTTCCGCGTCGCGCTCAGCGAGGCTCCGTGGCAGGACACGATCCGCACCTGGGTCCCGCGCCTGCTCGACGGCTATATCGGCGGCTTGACGCATGGGCTGCTGCGCACCTCCCATGCCGTGCGCGCGCTGCCCGAGGGGGGCGAGCCCAGCGCGCTGCAGCGCGACGAGCTGGCACGGGGCCTCGCATATTGGGCGGGGAGCTTTGCCCGCCTTCCCGGCGACCCCGACCTCCACGGCACGAAGCGGCTCGACGAGGCGCTCGATGCCTTGCCGCGCGGACCGGGCGCCGCCATCGCAACGACGGTCGAAAGTCTCGCCGCCACCGAGAACGCCGACGACGCCTTGAGCCGCCACACCGCGACCTTCGCGCGCGTGCTGCTGACGCATGGCGAGCTTGCCATGGTGCCGCAGATTCAGCTCGTCCACACCATCACGGCGGCGGCGTCGTTGCGCACCTTGCTGCCGTTCTTCCCGCCGGCCTTCGGCGCCTGGGTCTACCGCCGCGCCTGGCAGGGCAGCGCCTCGATCGTTTCGCGCATGGCCCGCCCGCGCCCGCGCGAGACCGATCCCGAAATCCCGGCGCCGAAACTCGACCGCGACGAGCTCATCGACCGCGCCATCGCGCACCGCGACGACCACGTGCTCAAATTGACGGAAGCCTGTCTCAGCGAGGACCGCCGGCGCCCCGACCCGGTCTATCGCGCGCTGGCGGAAGCGATTCCGCACCGCATACCGGCGTGGACGTGAGCGCAGGCGGCCGTAGCGCCGTTGGGTCGGAGCTTTGGGAGAGCAGTTCCGGGCAATCGTGCCCGAACCTCTGCCGACGCCTTAGTCGGCGAAGAAGTCAAGATTTTTGCTCGGTTTCAGGCACCATCTCGCTGCGCCGAATCGCATCGCCCGTCGATTTTATCGCGTCAGAAAGCGGCCCGAGTTGCGCGGGACCAGAATAGCTGGTGCTGCTCGCTAGACGCTTGAGCTTGTCAGGGGGCAATTGGGTTAAGGAGGACAAAAGACGCCGGAAGCCGTCCAACCGATCCTTCATTCCAGCAGAGGCTTCACCCATCATCGCGAGGAATTCTCTGATATCTCCGATGCTAGGGAGGAACTCTTTCCTATCGAACTTTTCTGCTATCACAAGCAGCGTTTCACGTTCACCATTCCAATTGCTCAATTTAGTAACTTGTTCCACAGCTGTCGGTCTTTTTGAGCGGTTCACTCCTCGATTGAATGAGGGGTGTTGTGACACTCCTCCCACCAACGCAGATGCAGCGTGAGTTCCACCAGCCGCGTCGGGAAGTTCAGTAAGCGCCCTCTGAACTTCGTCGTAGCTCCACTCTTCGACGAGCGTTTCTACGAACTTCAATAACAAGGCGTGACGTTTGGATGTCATGCTATTCCTCGATTAATCAGCACGATGGTCAGAGCCCTGTCGACTTAAAAAATTCAATGGCAAAATGCCGGAACTCGGAGGCATTCCCAGACCAACTATTGTCTCCTCGCATGATCTTCGGAAACCCGCGAGAATGAGGAATCTCATGATTATAAATTGTCCAGTTGTTCTGATGAGCCTCCAACTTGATCTCACCGAGCGCGCGAGCCTTTTCCGGACCGCCGTTATTGCCGCCGTTATAGAATGCGTTGTTGATCACAACACCACAGACAGAAATTTGATGGCTCCGATTCTGGTTTCTGAAATTTGTCAACGATTCTCGCAACAACGGAAATCCTATAGTCGCAAAGTACTCAGGCTTCACAGGCACAAGGACCAGTCCGCATGCATGGTACGCCGCAAGGGTCAGTATGGACTCGGTGGGCGCACAATCGATGATGATTAAATCCTTGTGTTGAAAATTTTCGGTCAAAAATCGCGCTAAGACCCGAGGGTCAGGACGCACCGCGCCGAGCAGATTGTCGGAAAAGTCAAATCTAGAAGGAATTAATTGGAGTGATCTGCCTTCGGTCTGACCAATGGTTTCAATTGCATCCAAAGGTGAAAGTGGGCTTGGACTCACCGTCCGAGAAGTCGGCGGACGATAACCATTGAAGATCTCGACAATTGACGGGCGACGCTGCCTCAAAAAATCCTCGTAACCATTGTGCATCAACGCCTGGCTGAGATTTGCTTGTGGGTCGAGATCAATCGCCAAAACATCAAGTCCGTGCAGTGCGAACGCACGGCGCGCTAAGAGGGCGCAAATGGTCGACTTTCCGACACCGCCCTTTAGGTTAATGACGCATACGGAAACTGGGCCTTCTTTTCTCGCCATTCAACCCCTCCTTACGGAGGCCCATCTTGCTACAGACAGCGGATACGGCAAGCTCTGGTTAACTGCACGTCAAATTTCATCATTTCTGGTCCATCGGCCTAGCACACGTCGAATGGCCGCCTGAGAAAAGCAGAGGAGTTCTGTCTCAAATGTGCACATGCATCCCACATTAGGCTACCGACAATGGCAGGCATGGGTAGATTTCGGCTCTAAATATCGTCTTATCGAAGAAATCCACGCTCAAACATCCAAATCCTTCGCGAACTTGGCCTTGTCCTGGATGAAGGCGTAGCGCAGCTCGGGCTTGCGGCCCATCAGGCTCTCGAACAACTGCGCCGCGTCGGCGAATTCGGGCGTGCTCTTCTCCGGCACGGTGACGCGCAGCAAGGTGCGCGTCGAAGGGTGCATGGTGGTGTCGCGCAGGCTTTTGGGCGGCATCTCGCCCAGCCCCTTGAAGCGGCTCACCTCGAGCTTGCCCTTGGCGGCGGCGAAAATGGTGCGCATCAGCTCGTCCTTGTGTGCGTCGTCGCGGGCATAGACGGTGGTGTCGCCGGCTTGCAGCCGGTAGAGCGGCGGCGAGGCCAGGAACAGCCGCCCGGCCGCCACCAGCTTGGGCATCTCGCGGAAGAAGAAGGTCATCAGCAGCGCCGCGATATGCGCGCCGTCGACATCGGCGTCGGTCATGATGATGACGCGCTCGTAGCGCAGCTTCTCCTCCTGGTAGCGCTCGCCCGAGCCGCAGCCCAGCGCCTGTACCAGATCCGCCAGCTCCTGGTTCTGGCGCAATTTGTCGATGGTCGCCGAGGCGACGTTGAGGATTTTCCCGCGCAAGGGCAGGATCGCCTGCGTCTCGCGCTCGCGCGCCTGCTTGGCCGAGCCGCCGGCGCTGTCGCCCTCCACCAGGAAGATCTCGGTGCCATCGGGCGACGAGCACGAGCAGTCGGTGAGCTTGCCGGGGAGGCGCAGCTTGCGCGTCGCGGTCTTGCGCTCGAGCTCGCGCTCCTGGCGCCGGCGCAGGCGGTCGTCGGCGCGCTCGATCACGGCGTCGAGCAGGTCGCGCGCGCCTTGCGGGTCCTCGCTCAGCCAGTGGTCGAACCGGTCCTTGAGCGCGCCCTCGACGAGGCGCGTCGCCTCGGCCGAGGCCAGGCGCTCCTTGGTCTGGCCCTGGAATTGGGGCTCGCGCATGAACAGCGACAGGATCACCACCGCGCCGGTCATCACGTCCTCGGGCGCGATCTGCGCGGCACGGCGGTTGCCGGTCAGCTCGCCATAGGCCTTGAGGCCGCGGGTCAGCGCGCTGCGCAAGCCCTGCTCGTGGGTCCCGCCCTCGGGCGTCGGCACGGTGTTGCAATAGGTCGAGAGATGCGCCTCGAGATCGACCGGCCAAGCGATCGCCCATTCGACGCTGCCGCCCTCGGGGAACTCGGCCTGGCCGGCGAAGGGACGCGGGGTCAGCGTGTCGCGCCCGTCGAGCTCGGAGGCGAGATAATCCGCCAAGCCGCCGGGGAAGTGCAGGAGCTCTTCCTGCGGCACGCCGTCGGGGCGCGGCAAGGCTGGATCGCAGCGCCAGCGAATCTCCACGCCGCGGAAGAGATAGGCCTTGGCCCGCGCCATGCGGTAGAGCAGCGCCGGCTTGAAATGGAGCTGGGTCCCGAAAATCTGCGGGTCGGGATGGAAAGTGACCGTGGTGCCGCGCCGGTTCTGCACCGGGCCCGCGTCCTTGAGCTTGGTCTTGGGCTTGCCGCGCTCGTAGCTTTGCAGCCACAGGCGGCGGTCGCGCGCCACCTCGACCTCGAGCCGGTCGGAGAGGGCGTTCACCACCGAGATGCCGACCCCATGCAGCCCGCCCGAGGTCTTGTAGGCCTCGCCCGAGAACTTGCCGCCGGAGTGCAGCATGGTCAGGATGATCTCGAGCGCCGAGACCTTGGGGAATTTGGGATGCGGGTCGACCGGAATGCCGCGGCCGTTGTCGCGCACCACGACGCAGCCGTCGCCCCGGAGCTCGAGCTCGATGCGGCTGGCATGGCCGGCCACCGCCTCGTCCATGGCGTTGTCGAGCACCTCGGCGGCGAGGTGGTGAAGGGCGCGCTCGTCGGTGCCGCCGATATACATCGCCGGGCGGCGGCGCACCGGCTCCAGCCCCTCCAGGACCTCGATGTCCTTGGCGGAGTAGCCGCCCGGCTGGGGCTTGCGCGCGAGATTATCGAACAGATCGGCCATGGCAGCGTGACATCAATATCCTGTGATACCGAACCCGCCAATCACAACATCCGGTGGGCACAACTTCAAGAGGCAATCAAATGACGGGATTTATATATTTATCTCCCTAATTGTGGTTTGCGGTTTGGCGGCAATTCATTTTTCGCCATTCGCTTACGGTGCGCCCTATCTCGGGAAAATCAGCACCACGAGCATGTTCGTAGGGGCCAAACTTGGATCGCCTAAACCATTCTGGGTAGTGTGCAATCCGCCTGCGATTGCGAGCAGGAGCGCATTGAATGCAGAACCAAATCCTGAGTCAGGAAGTCCTGATATTAAATATATTCGAGACGATGTCCTTAAATCGTTGAGGTCCTCCGGTTCCGGGGCTTGCGCTTGTCGCACAAGATTTCGATATTTCTCTTCCATATCTTTGTATTCGGGTTTTGGCCAGCCAGCTTTTATTAATAAGCTGCTTATTTGGGCCGCCGTTGATAATCCATCCGGCGCTTCTGGTGACGCTTCTATTAAGACTTGCGCAATTGGCTTTCCTGAGAGCGCGGAGAGAAATGGTCCCGCGTCAATTCGACGCGAACCTGCGGCGCGCATTAAGTCAATAATCGTGGATTGCTGGGCGATACTTATACGTTCGTCCACAACGAACAATGAAACTGTACAGAGTGATTCGACGGCGACTCCGAGCACGACAAGCCAAAATCCAATGTGCTGTACTGCTTCTGAACATTTCGGCCGCTCAAATACTATCCCAAGTCCAACAGCTACCCCGGCTAATACACTGCCGGGAATTAGCACGAGATGGAGCCACAGCGGATTTTCCGTTCCTGCCCAAACAGCACTTATGTACGCGTATATAGGAGCTATAGTCGTGTGGATGATCGTCTCGATA